>CAZFVQ010000034.1:0-10250 GCA_964522415.1 uncultured Rikenellaceae bacterium | reverse complement strand
CTTTTTATTGTCCTGGAAAAGACTGAATGAATGGGAGCAAGCTCTTCGCGGTCAAACCTGCTTACTCCTTTAGTCCCGATACCGGTTACGGCAAGTTCAAAAAACACCCTGAACTGGCTGTTGAATAATTTTCGTTTCTGTCGTGATATGAAAACCAGGTCCCCTCTCACGTGATTGAGGAAATACCTGTTACTGAACCTGCGGTAGCTTATTGAATATTTCACGGATTGCGGCCAGGTGTCAAATCCCCTGCTGGTACTTGAGATGAATGAGCTTTTCATCTTACTGAGATATTTTGGATGGACTTCAAAATCGGCATGCAGGATGGCATAATCCATTGTGTTGATATACAGCGAACCCCTGTAGATAGCCTGCTCCACGTTTTCCCTTTGCTCAAAATCTATCACATAGGCTGATTCATCTTCATACGTTACAATATCGCTGATGCTGTACCTGTATTCCGGCATACCTGCCTTTGAAATGAAGTCGAAATGGTTTTTTACCCCGTCGAGTTCCAGGCAGGTACTCAGTCCTGCCTTAAGCCGCACCGACAGGGTATCTCTTATATTGACATTGTCGATTTTCCTGCTCTTCAGTATTTTTATCTGGTCGCCGAAAAAGGATCCTGAATATGCACTCTTGAATATTCTGATCACTGCTTCGGAATAATTCTGCAGTTTCTGTTTCTTCATTACGCCCTCGCGGTAGAAAGCGGTCAGGTATGCAGGCGTATTGCCGTAGTTCGGTGATATTGCCGCGAATGCTTTATTAATAATTTCCTGGGGTGCCTGTGTCCTGATAATGATTTCCGGAATTGAAACAAATTCCCTCTGCATGCGGATATTGAAACTGTTGCCCCTTATCTGACTTATGGCTGTTTCATTTCCCAGATATCCCAGGTAGGAAACTGAAAGAGTGTCATTCAGCCAGTCTCGATGGATGTTCAGTCCGAATTCCCCCGCGGCATTTGTTACGGTTCCCCTGCCGGTATTTTTCAGTCCGATGCTTGCGAAGGGCAATGGTTCATCCGAATCTGAATCCACCACAGTACCGCTGATATAAGTATTGCTGAAGGGAAATATTGAGTCGGTGGCAGCCTGCGGAAGCGACACCTGCCTTGATATGATAATATATCTGTCAACAATTGTGTATCTGAGAGAATCACCGGCCAGGACGGCATCCAGTATGTCATTCAGCCTGGTATTGGTGAAAAACAGACTGGTTTCTTTTTCAGGATCAATAAGACGGCTGTCATAGCTGAAACTATAACCGCTCTGCCTGCTGATAATATTGAGAGCATTGCCCGTTTTCACCACGCCTTCCGTGAATGTAAAGAGAGAATCCAGTATAATCTCCTGTGCCTTTACATTGTACCACAGGCTGAGAGCAAGGATCAGCAGAACGACCTTCAGTTTTTTCCCTATGAAGCCATTGTCCGGAAGCATTTTTCATGACCAGGGTCATCTTTTTGAAAGATGGTATATATTACCCTCTTTTGTATAACCCAGGTTAAAGCTATAACAAATCAGGCGAATTATTGTGTCCTGCGACTGGTTATTGATGGGTGATGTCCACGTTTCCTTCAGTATTGAAGGGTCATCAGCAATGATTTCCATGTTGTACACTCTTTTCAGATCCCGGAACACGATGTCAAGGGTCTGGCCGTCATATACCAGTATTCCGGTGTTCCATGCCATGTAATTCGGATCCCTGTTAACCGATCTGGCAGGTTTCCCTGAATCCATTGTGCCAATGTATCCCGGATCAAGAAGAATGGAATTGCTTCCACTGTTGTCCGCGAGCAATACTTTTCCTGTTCTGACGAAGACTTCAACATGAGAATCCGGATTACTGGTGATCACGTTGAATGAAGTTCCGAGAGCTTTTACCACAGCTTTCCCGGCATCAATAGTGAATGGTTTGTCCTCATCCGTCGTGATTTCGAAGAAAGCTTCGCCGGAAAGGGATATCTTCCTTTCTGTTTTTCCGTAGTCTGAGTGATAGTTCAGTACGGTTCCCCTGTTCAGTATCGCCATACTTCCGTCGGGCAGGATGACTTCCAGGTTTTTACTGTTGATATCGGTGGCAAAGCTGATCTTTTTATTTATCGGTACTCTGTCGGTAATGAAAAGGGCTGCCAGGCCCAGACCGGCTATGACCAGCAGGGAAGCAGCAATTTTCAGCAGATTACTGCTGAACAGGCTTACGCGGACGGCGGGTCCGGCTTCCTCTGATTCATTTATCCGTGTAAGCAGACTGTTCCATGCCCTGTCCACGTCAATGCTTCTGTCGCTGCTTCTGTCGCTGTTTCTGCTGTCGCCCGGTTTCCCCGGCTCGTCCCCCCGGTCCCCGTCAGAGTAATTTTCCGTATTCTTTTTTCCTGTCATTTTTCCTTTAGTGCTTTTCTGAATTCCTTTAATGCCCTGCTCATGTCGGCCTCGACCGTTTTAACAGATATTTGAAGTTTTTCTGCAATCCCGGCATATTTCAGTCCTTCAAACCTGTGCATGCAGAAGATCTGTCCGCATCTTGGGGGAAGACGTTCCAGTATATCTGCAACTACTGACAGCAGCTCGTTGTACTGTACAAGATCCGCCGTGCTTCCCGGATTTGTTTCCCATTCCCGGATAATTTCCCTTTCATGTTTTTCAACTACCTTTCTGTGTTCCAGCAGGTGAAGGCAGCTGTTGTGAACGGCCCTGAACAGATAGGCACTCAGTGATTTTTTTATGTTTATTTTTTCCCTGCCGGCCCAGATCCTGTAAAACACATCCTGAACAATTTCCTCGGCCGTGTCATGATCCCTGACAAACGATGTTGCATATCTGACAAGTGAAATATAGAAGGTGCGGAAAAGTGACTCAAACTGTCTGACATCACCTTTCCGGATCCTTTTGATTATTTCATTGTCACTGATCATTAATAAATTATTCGTCCTGATCCTGCCTGTCGCTGAATTTAAGTCTGCGGCTGAGCTTGCGGATTGCCGATTCAATACTCTGGTCCGGTTCAATCACATTGTAATCGCCCCAGAAATCAGGATCGGTAAAAGCACTAACCTTCTCGGAAAAGATATCAGAATACCTGACTTTTTCCCTTCCTGCAAATTTAATAACTTCCTGGTCAGTACGATCTGTGACAGCAATTTCCGACATGGTTGTGTAGAAGGTGTTGAACAGTTTTCTCTTCCATTTGACTTTGAACCTGACTTCAGCTCTGGAATAATTGAAATACCATTTCCCGTTCTGTTCGCGGTATTTTGTCCTGTACGTCGCAACTTCAGGCGTTACTTCCATTCCGAAGGGCTTTTTCCGTATGAAGATTGCAGTTGCCGCAGCAATGTCGGAAAGGTTGAATCCGAATTCCGCCTCGGTAATGGCATTTGTTTCCATATCAATGAAAAGGCTTCCCATAAATAATGGCTGGTCAACCCAGGGTTTCTGGATGAAGCCTATTACGTAGTGAGGCCTGTCATCAATTTCTATTACTCCTGTGATTGAATAGTCGTAGTATTTCATTGCTTCGGTGGTGAGTATGGCTTCCGTGTTCTTGGCTATGTCGAGCTGAAGAACACTGGTGGTACCACCCTGGAGCTTGAACAGTATGGTGTCCATTTTTTCAACATCCGTACTTTTCCTTCCCTTGTAGATCCTTGCGCCGTCGAAACGAAGGTCGTTGTTGTAGGGAGCCTTGAATATCTCCAGGACTGCCTCGCCGATGGACACATATGTGCGGTTTTTGCGGATTGTCTCCCTGTAAAAGGCCGTCATAAGGTTGGGGACCGATTCATAATTCTTACCCAGGCGGGAGATCGCCTTTTCGACGATTGCTTCCGGATCAAGGGGCCTTACAACGACTTCCCTGATCGGTATCGGCGCTGTTTCGAGGGAGATAGTGTTCTTGTACCCGTCATCGCGGAGACTGCTTACCGGTATGACCTTGTTTTTATAGCCCAGGAAGGTGACTTCTATACTGTGGCTTATCAGATCCGGACTGATTTTCAGAGTGAATTCACCGTCGATATTGGTAATTATTCCCACATTCGATTCTGTTACTGCAATACTGGCAAAAACAAGCGGGAATTTTGTTTCCGCATCAATGACCCTGCCCCTGAGGACTATAAATTCCTGCTCCGCAATCCTCTTTTTGTTTCCCGGCCCCGCAGCAGAGAGTGACTGAAAAGCAAGGATCAGCAGCAGGATTATTGCTGCAGACTGAATATTCATTTTAATTTTCATGTCTCTGTTGTTTTAATTATACCTTTTATACCTGATTCTGACTTTTATACCTGATTCTGACTTTGATTTTACTTTATACCCACCAGCCTGTTTTTCTTCTTCCGGGACCGCACTTCTAAGATCCTCAGCGGGCTGGTTTTCTCTTCATCCGCTTTGCCGCTTCCGGAACCGTATTCTTAAGACCGTCAGCGGGCAGGTTTCTCTTCATCCGTTTTGCCGTTCCCGGAACCGCACTCCTAAGACCGTCAGCGGGCTGGTTTACCCTATTGTTTTTAAGAAAATTATTTTATTACCTTGACAATCTTTATTAATGGAAAGATGACTCTGTCTCTGTCAAAATCCTTAAATCTCATGGTTTCAGGATGTTCATTCCTGAAAAGCATGATCACCAGGAAGGCTGCGATTTCCGGAATGCCTGTGACAGTAAGTGTTGAACTCACCAATCATTGCAACCTGAAATGTCCGGAATGCTTTTGTGGTTCCGGAAAAATGACAAGGGAAAAAGGTTTTATGGATACCGGTCTTTTCGGGCGAATCACTGATGAACTGAAACCCTTCCTTCTTGAAATGAGTCTTTATTTCCAGGGAGAAAGCATGCTTCATCCCCTTTTCGGCAGTTTTCTTGAAAAGGCAGAAGGAATAAGAACAACCCTGGCTACAAATGGTCATTTCCTTTCTCCGGACAATGCGGAAATGCTTGCCCTTTCAGGTCTGAACAAACTGATTGTGTCCCTCGACGGTCTGGATCAGGACAGTTATTCACAATACAGGCATAATGGTGATTTCAGGGTTGTGACTGAGGGAATCGGCAACATGTCCGCAGCAATCAGAAAGCACCACTCATCATGTGAACTGATAATCCAGTTCCTTGTCAACAGGGAGAATGAGCATCAGATCCCTGGTATGAAACGTTTTGCCCGTGAGATGAAGGCAAGGCTGAAACTGAAATCGATGCAGGTGATAAATGCAGATTCCCATGAAAAATGGCTTCCTTCAGACAAAAAGTTCAGACGCTATGAACTAAAAGGGGACGAATATACTATCCTCAGCAGTCTTTCAGATAACTGTAAGAGATTATGGTTCAATCCGGTCATATGCTGGGACGGGAAGGTGATTCCCTGTTGTTTCGACAAGGATGCGGATCATGTTCTCGGTGACCTGAATGATAATACCTTCAGGGAAATATGGACGGGCCGGCCCTACAGGCTGTTCAGACAAAGGATACTTAGCAACCGGAAGATGACAGCAATGTGCCGCAACTGTACCTCCGGACTTTTTTCCGGGATTATCAGCTGATAACAGTTTACACCAGTCCGTTGAACTTTTGGGTTTTTTGATTCCTGCCGGATATATACACCTGAATATGAATGACTTATAAAACAATTTCTGTTTGATAATATATTGTTACTTAGCTATTTATGAAAATATAACGCATTATTGGCTTAAATTTCATATTTTTATTTTTGTTGCAGCAGTTTCTTTCCGGAGGAGGTTCTGAAGGCGGCATAATACTCACAGAGATCGTTACACAAATACATAAGCAGAGAACCGGCAATACGACGGGTTTTAACGTTTGGCAGACACGCTGTAAAACAACATGCAAAATAATAAAACCATGAAAATCCTCAAAACAATTCTTTTGGTACTGGCGGCAATCCTGGTAATTGCTGCCGGCGGCGGACTGATACTGCTTTCCGGAATAAAAAAAGGTGCGCTGCCTGTATACAGCGGTGAACTGACAATCAGCGGTCTGAAAGGGGAGGTGACTGTTTACAGGGATGAACGGGGCATGCCTCATATTTATGCAGAAGATGAACATGATCTATATTTTGCCACCGGTTATATCATGGCACAGGAAAGACTCTGGCAGATGGATCTCATCCGTCGCGCCACAAAGGGAAAGCTGGCTGAAATGTTTGGAGATGATTATATTCAGACGGATCTTTTTCTCCGCAGTCTCGACATGACAACCAAATCAAAAATGGTTCTCAGCAACCAGCCTGCGGAAATAGTACTCTGCCTGCAGGCTTTTGCCGACGGGGTGAACAGCTATATTGGCAAAGCGGGAAGAAAACTGCCTCCGGAATTCAGGATACTGTCATACCGGCCTGATGAATGGAAGCTCGAGGATATTGCCAATATAATCGGGTATATGGGCTGGGACCTTGCTGCCGGGAACCTTACAACCGACATATTCATATACAGGCTTATAGAGAAAATGGGAGAGGAGAAGGTCTCGCAGCTGATTCCGGACTGGGGCGTGGAGTCTTCATCGGTGTTTCCTGATTTCAGACTTGAGGATGACATACTCAGGGAAGCCCGGGCTTTTATTTCGACACTCGATCAGCTTGAGGCCCTCGGAATACATTCCTTTTCGGGAAGCAATAACTGGGCAGTGTCAGGAAGCAGGAGTGCTACGGGCATGCCCCTCTTTTCAAATGACATGCACCTGGGATTATCGTCTCCGGGAATATGGATGCAGATGCATCAGGTTGTTCCCGGGAAACTGAACGTGACGGGTGTGATGGTTCCCGGTGAACCCTTCGTCGTTGCGGGTCACAATGACAATATAGCCTGGGGACTGACAAACCTTATGGTTGACGATGTTGATCTTTTCAGGGAAGAAATAAATCCGGAAAATGAGGATCAGTATTATTTCAATGGTGAATGGAGGGATATGTTGGTCAGAAAAGAGATTATAAGATCGAAAACAGGCAGGACCGATACTTTGCTTCTGAAATTTACCCACAGGGGACCTGTCATTTCCGGTTTGCAGAATGTTGAAAATGCTGTTCTGAGCATGCGGTGGTCGGGCTATGATCCCAGTGATGAGCTGAGGGCGGTGTATTCAGTCAACAGGGCGGAGAACTGGGAAGACTTCAGGGAAGGAGTGGAATATTTCAGTTCCATCAGCCAGAATTTTGCATATGCCGACAGGGAAGGGAATATAGGAATTGTTACCGGAGGAGGTATCCCTGTCAGAAAAGCTTATGGTTCAATGATCAGACCGGGACAAACGGATGAGTTTGACTGGAAGGGATATGTTGCCCCTGACCAGCTTCCGTACAGCTTCAATCCGGAGACGGGCTACGTTTCTTCAGCAAACAACAAGACAGTAAGCGACGAATACCCCTACTATATTTCATTCAGATTCTATGTTCCCTACAGAATCGACAGGATAAGGGAGATGATAGAAGAAAAGGAAAAGCATGACGTTGATGATTTCAGGAGAATGCTTACTGACCAGCATTCTGCCTATGCCAGACTGCTTACACCCTTTATCCTCAGAGTCCGTGACAGAAAGGCTGAACTGAATACAATTGAAAACCAGGTGCTTGATATCATGACTGACTGGGATTACGACATGAGTGCAGACCAGGTGTCACCCACGGTTTTTGAGTTCTTCTCCGCCAGTTTTGCGGAAAACCTGCTGGGTGACGAACTGGGTGATCTCTATGATCAGCTTCCGGGATCAATAAAGAACTATTATATCTACAGGATATTAAAAAACGGACCTGACGAATGGGTGGATGATATCAGGACGCCGGAAACAGAGACCCTGGATGATATTATTTTCAGAAGCTTCAGGGATGCTGCCCGGAATATTTCAGAATCCTGCGGCAATGATGTTTCAAAATGGAAGTGGGGTGAAATACATAAGATAACACTGGAGCATCCGATAGGCAGCATAAGGATAATGGACCGTATTTTCGGTCTGAATTCAGAAACATACGCTGCAGGAGGCAGTGACCATACCGTTTGTCCCTATTCCTACGGAAAAGGGTTCAGGGTTACAAACGGAGCCTCTGAAAGGCATATTTACAATCTGGCCGACTGGGATGAATCCTGGACGGTTATTCCAACGGGTGCATCGGGTATTCCAGCCAGTGAATTCTATCTTTCACAGACAAAAACCTATGTGGAGGGAGGATTTTACAGGGACCTGTTCAGTGAGGATATGGTCAGGAAAGCTGCAAAGTATGTGCTGAAGCTTAAACCGTCATAACATCTTTTTCTTTCTGTGCCACGATCCTGTCGATAGAGGAACTGAATTCCGCAGTGATTTTCTGAACCGTTTCGGATGCAGTCTTTTCAGTATCTTCCGGAAGACCTGACTTCAGAAGGCTTTTAAGCTCATCGTTTGCCCACTTCCTTGCATTCCTGATACTTATCTTTGCAGTTTCACCCTCGTTTCTCACCTGCTTTACCAGCTGATGCCTTCTTTCTTCAGTAAGGGGAGGAATATTGATTCTGATAACTTCTCCGTTATTTATCGGCGTCAGTCCTATATTGGCGGCCAGTATCGCTTTTTCAACAGAGCCGAGCATATTCCTTTCCCAGGGCTGGATAAGAATTGTTTTGGGATCGGGGGTGTTGATATTTGAAACCTGGCTCAATGGTGAGTTGACTCCGTAGTAAACAACTGTAATGCCGTCAAGAAGAACAGGAGTGGCCCTGCCTGCCCTGAGCCTTGCCAGCTCATGTTCAAGATGATCAACGGCTTTCTGCATCCTGTCCCGTGTTTCTTCTGTAATCAGTTCAACATCTTCATTCATATCGTCAGAATTGTGTAAATAATAATTTCATGTTGCGTAAAAAGCCGGTTTCTCAGCCGGGTAATGACAAAATTAATAAAATATAGATAAAACGGCGATCTGTTATGAGGTATAAATAAGAGTACCCGTTTGTTTGCCGCTGACATTTTTCATCAGATTTCCCGGAATATTCATGTTGAAAACTATTACAGGCATCCTGTTTTCAAGGCACATGGTGAAGGCTGTTGAATCCATTACCTTCAGCCGGCGGGAGATGACTTCATCAAATGATATCCTGTCAAATTTTTCAGCATCGGGTACCTTTTCGGGATCGGCCGTATATACGCCATTCACCCGCGTGCCTTTCAGGAGAAGGTCTGCCTTCAGTTCAACAGCCCGGAGAACCGCGGCGGTGTCAGTAGTGAAAAATGGATTGCCTGTTCCCCCGGCGATTATGCAAACAGTGCCTTTTTTCAGTTCTTCATTTACTTTATCGCGGATATAAAGGTTTCCGACAGGTTCCATCCTTATTGAGGTATAAACTTTTGCACAGGCTCCTTGTTTTTGTATCGCGTTCTCAAGGGCCAGACTGTTTATTACAGTTGCAAGCATACCCATCTGGTCACCCCTTACCCTGTCAAATCCTGACTCGCTTCCGCTCAGACCCCTGAAAATGTTGCCGCCTCCGATAACAATTGATATTTCGTATTTTTTTTCAGCCAGCTCCGCAACCTCTTTTGCATAGAAATCAAGAACCTGTTCATCAATCCCGTGATTGCCGGTTCCGGCAAGGGATTCACCGCTGAGTTTTAATAAAATTCTTTTGTATTTCATATCCGTGTAAGGAACTTAAAATGATGAAACAGTGCTAAATTAATAAAAAAGGAGACAATAAATGTCTCCCGGCTTGTTTTACCTCTGCCATGACTACTGTTGCGGTACAGGGGAAATATGTTTTCAGCTGAAATCCCTTATGGTTTCCTTATGCTTCAGGGTCCCGTTTGCTTCAGGGTCCCGTTTGCTTCAGGGTCCTGTTTGCTTCAGGGTCCTGTTTGCTTCAGGGTCCTGTTTGCTTCAGGGTCCTGTTTGCTTCAGGATTCTCCTTGCTCAGGTTAGCGGTACTTGCTGTGATAGCTGTACCGGATACCGAAAAGGATTTAATTATTCAGGTTGTGTCTTTCAAAACCGGTAACCTTCAGTGAGTCACCTGTTGTTTTAAGATACTGGCCTACAGTTATTTTACTATCCTTGATGAAATCCTGGTTCAGAAGTGTGCTTTCCTTGAAGAATTTTCCAAGCTTGCCCTGGGCTATTTTATCAAGCATGGCTTCCGGCTTGCCTTCCTGCCTTGCCTGTTCCTTTCCTATCTCCAGTTCCTTGTCAATAACTGACTGAGGCACATCTGCCTTGTCAACAGCCACAGGATTCATTGCAGCAACCTGCATTACAATATCCTTGTAGATCTGCTGGTCGAGTC
>CAZFVQ010000033.1:0-37217 GCA_964522415.1 uncultured Rikenellaceae bacterium | reverse complement strand
GCACGTACAGTTCTTAATGGGGAAAGCGGCGGCAACGCCGCTGACCTACATAACCGCGAAAAACCGGTCCGGGACCGTACTTATAAATACAGTGACATATTAAAGGTGATTTTGATACCTTTTAAAAGATTATGATATCTTTAAAAATCAAAGCAACGAAACGACCATGTAAAGATGGAGTTATCTGACTATTAATATTAAATTACAGACGAATGAAACGAATTGCCTGCCTTTTACCCTTGCTGATTGTTCTTCTCTTTACAGCCTGCTCGGAAGAACCGGATGAAATAATTGCCTGTGGTGATGACCAGGTAATTATTATTGACAGAAATAAATCCGCTGACACAAATGTGTTTATTACATGGAAATGGAAAGTAAATGAAATTGCCGACCTGCCCGGTGCTTACCAGAGATATATGAGGAGCACTGATGAATGCAAACCGGTTGACGGTAATAAAAAGATTCTCATTGCCTCATCATCAGGCGGAGTCGTTCTGGCAGACAGGAAAACAAAGCAGAGCCTTTTTTATGCACATGTCCCCAATGCCCACTCGGCTGAATTACTGCCGGATAACAGAATTGTTGTCACATTGTCAACAGCAGAAAAAGGAAATTGCATTCAGTTATTCGATATCGGGACACCGGAAAAATCAATCTGGCAGGACAGTCTTTATTCCGGCCATGGAGTGGTGTGGATGCCCCGTTATCAGAGATTGTTTGCACTGGGATATGACGAACTGCGGTCATATTCACTGAAAGACTGGAATACAGACAGTCCCGGACTGGAACCGGAAAAGAAATGGAGATTGCCGGATAATAGCGGACATGATCTGAATAATATTTCAGATACGAAGCTAATAATAAGCACACACAACAGTGTATGGGTCTTTGATATCCCCGGTGAACAGTTTCATGAATTTGAATTGCTAAGGGGGGTCAGAGATGTAAAATCGGTTAACTATAACGAATCCACGGGAGAACTGGTTTATACAAAGGGAGAGATAAGCTGGTGGACACATAATATCTATTCCAGGAATCCCGATAAAATATTTACTGTTCCCGGCATAGACCTTTACAAGGCAAGGGTGGTATCACGCCATTAGAACCGTCCGTCCCGCCTGATGATTTTCAGCAAAACCGGAAAACAGATACGGAAGTCAACTTTTATCCGTATTTTTAAGCTTGCGTAGTATTCAGGCTAAAAACAAGCTGTATCATCATGAAACACATTTGCATTGACATTAAAAGATCATTGTTTATAACAGTGATTGCAATAATTTCGCTTTCAGCGGATTTGCACAGTTCTGAAGGAAATCGGGCAGATAAGGCAACGGACGGAGAAACAGGAAATTTTAAAATCGGCTGGGCTTCCGCCGACATAACCCCCGACAAGCCTGTGCTTATAGCCGGACAATTTCATGCACGGGTTATGGAGGGTGTTATGGACCCGGTTACGGTAACGGCTATTGCACTCGAGAATGGTACCGGGCCGTCTTCCCGAAAAGTTATCATGGTCAGCTGCGATCTGGTAAGCATAAGTGACGGCATCCGCGATGGTTCTTCTGATAATCTGAGGGACAATGTCAGAAAACTTCTGAGGAATACACTGCCTGAAGTCAGTTCAGAACAGATCTTCCTTAATGCGACACATACCCACACAGCTCCGCTTGCAGGCCCGGCCAGGGATTCAAAAAGTGTATACGGGGTGGAGCTTGAAGTGCTGTCTCCCGCTGAATGCCAGGAATATATTGCAGAACGTATTGCAGGGGCAGCGGAACAGGCATGGAAAAACCGCAGGGCGGGAGGAATCAGTTTTGGACTGGGCCATGCCGTTGTCGGACATAACAGGCTGACAGTTGACATGAATGGCAGATCAACAATGTATAAAAGGCCTGATACTCCCGGATTCAGTCATGTGGAAGGATATGAAGATCATTCCGTGAACATGCTTTTCACCTGGGATGACAAAAACAAGCTTACCGGGATAGTACTGAACATTCCTTGTCCTTCCCAGGTTACCGAGAGCAGTTACCTGATCAGTGCTGATTACTGGAACGAGACAAGGATTGAGCTTCGAAGAAGGCTCGGAGATGAAATCCATATTCTCCCCCAATGCAGTGCCGCCGGAGACCAGTCACCGCATGTTCTGATCGGTGAAAAAGCTGAAGCACGGATGCAGAAGCTGATGTTCCCTGACAGTCTGACGGGAGGCCAGACCCTGGCACAAAGGAAACAAATTGCCTTAAGGATAGCAGATGCTGTTACGTCGGTGCTGCCGTATATGAAAAGCAATATTGACCGGGATCCGGTATTTGAGCACAAAATGGAAATAGTTGAACTCTCAAGAAGACTGATTGATATCAGCGATGTCAATGATGCTCTCAGGGAATCGGAAACATACAGGGAACAATACAATGAACTGTTGCTTGAAATCCGGAATGATCCCGCTGCCAGAGAGAAACTACGGTGGTACACCGATATTTCGAAAATATATACCCTGATGAAGAGGGGGGAAAGCGTAAAGGAACGTTATGAACTGGAAAAGAAACAGCCCCGGATGCCGGTAGAGATCCATGTCCTCAGGATTGGCGACATAGTTATTGCCACCAATCCCTTCGAACTCTATCTCGATTACGGAATGAGGATAAAAGGACGAAGTCCTGCCATACAGACCTTTCTTGTACAACTCACGGGAAGCGGATCTTATTTGCCTCCGGAACGCTCCGTTGCAGGTGGCTCCTACGGTGCCGTTCCGGCAAGTACGCTGATGGGTCCCGGGGGCGGACAGGAACTTGTTGAAAAAACGCTGGAGATGATCAATATACTATGGCAGGATCAATGATCAGGTTAAGGCTAAACCAATATTCAAAGACCGTCACTCTACCCTAAACAATAAATATTTTATACTATGAGAAGGAGAATACTGTATGATCACAATGGAAAAAGTAAGTTCCTGCTGCTCCTGCAAAAAGGGAAATCCTTTTCTGCAGTTTTTATGCTTTTGCTTCTTTCGTCGTCAGTTACACTAAACGAATCAGGTCCTGTGGCAGATATGCCCCTACAGAAGATTTCCCCGGGGAAAACAATCCCTTATACCCTGCCATGGGACGATATGCCGGTAGACTTATCCTTTATATTTGCCGGGGAAAAACCTGCAGGCAGGCATGGCTTCCTGCAGGTCAGAGACAATGAATTTGTTTTTGAGGATGGAACACCTGCAAGATTCTGGGGTACGAATTTCAATAGCGGACAGTGTTTTCCCCCTCACGGACACAGTGCCCGTATAGCAAAACGGCTGGCCAAAACCGGAGTGAACATCGTAAGGTTTCATCAGATGGATGCTGAATGGTCCACTCCAAATATTTTTCAATACTCCCGGGGTGAGAACAGAACAAATACAATGAATCCCGATCCTGAAAGCATGGACAGACTGGATTACCTCATATACAGCCTGAAAAAGGAAGGCATATATATTTACATGGACCTGCTTACATACAGGAGATTCAAAACGGGAGACGGGGTTGTGGCTCCGGAACAGCTTGGTGATGCTGCAAAACCCTACAGCACATTCAACAGACGCCTGATAGAATTGCAGAAAAAATTCAATTATGATCTGTGGACACATGTTAATCCTTATACAAAACTGGCATACAAGGATGATCCGGCAATAGTACTGGTTGAGGTGACAAATGAAAATGACCTCTTCAGTCAGAAGGTTACTCTTGAACCCTACAGAAGCGAGCTGGAAAAAATGTACCGGATCTGGGCTGAAAAGAAAAAAATCAGATTGCCTGAAGGGAAAGTGGATTTTGCCGGGACAGACAATACCATGCTGCAGTTTTTCACGGATGTAAGCAGGGATTACTACCGGGAAATGATTTCCCATATGCGGGAAACAGGTGTGAAGATTCCTGTAGCAGGAACAAACTGGACCAGGAACGCTGCCCATCTGTCGGCACAGACTGTAGCCGATTTCACCGACAGCCATGCCTACTGGTACACCTTCGGAATATGGGGGATGAACAATAAAAGGTTCATGAACGGTCCGATGACGGGAAGTACCGGAAACATGCTCACGGGACTCTCTTTTTATAATGTTGCGGGCAAGCCGTTTTTCGTGTCGGAATGGGATAATCCATGGCCCAATGAATGGAGGGCAGAAAGCTCCCTGCTGATGGCCGCTGTCGGAGCAATGCAGGGATGGGGGGGATTTGCCATTCATACCTACCGCTATGGCAATGATGAAGATGTGGATATGATCGGAAAACCAATCACTTCTGATGCAATAGGCGGAGTTTATTACAGGGGCGGGGTATTCGATACATTCAATGATCCGGCGAAATTCGGACTATTCTACCATGCGGCACTTATTATGCGCCGAGGAGATGTTCAAACGCCGGAAAAGATAAGCTATATTAAACTGAAGGATATTTCAGCCACTTCCGGCATTAAAGCCCTCCCCCTTGCTGCCGAGAAACAACGTATAAAAATAGTTCTGCCCGGGGACGAAAGCATATCCGCCGGACTGACTGATTCAGACCGGCCTCTTGCGGATGCCGGAAAGGGAGAAGTAATATCTGACACAAAGGAACTTTACAGGAATACCACCAAAAAGTTTGGCTGGATTGATACTCCCCGGACAAAAGCAGTATACGGATTCACCGGCAGGGAAGGTCCGGTAAAACTGACGGATCTGACAATCAGTGTGAAGAATGATTTTGCAACTGTTGCTGTCAGCAGCCTGACCGATGATCCCATATCCGCTTCCCCGAATATGCTGCTGACTACCGTAGGCAGGGCTGACAATACCGGGAGCAGATACAATGAAGATCATACTGTTCAGCTGGAACCAGGACACGGACCTGTACAGGTCGAAATCATTGAGGCTGTGATTGAGATCAGGACCGGCAGGAGCAATCTTCGGGTCATGGCTGTTAATCCCCGGGGTTTTATAACCGGCTATATACCTTCGGAGTATAAAAACGGAGTCTTCCGCTTCGAAGTGGGAAAGGAATACCAGTCAATGTATTACCTTATTCAAAGTCTGTAAATAAGAAAAAATGATCAGTGATGAAAAAGACCCGCTTCACTTCAGGATTTAATTACATATTCGCTGTCTGTTTCTTTTCATTGAACATATTCGCCGGTGATTTGACGGCACAGCAGCTTCCTTATCAGAATCCCGCACTGAGTGCCGGGGAACGTGTGGATGATCTTCTTCAGAGAATGACAATAGAGGAAAAGGTGGGTCAGATGCTGAAACTGAGCCTGGAAAAAATAATTCGCGATGAAAACGGACAGGTTCCCGAAGAAAGGCTGGAAGAACTTTTCATGGGCAGGAGTATCGGCTGCCTTGATCCCCCGAGAACAGATATTGAGGATATAGCCACAATCTCTGAAGCTGCGGACAACTACCTCAGAGCCAGAACCAGACTGGGTATTCCTGCAATTCAGGTGGAACTGGGTGGAATGCATGGAATACTGGCAAAGGGAGCAAGCAATTTCCCCCAGGTGATCGGACAGGGCAGCACCTGGAACACGGAACTGATCAGACAGATGGCCGCAGTTATTGCATATGAAGGCAGTTTAATCGGTTGCAACCAGGCTTTTTCTCCATTATTCGATATTTCAAGAGATCCCCGCTATGGCAGGGTGGAAGAATGTTTCGGAGAAGATCCTTATCTCGTCGCCGAAATGGGAAAGGCGTTTGTAATTGGCATGCAGGGCGATCCCTCCGTAACGAGACATCGCATTCCCGATGGTCACCTGATAAGTACGGCAAAACATTTTGCCGGATACAGTACACCTGTGGCAGGAATTAATATTGCGCCCGTGGAAGTCGGGCCGAGAGATTTCAGGGATCTGCATTTATATCCTTTTGAAAAAGCGGTGAAAGAGGCCAATGTGTATTCAGTAATGCCCGCCTATAATGAGGTTAACGGGATACCCGTACACGCCAGTGAATACCTCCTCCGGGATATCCTTCGCGGGGAATTCGGCTTCAGGGGATATGTGTTCGCCGATTACGGTGCAGTGAGTATGCTCCATCATACACATAAGATAACCTCGGACAGGGCTGAAACTGCTCTTGTGGCACTTAAGGCAGGTGTTGACCAGGAAGGCAGCAACTGGGCTTATTCGGAGCTTATAAACCTGGCAAGGAATGATGAAAATATTGAGATACTGGTTAATGAAGCAGTAAGAAATATTCTTGAGGTAAAATTCAGGGCAGGATTATTTGACAAAGCCTATAATAAGCCAGCACATCTGAGTGAGCTGCTTCATACAGAGGCATCTGTAAAACTCGCGGGAGAGATCGCCGAAGAGTCGTTAATACTTCTTAAAAACGAAAATAATCTTCTGCCACTGAAGGCTGAACAGCTTGAATCAGTTGCTGTTATCGGTCCCAATGCAAACCAGGTCCAGTATGGTGACTACAGCATTACAAAAGATAATTCATCGGGAGTTACAATTCTTCAGGGAATAAAGAACCTGGCCGGCAACAGGCTGAAAATAAACTATGCAAAGGGATGCGGAATAACCGATCCCGATACGAGCGGATTCGGGGAGGCTGTAATTGCGGCAAAAAAGAGTGATGTTGTCATACTGGTCATCGGAGGTACAAGCATGTCATTAGGTGGTACCGGATGGGGTGAACTTGCAGCCGAAGGAGCATATCCCACCTGCGGGGAGGGATATGACAGATCTGACCTTACACCGCCGGGAGTACAGCCTGAACTGATCCGGGCGGTATATGAAACCGGGAAGCCTGTGGTACTTGTAATGGTTCATGGCAGACCTTACAGTATTAAATGGGAGAAGGAAAACATAGCAGCAATCCTCGAGGCATGGTACCCCGGTGAAGAAGGGGGAAACGCTGTGGCCCGGGTATTGTTCGGTGAAGTGACGCCGTCAGGAAAACTTACTGTATCTGTTCCGCAAAGCGTTGGACATGTTCCGGTATTCTACAATCACAAACCATCGGGAAGGGGATATTATAAAAAACCGGGTACACCGGAAAGTCCCGGACGTGATTATGTCTTTTCATCAACCGACCCCTTGTGGCCTTTCGGCTACGGACTGAGCTACACAGAGTTTGAATATTCCGACCTTAAAATAGCCAGGAAGGAATTAGCAGATACTGACAGCATTGAATTAAGCCTGAAAATCAGAAATACCGGGAAGGTAAGCGGAAAGGAAGTCGTTCAGCTGTACATCAATGACAAAATCAGTTCCGTTACCACTCCGGTAAAAGTACTGAAAGGATTCAAAAAACCTGAGATTAAAGCGGGAGAATCGGTAACTGTGAATTTCACGGTTCCCTGCAGGGAACTTGGCCTGTGGGACAAAAACATGAATTATGTGGTGGAGCCCGGTGAATTTGAAATAATGATAGGAGCCTCCTCTGATGACATCCGGCTGAGGGATATAATCTACTGTAAACCTGGCATGGAATAGGGATCGCCAAAGAGTGACAGCCTGATCCTGTAACTGTTTCCTATACGGGATCCGGTGTACTGCTAGCGGATAAATGTCACAACGGTTACAAACAGGCACCAGATGCTTATGCCATTGATAAAAAGTATTTCCGAAGCCCCGTTGATGCCGTTCCTGATGACTGATATCAGAACTGTCAGAAGAACCAGCCCGATGATCACAAGACCGGTAATTCCAGGAAACCTGTTATCGGGTAGTATACTAATCTGAAACAGGATGATCAGACCTGGCAGTGTCAGGAAGACTACTACGGCCAGGACATTATGCAGCAGCCTCTGAACCGAAAGACCAAAGGTCCTTATACTCCACGGCTCGATATTGTGAGGCACAAAAGCCAGCAGGGTGATAAATGCAAAGCTGTAATCAATATGCCGCATGAATCTCTCATATTGACCAAGATCATACAGCCATGACAGGAGCCCAAAAAAGAGATAGGTAAGAATTGCCATCAGAAACAGTAATCTCTTGTAGGCTTTCCTGTACCTGCGGTCATAGAGGCTTTTATTGCTGAAAAAGCTTAGTGTCTGACTTCCCGTGTCAAAGTCAATATGGTTCAGTGCCTTCCGGATAGCATACGGCAGAACGCCTGCGTAAATGAATCCTGTAAGCAAAATTCCAAGTTTAACCCACATCATTGTCAATTCTTTTTATCAGTCACCTGTACTGTTGATCCCATCAGTCTGAACAACACATTCCCCGCACCAGGCATCTTTATCCGCCTGCCGGAAGGCAAGACAGTTGAAAACAAGTTCACGAAATTAATATTTGCACCTGGTGTTAAGATGATTTTATGTTAAATATTGAGTGTTTATTACAAAAGTCAACAATTTTTACATGTAACCAATTCACTTTATAGATTTACCGGAAATATTTTAAGTCCAGAGGCATCCTTCTGGTAAATATGCCAATTATGTAAACTTTAAATTCCACTAAAACAAAAAGCTTTGTGTAAATTTGCCGCAAATTATTCTGCCATACAAAATGTCACTTCTCAGAATAGAAAACAGTAAGCAGGTTTCCGATAACATCATGTTTCGTACGTTGCTGTCGGAATTTAACCGTTCGTTGATGCTTATTGCCGATAAAGATTTGTTGGTAGCCAATACTATTTCGAAAATCAGGCAGATAACATCTGTTTCGCGGATTATTTTCTACATGTTTCAGTCCGATACCGACCAATTCAGGCATATGAAAAGTCAATCCGACGAAAACAGCCGGTCTGTACCAGCCATTTTTACGCATCATAGCAGATTGGTCAATTGGTTGTCGATTAATGAAATGCATCTTGCGGTATCGCAGTCGCGCGAAATAATGGAATACTTTTCCGATAAAGAGCGGGAGATGATTCGTGACAATGGCATAGAACTAATTTACCCTTTAAAGGTGATGAACCGCATGAGTGGTTTTGTTTTTCTGGGAAAGAAAGATAACGGCGAAGCCTTTACCGAGCAAGATATTAACCTGTTGGCGCTATTATTCGATCAGGCGGCTTTTGCCATTGAGAACACCACACTGTACGAGGAGCAGGGCGCACGCATCAAAAAGATGTACCGCGCCGACCGTTTGGCGATACTCGGACAGTTGGCGGCAGGAGCGGCTCACGAAATCCGTAATCCTTTGACCGCCATCCGCAGCACGATACAATATCTGAGTAAGGGGATGAAAAATGACCCCGACAGCTTAGAAATGGTGAACGAACTGATGGAAGAAGTTGACCGGATCAATAAAATCATACAGGGATTATTGTCGTTTTCGAAATCTTCGGAATTGGAAACGGCAAAAGTGGATATCGAACAATTGCTGCGCCAATCGTTGATACTGCTCAACAATACCATTGCCAAAGAACAGGTATCAGTCGATTTCGAAATCAAAACAAAAAATACTGTCCTGGTTGCCGATGCATCGCAGTTGAAGCAGGTTTTTCTGAATATCATCCTCAATGCAGTGGAGGCAATGAACGATTGTAACGAAAAACACCTGACATTCACTATTGAAGGCAGTCGCCAATTGGATTTTTCATCCCGTTACCTTGTCATTTCCTTTACGGACACGGGCAAGGGAATTGAGCAGGAAAATATCGAAAACATATTCAATCCGTTTTACACCACCAGGCAGGACGGCACGGGATTGGGGCTTCCCATTTCGTTTGGCATCGTCAACCGTCATGGTGGCGAGATGGAAGCGAACAGTATTCCCGGAAAGGGGACGTCCATTGTGGTGAAATTACCGCAAACCGTATAAAATTAAGAACATTATCATGAATTGTCATTTTATATGCCCATTGGGATAATATCTGTAACTTTGTTTTCACTTTTTCGCAAAAAGCCGTGCGTATTTTAATTGCCGATGACGAAGCCAAAATCAGAAAAGTAATATCCCTATTGCTGAAAGACGAGGGGTATGAAGTGTTGGCCGTTGATAACGGGACGGATGCCGTGCACGAGGCGGAACGGTATAATCCCGATTTGGTGCTGTTAGACCAGCAGATGCCCGGACTGACGGGTACGGAAGCGCTTAGGGAAATCAAGTCGCGGCGTCCCAATCAAGTAGCAATTATCATCACTGCACACGGTTCCATATCGCTGGCTGTTAATGCCATTAAGGACGGGGCGTACGACTTTATCGAAAAACCTTTCTACAACGACCATTTGCTGCTTACGGTGAAACGTGCACTCGAATACGGAAAAATATCGGGCGAGTTGGCTCAACTGAAAACCCAAATCAGCGAGAACTATACTTTCGGGCAGATTGTGGGCAACAGCGTCAAACTCCAACAAGTATTGGCGCAGGTTCGTAAGGTTGCCTCCACATTGGCTACAGTACTGGTAACAGGCGAAAGCGGTGTCGGCAAGGAGTTGGTGTCGCGGGCTGTACATAATTTCAGTCCGCGTGCCGAAAAACCGATGATTATCGTTAACTGTGGGGCCATCCCTCTGACGCTTATCGAAAGTGAATTGTTCGGGCACGAAAAAGGCGCGTTTACTGATGCACGTGAGATGCATCGCGGCTCATTCGAGCAGGCCGACGGCGGAACGCTTTTTCTTGACGAAATCGGCGAATTGCCCCTTGATGCGCAGGTGAAACTATTGCGGGCATTGGAAAACTGCACCATTAACCGTGTAGGAGGCAAGAAGTCTGTTTCTGTGGATGTCCGTATCATTGCCGCTACCAACCTTAATCTGGAGGAGAAAGTCCGTCAGGGAACATTTCGGCTGGATTTGCTTTACCGCCTGAATATTTTTACCATACATGTCCCATCATTACGTGAACGGCGAAGCGATATTCCGCATCTGACCGACTATTTCATTGCGAAATACAACAAAACGCTGGGATTGAATATTACAGGTATTACCCGCGAAGCCATCGGCAAACTGACACAATACGAATGGCCGGGGAATATCCGCGATTTGGAAAATGCCGTACAAAGCGCCATGATTTTGGCTCAGGACGGAATTATCGACACCGACCATCTGCCGATGCGCATCAAAGGGTATCCTTCGTCCATTGAGGCTGTGCTGATGAACGAAAACGAAACCAACAAAATAAAGGAAGCCAATGCCATTGCCGAGAAAAAACTGATAGAAGCAACGCTTCAACAATACAACTACAACAGAACCATCGTCGCCAAAGCGTTAAACATCAGTCGAAAAACTCTTTTCAATAAAATGAAGAAATATGGGTTGTAGCTATTACGGCTACACACGGGTAAATCATTACTCGCCAATTGGGTAAAATATTACTCAATAATACTAACATAATCATTTCTCCATTCTTAGTAACTTATTATTAAATAGCGAACTAACATAAATGGCATAATTATTGGAAATCTAATGGGTAAAACTGAAATATTGTATGAAAATACATACGATTTTACCCATTTTGGGAATATTGTTGTTTCAACCTGTATATGCACAGGAAAAAACGCTGCTCACCATCGAACAGGCTATTGACATTGCGCTGCACGGAAGTTATACCATTCGTTCGAATGATGAAAACCGAAAGGCGATGCAGTATCATTATCTGTATTATCAAGCCCAATTTAAACCGAGGTTGGATTTAAACATGTTTACGCCGTCGTGGAATGAGAGCCTGACGGAAGTTGTTCAAACCGATGCTTTACCAGTCTATAATTCAACCAGTTCCATCCGTTTTGGCGGCGACCTGCGGTTTACGTATGTGTTGCCTACGGGCGGAAATCTGGCCTTGTCGAGCAATCTGTTCCACGAGAACCTCAAAACGACTTTCGAGCAGGATTATTCCACCTTGAAGCGGAAACGGGCGTACAGTCAGTTCGGGTTAATTTTCGACCAGCCTGTATTTACCAAAAACCGACTGCGCGAAAATCAGAAAGAAGCCGAATACGAGTATGAACGCTCCGAGTTATATTTCACCCGCGCACAGATGGATATTGTGTATAGCGTCACGCGAAATTTTTATGAACTGTACCGTGCGGCTTATGAGAAACAAATCTATGAGGAGCGGTTACAGAACTCGCAGGAGGATTTGCGCATCGCCAAACTGAAACTCGAAACGGGCAATATCCCCGAAGGTGACATGCTGGTTACCGAAATCAGTATGTTGCAGAACGATGTGCGCCTTTCGGAAAGTATCGGGCGGTTCGAAACACAAAAGGATGAATTCAAATTACTGATTGGCATGGATATGAGCGAGGAGATTGACATCATCGCCGAAATGGAATTCGAAACCGTAACTATTGACTTACAAAGG
The DNA here is from genome assembly GCA_964522415.1 of uncultured Rikenellaceae bacterium. Taxonomy (GTDB): domain Bacteria; phylum Bacteroidota; class Bacteroidia; order Bacteroidales; family VadinHA17; genus LD21. The sequence continues at coordinate 24,992 of CAZFVQ010000033.1, read as the reverse complement.
GCTATTGACGAAGCGTTGGCCAACAGGCTGGAAATAAAGGAAAACGAATACGATATCAGATTGCAGGAAATTGCGGTTGACCGTGCCAAACGCGAACGCGAATTCAAGGGCAACATATCGGCTTATTACGATTTGACGGGGGTCAGCCCATATCCGGGTAATGTGACGGAACTTTTCCGGTCGTCGTTCGACAATATGGCCGACCGTCCGCACAACCGCGGGGTGACATTCACTTTGTCCGTCCCGATTCTCGATTGGGGACGCGGCCGCAATATCGTTAAGTTCCGTACCATCCAATTGGATGAATTGAAGTTGCGGCTCGACAATACCAACGATGTTATCGTAAAGGAGATACGTGAAATCGTACGCACCGTTTTCGAAGCCGAAAAGCGCTTCCGTATCAATCAAATCAACAAGGATAATGCCGCCCGTAGCTACCGCATCAACCGTTTGCGGTTTGAGAACGGCGATATTTCGGGGCAGGATTTATCTCTGGAGCAGGAACGCCTATCGCAGGTACAGCTCGACTACATCAACGCCTACATCACCTACCAGTTGGCATTGGCCGACCTGAAACGCAAAACCATGTGGGATTTCGAAAACAACCGAAGCTATTTGATAATGGTTAATGACTAATGGTCAATGGTTAATGATTGGTTAAATATCTAAGCGAATAATTAAAATATAATGGTTAACATGAAAAAAATAAAAATACTCATCTTCGTTCTGTGCTGCTTTTCAGCTAATTTGTTTGCCCAGAATGCAGGACAGGACAGGGCTTCTATTCTTCTCGACCTCAAAAAGGCACGTGCCGATTACGAAGTAGCCCGTCAACAGTTCGAAAACGATACGCGCCTGTACGACGAGAAAGCTATTTCGGCAAACGATTATACCAAGTCGAAAAATAACCTGCTGAGCAGCGAGGTCGGTTACCAGAAACTGATTCTGCAACTGATTTCGCAACAATCGTATGTGATTATTGATAGAGCAGTGAAGTACCAGACCGTCAACGGCGAGCGACGCGTAAAAATAACGCTGAAAAGCACGCTCGAAGGCAACGAGGAATATCTGAGCCAGTTCAGGGAGCATTTCGATGTATTTACGCCTGAAATGCGTGCAGGTAAGGTGTACAACATCTTCGTGTCGTTGCTTGATATTACCGACCAGACCATTATCGGTTCGCCGTATGAGTTCCAGATTCCGTCCATAGATATAGGTAAAGAGGCTTCCGCCGATTTCGAGTTGCTGAAAGATGCCGATAATCTTCGTGTGTCGCTCAATTACAGCGGTCGCAAGGACGAAAAAAACATTTATCTGAAAAAAGATGCCAGCATCAACGTGATTGACATCTCTTCGATGCAGTTTTCGCAGGAAGCCGACCTCAGCTCAAGCGCCACTTACGGGCTGACCCTCGAACGTTTTTCGACCTCCGACGATATTTACCGACTGATGGTCGTAGGACTGCCGCAACAAATCACCTACGAATTTACGGACGAAAGCAGCAAAGTGTCGCAAATTAAGTTCGCGCAGGGCGTCAACACAAAGAAGTTATCGCTGCGCGTGTTTCTGCCTGACCGCGACGATGAACAAATTCGCATCGACCAGCCTGTCAAATTCCGCGTACTGACGCTCACCAACGACCAGTTAAATCAAATGTCTGGCAAAGACGTTTCCGCGTTCACGGCGGAACAACTGGCAGCCGCTTCGTGCGGCAGCGAGGAACTGGAACTGATTCCGCGCGGCAAAGGCAGGATTGAAGTACGCGCCACCAACCTGTACCACGAAATCAACACAGGCGACAGCGTAACGATGAATATCACCGTGCGCAATGCGGGAACACGCCGACTAGACAATATCAAAATCACCACCGACTACCCGCTGGGCTGGCGCACGGTGATTACTCCCGACCTGATTCGCACGCTCGACCCCGAAAAGGAAACCTCCGTGCATATCGCCATTGTGCCGCCAAAAGACAGCGGAGTAGGCGCTCAGGAAGTAAAAATCAAGACCGAAGCGCTGGCCGACAACCGTAAAGTGGAAACCGAAGATAAAACCATCCGCATACAGGTCAATGCCAAGACATCGGTGTTCGGCACGCTGCTGCTCATCCTGCTGCTTGTCGGTTTTGTTTCGGGAATTGTCTGGTTTGGTATCAAATTAAGTAAACGCTAAACTGATTAACTGATTAACTGATTAACTGAATAATTGAATAATTGATTAACTGAACGTAGTAAAGTGGTTCTCTGTGTCTAACAAATCAAAAATAATCACCCGAAAATCAAAAATAATATGTTGCAAGCTATTGAATTAACCAAACGTTACGAGGACGAACTATTGGCGTTGGACGCCCTGAACCTCGACATTAAAGCCGGAGAAATATTCTTTCTGCTGGGCGCCAACGGTGCGGGTAAAACAACCACCATCAACCTGTTCCTTAACTTTATCGAACCGACATTGGGAAAAATCCTTATCGACGGTATCGATGTGATGCAAAATCCGTTAGAAACAAAACGGCATGTGTCGTATGTGTCTGAAAACGTGATGCTGTACGGAAATTTTACTGCAAGGCAGAATCTTGATTTTTTCGCCAAACTGGGCGGAAAAACCAAATTGACCAAACATGATTACTACACCGTGATGCGTAATGTGGGGTTGCAGGATGCTGCTTTCGAGAAGAAACTGAAAACTTTTTCGAAAGGGATGAGGCAGAAAGTAGGCTTAGCCATTGCCATCATCAAGGATGCGCCCAATATACTGCTTGACGAACCTACTGCGGGACTCGATCCCAAATCGGCTGCCGAGTTGATGCAACTGCTTCTGCAATTGCGCGGACAAGGAAAGTCCATACTGATGTGTACGCACGATATTTTCCGCGCCAAAGCCATTGCCGACCGCGTGGGTATCATGAAAGAAGGACGTCTGGTGATGCTTCGCACCCGCGAACAGTTCCTGCAGGACGACCTCGAACGCATCTATCTCGAATACATGCAGGAAGCCATGATGGATGCTGAAACTGTCAATTAAACATAATATAAAACTAAAAATTATGATTTGGCTCATAGCAAAAAAGGAATTTCGCAACAATATTGCCACTGCGGGATTTATCATAGGATTGGCGTTATGCCTGACGCTGATACCCTATACGGTGTACACAGGCATACGGGCGTATGAAAACCGTCTGGCGCAATACGAAACGGATATGAAATCGGCCGAAGATGTTTACCAAAAGTCGCAGGTATATGCCCGGGTGAATCCATTAGTGGTGAGACCCGTTTCGCCGTTAAGTATTTTCAGCAAAGGCATTTCGGAACAAATCGGTTCGAAAGTGCAGCTTGACCGTAAAGAAAAGCCGGTTTTTTCAACGGATATAGTGTCGTTGAACGAAAATCCTTTTATGAGCAATTTTATGTCGCTCGATTTCGCCACTGCGCTTACCATACTATTCTCGCTGCTCGGGATATTGTTTTCGTACGATATGCTTTCGCGCGAAAAAGAGTTGGGTACCTTGAAACTATCCCTCAGCAATCCCGTCAGCCGCTCCACCTTTTTTCTCGGCAAGGTAAGCGGTATTTTTCTCACATTGTTACCTATTCTGATAATTTGTTTTCTGCTCATTATCATCATCATACAACTGTCTCCGGCGGTTCAGTTTTCAGCAGGCGACTATGGACGTATCGGGATGTTGTTGTTATTGAGCCTTGTGTATTTTGCGTTTTTTGTATTTCTGGGCGGATTCATTTCCAGCCGTACCAAAAGTTCAACGTCAAGTATCATCGTGAATCTATTTATCTGGTGTTTTCTGCTGTTCCTGCTACCTAATGCGGCTGCGTATCTTGGCAAAAATATGACAAAAGCGGAGGATTATAAAAATGTAGCATACAACATAGGGCAAATCGATGAAAGATTATTTAAGAAAAAACAGCCGGAAATCTATAAAATATTAGAAGAAGAAAAGTTCACCCACGTCGGTTATAATCTTTGTTCTGGGGGTGACTGGGACGGGGGATATCTGATATTTTTCACTCCTCGTTCTACAATGGAATTTGAACGTCGTCTGAAAGAACTGACAAACCCTATTATATTAGAAAATTGCGATGAAAAATGGACAATGCAGTCAGATTATCTGCAACAAATTTATCGTCAGGAAAAGACGGTGCGATATCTTTCCTGTCTTTCGCCTGCCGAAATATTCAAACAGGTTTCCGCTTCGGTTTGCCGTACCGGTATGGATACCGAAGTACATTTTATGAATCAGGCAAGGCAGTTTCAGGATATTTTTTATGGCTATTTTGTACAAAACAAAATATTCTCTTCCTATTCATATTTTACCAAGCAGGAAGAAGCAGATTTCCCTGCAGACTGGGATGAGGCAAATAAACAATACGAAAAATGGATAAATGAGACAGAACGGGAATCTACATTTGATCTAAGCTCGTTCGGATACTTGGACACATCCGGCCTTCCGCGATTTACTTATGCGCAACCCACATTGGGCAACGACTTACATACCCATTTGTTTCTCATTGCCGGAATACTCATTGCATGTATTCTTCTGTTTTGGTTCTCGTACGTTTCATTTATAAAATATGATGTAAGATGAAGAATTTAATCGTTCACGAATTACAACAATTCCTTTACGGATTGCGTTTCCCTATAGCGCTTGTTGTTGTGCTGATAATGTTTGCCGCTTCGTCGCTGACCTATATCGGCGAATACAAAGAAACGGTTAAACAATACAACGAACTTACCGCCGGTCAGGAGCAACAATTACGCGACCGAGCTTCAAATGCCACCAATGTAGCCACCAATCATCGCTCGTATCAATTGCCGCCGCGCGGTAGCGGCTTTATCTCCGATTGCGGTGAAATGAATATACCAAATACGCTTGTGTACAATGCGTATTATCATATTGGGTTTGATGCTGGAAGCAGCATAAGCAACCCGCTGGTCATGCCTTCGAATCGTATTAATTGGGGATTTGTCATGTTGGTGTTGTTTGGTTTCCTGTCAGTTATTTTTTCTTTTGATGCGGTATCGGGCGAAAAAGAGCAACGAACGTTGGCGCTCTGCTTGTCCAATCCTGTAAAACGTGCACATATACTAGTCAGCAAATTCATAGCTATTAATGCTTTACTAATCACATTTGCCGTGATGGGAATAATACTGGCATTAATTATACTGGCGATTTCCCCATCTGTTCATATCACCACGAAAACAGCCCTTGAAATTGGCTTATTCCTTGCATTTGTCGTTTTTTTCACTGGAAGTATGACTGCCATTGGTATGTTTGCATCAGCAATGAGTCTTAATTCCAATATCAGTTTGTTGCTTTCCGTATCGATATGGCTGATATTCATGATCGCCATTCCGAATTTTGCGCAAACAATAGGGATGAGCCTTTATCCCGTGGAGAAGAACAACACGGTGCGGACAAAAATATCGGAAAAACGTATAGAAATAGAAGCAAGCTTTCCTGATGGAAAATGGTCATCCAGTGGCAGAGACCCATTCTACCCGCGACATGAAATCAGGGCGGCCATGATGACAGCTTTTGCCCAAAATGATGCCAACTTTTGGAGTGTTCACTATAATGAACAATTTTCCCAATTGGAGAAAATCCGTAAATGGAACTTGATTTCGCCATTGGCCGTTTTCGAATATGGTACGGAAGCACTGCTTGACGGAGGATATTTTCGTCTGCGTAAAAATTATAACGATCTGCAGAATTTCAAGATTCAATATCTGCAATGGTTTAAGGATTTGGATGCAAAGGACGATCAAAGTCCTCACTGGTACAATGCTTTCGAGTCATTTTCGACGACCAAAAAGCCGGTAGCTTACGAAGAAATACCGCAATTTACCGAACGCGCAACTACTATTGGCGAACGCTTATCTGAAACCATGAAATACCTGATGATCATGCTGACATATATGGGGGTGATGTTTTTTATAACCATCTTACGGTTTGAGCGCTATGATGTGAGGTAAATAAAATGTGAGTAACACTGTTTTAATCATCAAGTACGGTTGTCTAAAAGATACGGTGCAAATTGCATGCAAAAAGCCTCACAAATACTTCTGTAAGGCTTTGATTTTCTGTGTAGCGAGACCGGGAATTGAACCCGGGACCTCATGATTATGAATCATGCGCTCTAACCATCTGAGCTATCTCGCCATTTGTTTCTACCATCCCCGTTAAAAACAGGCCATCCCTTCTTTTTCCCTTCCATGGAAGACTTTTATCTTCCGGCACCTTAGCAAAGGAGGGCTTTTTGAGGCTGCAAATATATGTAGTTTGAAGCTAAATAACAACAGGATTTTTTTGTAATTATTTTATTTTTTCTATATTGCAAAACAGTAACATAGTTAATCCTGATGAAATTGAAATATGAACTGGAATATACACTCAACTGCTCTCCCAAAGTCCTCTTCTCAAGGCTGAGTACACCGGAAGGACTCTGCGAGTGGTTCGCGGATGAAGTCAGGACCGACGGAGATATATTCACTTTCTCCTGGAGCAGTTCCGAAGCCAAAGCCAGGCTTATTTCCCTGAAGGAAAACAAACTGGTCCGCTTTGAATGGATAGATTCCGATGAACCTTCTTCAAATTATTTTGAATTCCGCCTCAATATCGAAGAACTATCCGGCAGCCTGGCACTCATAATAACCGATTTCGCTGAACCTGAGGAAAAAGAAGACACAATATTTCTCTGGGACACTCAGATCACTGATCTGAGGAGATTGCTCGGAATCTGATAAACCCCGGGTAATCTCAAAGGAAGAAGATATTACATAAACTCAATCCGAAGCATCATTCCCTTATTGCAACAAGGCTTACTGCGTTGTAAAACCAAGTAAATTCGGTAACTTTGCATCCTGAAATTTATTTCCGGTGAAAAAAGTCGACATATTTGTCCTTAAGTCGTTTATAGGCCCTCTCATACTCACATTCTTCATTGTGCTTATAATACTCCTTTTGCAATTTCTGTGGATGTATGTTGATGATCTTGCCGGCAAGGGCCTGAATTTTAAAATCCTCGCGGAACTGCTCATCCAGTTTACCCTTTCATTCGTTCCGACGGCACTGCCCCTTGCAATATTGCTGGCAGCCCTCATGACCTTTGGTAATATGGGTGAATTCAGCGAACTGACAGCATTGAAATCAGCGGGAATATCCCTGATGAGAATAATGAGACCGCTAATAGTCCTCATCGGGGTTCTGGTAATTATTTCTTTCCTTTTTTCAAATTATGTGCTTCCATACTCAAACCGTCAGGCAAGACTGCTGCTTTACGACATAAGAAGAAAAAGGCCGGACATCAATCTCCAGGCAGGCTCTTTCAACAACGACATAGACGGTTTCAGTATAAAGGTAACCTCCAAGGACCCTGTAACAAACCGCCTTGATGGAATCATCATCTACGATCATCGTGATAAAAAAGGAAATATTTCGGTAACCACAGCCGATTCGGGTTATATGAAAATAACACCCGACGAAACGGCAATGATAATGACTTTGTATAACGGTAAAAGTTTTACTGAAATAGAAGAAAAAAATGTTGCTCCGGATCATAGAAAATACCCTTCACGCAAGGATGAATTCAGGGAACAGACCGTTGTAATATCCCTTTCCGGATTTGATCTGGAGCGAAGCAGCGATGACCTTTTCAGGTCAACTTCATGGATGCTGAACCTGTCACAGCTCTCATTCTATATCGACTCCATGAACAATGAATACAATGTAAAATATCATCAGCAATACAGGGAATTCAGGGATTCAAAGGTGTATACCGGAAAAAATATAATGTATGACACGGACAAAAAAAATCCCGAAAAAGATACTATAATATTTAATCCGGAACAGCTTTATTCCGGCCTCAGGTCTTATGATAAAAAGATCGTAGTCGCCCGGGCCCTGGAAAATGCCAAGGAAGCTGCCAGTTTTCTTTCAATGACAAGCGAAACAATGAAAATGAAAATAAGATTCATGAAAAGATATGAGGTCGACTGGCATAAAAAGCTTGTCCTCCCCTTCGGCTGTCTTGTTTTCTTTTTCATCGGAGCACCACTGGGAGCAATTGTCAGAAAGGGTGGCCTTGGAACACCCACGGTGATTTCAATTTTTTTCTTTGTGATATGGTATGTGATCTCCATGTCGGCAGAAAAATTTGTCGAGGAAAACCTGATCAGCAGCTTTGCAGGAATGTGGGCATCCTCATTTATTTTGCTGCCCGTTGGTATTTTCCTTGCATACAAAGCCTCTCATGACTCCGTGATTATGAACGTCGATACTTATCTTCAGTTTTTCAGGAACATAAAGGATTTCCTTTACAGGATAATTTTTCAGGGGAAAAAATCTAAATATGATATAATAAATATAACAGAATGAATAAGATTAAACTTAATACCATTGATGAAGCGATTGAGGATATAGGCAGAGGAAAGCTGGTCATCGTCGTGGATGACGAGGACAGGGAAAATGAAGGCGACTTTATATGTGCTGCAGAGCTTATAACTGCGGGAATTGTTAATTTCATGACCAAACACGGAAGGGGATTGATATGTGCCGCCCTTTCGGAAGAAAGATGCGAGGAACTTGAACTTGATCTGATGGTCGGAAACAATACTTCACTTCATGAAACCCAGTTTACCGTTTCAGTTGACCTTTTATCCGACGAAACCACTACCGGGATTTCCGCGAAGGATCGCGCACTTACCATAAAAGCACTTGTGGATCCCAAAACCAAACCTTCGGACCTGGGAAGGCCCGGACATGTTTTTCCTTTAAAGGCCAAGGCCAAAGGTGTGCTCAGAAGAGCCGGCCATACCGAAGCAGCGGTAGACCTGACACAGCTGGCGGGACTTAATCCCGGCGGGGTTCTGGTGGAAATAATGAATGACGACGGATCCATGGCCAGATTAAACGATCTGGTCAGACTGGGAGAGAAATTAGGCATAAAAATTATTTCCATAAGCGATCTTATTAAATACAAACTCGACAGGGATACGATCATTGAAACAGGTGAAAAAGTTAAATTACCCACCGACAGAGGGGAATTTGATTTTATACCATTCAGGCAGATAAGCAACGGACTGGAACACGGGGCTCTCGTAAAGGGAAGCTGGACAAAAGATGAAACCGTTATGGTAAGAGTGCATTCTTCATGCTTTACCGGTGATATTTTCGGTTCAATGCGATGCGATTGCGGCCAGCAGCTTCACAAGGCCATGGAAATGGTGGAAAAAGAGGGCAAGGGGGTAGTAATATACCTGAGTCAGGAAGGCAGGGGAATCGGTCTTTTCAATAAAATAAAGGCATACAGACTTCAGGATGAAGGGATGGACACTGTTCAGGCAAACCTGAAACTCGGATTCGGGGAAGATGAAAGAGACTATGGTGTTGGTGCAAGCATCATGAGGGCACTGGGATTGGGAAAAATAAAGCTGATATCCAATAATCCGGTTAAAAGAGCCGGTCTTGAAGGCTATGGCATAAAAATAGTTGAAACAATTCCTCTTATCATCAAATCAAACCCTCATAACGAGTTCTACCTTCAGACCAAGGAGAAAAAAATGGGGCATAACCTAACCTGCTATAAACATCTGGCAAGGGATTAGCCTGTGAATTCACCAAACCGGCAATGACAACAATGAAAAATCTCAGGATAGTATTCATGGGAACACCTGAATTTGCAGTGACAACACTGAGCTCACTGCATGAGAATGGCTTTAATGTTGTTTCTGTTGTTACCGCACCGGATAAACCGTCAGGCAGGGGAAGGAAACCGGGTAAACCGCCGGTCAGAATTTTTGCCGAATCAGTCAGCCTTCCCGTCCTGCAGCCGGAAAACCTTAAAGACCCGGAATTCATCAGATCTTTGAAAGAGATTGAAGCCGACGTATTTATAGTTGTTGCATTCCGTATGCTGCCGGAAGCCGTTTGGAAAATACCTCCCTCCGGAACAATCAATCTGCATGCATCCCTGTTGCCCGATTACCGGGGAGCAGCCCCGATCAACCATGTTCTGATCAACGGGGAAATAATCACAGGAGTCACAACCTTTCTTATTGATGATAATATAGATACCGGTAAAATACTCCTCAGGGAGGAAACACCCATAGATCCACATGAAAATGCCGGTGACCTGCACGACAGACTGATGAAAAGCGGAGCCGCTCTTGTTCTGAAAACATTGACAGCCATGTCAGAGAATCAAATCACCCCGCAGCCCCAGTCGGCATTTCTCATACCAGGCGGGATACTCAGAACTGCACCAAAAATATTCCCCGAAAATTGTATTATAAACTGGCAGAACGAAAGTCATGTAATCCATAATTTTATCAGGGGACTTTCTCCCTCCCCGGGAGCACGATCATCCATCATACAAGGCGAAAAAACATTTTCATTGAAGATATTTGAAAGCATCCCGGAAATTGCTGCCCACAAACTGATTCCCGGCACTATAGAATCCGACCGGAAAAATTATATGAAAATAGCCTGTACAAATGGTTTTATAAATATTGTCTCACTTCAGCTTGAAGGGAGAAAAAGAATGAACATCAGCGAATTTCTGAAAGGATATAAATTAGCGGATCATACAAGAGTTGTTACTTAGCAGGCTTTACCCTTCTCAGCCAGAGAACCTGACCTTCCTCTGCCTCACTTCCCTTTGGCATCCTGTTGTAATCATACAGCTTGCCAAGCCTGATACCATATTCCTGGGAAACAGAATGCATTGTATCGCCCGCTCCGGCAGTATGCTTCTCCTTTCCGGATTCTGCCCTGCTGCGCTTGGGCTGAATATACAGGATCTGACCTGACCGGGGTACAAATCCATCTTCCAGATCATTGAATCTTAATATCTCCCATCTGAAAAGGCCATACTCCTCCATGACCATCTCCATGGTCTCCCCGTTCCTTAAAATTATATATTGCGAACCATTGTTCTCAACTTCCCTCTGATCATGAATATTTACCGTGAAATTGTCATTTATCCGGGACTGGCCTGCTTTCACATCAGACAAAACCTCATTCTCCCTTAGCCTGATTTCTCCGGCAGGCACTGCCGGGGAACGTGTTCCGGATCCGGCACGGGAAACCGGCAACATAAGATCGTAATACTGAAGATTATATTCCTCAATTTTTCTGATCAGCATTTCAGCATACCGGGGATCAGTTGCATATCCGGCTTTTTTCAACCCTCTTGCCCAGCCTTTGTAATCTGTAAGGGGAAGATCAAACAGAGAACTGTAACGCGACCTGTTTCTGAGAAAATCAGAATGATCTGCAAACGAATCCTCAGGACTGGAATATTTCCTGAAGCATTCATTGTGCCTGTCATCATGATGCCTCACAGACGGCCCCTTCCAGTCATTATGGCATTTTATCCCGAAATGATTATTGGCCGTACGGGCAAGAGTGCTGCGTCCGTAATCGGATTCCACCATTCCCTGGGAAAGAGTAATACTGGCCGGTACCCCCGATCGTACCATTTCACTGATCGCCAAATCTTTGTATCGCTGAATATATTCTGCTGCAGATGTTGTCACAGGGACCGGGGATGATACCGGCGCCGGCCTGAAAACCCGGCACGACACAAGACCGCCGGACAGGAGCAGAATAAAAAGGCAATAAGAACATTTGTGCATTGATCTTCCGTTTGCGGTAAAAATAGTAAAAACTGAATTAATTTCATGCAGAGATGCAAACATCAATCCATACTTACTACGAGCTGAAAACCGGAACCATGTATGTTCTTGATATTCAAATGTGGATCCTCAGAAAGGATTTTCCTTAATTTTGTTATATAGACATCCATACTCCTGGCTGTAAAATAATCATCATTGCCCCATATCTTTTTTAATGCTGTCTCCCTGCTTATCAGGGCATTCTGGTTTATAACCAGGAGTTCCAGAAGCTGTGCTTCCTTCGGAGAGAGTTTTTTTTCCTCATCTTCCGTTGTAAGAGTTCTTAATTTTGAGTTAAATGTGAATTTCCCCAATTCATAAATTTCTTTTGTACCGTCCTGAAAATCACGTCTCGCAAGAATTGCTCTGAGTTTTGCCAGGAGAATATCCGTATCAAAAGGTTTTGTAATGTAATCATCTCCTCCCACTCCATATCCCTTCAGAACATCTTCCTTCATCTTTTTTGCCGTCAGGAATATGATCGGGACAAGGTTGTTTATCTGCCGTATTTCATTTGCGATGGTAAAACCGTCAACATGGGGAAGCATAACGTCAAGAATGCAAATGTCAAATATGCCTTTCCTGAAATGCTCAACAGCATATTTCCCGTCATCAATCCAGTCGACCGAGAAATCATTCAGTTCAAGATATGATTTCAGAACCGATCCGAAGCTCAGATCATCCTCAACCAGAAATATTTTTACTGTCTTTCCTGCCATTTCCCGTTCTCCTGATTAAAAGGTATAAAAACATCAAAACGGCTTCCTTTACCGGATTCGCTATGGACCGTAATATTTCCCCTGTGAGCATTGACTATGGCCTGTACATAATTGAGTCCGAGACCGAAACCCTTGACATTATGCACATTCCCGGAAGGTTTCCTGTAAAATCTCTCAAAAATTCTGTTCTGAACACTTTTCGACATGCCCGTACCCCTGTCCTCCACCATCATAATGATCCCACAGCCGTTGTTACCGGTGCTTACGGTTATTTCCGGGGATCCGGGAGAATACTTGATGGCATTGTCAAGAAGATTGTTTATAAGATTGTAGAGATGTTCCTCATCCCCGCATACAACAGGTTCAGATGCATCCAGATGAAGATTTACCTTCCCCTTTCTCTGTTGTATAATGATATCATGCGCATCCACTGCACGTTCAATAATGGTATGCAGGGACATATTCTCAAAATTAAAGCCGATTTCCTTTTTGTCGAGTGATGATATCTGGAGAATGGTCTCCACCTTCTTATTCATACGATTGTTCTCCTTTTTTATCATACTGATGAAGTGACGAATCTTCGGCTCATCACCTATGACCCTGGAATTTACGATAGTGTCAGCGGCCAGGGATATTGTGGCAATAGGTGTCTTGAACTCATGTGTCATATTGTTCAGGAAATCTGATTTCATTTCAGAAATCTTTTTCTGCCTGAAAATAAATGAAAGACTCATGGCAAAAGTAGCAAGAATGATCAGCGAGAAAAGCAGGGATGCCGACAGAACCCATGCCATAGAACCCAGAACATAATTCGTGCGTTCCGGGAAAATTACCGACAGAATCAGATCCTGCTGAATAAAATTATCCGAAAAAAGCCTGACCTTGTATTTACTTTTAACAAAATCGTTTATATCTGTTTTTTTATTACTCCCTTCGTCTGCAATGCCATTCCTGAAAACAGCAAATTCGAAAGGTGTTTGTATGTTCCTGAAAAGAAGTGATCTGTTAAGGGCAAACGCTATCTCCTTTTCATCAAGTGCCAGAGATTTTTCCCATGAGTAAATCTCCGAAATCATTCTGTTACTCATGTTCTGGAATTCATTCTGCCTTTTTTGCACCCATTCGACGAACTTCTGCTGCTGAACATACTGGCTTCCCCCGTCGGGGATTATGCCGGGATTATCTTCAGATCCCGGAATGGCTGAGCCCCTGACTGAAGGAAATATAACTGCCGGATCCGCGCCTGTCTTGATTACCGTATCATGAATCACAATAACAGGATCCTGTCCCGGAGTCCTGGTTATTGCCTGATTTGTTATTCTCACACTCAGCTCCTCGCCCACTGAGGATGAATAGCTGTCCACACTCAGATACTGCGAAATATCGTCAGTCATACCTTTCATTGCCCCGCTTCCGGGGAACATGAAATTATTGAAAAAATTCAGCTCCCTTGATGTTTCTATGGAAGCGGCAGCATCATTTATGCCGGCAATGACTGCGGCATCGAAATTATCGTTCTGCGTTCCGACAGCATTCCTGATCCAGACCGACTGAACCCATATGATACCGATAAGTGAAACCAGCATCATAAATATCAGCCATATGAATTTCTTCCTGCCCATCTGTCAAAATTACTTTTTCCCTGCGGATCTGACACAAAATTTAACTTTTCCTTAACGCTTATTAACCTGAATTTAACTTCATTCCTTACTGTCATGCTGAAAATCCGAACGCTATTTCAAGTCGGGTCTCCACCGTAGAGCATTTTCCCTCCCGTTTCATAATTCTCCGCTTCATAGCTCAAAATCCGAACCGGAATTCAAATAAGGCCTTCACCGGAGGATACTTTTTCGTCCGTTTCATAGTTGAACTTCCTCCATAAATCTCCCTCAGGAAACGGAGCAGTTATTCCGGTACTGACCTTTCTGACAGGATGTACAAACTCCAGCTTTCTTGCAAACAGGCTAATCCCCCCATTTTCATTTGCCCGTCTGTAACCATATTTAAGATCACCCTTCACCGGACAGCCTATTGCTGCAAGCTGTGCCCTGATCTGATGATGCCGGCCGGAATGAAGCCCGATCTCGAGAAGATAGTATCGGTCAGACCGTCCGGCAATCCTGTAGGTCAGTATTGCCTTTCTGGATCCGGCAACCTCCCTGTCATGAGCATAGGACTTGTTCTGTTCCTTGTTCCTCTTGAGAAAATGTATGAGCACTCCCTCATCTTCAGGCGGACATTCCCTTACAATTGCCAGATAGGTCTTTTTTACAAGAGATTGTCTGAACATCTCATTCATCCGCGACAAAGCCTTAGAAGTACGGGCATAGAGAATGACACCACTGACAGGCCTGTCAAGCCGGTGAACAACACCAAGAAACACTTCCCCCGGCTTGTCATATTTTGCAGCAAGATATTGCTTCACCCTAACATCAAGGGAAAGATCACCCGTACTGTCACCCTGCGATAAATCGGATGACTTCTTGTTCAGGGCAATTAAATGATTATCCTCATAGAGAACTTCCGGCATAGTATGTTTTTTTCCTTCCACAGATTCATAAAAACCCTCATCTGGAATACAAAATTACTATTTTCTTTTTATTCTGTTTGCCAGTTAAGGCAATGACGATTACTGTCGTTTTGTCAGTTATTTCAAATGGCATAATCATTGATGAATATAGTATCAAAGTAAAAAATCCATAATACAAAAATTTATAAGATGGGAAAAATAATCGGTATAGATCTTGGTACAACAAACTCATGTGTTGCAGTAATGGAAGGCAATGAGCCTGTTATTATACCCAACAGTGAAGGCAAAAGAACCACACCTTCAATTGTTGCTTTTGTTGAGAATAATGAACGTAAAGTCGGTGACCCTGCAAAACGTCAGGCTATAACCAATGCCACAAAAACCGTGTATTCAATAAAAAGATTCATGGGCGAAACCTATGACAAACTGAATCAGGAAATAAAAAGAGTCACCTATAATGTTGCCAAAGGCGATAATAATACTCCGAGAGTGAAGATCGACAACAGGTTATATTCACCCCAGGAGATTTCTGCAATGGTACTTCAAAAGATGAAAAAAACGGCTGAGGATTATCTTGGTCAGGAAGTCAGTGAAGCAGTTATAACCGTACCAGCCTATTTCAGTGATTCCCAGCGTCAGGCCACAAAAGAAGCAGGAGAAATCGCCGGTCTGACTGTCAAAAGAATAATCAATGAACCCACAGCAGCATCTCTTGCATACGGTCTCGATAAAAAATCACAGGATCTTAAAATAGCGGTATTTGACCTGGGAGGAGGAACATTTGATATATCCATCCTGGAACTGGGAGACGGTGTTTTTGAAGTTAAATCAACCAATGGTGACACCCACCTTGGAGGAGATGATTTTGACCACCAGATAATTGACTGGCTTGCTGAAGAATTTATTAAAGACGAAGGTGTTGATCTCAGAAAAGATCCGATGGCAATGCAGAGACTGAAGGAAGCTGCCGAAAAAGCCAAAATAGAACTGTCAAGCACTACTTCAACAGAAATTAATCTTCCGTACATAATGCCTGTTGACGGAATTCCGAAACATCTTGTCAAAACACTCACTCGTGCAAATTTTGAAAAGATCTGCGACAACCTCTTTCAGGCATGTATACAACCGGTTAAAAAAGCCCTTTCTGATTCAGGCTATTCAGTATCGGATATCGATGAAGTCCTGCTGGTGGGAGGTTCAACCAGAATACCGGCAATACAACAGCTTGTGGAAAATTTCTTCGGAAAAGCTCCCTCAAAAGGCGTTAATCCGGACGAAGTTGTTGCTGTTGGTGCTGCAATCCAGGGTGGTGTTCTCACTGGTGAGGTGAAGGATGTACTTCTCCTTGATGTCACTCCTCTTTCCCTGGGCATTGAAACCATGGGCGGAGTTATGACAAAACTCATTGAATCCAATACTACGATACCAACCAAAAAGATGGAAGTCTTTACAACTGCCGCTGATAATCAGCCTTCTGTTGAAATACATATACTGCAGGGTGAAAGACCAATGGCGACAGGAAATAAAACAATCGGAAGATTCCATCTCGACGGAATCCCGCCTGCACCCAGAGGCATTCCACAGATAGAAGTCACTTTCGATATCGATGCAAACGGTATCCTTCATGTTACTGCAAAAGACCGGGGAACAGGAAAAGAGCAGAGGATAAGGATAGAAGCTTCCTCCGGACTCAGCGATGATGAGATCAGGCGCATGCGCGAAGAGGCAAAAGCCAATGAGGAAGCTGATGCTAAAGCGAGGGAAAAAATTGACAAGATCAATGCAGCTGACAGTATGATATTCAGCACCGAAAAACAGCTTAAAGAGTTTGGCGACAAACTTCCTTCCGATAAAAAAGCTGAAATAGAAAATGCTCTTGCAAAACTGAAGGAAGCTCATAAAAATCAGGATATAAGTGCGATAGACACAGCACTTGCAAGCCTGAACAGCGTCTGGCAGACTGCATCGGAAGAAATGTACAAAACAGCCCAGAATACGGCATCCGGAGACACTTCACAACAGAGCCATGAACATACAGGCGGTCAACATCACGGCGGAGGAGATACCAAATCAGGTAACGACGAGGTAACGGACGTGGATTTTGAAGAAGTTGACTGATAAGTATTTTTCAGATCACTGTTAAACAATGAGCGCGGGGAAACAAAGTCCTTGTTTTCCCGCGTTTTATTATTTTTCTTTCGGACCTTCAATTTCTTTCAGACTTCCAAATTTTGTACTTTTACAGTAGATTTTCCGTTTTTTATACATGAAGCTTAAGTTATTCATTACCATAATCCTACTGACAGCCGCCCCGCTTTTGAATGGCCAGACTGATGCCAGTAATAATAAAACCGATTCTGAAGGCAGAAAACAGGGCCACTGGACAGTCAGATACCCAAATGGAAATATCCTTTATAAAGGTTTTTTCAGGGATGACTATCCCGAAGGGGAACTCAGGCGCTACTATGAGAATCAGGTTATCAACTCGGTTATGATATTCTCCGGGAAAGGCAAGGAAGCCGAAGCAGTCATCTATTACCCCGACGGCTCAATTGCTGCAAGCGGTAAATATATTAACCGGATGAAAGAAGGAAAGTGGAAATTCTATTCATCCTCAATCGCGGGTTACCTGATCAATGAGGAAGAATATTCGGAAAACCGGAAAAACGGTCTGTCCCTCAAATTCTATAGTGACAGCAGCATAGCCGAAAAAGCCATTTACAAAAACGACAAAAAGGAAGGTGAATGGATACAGTATTACGCAAACGGCCGGATATTCATGAAATCAAATCATTCAGACGGCATGCTCAACGGAAAATTTGAAGTGTGGTACGAAGACGGGAAGCCGGAAATAAGCGGAGAATATATAAATAATCTCCGTGAAGGCAGGTGGATAATTTACAATGAAGACGGAAAAATAAGATATGAACTGAATTACACCCTGGGTATGACAAAAGACCGCCAGATGGATATTGATGCCGCTGAAATAATTGATAATATGGAAAAGAACAGGGGGAAAATAGCTGATCCGCAAAATACCGGAGAAATCAGATGAAAAATTGAAACAGCTAATCATTCCGGATTAAATTGAAGAAAATTCCTGCCGTCATATTATTGTTTTCAGCATTACTTCTTGAAGGACAGGATGTTTCATATAAATATTTCTACAGGGTCTGGTTTACCGACAAAGGACCGGACGCCTCCGTAACAGATCCTTACCAACTACTCTCAGAACGGGCAATAAACAGAAGAATCAGGGCAGGAATAGATTACCCCGATTTCCGGGATCTTCCCGTTTACCGCGATTACCTTGACCAGGTTGAAGCCGGGGGCCTCAGATTGCATTGCACGTCAAAATGGCTGAATACGGCTCTTTTCAAATCTCCCGTACCCGTGAACACCGGCCTGATCACAGATCTGCCCTTTGTAAAGGAAGTTATGGCAGTCAAATACCCTGCCGGGAAAAGCACCTTTTCCGACAAGCTGGATTTCTCTGCAGAACAAGCCGGTTTTCCTCCGCATGAGCTTCCCCTCAGGATGATCAACGGAAACCTGTTGCATGACACAGGCTATGACGGCAAAGGAATCCTTATTGCAGTCAATGACGGCGGCTTCAGATTCACAGATCAGATATCTTCCCTCGAACATCTCCACAAACGAAACGGTATAAGAGCAGTGCGCGATTTTGTCAGCGGGGATGAATTCACATACGACCATCATACACACGGAACCGCCGTATTGTCAATACTTGCCGGAAAACTGGACGGAATGCTTCAGGGAATGGCAACGGGTGCAGACTATATGCTTTTCCGTACAGAAGATGTTTCCGATGAATTTCCGGCAGAGGAGGATTACTGGGCCGCTGCCGCTGAATATGCTGACAGTGCCGGTGCAGACATAATAACATCATCCCTGGGATATGGCCATTTCGATGATCCCTTTCTTGATTACAAGCTCAGCGACCTTGACGGAAACTCTGCCTTTATAACAAGGGCAGCCGGTATCGCAGCCTCCAAAGGCATCCTGGTCTTCAGCAGTGCAGGGAATGAAAGAAACAAAACCTGGAAAAGGATACTTGCACCTTCTGATGGCGACAGCGTGATATCCGTGGCTGCAGTAGACCGGGACAGGATAATATCAGCATTTTCCTCTGCAGGCCCTTCAGCTGACGGAAGAATAAAACCCGACCTTTCCGCAATGGGGGTGAACGTACCGGTACAGGTATCGCCGGGTTCAGTATCCGGGGCAAGCGGCACATCCTTTTCCTGTCCGGTCCTCAGCGGAATTAGCGCCTGCCTGCTTCAGGCAGTACCCGAAGCTGTCGCTTCGGAAATAGCCGGAGCCCTCCGGCAGTCCGGAGACAGGTATAACTCTCCTGACTCACTGTATGGCTATGGAATACCGGATATGATCCGGGCTCTGGACATATTACAGGAAATTCATCTTAAAAGACCTGAAAATTCTATTGCCATCTATCCCAATCCTGTTACGGAAGATTTTGAAATTATTTTCAGGGAATATCCCGAATCAGTTATTCTGGAAATCTTTAGTTTCTCGGGGAAGCTCGTTTTCCGCCGGGACTTCAATCCCTCACCCGGAAGTTATCTGAAAATCACGGCACTCTCCAACAGGGAACAGGGAATATATTTCCTCAGAATAAGGACAGCAAATGCTGTGTATATAAAAAAAATCATAAAACTGAAAAGCTGACAATGAATGAAAAATTAACCCTTACGGAATTGCAGCTGATCATAAAGGATTCTCTTTATCTGGCACTGCCTGATTTCTATTGGCTTGTTGCTGAAATATCCGAAATAAAGGAGAACTATGCCGGCCATTGCTACCTGGAACTTGTCGAGAAACATGCTGATGACATGAATGTCAGAGCCCGGGCCAGGGCAATAATCTGGAACACCCGCTACAGACTGCTGAAATCATTGTTCGAAAATGTAACAGGAGAATCTCTGAAAACCGGAATAAAAATTCTGATCCGTGTAAAAATCGATTACAACGAAATATATGGTCTGAGCCTTATCGTGTCGGATATTGACCCCTCCTATACAGTAGGAGAAATGGCAATAAAAAGACAAATGATTCTGAAAAGACTTGAAGAAGAAGGAGTAATCACAATGAACAAGGAACATGAATTTCCCTTTGTCCCCCGGAGAATCGCAGTCATTTCATCAGCAACAGCGGCGGGCTGGTCAGATTTCAGCAGACATCTCAGGGAAAATCATCACGGATATGTGTTCTATACAGCCCTCTTTGAAGCCGTTATGCAGGGAGCCGAAAGCGAACGCAGCATAACAGAAGCTTTTGACAGAATCGCTGAAAACATCAGTCATTTTGACCTTGTTGCAATAATCAGGGGAGGAGGCTCACAAAGCGATCTCAGCTGGTTCGATAATTACAATATTGCCTATTACGTAACCCAGTTCCCAATCCCGGTAATAACGGGCATAGGCCATGAAAAAGATGTTTCAGTCACGGATATAGTTGCATTTAAAGCACTCAGGACACCAACGGCTGTTGCAGATTTTCTCATAAACAGCATAGCTGAGGCGGAAATCCGCCTTACGGAACTCGGCACCCGGATTGCAGAAAAATCCCGCAGCATAATTACCGGATACAGGGATATCACTGCTGTCTTTCTGTCAAAACTAAAACCCATTGCAAAACTTGCCATCGCTGACCAGAAAGAACTGCTTTCAAACAGGATCATGGGAATACTGAATATCGGAAAAGAATATCTGACGAAAGCAGGATTCATTCCGGAAAATCTTAAAAGCAGACTTAAAATTTCATCTGCCTCCTGTGTACTTTCAAAAAAAACATATCTGGAAAAGAGCATTCTGGATCTCATGAATTATTCTGTTAAAACTATTGAGAATCAAAAAACAAAGCTGACTGCACTGGAAAATTCACTCGGCATCCTGAACCCGGCAAACGTTCTGAAAAGAGGCTATACGCTGACCAGTATAAACGGAATAATAATCAGGAGTATACAGGATGCCAAAAAAGATGATATCCTGGAAACCCGGCTTTTTGACGGAAAAATCAAAAGCAGGGTTACAGGCAAACAATATTTAAAAAACTAAATACCATGGCAAAAAAGGAATTCTCATTTACCGAGGCGGTAAAGGAAATAGATAAAATATTAAATGAAATCGAAAGCGGTGAACTTGATATCGACAAACTTGCAGGAGAAGTAAAGCGTGCCTCAGAACTGATAAGACAGTGTCAGAAAAAACTTCGTACAACCGAAGAGGAGATCAACAATATTTTCAGGGAATTGATATAAAGCAACAGCTCGCTAAACTGTTGAGTTTAAAGACAACTCTGCAAAAAGAAAACTGATATAGCAAATTCACATAAATTACAACTCCCCGACAGAATATTCAGGCAAAGGGACAGGTGCCGCACCCGGCTCTCCTGCATAAGCTTTCCTATCACTGCAAGCCCTGGAAGTAATTCTTTATCCTGCTCAGGTTACTTGTTTGTATCATGGGCCTCTCGATTATCTCTGCCGATGGATCTATCATACTCTTAGCCTTTAGTATAGCTTCACATTCCCCTCTTTTCTCGTATCGCTCGATGAACTCTATCACACCCCCTGCAGCCCCGCAGCCAAAGCAATTATAAGGTGTTTGTATCGGGGTAAACTTTCAGACTGGGATCCTGGTCTCAATGGAAGGAACATTTCAAAAAGTGGTGCCGGTCAAGACGCAGGCGGTAATGGTTCAGGACGATTAGGATTGAAAGGCGAGATTTGATTGCAGGGATCTCCATGCTAAAAAATTCTTGTGGCTAATTTCGGGCCTGTCGAATAAGTTATAAGTATTTGAATATTAGTGAATATTCCGGACAATACTGTACAATTTATTCTGGAGTAAAGTGTACAACCGATTCCGGAGCAAACTGTACAACTTTTTATTATGGATTTTTTAATAATAAGATTTTTTTGCCAGGGTGCGCAGCACAACCCACGCGGACATTCTGGCATATACTGTACAACTGATTCCGGAGTAAAGTGTACAATTGAAGTAAATAAGAGGGATTGATTTGTGACTTTTGTGCCTTTCAAAAAAATAAGGCACTATGGCAAACAAATCAATCAGTATGATACAGGTACGACGAATCATTCAATTAAAGGCAGAAGGCTTAAGCAAACTTAAGATATCTCAGTCGCTTAATATCCACAGGACTACACTGGATAATTATCTTTCCAGACTATCAGCATGTGATAGAAGTTTTTCAGAGCTTTTGGAAAGTAGTGATGAGCAGTTAATGTCTTTGGTATATAGCGATCCGGCTATACCCAGGCCAGACGACCGTTTTGATGACCTGAGAAAACATTTTGACTATTTTAAAGCAGAACTTACCCGCCCCGGAGTAACCCGCAAGACACTTTGGGAAGAGTATCAACAAACTTATCCTGAAGGATACCGCTATGCTCAGTTTTGTGAACATTTTGCCAGGTACCTCAAATGCAGTAAGGCTACAATGCATCTCACCCACCGTGCCGGGGATTATCTGCAGGTTGATTTTGCCGGGAAGAAACTACAATATATCGATGTCCAGACCGGAGAAATAATACCGCGTCCTGTGTTGGTTTGTACCCTGCCTTTTAGCGGTTATACATATGTTGAAGCTTTAGCGTCTGCAAGACAGGAATATCTGTTTAGCGCGCTGAACCGCTGCATGGAATATTTTGGTGGGGTTCCTAAAAATATCCTGAGTGATAATATGAAACAGTATATTGATAAGAACCACAGGTACGAATATAAGTTCCAGGAGTTGGCCGATCAGTGGGCCGTCCACTATAACACAAACCTTGTAGCAACCAGACCACGCAAGCCAAAGGACAAGCCAAATGTAAAGTTTATCGTTATGTAAACGATGACCTTACAAAAGGTTGATATGCAAGGTTATTTTAAAAAATCTGTTTACATAATTCTATTCTTTCCCTGATCAGGATAATTTTGCTCATGATCACTTCATCCGGGATCATTATCTGAGTGTCTTGTTTTGCCATGCGTTAGGATTTGAGGTTTGTAAATTTAAATATTTTATCCCAGCGGATGACACTTACTAATCGATTCCTGCAGATCTTCAAGATATCCCACCTGGTAACGTTCTGTTGAGCTGATCCGCTTGTGACCTGCCATGTACTGAACTGTCCTAAGATCATATCGCTTTAACCAGAGCGTGATCACGCTCTGACGGATATGCCTGCAGCTGCGTACCTTCGGATTTATCTGCCTTAATGCCCTTACCAGGTGCATCAGGCTGTTTTTCATCTCGAAGGATCCGTTTATATTGATAAAAAGCTGTCTGCACAGTTTTTCCATGTCCAGATTCTTGGCCTTTCTTCCGGGAGCGATGTTTTTATTTTTAACTGAACCCAGGATAAAGAAAGGACTTTCCCAGGATAAACTCGCTAAAGCTATCGGGGTTCATGTTACTAATATTTCCAGGTATGAAAGGGGTTAGCACCGGCCAACATCTGACGTTCTGACAAAGTTTGCCAACGAGCTCGATGTTACTGCCGTATATCTCATGGATGGATCTATGGACGATAAAGCTGTGAGCAGCATTTCAGATAAGGAACTGCTCTCACAGTTCCAGAAGGTCTCTCTGCTTTCGAACGAAAGGAAAGCAGTTGTTAAGGAATTACTGGAAGCATTCCTTCTCAAGAGTGATTTGCAGCAAAGGTTTGTGCAGTAATTAACTACTTAATGCTATCTAATTGTACAGGAGGTGACGAGAATGGTATTATCCCATGATCATAAGTGGTAATTTTATTATTCTCAAAAACATAACTAATCATTTTGTAATACTTTTCATTATTCATACTAGAAAACTTACCATATTCTAGTTTAAAAAAGCTCTCAAATCCATTAACTATATAAACATTAATCCCTTTTCTAATAAAATAAAACAATGGTTGATGTTGATTTAAATATTCAGAGGAAAAATTATTTGCTATAAATGTTAAAATAATATTCTCTGAAGTTCTATCTACAACAACTAGAAAAATACTTGCATCTGCTGTGTTTTCCTCGATAAACTTGTCAAGCAAATTGATAAAATCTTTATTTACTTCTAAACTTTTAAAAGCAGGATAAAAAGATATTTTACCATTGTTCTTATCCTTAACCCCCATATTCGAACAGCCGAAAGTAAATAAAACTAAGACTATAGATAATTTAATTCCGAATAGTTTCATTTAATATAAAATTTTGAAATCCTCAGTCTTAAATCTTTATCATTTTTAAAATTGCCTATTGACATATTTGGAAGCCACCCCCATCTGTTATCTCCAGCAGGAGTGTATTTACCTATTATTCCTTGGATGTTTCCGCTTTCATCTAAGGTCAGTGCAGGCTTATTTGGTGTAAATCTTGAGAAGTACTGTCTATCTCCTACATCGCCATATTGTGAAGTACCGCTAGGATAAGGATCTGTATCGCCAAAGTGAGTATGTATACTACCATAAACATTAAAAGCATTCCCATTTGCATCTTTTAAAACATTGTCCTCAAGTGTGTAATTATAGTTTTCCTCCCCTGTGGGAGTACACTTTAGTCTAGTGCTCTTATAATCTGGCGTTACAAGGACTCCTCCATCAGTAAAAAATCCTAATTCCTCTTTATCGTATTTCTTATCATTGTCAGAAATACGTTTTATAGCGTCCATATCATTTGCAAAAAATATACTTCCATCCTTCCTGTAACTTGTGATGATATCCCCATTCCCATTTTTAATATCATGGGTTTTCCCAACGTAAGTTTGACCATCCTTGAGCTTTGAATCTTTCGTAACATTTGGATCATATTGGTAAGATTTATCTTTATCCGTATACCAATCCATCCCATTTGGATCAATCAGGTTAATTGGATTATCTGCCACAAAATTATAAGGTGTCCAACTGTAATAGTTTTCAGAATGAGGATCCACCACGTGCCACCTCCCGATAGCTGGGTCGTAAAACCTTGCCCCGTAATCATACAACCCTACCCGGGATTTTGACTCTTTCCCTACATTCCAGACAC
>CAZFVQ010000032.1:31779-41345 GCA_964522415.1 uncultured Rikenellaceae bacterium | reverse complement strand
AACCCGCGACCCTAACCTTGGCAAGGTTATGCTCTACCAACTGAGCTACTCCCGCAGATTCAGCTGCAAAAATAAGAACTTTTTTTTATATGCAAAATCAGTAAGCCAATGATTTTTATTCTTAACTCAGGCATTTCCCCATGTCTGCAATATTCCTTCAGATGATAAATACTGAGGAGCAAAACAGGAGAATCAGAAATGCACGGGCAGGACAGGATTAACAGAACAGCAAAAACAGAGCCTCATTAAGCCCGGCGATTCAGTCTATTGTTTTTTGACAACTATTTTCCATAAGGTTTTTAAACCATCTGCATTTAAACTTCTATCTTTGGCTTTTTCGTGTAATTCATCAATAGAGCAGCTTAATTATACTTACTGGTAAACTAAAAATTATAATATGAAAAAGTTATTTTCGCTCTTCTTAATTCTTTTTGTTGCACTTATGATTTCATGCAATTCAGGAACCGGAAAAACGGAATTATCAATCCCGTTCGAAAAATACACTCTCCCAAATGGTCTGACAGTGGTTCTTAATGTTGACAAATCCGATCCTATTGCCGCAGTCGCGATTTACTATCACGTCGGATCAAGCCGCGAAGAGCCCGGGAAAACCGGTTTTGCCCACCTCTTTGAACACATGATGTTCCAGAGGTCTGAAAATGTTGGTGAAGACCAGTTGTTTCGGGAAATTCAGGGTGCAGGCGGAACATTGAACGGCAGTACAAGCCAGGATCGTACAAATTATTATGAGGTGGTTCCAAAAAACGCTCTGGAACTGGTGCTGTGGCTTGAGTCGGACCGAATGGGATACCTTGCGAATACTGTCACAAAAGCATCCCTTGCCAATCAGCAGAATGTGGTCCAGAACGAGAAACGCCAAAGTATGGATAATGCAGCTTACGGATTCAACCAGGAAATTATTGCAAAAAATCTCTACCCCGAAGGCCATCCCTACAGCTGGACTGTGATCGGCCTGATGGAAGACCTTACAAATGCAACAATTGAAGATGTAAAAGCATTCCACGGAAAATACTATGTACCCAACAATGCAACACTCACCATATCGGGAGATATCGACAAGGATGAAGTAAAAACCCTGATTGATAAATATTTTGCTGAAATACCCGAAGGCAGACCTGTCGAAAAAAGAAAGCCCATGCCGGTATCCCTTGCTTCAACAAAAAAACTGTTCCACGAAGATAATTTTGCCAGGGCTCCGCAGCTTACAATGGTATTCCCCACAGCCGAGAGATATTCAAAGGATTCCTATGCTCTCAGCTTTCTCGGGGAAATTCTGTCCAACAGCAAAAAAGCACCCCTCTATACCGTTCTGGTAAAGGACAGGAAACTGACTTCAAGGGTAATGGCCAGGAACATGGCAAGTGAACTGGCCGGCTCCTTCATGATTTCCGTTGCTGCCAACCCCGGTGTTAATCTTACCGATGTTGAAAAGGCAATATATGAAGGTTTTGAGAAATTTGAGAAAGAGGGTTTCAGTGAGGATGACCTTACAAGAATCAAGGCTCAGTATGAAACTCGTTTCTACAATTCCTTTGAAAGTGTCCTGGGCAAGTCATTCCAGCTGGCCGAATATACAATGTACACAGGTGATCCGGGATATTACAGGAACGATATTGAAGCTATTCAGTCAGTCACGATGGATGACATCATTAATGTATATAACAAATACATAAAGGGCAGAAATTTTGTTCAGACGAGCTTTGTACCCAGGGGCGAAGTGAATCTTATCGCGGA
The DNA here is from genome assembly GCA_964522415.1 of uncultured Rikenellaceae bacterium. Classification (GTDB taxonomy): domain Bacteria; phylum Bacteroidota; class Bacteroidia; order Bacteroidales; family VadinHA17; genus LD21. Next base: position 39,590 of record CAZFVQ010000032.1, on the reverse strand, counting down.
AGGATCCGTGAATGCCGGTATAGTGGAGGAGGATGTCACCAGGGCAGCTGAAATAAAAAGTGTTGACCCGGAAGAGGAGACAATAGTAAAAACACCAACCTCATTTGACAGGTCAGTAAAACCGGTTCCCGGGCCTGATCCGGTCGTATCTCTGCCGGAGGTCTGGAAATCATCGCTTTCAAACGGAACGGAGATACTGGGAATTGAACACAACGAACTGCCGCTGGTTGAATATACCATCATCATGGATGGCGGACATATCAGCGAAGAGATCCCGAAAGCAGGACTCTCAAACCTTGTCGCATCAATGATGAATGAGGGAACAAAGGACAGGACGCCAGAAGAACTTGAAGATGCCATTGGTCTGCTGGGTGCATCAATAAGATTCAGTTCGGCAGCTGAAAACATATCAGTCAGTGTCAGTACACTTAAACGGAATTTTGAAAAGACAATAGCCCTGGTTGAGGAGATGTTACTTGAACCACGCTGGGACCAGGAACAGTTCGAACTGACAAAGGACAGAATAATCAACAGCATAGAAAGAAACAGGGCAAATCCCTCCTATCTTGCATCAAACGCTCTTAATAAATTGATTTTTGGTGACGGGAATATCCTGGCAGTGGAAGCTTCCGGTACCGAAGAATCCGTCAGTTCAATCACTATTGATGACCTGAAGGACTATTACGGCAGATACTTCTCCCCTTCAAGCGCCAGACTGGTCATTGCAGGCAATGTTACCAAAAAAGAGGTAAAAACTGCATTTGCAGGACTTGGCAGAAAATGGATGCCCGGTAAGGTTGTGCCGCCTGCTGTCAGTGTGCCCGCAGCCCCGGAAAAATCTGCAATATATTTTGTAGATGTCCCGGGAGCAAAACAGTCTGTAATCAACATAGGAGCTCCGTCACTGCCAAGAACAAGTCCTGATTTCTATTCTGCCTTTGTGGCAAACTACAAGCTGGGAGGATCGTTTAACGGAATTTTCAATCTGATCCTGAGAGAGGAAAAAGGATTTACCTACGGTGCCCGTTCAGCTTTTTCAGGATACAGGAATTTTGGAACATTTTCAGCATCATCAATGGTGAGAACCAATTCCACGCTTGAGTCTGTCGTCATCTTCAAAACGGAAATGGAGAAATACCGGGAAAACATACCCCTGGAATATGTTGATTTCACAAAATCGGCACTGCTTAAAAACAATGCCCTGAACTTCGAGACGATCAGGAGCCTTCTCAGCATGCTGAACAATATAGCTTCCTATGACCTTCCTGCCGATTATATCAGGCAGGAGGAAGCCTTTTTGTCAGGACTGACAGACGTAAAACTTCTTGAACTGGCGAAAAAATATATCGATCCCTCAAGAATGTACTATGTCGTGGTCGGAGATGCAAAAACACAGCTGAAGGAGCTTGAAAAAGCAGGACTCGGAAAACCGGTACTGCTTAAGTGAAGCAGTATTACATAACGACTCCGCATTATCCTGTTCCGCCATTATCACAGGTCTGCCGGGAAGTCCCGGTCCTTTACGCAAGTGGTCCGGGACCCGTTAATATGCAATTCCATTTCTTGTCCAAAGCGTTGTTGAACAAATCATTAATCCATAATCCATGAAATCCGGATCATTTGTTTCCGGGAACCCGGAAAATCCGCAGGATGATTTTTCTGTTCCCCACGAAAAATACAGACTCCCAAACGGGCTTACAATTATTCTCAATACAGACAAATCGAACCCGATTACCTCCCTCGTCATTTTCTATCATGTGGGATCCGGCCGTGAAAGTCCGGGGAAAACCGGCTTCGCACATCTTTTTGAACATATAATGTTCCAGCGCTCGGAAAATGTTGGAGAGGATCAGTTTTTCAGATATATAGAAGGTGCCGGAGGTAATATGAACGGCGGTACATCCTTTGACCAGACTGTTTATTTTGAAGTTGTTCCGAAAAATGCGCTTGAAATGGCAATGTGGCTTGAATCGGATAGAATGGGTTTTCTGATCAACAGCGTCACTCAGAGCTCATTTACCTTGCAGCAGAATGTTGTTCAGAATGAAAAAAGACAATATGTGGACAATGTGCCTTATGGTTTCACCGATCATGTCATTCTGAAAAATCTCTATCCTGCCGGACATCCTTACAGCCGGGATGTTATCGGTGAAATGGAAGACATTAAGAATGCAACCATTGATGATGTAAAGAAATTCCACAGGAAATACTATGTGCCGAATAATGCCACACTGGTGGTATCGGGCGATTTTGAACCGGAGGAGGTTAAAGCCCTTATCGAGAAATATTTCGGGGAGATACCCCCCGGAAATGTTGTAAGCAGACCGGAACCGGCAAACATTATTCTGAATGAAACGAGGAAACTTTACCATGAAGACAGTTTTGCCGGTGCGCCACAGTTCAACATGGTTTTTCCAACAAGTGAAAACTTCAGCAGGGACTCATATTCACTGAATGTTCTTGCTCAGCTTCTTGGCCAGGGTAAAAAGTCTCCCCTCCACAAGGTCCTCGTCAGGGAAAAGCAGCTGACTTCGGATGTGTCGGTCAATAATCAGGCACTGGAGCTTACGGGTAATTTCAGGATCAGTATCACCGCAAAACCCGACACCAGCCTGGCTGAAGTTGAAAAAGGTATTTTTGAAGCCTTTTCAAGATTCGGGGAAGAGGGGTTTACAGAAAATGACCTGGAGAGGATCAAGGCCAGACTTGAAACAGAATTCTATAATACCATAAGCAGTGTTCTGTTCAAATCCTTCATGCTTGCCTTTTATGATGTGATGGCGGGTTCGCCCGATTATCTCATAAGCGAACTTGACAGGATGAAGAGCGTCACAGCTGAAGATGTATGGGAGGTTTACAACAGATACATAAGGGGAAAAAACTATGTGGCAACCAGCTTCGTGCCGAAAGGTCAGCTGAATCTTGCTGCTGAAGGCTCGGTCAGTGCGGAAATTGTTGAAGAGGACATAACAAGACCGGTACAGGTTGATATTGAAACTGAAACAGAGGAAGAGATTATTAAAACCCCGTCCGGATTTGACCGTTCAGCTGCTCCTGTTCCCGGACCGGATCCCGAAATCAAACTCCCCCTTGTCTGGAATTCTGTTTACCCGAACGGAATGAAAATACACGGTATCGGAAGACATGAATTGCCAATAATTGCCTGTTCGCTGACAATCAGGGGAGGGCACCTGCTGGATGACCCGGAAAAAGCAGGTGTTGCACAATTCATGGCCTCAATGCTCAATGAAGGAACAAGAAATAAAACACCTGAGGAACTGGAAGAAGCCATTCAGCTTCTTGGAGCAAGTCTTGAAATCATTGGCAGTGATGAAGAAATAACGATTTCAGTGAACTCATTATCCCGTAATTTCGAGAAAACGATTGAACTGGTTGAGGAAATACTTCTTAAACCACGATGGGATGAAGAACAGTTCGCCCTCAACAAAACCCGGATAATAAATGAGCTGAAAAGGAATATGTCTGATCCCAATTATCTGGCAAACAAGGCTTTTGACAGCCTGATCTTCGGCAGGGAAAATATTCTGTCAGTCAATGCCGGCGGCACTGTTGAAAGTGTGGAAAAAATAACAATTGATGATCTCAGGGCCTTTTATGACAAGGCAATATCTCCGGCAGTAGCTGAATTTATGATAGTGGGCGACATCAGTCAGTCGAGAGTTGAAAAAGCACTGGCAGGACTGGGCAATAGATGGCAGAATAAGAAGGTGAATATCCCGGATCCCGTCTTTCCACCGGCAGCAGAAAAGGCTTCCATACATTTCGTAAATGTTCCGGGAGCAAAACAATCGGTTATTAAGGCTGGTTATCCGGCGCTGCCCCGTAAGCATGAAGATTTTTACAAGTCCCTTACAGCCAACTTCATGCTGGGGGGAGGAGCAAGTGCACGCCTTTTCATGGTACTGCGCGAAGAAAAAGGCTATACCTATGGTGCCTACTCATCCTTTAACGGACGCGGAAAATACGGTACATTTTCTGCCCATGCATCCGTCCGCTCCGATGCAACATTTGAATCGGTCAGGCTGTTCCGGGATATAATGCTGGAATACCGCAATGGAGTCTCTGATGAAACAGTTGAATTTACCAGGAGTTCTCTTCTGAAGGCCAATGCACTGAGGTTTGAAACCAATGAAGCTCTGCTCAGTATGCTGCGGACCATGAAGCTGTACGGGCTTCCCGAAGATTATATAAAACAGGAAGAAGCATATCTCAGGGAACTTACCGCGGACCGGATGAATGAAATTATCCGGAAATATATTGATCCCTTAAGAATGTATTACGTGGTTGTCGGGGATGCTAAAACCCAGCTTGCTGCACTTGAAAAAATTGGTTTTGGCAAACCTGTACTGTTCCAATAGGATTTTTTATTTTATCTTTGAACCATTGTCAGAATACCAGCCCGGATGGTGGAATTGGTAGACACGCAGGACTTAAAATCCTGTGGGCAGGAATGCCTGTATGGGTTCAAGTCCCATTCCGGGTACAGGAAAGGCCGCTCTTGAGAGCGGCCTTTCCTGTACCATTTCAAAATTTTCAAACAATGCTTGCGATACTTGTTCACAAACTAATTATTTTCAATCAGTTTGACAATTTGTGATATATAAGGTCAAAGAACTTCCTATTACAAAAAATAGCGAAAACACCTCCCGGGGGGCGCAGCGGCAGACCTGAAAATATAAAAAAAAGAGGAGTTGTAAATAAGTTATGTTAAATCAGTTATGCTAAATCAATTAAATAATTTAACTTGCTATGTCTTAGTCATCATAAAAATGATATCGTAATGAAAAACTTTGCTATTCTTTCCGGATTATTTGTTTTGATGATTTTGTCATGCACCAAACTGCCCGTAGACAGGCCCGGCACGCTGATTGTAACCGGAATATCAGAAGCAAAAGGTCCGGAAATAATTTGCGTTGATATCGATTCGGGAGCAGTGGTGAATACTACTCCCATCGATTGCTATTTATTCGGTTCTACTGTTTATGATCCCACAACAAAAGGGTATGGGTTTGTCGGCTGTGATACAACATTTAAGCTGGTTAACCCGGAATCGGGAAAACTTATAAAATCGATCAGCCTTCCCGGATTTGTATCGCTTACGGTGATTGATCCCAAAGATAATTTGCTGATTGGCATGCACACAACTATGATCTATGGAGATGACCCTGATACAATTGATATAAAATCGGCTAGAAAAGGCCCGCCGATTTATACAAATTATGTTATCAGGGTAAATCTTTCAACAGGCGCTATTATTTCAAAAAACAAAATAGATATAGGGGATGGAGCGTATGCAAGCACCTACTATTATAATGAAAAGGAAAAACACTACGTTCTGTACCGGGCAGATAAATATTTAATTACAATCAATCCGGCAACAGGCGAAATCATTAAGGAACGATATATAGGGAAACTACTGGCCAATTCAGTGTACAATCCTGCCAATAATACGATTATCAGCTTAAGTTATTCAACAGGTGATAACGGGCAAACCTATTCAGCCGACACCTTAATTTATTCAACCGGTCACGAGCGAACTTATTTAACGGTAATAAACACGGAAACGGGAGCGGAGATCAGCAGCGTCCCTATTGAATCAGGAAACGGCTATTATGCCAATATTGCAGGTTATGATAAAGAAAACAACTGGTATATTGCCGTTAATTCAAAGTTTGAGGTAGTTTGCTTTGACGTTTCAACAGGAGAGATAAAAAAGAGTTATAAACTGGAGAATCCGATGAGGGATATGAAATTCTGGAGGCGATAAGAATTACCTGAATTGTAATGAAAGTACATATTGCCTCCAAAACTCCTGATGACACTTTAGTTATCCCTGTATTTTAGGGCGTTACCACTACGCTTCTCCCGGATAAGCTGTTTGATGTACTCACAGGAAACATCCGGTATTATCCCAATTTCATCATTCATTACAACCTTATCTGTATTCTCCCGTCTTATCTTTGATGAAAATAGTTTTTAGCTTTATCCTAAATTAAACAAAGGAAATCCGGATGTGCCTGAGGAAATGAAAAATATCAGAATCATAATCGCCTTAATATTACTTCTGGCAAATGCATGGGGCTGCAAGAAATTGAATTATACTCTTCCGGCTGACTTCAGACTTGACATGTCAATCAGCAATAAACAGACCATGGGCGGTGCCCTGACTGTTGATTTAATACAAATAAGGCTGAATTCCATAGACATACAGGGTTACAGGGAAACAGGCAGCAATGTATTCTTTACCAGATCCTTTGAAAAGGGAAAAACATTTACCATAAAAGCAGATACAGACAATGAAACAATAAGTTTTGACATCCCGCAGGGTGTCTACAACCCCTTGTCCTTCTCAATGGTCTTTCAGCATGACGACGATGAGGATGATCTTATTGAAGATATTGAAGAATGGCATGAGGATGTTCTGGAAGGAGATGATGATCCTGAGAAACTTCAGGAAGAACTGGGATCAATAATAGAGGATTACCTTGACGATATCAGTCCGGCCGTTTTGTTACAGGGAAACTACAGAAGCCAAACTGTCAGTGCCCGTCTGATCCTTCTTGTGAATGATCCGATGACATTCCGTATCCTGCTAAAAAACAGGAACGGCGGAGAGGAAGTGATCCTTGAAAAGGACAGGAAAAACGATGGTGAACTCATCCTTGATCCTTCCTACTGGTTCTCGGTAATCACACCGGAAATGATGAATGCTGCCTTCCCCGGCAAAGAGGACGGTGTCACTTATATTTTCCTGAGCAAGTATGTCAACAGTCATATCTATAATGCCGTTTTCAACAGGATGGAAGAATCAACCTCAATAATAGTAAATTAGCAGCGAACCAATATCCTTCATGGTTGAAATCTCACAGCAAGAGGACCAGATACTGCTGAAAGGCTGCCTGGACAATGACAGGCGCTTTCAGAAACAGCTGTTCGGGAAGTATTCTCCAACAATGTTCCGGATCTGTCTTTCATACAGCGGTGACAGGGCTGAAGCGAAAGACATACTCCAGGAAGCTTTTATAAAAGTGTTTACGGCTCTGGACAAGTTTGATTCCAGGGGTTCGCTGGAAGGCTGGATAAGAAGAATAGTAACCAATACCGCCATTGACTATTTCAGGCAGCGGAAGAGACTTGTATATACCGGTACATTTCCGGACCAGCCGGAAGAAAATGAAGATAGTGAATTTTTGTTTCAGAAACTGACACAGGATATTATCCTGGATTACGTCAGACAGCTTCCTGACGGAGCGAGGGTTGTTTTTAACCTGTTTGCCCTTGACGGATTGTCACACAGGGAAATAGGCAAAAAACTCAATATTTCGGAAGGAACCTCGAAATCGCAGTACAAAAGGGCGAGAGGACTTCTTCAAAAATGGCTTTGCGAACACGAACAGAACATGCCATGAGCAGGAATGTATTTGACAGGGAATACCGGAAATGGCTTCAGCAACTTGATGTGAATGATGCTGATTCCGTATGGGAAGCAGTAGAGGATCAGCTCGACCTTGTTGAAACATGGGACAGGATCAACACTGAACTGGACAGGGTTAAGCCACAAAGGAAAAGGATTATCCCCCTGCCCTTTCTGCGGATCATGGAAGTCGCAGCTGCAATATTGATTCTTGTACTGATTCCGCTGCTTTACCTGAAGGAACAGGATAACAATATATCTGGACCGGCTCTTTCCCATGCAGAAAAAGCCCATACCCCGGATGAAACACTTACTCCTTCGGGCGAAGCACTTGCTTCTTCCGGCGAGGTGCTTACTCCTCCCGGCCGGGCAGCTC
>CAZFVQ010000032.1:0-31679 GCA_964522415.1 uncultured Rikenellaceae bacterium | reverse complement strand
CACGGCAGAAACAGTTCTGTTACCTGACGGAACGGTTCCTGCTCCTGAAAAAACGGATCCCTCTCCCGGCAGAACGGTTATAAAAAACCTGGAACCGGTAATTACCAGCCTGACAGGAATCAGCACCGGTGACAAGACGGACCTTATTGCCTCCGTTATTGAAACCACTGTCCCGTCCAAAAAAACATCAGGTCCCTTTTTTCGCATTCATGATGCCGGATTAATGTACAGCTACAAAAACACGTGGCTGCTGAACTACGAAACCCGGAACGGCTTAAACCCCGCAAAACTCGGGAATACTCTTCCCACCTTCCACCATGATCTGGGGATAACATCAACACTTGTCGTGAAAGAAAAACATGATATCGGACTGGAATTACTGCTGATGTCCGAGACAGGCCAGAATTACCAGCAGTATATTAATGCAAGCTATGTGAACAGAAAAATCACCCTGAACTATTTCAAGCTTCAGGCCTGGTATATGTGGAAGCACCGGAAAATTCCCGGCAGCACGATTGCCGGAATATATTTTGCCAGACTGGGTATGGCTGAGGAAATTCAGGGAGACCTGAAATTCAGCGTCAGGGATGATTACCGTAATCATGACTATGGCCTGGTTTTAGGCTATCGCCTGGATGTACCCCTGTTCAATAATATAGTAATGTATCCCGGAATCAGATTCAACTACAACCTTATGAATATCTTTGAAGGTCACACCGGCACGGCTAACATTTTCAAAACAACCAACAATTTCACTGCCGGTATAAATGTCGCATTCACCTATGGTTTTCATTAAAATTCTTTTTCTTTCCCTTACAACCCTTTTAAATTCTTCCGTCTTACGGTTAGTTGTGGTTAAGCTGCAGCAAAATTTGACAGGGATCAACAAAGCCAAAAAATTAACGAACTATGAATAAAAATGAAGGGTAAGATATTCATACTGGTACTGAGTACTGTTGCATTCAACTTTGCCAATGCGCAGTTTGCAGAAAATCATGCTGTTTATACAACAGGTGAAATGAATTTTGGGAATTACTTTGGCGGCGATCTGAATCTGAATTATGTATATAAAGAAAAATACGCTTTCAAATTAGGATGTACCCTGAATTTACGGAAGCCCGGATCACAGCCGGATGACTTTTCCACCGGTGTAACCGGGATATTGATTTTTGGACTGAACAGCCCTGCCGATCAGTTTTTAAATTTTGGAGCAGGCCTTGGCAGGGTTTATAAAATCAATCAAAACGGAACCATTAGGATAGTCCCTTTCCTGGGCGTGGGTTATACCATTTATACAGAACCTGACAACTGGGTGAAAACTGATAATAGTTTCGTTCACCTGACCGAAAACTATTCCTATGATTATGTGGATCACAAATCCGTAAGTTTAATCGTAAATCCAAAACTGGAATTTCCTGTTACCCGCTTCTGGGGATTAACGGTTTCACCCATGCTGCAAATAAATAAAGCCGGAACATATTTTGGAGTTGGATTTGGAAGCATGATTGGATTATTAAGATAAGTAGTAATACGAACCGCTTAAGTTACAATAACATAATAATATTATCGAATGAAAAAGATTATTTTAACAGGCTGTTTCATTCTTCTTGTATCAAAATCAGCATTCTCTGATGTTATATACATCCCATACCCGTTTACAGGCATAAGCTATTCAGCAGAGCTGACAGTCAGTAAGGAAAATATTAATAAACCGAAGAATACAGCAGTATACTGGGCTGGATGCGGAATAGTTGGTTCATTACTGTCCGGTGATTCTCTTTTCGGTCTTGAATCGGCCATCGAAGGCAGACACTATTTTAAACCTGATCAGTTCAGGCATTTCTTTTTAAGTGCTTATTTTGGTGTTGCTTTTATGACTGATCTGGAATCCTTCTCAAGCATCGGACTGGTTCCCGGAGTTAAAATTAACTATAAAGCAAATATAACGGCCGGTCTTGTCCTTGAACCCTACATCAGCCTCTCACTTCCCATAACACGTGAGTTAACAAAATATCCGGAAAATGCAATTTTTCCTGCTATTACTTTTGGTACAAGATTCGGATTCAACAGATTAAATGACAAAAGATAAAAAACTAAACAGAAAGTATAATATTCTGATCCGGTCTTACAGGAATGCTCAGGATGAAATGACAAAAGATGAAAAATCAAATTATGGCCAGATTTTACACATGTATAATATTCCTCGCTGTTTTACCCTCCTGTGCTTCAATAATGAATGGCAGGACAAAGCGAATGGATGTTATAACAAATGAACCGGCTCAGATATATATAAATAACCGTCCGCTGGCTAATGTCAGAAACCGGACTAAAATAATAATATCCAGAGATATAAGGCCGGTAGAAATAACAGTTGCCAACGATTCTGTCAGAAAAAATATAACTATTGATTCAAAAAACTCATTTGCTTATTGGTTCAATATTTATGCAAATGCCGGATTGGGAATGCTGTATGATAAGGATAAAGCCAAAAGATATTCCTATCCCGGCCGTGTATATATTAATGTTCGTAATGATGATAACAGCTACACTTCATATTATCCGTTTTATGAAAAAGGAGATTTACTCTTACATCTCTCTTTACCTCATATAAACAGCTTTCATTTAAACCCGGCAGGCGAAGATTCCTCAAAAATAAACACCGGATTCTGGGGAATAAAAATTGGAATTGACTATTTCCACCACAAGCGGCAATTTTTAAATGTTTCAGCAGGTGCAGTATCTGATTTTTTTGTTCCTGTTCCGGCTGCAGTCGACATAAGTGGTGAATATGATCTGATGAGTTCAACATACCTGTCAGTTTCGAATAATCATAAAATAAAAAGGTACTCAGCCGGATATGGCCTGAGCTTTTCAAGAAACACATGGGATCACAGATATTATGACCGGTTTGGACCACCACCGCCGAAAAGAGATCCGGTTAAAAAGACTGATTATTCCCTGGGATTAATTTTCCCGTTTTACTGTCAGTTCGGAGACTATTTTTCATTGGGACTGATTTATCGTCCGTCATTTTTTAAAGTGCAGCCTGAGACATACTTTAAATATGAACACCTGATCAGCATCGATTTTGCCTGGAGACTGTTTTTAATAAAATGAAAGTATAAAAATCTCATTCACAAGTCTTTTGATTAGAAATACTATTCTCTTACAACCTTTTCAAATTTTACCGTCTTACTGGTAGTAAGAAAACTTTTATGTCTGTCTGCAATGGCAGTTTTACTATTCCCTTCCTGTGATAAGGAAGATGACATGACAAATATTCAGGTCAGCATCAGGGTTGTACAGTTCCCTGAATAAGCCGTCGCAAATGACATATCGTCATTGCCTGAAGCAAAATCTGCCACCGCCAAATCATTTGTTCCGGATAAATTCCTGATAAACATCAAGGAGATTGAATTTGAGAAGCACTGACAGGTTTGCTGCTCGGCAGCTTTCCCCTTCCCTCAGCTGTCTATGAAGAGATTGAGCTCGATATAGGCCCGTCACGTGACAGGAACAACAGGATGATTGCAGGCCGGTCAGTCTTTATAAGCGGCACAATAGACGGGAAACAGACCGGTTTCAGAAGCCTAAAATCCTGGTCGCAATGGAAAAATATATCCACACACCCATTATGTCTGCAACGGATGTGATAAGCGGAGCACTGGCAGTGGCAGGGTCAAGTTTCAGTTTTGTAAAGAGAAATGGTATGGTAAGCCCCAGTAAACTTCCTGCCATTACCGTAAGAAGCATTGAAAGAGAAACAACGAGTATTAAATCAGGGGCCCTGAAGCTGGCAATCAGGGATACACCGGCAGCCATTGTGATCCCGAGCAGAAAAGACACAATAAACTCCTTCCCCACCAGTGTGAACCAATGCCTCATTTCAACATCTCCAACAGCCAGGGAACGGATCATCAGCGTAGCAGACTGGGAGCCGGCATTACCGCCACTGCCAATAAGCAGCGGCAGAAAAAACATAAGAGATACCATGGACTGTATCAGATCTTCAAAACTGGCTATGGCTGCACCTGAAAAAATATTCATAAACACAAGTATTATCAGCCATGTTATCCGCTTTTGATAAAGCAGGGGTATCCTTGCCTTGAGAGGATCAATAATCGCATCCTTAACAGATCCGAACTTGTGAAAGTCTTCGGTTGTTTCCTCTTCTTCAATATCCATTATATCATCGAAGGTCACAATCCCGAGCAGAATGCCTTCCGAATCAGTGACAGGCAGGGCAACACGGTCAAGATCCTTGAATACACGGATGGCAGATTCCTGGTCATCATAGGCATTGAGTGAAACATAACGGCTGTCCAGCAGCTCCATTATATTCTGATCCGGATTTGCAAGTATTATCTCCCTGATCTTAATGTCGTCTATTAATTTCCATTTATCATCTACCACATATATCACATTCAGGGTTTCGGAATTATGACCGTAAATCCTGATATGGCTGAGAGTCTGACGAACGGTAAAATGGGATTTGACAGCCACAAACTCAGGAGTCATAAGCCTTCCGATACTGTCTTCAGGATAACCGAGAAGCTGAATCGCTATCTTGCGTTCCTCCGGTGACAGAAGCTGAATAAGCTTCTGGGAAACTTCCCCCGGCAATTCTTCAAAAAATGCAGTTCTGTCATCAGGATCCAGATCATTGAGCAGAGCAGACAGTTTGGTTGAATTTCGGGCCAGACCCTCAATCACCTGCTCCTGCTTTTCATAGGAAAGAAGCTGAAATGTATTTTTTGCCTGTGTTTTGGATAACAGGCGGAATATAAGTACATCATCACCGGCAGACAACTCCTCTATTGTTTCGGCAATATCCAGATTTTCCAGATCAGAAATTCTGCTCCGCAGGGTTTTCCATTCCTTATTCTCCAGGAGTTCCTTGATTTCTTTAATATTTCCCAACATAGCAAATCAGTCTAAAGCGTTAACCTGCAAATACAATATGATAAGGCCCCTGGATATTCACTGCCGACTGTTGTCCTGAATAAGACAATCTGCCGGCATCCGGCCAATAAATCTGCAAAAGTATTTTTTTTAGCACAGAAAACCAATCCATGCTTTTTTATATTGATTTTTTTCCTGAAGGGATAACCGGCTTCAGACCGAAAGGACGAGAAGCAGATACATATTCCGGAACCGGATCCGGAAACCGGAAACACAACTATGAACAGGGATCATCGGGCCACCCTTACACATATTAATCGTTTCTGGTCGCGAATAATCAGCCTGCCGTCAGCCAGCGCGAGTGGAGCCCAGTTCTGGGTCGCACCCCCGACTTTTGATGCTACCGGATCATTTCCTGTTCCCGTACCTCCCTTGTCAAACATGGGAGATCTCCTTGTTGACCATTTGACTTCACCATCCATACTCATACAGACCAGGCCGTCCTTCCTTTCATTGGTTGAATAATGTGCATAAAAATAACCGTTATGAAGAACCGGGGGTTGTGTATGTACACCAAAATCCGGTTATTTATAAAGTTCCGTCACATCATGGCTCCCGTCAGATTTCCGCGCGGAATCTGACCTCCTCCGAAGTCAGTCCATATATTTTTGTTTCAAAAAGGTTTTCGTGTATTGATATCTATACAATAAAGATGACGACAGTAGGGTCCCTTCGCCGGCCAGGATCGTAAAATCCCCTTCTGGAAGGATGTACCGTTCCTCAGGGGACCAAGATATTGCGGCCAGTCCTGCAAGTTGACATTACCTGCACTGAGCAGGAATACAAGCAGGACGCCGGTAAACCGGAATTTTTTCATCCGCTGACAATAGTTTAAGAAAATACTTCTGCAATAATATTTTTACATTATTAAACCAAATCCCTAAAATAGGTAAAATATGCTTAAGTCCCAACGATTTCAATACAGGTCCCCTTGAGGAAAAAATGACCTTCTCTTTTACCATCCGGTGAATCCGCATGTTTGAAATATGACAGACAAATTCATTATTTCGCTTATAATAAATTTCTTGTTATTTTTGGAAAATATCATTTTGGAATTTCAAATAGTAAATATTTATAAAATCTAAATCTTGTATCAATGAAGAAGCTTACATTATCTGTTTTATTTTGTTTATTAATCAGTTCAATCCTTTCTGTATCCGCCCAGACGATTTCAAGGGAGGAGCTTATATTTCTGACCTCGGAGTGGAAGGGGGAGCGTTTTCCTGACGGCCGCCCGAAAATTTCCGACGACCTTATCAAAAGGGCAAGGAACCTCAGCCTGGAAGATGCATGGCAGATCATGAACAATGAAGGATATTCAAACCAGTTCGAGGGAAACTGGAAAATGGTGAGGGATGATCTTCCAATAATAGGCCGTGCCGTAACAGCTACCTTTATGCCAAGCCGGCCGGATCTCGAAAAGAACATCAAGGAAAGGGGCTGGAAAAACGGATTTGTCGGGAATACAAACTCCTGGCCGATCTCAGTCCTTCAGAAAGATGATGTGTATGTTGCTGACTGTTTTGGAAAAATCAAGGGCGGGACCATGATAGGAGATATGCTTGCAACCTCAATTTACACGAAAACCGGAACCGGTGTGATATTTGATGCGGCAGCACGTGATCTGACAGATATATCTGAAATTGAAGGCTTCAATGCATATGTACGTGACTTTCATCCTTCATTTCTTGTAGAGGTTGTGCTTACAGGACTAAACACACCCACCAGGATAGGTGAAACCATCGTATTGCCCGGAGACCTGGTGATCAGCGACAAGGAAGGAGTCCTGTTCATTCCCGCACATCTGGCTGAAATGGTCATTGCTACCGGGGAATTCATGACCGCACGTGCCAATTTCAGCAAGGCAATGCTGAAAGAAGGACGCTACAGTTCAGGCCAGGTGGATTCCCAGTGGACCGATGATATGAAGGATCATTTTCTCAGATGGCTTAAGGAAACCAAAAGCGAAACTCAAATGACCAGGAAACAGCTTGACGAATTCATGTCAAAAAGAACCTGGTAAGAGCATCCATACTCTGAAATCCTTTACTGATGAACTTTATTAATGATCTCATCAGGTGTTTTCCGTGGTGTTGCCGACGATACAGCATCAACACTCCTGTCAGCATTCCCTATTCGCAGCAGCGCCACGGCATTGTATCCGGCTGGAATATGATATAAACCCCTGTTCTGGTTAACGTTTCTGACCGGGCCGGTGTAAATACGGGCTCCCAGTCCGAGTCCGTGGGCCGCAATAAACATGTTTTCCGTGGCAAGGCCACAATCAAAATCAGGAGTTGTTCCGTTCTCTGAAACAAGTCCGGTAACGATGATGATAACATTGCCCGGAACTATATTATCAATCGCTGCCTTCATGGTTTCTGTGTCTCTTATTACAGTGAATTTCCAGGGCTGAAGGTTTCTTGCACTTGGCGATTTGATCCCGCTTTTCAGGATAATATCAAGCTGCTGTTCCGTCACCGGTTCATCCGTATATTCCCTTTCTGAATATGCCGATAACAGCAAATCTGTAACAGAATTGTCAGAAATCTGACCAAATAAGCCTGTACTTACAAAAAGTGCGGCAGCAATCAATACAATTTTTGCTTTCATATGTATATAATTTAATTTTAATGATCAGATTACTTGCCCCGGTTTATCGGGAACCTGCTCCGGTTTTATGGATTAATTATGGTATCGATAAATATTTAAGCATTTCCCCAGGAATAACAATAACAGCCGGTCCATACATAAAATAAAAATCAATAAAAATTCCGGGGCAGGAGAATTACTCACCCTCGAAATATCTGCTGTACTTTGAGAATGTCTCCATGACATTCTCAACATATGTCCTGGATACAGGAATATCAGGGATCTGAGTATTGCCAAAATCCAGTTTCAGGCCATCTTTCTCCTTGCGGATCACTTTTATTTTCCCGAAATTGACCATATATGATCTGTGGCAACGGATTATATCAGTTCCTGCAAACTTCTCTTCCATCCTCTTCATTGTATCGCGCAAAAGGTATTTTGAAATCTTTCCGTTGTTCAGATAACATATGCTTATATAATTTTCAGTCGACTCAAGAAACAGGAGATTTTCCTTCCTGAGAGAAAATTTCAGAACAGATTTATCATCATAAAAAGGTATCATCTCTCTGGCACTTCCCGAAACAGATGTGATCTCCTCCATCCTGTCAATCATTTCCTTCTTATCACGCCACGACAGATAAAGCCATGAAATTGAATACGGCAGAAGCAGAACAAGTGCGGTATTCCGGGTTGACAGCTTTACCAGATCAATGAATTCCCTGGAATCATTCAGGGCAAATTTCTGGAAAAGGGCATAAAAAGAAGCCATTGACAATATTTCCGCACCAATCCAGATAAGATAGTGAATATAATTAATATCCCTTTTCCTGCAAACCTGATACATAATTATTCTGCTGATAACCACTACCATAACCCCGGTAAGAATTATCAGGCTGGAATATGTAAAGAATTCAAGCCTTGTAAGACTGAGCCATTTATCTGCACCAAAAGGGGAATAGATATTGATGAAAACCAGAGCAAACAGGGCTGTGAATATTATCAGCTTCACAATATTACTCTTTTCAATCAGATATGGTGCTATGGGTTTCTGAAGATCCAAGACAGGTTTTTTAAATTATATGTAAAATTACATTTTTTCTCATTAACACTCTATATTAAAAAAATTTGCCAGTATCTGTCTTCTGATTCCGTCACAGATAACGGGATTTTGTCACACTCCGCCCCTTTTCGTCACTCCGCCTGAACACCCGGCACATTAATTTGGATACCTCCCCTGTTGACTTTTCCTTTGTATAAAGAATGTCAGGAAATAACATTTGCATGGAATATACGAAGCTGTCTGAAATGCTCCGGGATGTATACGATCCGGGAACAGAAGAGATGCGGATCCCCGGGTCCGGTCTCAGGATAAGAAACAGCCGCTTCATCTCGGACTATTCTTCCGAAGATTTTCTGAATGAAGACGATTCGTCCATCAGTGAAAATATGAGCTTCACCTACCCTGTATTCATTCCAGAAGACAATAAAACAGACAGGGCGATCCTTCTTCTTCACGGACTGAATGAAAGGAGCTGGATCAAATATCTGACCTGGGCATATTCACTTACCATCCTGACCGGCAGTCATGTGATCCTTTTTCCTATCTCATTCCACATGAACCGTTCACCTGAATCATGGAAAGACCCGAGGGCTATGACCGGTTTACTGAGGGAAAGGAACCGGAAACGCAGTGATAACAGTCTGACAAGTTTTGCCAATATTGCGATAAGCGAAAGACTGACCGAGGATCCCAGACGTTTTCTCAATTCAGGATACCAGACGGTCCGGGACCTTGAAGAACTCGTGGTCCGGATCAGGGACGGGAAACATCCCTTCATCCCTGCAACCGGCAAAGTCAACCTTTTTGCATACTCCATAGGCGCATTCCTTGCTGAAATAATAATGATGGCCGACCAGCAAAGCCTTTTCAGGAATTCGAAACTATTCATGTTCTGCGGAGGATCCGTATTCAGTAATATGAAAGGTGCATCCAGACTGATTATGGATAATGAGGCATATAACAGGGTTTACAGCTATTATATGCAGGATTTTGAAAAGGAAATAGAAAACGGAAGGAAAATCATGGACCGGATTTTATCAACCAGGGTTGGCATGACTTTCAGATCAATGATTGATTTTTCCCGTTTCAGGAAGTTCAGGGAAAAATCACTTTCAGCTATGGGCGATCGTATATTCTCGGTCGGACTGGCAAAAGATACCGTGATTCCTGCTGATGGAATTGTTGATACTCTGAAATTTTCTTCAGGCCGGAAAGCCGGGCAGGTGGAAACATGGGATTTTCAGTATAACTATTCCCACGAAAATCCTTTCCCGGTTTATAAAACCGCTGAAAAAAGGCTTGTTGACAACAGCTTTATGAAACTGATCAGCCATGCAGCCGCCTTTCTCATTTAATTTTTGTGCGTTCTATTTCAAAAAGAAAAAATAAATATTCATCTTCGCCAACCGAAAACAATATTCACAACCCGGAATGATCGGGGGGAACAGATCCTGTAAACACCGGATACCCTCAATAACAAAACAAGTCATTCAGACAGAGGAAGATGAAAATAAGTAAATTTATTGAAAAGCATTTCTGGATTTTTCTTATTGCAGGAATTGTTGCCGGAATATGGCAGCCTCTAAAATCTGAGGCCCCGCCAATTGTACTCAAGCTCCTGCTTGGAATGATGCTCTTCCTTGTATTCCTGAAAATTGATGCAATTGAGGTCCTTGAAAACATGAAGGACCTGAAACTGATGGCCCTGATAGTACTTGTCTATATGATAGCTGTACCTGTTCTGTTTTATCTGGTGACAATGATCTTCGACAGACAGCTGGCAATCGGACTGCTGCTGCTCACCGCAATGCCGGCGGGAGTCTCATCCCCTGCACTGGTTGACCTGCTGAAAGGAAATATCCCGCTGGCAATGAGCATTGCCGTGGTAACACAGATTATTGCACCCTTCACAGTCCCCCTCCTGTTCTGGATTATCGGACTAACTGGTCTTGAAATTAATATACTTTTAATATTCAGGGATATAGTTCTCCTTATCTTCACACCCATGATACTTGCACAATTATGCAAGAGGATTTTTCCGCGGGTAATAAACAGGGGTCAGCATCTTTTCACTTCAGTTAATATTTTTGTTCTCTTTGCATTTGTCTATGTAGCCATTTCATCACAGAGGGATGCCCTTATGGAAAATCCCCTGAGCCTGATCTGGAAAACTGTAATATTATACTTTGTCTTTGCCCTGCTTCATGCCGTCGGTTATCTTATGGGCTTAAGACAGAACAGGGAAAACAGGATAGCCTATGCGGTAACATCAGCCTATATGAACAACGGCATGGCGATTGTCCTTGCAGCAGCCTATTTCAGCCCGGAAATACTGATATTGATGGTACTGTCGGAGCTTCCCTGGAATACCCTGCCTGAACCGTTCAGAAGAATTATCTTTGTCTGAAGAACAAAATCTCCAACCAAACCTTAAACCGATCATGAAAAATAATTTTGCCAATGCCGTTTTCCACATCTGTTTCCGATGATGCGGTCATGAATCAGCAGGAAGATGTACCGGGATACCTGGAAGGAGAAGGATATGCACTTTTCAACTATGACGAGGGACTGAGCTATCCGCGGTAATTTCACGCGGAAAACCGGGGAAACTGACCCGATACAGCCCTGCGGTAACCATTTATACTTATTCTGAGATCCCGGTCAATGCTGACTGTGACATAACTGTTGCTTTCAGGTCCCGGACCCTCTATCATGCCTTTGAGAGTGTAATATGGTATATCGTTTACCCGGCCTGAAGCCCCCGCATGTTCATGTCCCTGAAACACTATTATCACCTTGCCGGAATTCTCCAGTACCATCCGGACCTCAGCAGCATTCACCGGCCCGTAAATCCTGTTTTCGGTGCTTACATCCAGACGCTGATGAATGAATACAACAGTGGGTTTTACTGTCTTTGCCAGATCCTTCTCCAGCCATCTCAGCTGTCTGCCGGGAACAAAGGCATCAGTCCAGTCAAAATTCCCCCGGCTATAGGCCACACCATCCGGTCTGTAATTGGCATCAAGCACAACAAAATGCAAAGAAGCACAGTCAAAAGAGTAATATGGCAGTGCCCTGTCAAATCCGGTATTGCTTATGGCTTTCAGAAACTGATCCTTACTCACGGAATCATGGTCATGATTTCCCAGTACGTGATAATGCGGGCCGCTGAAACGGCAAAACTCCCTTTCAATTGTGTCAAGAAACCTGAGTGTCTCCTTTTCGTCGGGAGGATCACCCTGATCCTTGAAATCTCCCAGCTCTATCAGAAAATCAACATTCAATTCATTCATCAGATCAACACATTCCGATAATTTATCCAGGGATTCCCGGTAATAGCGCGAGTGCAGGGGTTCCCTGTCAGCATAATGAGAATCGGCAAACATCCCGAAACAGACCGGTTTAAAATCATCTTTCACATGAATCAGAGATGCAAGGGGAATACCCCCGATAATTGTGATAGTGGTTGTAATAAATTTCCTGCGATCAATATCCATATGAAATCATCAGTGAGATTATCAGAAACATCGTAAAAATCACACACCTGCTATTCTTTTCTTGTATTCATCAAGTGCCTCATCCAGCCTTACACGTGAACTCTCATTCCCCGGAACATTGTGTGAGGGATGAATATAAAGCTTAACCCCCCTGCCGGCAAGTATTTCCGCTACAGTTGTTATTGTCATCCAGACACAGGTTATGAAGGCCATAGTGGAAACCGGCCCTATTTTGTCAGGATGGTCTTTCAATACCACGGATGCATCTTCAAGAGGAGTACAGGTATCCACCACCACATCCGCCAGCTCAAAAATGGTTTTGCCGCTTGAATGTCTTGATTTTCTTCCCGCAGCCTCAGATGCCGACCCGAAAACAATCACTTTCATCCCCTTTTCGCGGGCAGCAACAGCCACATCTATATTGACGTTGTTGATTCCTGAATGGGAAAAGAGCCACATCACATCACGCCGGTCAAAATCATATCCTTTCATTATCTCCGTTCCATAGCCCTCAACCCGTTCCAGGAAAACAAACTGACGAACCCCCATTTCCCCGGTTATTCTTGTAAAAAAGGTAAGAGGCAGTTCAATCATGGGATGAAATCCAACAAATCCCCCTATCCGCGGATACATCTCCTCGATGGGAAGGGTCGCATGACCACAACCAAAAGTATGAACCCATCTCTCGCATTCGATGGTATCTGCCATTATTTCAGCCGACTTGCGGATATTATCCATCTGGGTTTCCTCTATAAGCCCCATTATATTCCTGGTATTTTCCAGCCATTGTTTTGCCAACATAAGAAATTGATTTTTAATTTGTTAATTTTTGTTTTTATTCAGTATACTGATTATGAAAGAAAATAGAAGTATCTGCAGTATCAGCTCGGTAAATGCAACTGTGGTGAGATTGCTGATACCGAATCTTCCGGCTATCAGTCCCATGAGATAATTGACAATCATGTTGCCGATGAGAGCAACGGACATGACAAAGCTGAAAGCAGTTCCTGACAATTCCCTGAATCTTTCCCCGGCTATGCCCAGCATCACGGGGAAGCCTGCAGCAAGTCCGGCACCAAGAAGTACCAGTCCGGGTACCGCCAGCATGAGTGAGCCTGAAATGCGCAAAAGCGTCAAACCGCCAAACAGCAACATAAATGATATTATCATAATGTTTTTTGCCGAAACGGATCTCAGCACACTTCCTGTCAGAAACCTCATCAGGGTCATTCCTGCAACAAATGAAGACAGTGCGAAAAGTGCACTCCCTGTCCGGACCATCAAATGATCGGTCAGCCAGATTGTTGTCCAGTTATTGATGATTCCTTCGAAACTGCTCTGAAAGAACAGAAAAAAGGCTATCAGCAGCAGTACTTTGTCATTCAGCATTGTCCGCAGCCCCTTTAGGGGAAATCCGTGTTCCTGCTTCGGAGGCGGATAACTTATAACAAGAAAAATGATTCCGGCAACAAGAGCAAGAACTCCTACACCCGATATTATTGTCTCAAACCTGAAAGTATCACGTAATAACCCAAGTATCAGGGGAATACCCAGAGCTCCCAGAGCGTAAAATCCTCCCAGAATACTGAGGTTGGCTGCCTTGTCAGTATCACTTATATCCGACACAAGTGCACTGGTGGCTCCGTTTATGGCTCCGCCACCAAGGCCGGTAAGGAAGATAAACAGTTTTATCAGTCCTGATTCCTTTGATAAAGCCAGGCCTTCAAAGCCGGCAAACAGAAAAAAACATGAAACCGACAACAATATGCGATAGCCGAACTTATCCGCAACCGGACCAAACAACAGTGATCCGGCAAGCATCCCGACCGGCAGGATAGAAAACAATGCCCCTGCGGAAACCTCATCCAGGCCAAGCTTCAGCTTAAGGTCGGGAGCTATCGAACCCAGTACCAGCATAGCAATCCCGAACATGAGGATTCCGGCACATGAAGCAGCGAAGATCAATTTTGTATTATAGGTTTTATTCATTTGAAAATATTATTATATTATTGTAACTTATTTACCATAGTTTTTCAATGCCATATACCCGGCTCCGCTTACTCCTGCATCACCACCCAGGGCAGATCCGCTGATCCTGACCTGCCTGCTGCTGATCGGCTGTGCCCATCTGGATGATTCCTCCTTTATATCCTCAATAAATCTGAGTGCCGGCCCGAATACACCTCCTCCAAGTATTATTGCTTCAGGATTGAACAGACTTATGAGATTGGCTACGGCCATCCCCCAGAATTCAATACAGTTGGCAATAATCAATGAAGCCAGAGGATCTCCCTTTTCGCAGGCTGAAAAAATATCACGGGAACTGATTTCTGTCAGGGGCTTATCCCTGAGGATGCCTGAATAATCTGTATCTTCTTCCAGCATTCTCCTTGCAGTACGGGCAATTCCTTCGCCCGAAGCATAATATTCAAAACAGCCACAGCCCGCATAGTCATCAGTATAAGGCCTGTCCAGGGCCATCCAGCCGATTGAACCGCCAATATCATGGCTTCCGCGCAGGATTTCACCATTCACCATTATCCCTGCTCCGATTCCGGTTCCTACGGAAAGGAAGACAGCATCCCTGCATCCTTTTGCATTGCCTTTCCATACTTCACCAGCAATATAGCATGCCCGGTCACTGTCAATGATCACGGGAATATTCCCGCCTGCCGACTCTGCTTCGGCAAGAAGGGGATAATCGTCCCATCCCGGAATATTGGGAGCCCATACCGTACCGGTATCGGAACGGCTGATACCGGGAACTGAAATACCAATTGAATCAATGGTATAATTCTCCCTGAGCGAAATATCCAGTATCTCCCGGATCCTGCCGGTGATTAGCCGGCCTACCCCGGATCCCCCGCGCTTGTCAAGGGATACAGTGTCTTTTTTTATCAGTCTGCCATCTTCAGTGAAAACAGCGGTTGCCAGCTTCGTGCCACCCAGATCCATCCCCAGGAAAGCCATAAATATTGTTTTATATTAGTGATTATCCGGTCTGATAAACTGTTCCTCCACATTCCATCCGGAAATCATGATGAGAGGATCCCTGCCCCCAAGTCCGGCAGCCGGACAGGCAACGGAGAGTGATACGCTTTCGGAAGGTGCCAGTGTGATATAATTGGATGACCACCAGGAAGGCAGTACTTCTTCTCCGTCAAGTATCAGCCGGGGACGGACGAAAAATGCAATCTTTCCGGAATTATTGGTAATGTCCATTGAATATTCATGGTCATTCCTGCCCCTGACCGTTTCCAGATGACTGACCGTGACGGATGCGGCAGGCAGATCTGAAAGAGTCCTGAAATCATTATCCGGGGAAAGCCAGTATGCATTATGCGACACTTTTTTCCCGTCTGAATCCGTCAGGTTCAATACAACAAAAAGAATACCCCCGTGTTTTTTCCTGATTTTTTCAAGAGACTCCGTAACCTTTACTTCAGAAGGTCCCATGCTGAGTTGATTCTCTTTCCTGAAAAGCAGTCTTGAATAAGTATCATAAACCTCCACAGTGGCCCTGAGCTTTGATGCCGGTTTATACCTCCTGTTCAGCACCGTTATTTTCAGATCAATGAGATTCAATTGAATATGAAGCGGTTCACAGGCATTCTGCATAAAATAGTATCCAGCGTTTGTCTGAAGAAACCAATCGTAAACCTGCCAGACAACACTGGGGAAAGCCGCATTAAGCTTCCACAGCATCACACCTCCCACATCATTGAGCCTGTGCCCTGCAGCTTCAAATATACCCTGGTATCCCGTTGCGTTCATAAGCTGCATTTTATTGCAGAAATCCTCCATGCCTTCAGCTTCACCATATCTTGCCAGTGTTTCCTTGTAGTAAAGATCCCATCTCCCGTTTCCTGTAGCAGCATCATGATAGCCCCATGAATGGTTTAGCGGAAAGGGCAGCGACTTGTCCCATACCAGGTTCGGAATTATTTTCGGCAGTATATCCCAGGTAACCATCGACGGAATACCTGTTTCATCCTTGAACACCCAGTCTTTCGCGGAAAGCACCCGCTCATAGTAGCTTTTCGGATCCTGCCAGCTGTACGGACCGCCGCTGTATACTCCCGCCGGATGATTATCGGGCCAGGCTTCAGGCCACCCTTCGGGAAGCCGGGCAAATCCGGACGAACTCGGTATAAAGGGCCGGGTTCCGTCCAGTTCAATGATAC
This sequence comes from uncultured Rikenellaceae bacterium, assembly GCA_964522415.1. GTDB lineage: Bacteria > Bacteroidota > Bacteroidia > Bacteroidales > VadinHA17 > LD21. The sequence continues at coordinate 15,384 of CAZFVQ010000032.1, read as the reverse complement.
TGTTTCTCATGAAATCATAGAGCTCCCGCCTGGCATGCCCTTCATTCCCTCCGGTCCATACAAGCAGGCTCGGATGATTCCGGATACGGTAAATGGTATTTGTAACATTCTTCATAAACACCCCGCTCTCGAGAGGCCAGTCAGGAGATCCCTTGAACTCTCCCTGAGTATCCCCTGTAATCCAGAAATCCGACCATACCAGCTGTCCGTAGCGGTCGGCGGCTTCAAAAAATTCATCACAGGGAGTGACTCCGCCGCCCCATATCCTAACCAGGTTGATATTGGCGTTCCGGCACAGGCGCATCTCATAATCATATCTGAGGGAATCCCGGTTAAGCATCATGTCGGGAACCCATGCCCCGCCCGTAAGGTGGATTCTTCTGCCGTTCACATAAAAATCACGCCTCCAGTTTCCTTTCATACTGAATGCCTTTGTCGAAACGGTTCTGATACCGAAAATGAATGATGTGTCGTTGACAATTCCCGAATGATCTGAATACTGCAGTCTGATCCGGTAAAGATCCGGTCGTCCGTAGCCGTTTGGCCACCACAGGGCGGGATTACTGATATTAAGCTCACTGGTGTTGGCCGCATTCAGATCAACCATCAGCGATTCTCCTGAATTTATTGAAACGGACTTTGTGAATTCGATAGCACTGCCCCGGAAGTTTTCAGGAACAATAGCCACATGCAGGGAACCTCCTGTATTTACATTCATATGATTGACAAGCCTCAGATTCAGAGAGATTCTGGCAAGGCTTGTGTCGGGAAGATCCGGAAGATCCGTCACCAGTCCGGGATCACTGAAAGTGACTCCTCCCGAAGTCCGCAGATAAACAGGAAGCCATATCCCCATGTTCCTGTCCCTCACCGGCGGTATCCAGTCCCATCCGACAGAACACAGCATGGTGACATTTTTGCCTATGTCGCCCGTAGGACCTCCGTTAAGATAAAAATCCCCCAGCGCTTCAAGCTGTTCCTTATCAGGCAGCCCCGGATAATCAAGAGGATATATCTTAACCGCAAGTCCGTTTTCCCCGCCTGCCCTGATATGTTCCGAAACATCAAAACTGTACTGGGAAAACATTCCCGCCATTTCCGTGGAATCCGCTATCTGCCTGCCATTGACCCATACGGCAGCCCGGTAATTTATACCCTTGAATATAAGCTGGAAATGACGTCCCCTGTCCTCTTCCGGCACATAAAAATTCGTCCGGTACCAGTAAGGCTTTTTCCATGGATTCGGATGACCGGGAAGATGACTGTATTTTTCAAGTTCATACATCCTGTTGAATTCATCCGATGCATCAGGAATGAGCATGTTATTCAGGCCGGAATACGGATCAGGATATATATTGTTTGCAACCAGGCCCGTCAGAACAGTGCCCGGCACCTTCACGGGAAACCAGTAAATATCCGGATCAAAAGCCGGAGAGGATATCATCTCCCCTGTTTCATCAACCAGGGCAGATGACTGAAGACCAAAATCGGTAAGCTTAACCTGTTTTACTCCCTGTGACCGGAGATTACCAGAAGCAAATACAAAGAGCAGTGAAATACAGCTGCAGATCAGCAGGATTTTTTTCATGACGAATGTATTAAGGCTTGTGTTTTGCATGCTCTGCTAAATTAATTATATATGCCAAAGTAAATCCGGTTCAATATGCAATATTTTCAAAAAAGCAGTTAATTTGCAGAAATTATCAATGAATAACCAGAATGACCGAAACTTTGGGTAAATGGCTGTCTTCTATTATACCATGGCTCCTGAGTCATGGTATAAAGATTGTTTTTATTGCTGCAGCTTCCTGGGTGCTGTATATTTTTATCTGCAGAATAATCCGGAGGACTGTCAGGCTGGCGGTTGAACACGACAGGCAAATGCCGGAGGAAGCCGATAAAAAACGCGAAGATACACTTGTCAGGATATTTACCGGGGCAACGAAAGTAATCATACTCGTCCTCGCAATACTGACGATTCTCCAGGAAGCCGGTCTGAAAATTGCTCCCATCCTGGCAGGAGCAGGAATTGCCGGTATAGCTGTCGGATTCGGAGGACAGTATCTCATCAAGGATGTCATTACCGGATTATTTATTATTCTTGAGAACCAGTACCGGATTGGTGATATTGTAAATATAGACGGAACATCCGGAACCGTACAGGATATCAGCCTGAGGAAAGCCACACTGAGGGATATTGACGGTATCGTTCATCATATTACCCATGGCTCCGTAGTTCGGGTATCCAATCTGTCAAAGGATTTTGCAAGGGTGCATCTGGACATTGAGGTTGCGTATGACACAGATATTGAACAGCTCATTGAGATAATAAACAGAACAGGAATGGAACTGGCCGGGGATCCCGTATTTAAAAAATCCATTATAAAGCCTCCCGCATTTCTGAGAATAACTGATTTTGCCCAATCGGCAATCAGGGTGAAAATATTGGGAGAAACCATACCTTTGAAACAATGGGAAATTGGAGGAGAATACCGTAAACGGCTGAAAATCGCTTTCGACAGGGAAGGAATAAAAATGTCTGTCCCACAAAGAGTCGTAAGCCAGGTTAATCTTAATAACAATGACAAAGACCACTGACAGTAAGCGCTTTGGGTCCGTTCCGGTTTTTTTCACGGCAATATCCACCATCCTGGGTGCCATCCTCTTCCTCAGATTCGGATTTGCCGTGGGAACACTCGGGTTCTGGGGTGTCCTGATTCTGATTCTCCTCGGCCATTCACTGACCATACCTACTGCATTTGCCCTGTCTGAACTGGCCACAAACAAGCGTGTGGAAGGAGGCGGTGAATATTTCATCATCAGCCGTTCATTCGGACTAAACATAGGAGCAACCATAGGATTTGCCCTTTTCCTGTCACAGGCCATAAGCATTGCATTTTACATCATTGCATTCACCGAAGCTTTTGAGTTCATATTCAATTATTTCCTGCATTCATTCAACATAAATATTCCAAGGCAGGTAATCAGCGTACCCTCAGTACTGATACTGGGATATATAATTCTTAAAAGGGGTGCAAACATGGGGGTAAAAATGCTCTATTTCGTGGTTGCAGTACTGTTTCTCTCATTATTATTGTTTTTCCTCGGGAAAACAGAATACGGGGCAACCATGGGCTCCCGCATTCCCGCCGGTGACCTGAGAAACATGAAGGACTTCTTCCTTGTATTTGCCATTGTGTTTCCTGCATTTACGGGCATGACTGCCGGTGTGGGCCTTTCAGGCGAACTCAGGAATCCTTCCACCTCAATTCCCAGAGGGACAATCCTTGCCACAATAACAGGCATGCTTATATACACCGCTGTAATCTATAAACTCGCGATCTCTGTCCCGGTTGAGGATATGCTTTCCGATCAGCTTATCATGTCAAAGATTGCCATTATGGGAGTCGTAATCATTCCCCTCGGACTTGCAGCCTCCACCCTGTCTTCGGCAATCGGATCAATACTGGTGGCACCCAGAACATTACAAGCACTTGCACTGGACTCATCCTTTCCCTCGAAAAGGATTAACAAATGGCTGTCACATGGCAGAAAATCAGATGGAGAACCGGCAAATGCAACTCTTGTAACAATCATTATAGCCTTTATCTTTGTTGCACTGGGAAACGTGAATGCTGTGGCACAGATCATTTCAATGTTCTTCCTTGTTACCTACGGTTCGCTCTGCCTTATTTCATTCCTTAACCATTTCGGATCTTCTCCCTCCTACCGCCCTTCCTTCAAATCACGATGGTACCTCTCTCTGGGCGGCTTCCTCATTGCTGTCTGGGTAATGTTCAAAATAAATGCACCATATGCCTTCACATCCCTTTTTCTGATGACAGTCATTTATACCTATATCAGGGCCTATCATCGTGAAAGGGATGGTCTTGAATCATTGTTTGCAAATGCACTGTTTCAGATCAACAGAAATATCCAGGTATATCTGCAGAGATCGGGAAGCCAGAAAAAGGAAAAGGAATGGAGGCCGAGTGCCATCTGTATCTCCAAGGACTCGTTTGTCCGGGCCCGGGCATTTCATCTCCTCAACTGGATCTCCTATCGCTACGGATTCGGCACCTACCTTCACAGGATAGACGGATATTATTCCAGGGCAACCGCCCGGAAGGCTGCGGAAGAACTTTCAAGACTTATAGAGATCTATGACACAACCGATAATCATGTGTTTGTCGATACACTTATCTCTCCTTCATATACCTCGGCCCTGGCCCAGGCTATACAGGTACCCGGCATATCAGGAATGGAAAACAACATGGTGATCTTTGAATATGACAAGGAAAATCCGGAAGACCTGAAGGAAATAATTGAAAACACAGGCCTGATTGCAGCCGGCGACTTTGATATATGTCTACTGGCATCGAGCAAAAAGGAAATGATCTTCAGGAACGGAATACATGTCTGGATAGATTTCCATCACCCTGAAAATTCAAACCTGCTCATCCTTCTCAGTTTTATTATTTCCGGACATTCCGACTGGAAGAAATCCAACATTAAATTATTCGGGACCTGCAAGAACGGAGAGGAAGAAAAAGCCAGACATAATCTGACCGATCTTGTAAGGTCAGGAAGATTGCCCATTACAGAAAAAAATATTGAAATAGTTCAGGAAGAACCCGGAATGACTCTCAAGAATATTATAAACAAAAAATCGGCGTCGGCTGCCCTGACAATGATTGGTTTCAACACTCAGATACTGAAGCGTATGGGAGAATCCTTCCTGGATGGCTATGAAGAAACCGGAACCATTCTCTTTGTCTGTTCACATAATCAGAAAGAAATAACATAAACTCAGTGTGTTATGGTCCTCCCCACAAAGGACAGATTAATATCTGTTCCGAAATGCTCACTGAATATTCTGTAATACAAAAGCTCCTCCTTTGAATTAAGGATTATCCCATTTTTGAGATTCCTCTCTGTCCGGTAATCTTTATCACTGATGCTTTGTCCGGCATAATCAGCTATGAGCTCCTTTACACCTGCCCCTTCCCAGAATTTCACCTTCGGCCTGCGTCGTATCTTTTCCGGAAGGAGGCCTTCCATGGCTTCACGGAGTATCCACTTTTCTGTTGTTCCGTGAATTTTATATTCAACAGGTATTGTAAAAGCAAATTTAACAACTTCAGGATTTGTGAAAATCAGGTGCGGAGTCAGACCATGAGCCGAAGCACTCCGGTCAACTCTCTGAAGTGCCGTATTATGCATGGTACTTGTTATTCTTAGGAGTTCATCCTCCAGATTTTCGGGCGGAATCGATTTCAGGTAGCCGTAACCTGCAAACAATTCATCCCCCCCTTCACCTGTGAATACTTCAGAAACATGCTCTGATGCCAGGCCGGCAACAAGATAATTTGTAAGGGATGATCTTACCAGAAGTGCATCAAAGGACTCCAGATGATAAATGACCTCCGGCAGTATTTCTGTCAGTTTTTCAGGGGTAATTATCATTTCGTGATGCTCCGATCCCAGGAATCCTGCCATCTCCCGGGCATGTTCAAGATCCGGAGCGCCTTCCAGTCCGGCTGCAAAAGTCTTCAGTTTTTTCAGATGCCTTGTTGCCAGTGCACAAATGGCACTCGAATCCAGTCCGCCCGAAAGAAACGATCCGGCATCTTCGCCTGTCAGACAGTCCGAAACCGCCTTATCAAGTAATCTGCTGAGCTCTGAGGCAATCCTGTCCGGAGTTTTTTCCGTCTTCCTTCCCGTCCGTACACCGAAATATGAACGAATATTATCTCCTTCATAAACGTGTCCGGGAGACAATTCAATAATATTGCCTGTTATGGGAAGAAGTGCCTTTACCTCCGATGCGAAACAGATGTTTCCGTCATTGTCATTGCCATAATACAGGGGAGCCGAACCAAGTTCATCCCTTTTCATGGTAAAACTTCCGTTATCAGGTCTCACTATTGCATAATTGCCCGGACTGTTATAATAACCTGCTTCACCCGCGTCAAGGAATTCCTTCACGGAATCATCTTCCGCTTCATTCCAGATTATCCCTGCAGTGGTACCTTCCTTTTCGAATACGGAGATACGTGTTTTTCCCCTGTGACGTATGGTACAAAGCATTTCAAGTACTTCTTCCGATGCATTATCCGCTGCAATTCCTGCTATTCCCGCCATATATACCTGCTTTTTTGATTATTTCCCTGCCAGTTTTTTTATTCTTCCCCACTCAGACATCTTCTCTCCTGTCTCCCTGTCCGTTGCATACCATGCCCCATCAATGAGTCTTGTGATAATTTTACCGGAAAGGTGTGGATTCCCCTGAAAATGCGGCGTATCAAGAAGGCCATCCCGTACTGCATCCGAAATCACAAAGGGATCTGACCAGGGATCTTTGCTTTGATTCTTTCCCCTGTTATATAACTCCTCAAGTAAAACCCCGGCCTCAGATTTCAGTTCATGTTTTCTTTCAATCACTTTTTTGTTTTCAGTCATATCAGGCATCCCGTAAAGAGTGTTGTGAAGCACTCCGTGGACAATATTACAACTCTGTATAAGTTCATCCGCAAAAATGGCATGATCTCCTTCGCTGAATCCCACAACATGAAGAATATGCGGTTTCAGTGCAAGACTTATTACTGCCGAGGCAGCCAGCTGGCCCTGAGCAAATGAGGGATCGGGTGAGAAATGAGCCAGGCCCGCCCTTGCCTGACGAAAGACTTTAAAGGATTCGTCTGCAAGTTCCCCGATCATCTCATCCTTGGCAAGCATTTTCGCAATATCCATTTCCGCTGAAGTACCGGGAGGATTGTTAAACATGTACTGTGACACATAATGCCGCACTCCGGCTTTTTTTGCATTGTAGGCAGCAAGAAAAGCCATTGCCACGGCAAGTGAATCATGTGCATCCCGAAGGCTCCACTGATGCGATTCATTGACTTCAACAGGTATATTCCTGATTCCGTACCAGTGCATGACTTCCTGGTTTTCCCTGATTGCATCGGCAATAAGCCGGTCAGACCGTCCGTCAATCACACTGTACCAGCACAGGGGTATTGCCGCCCATGCATTTTTGATGGTTCTGACACTCATCTCCGCCCATTTCAGCAGATCACGGGTGCCTGAATAGCATCTCACAAGCGGATAGTTGCCACGTCTTGTGCTTTCATAAATTGCTGCCAGATCTTCTGGTCTGCGTACCGGAACACCTCCTGCCCCGTCCTGACTGTGATCCATATTCCCTGCCTGAAAAAAAAACTCCTGGGCATTCTGGTCAGTTCCGATGGAAAGTATATCGAGCACCCCTGAGTCAGCTATCACTGCTGCTCCGTCAATTGTCTCCTGCAACGAAGGTCTTCCAAAATGATGACGTAACAGGGGATAAGGATATTTCCGGCTGATCCTGTCAACCAGGTTGTCAGGCAGGATATCTCCGGCAGTTCTTCCCGTATCGCCGCGGAGATAACGTTTTATGTATCCGGCAGATTCGGTTCCGTCAAAAGCATATTCAAAAAGACCTGATTCACGCGCTTTCCGGGCCACTGGAGGAGTTCCGCCAAACAGCATTCTGATATTCACGGCTCCTTCCTTCCCGAGTTCTGCTTTCAGTTCAGAGAAAAGCTCTGATGCAGATTCAGGTGTAAGCCTGTAACTTATAGCCATAATATCCGGCTTCTCTTCCTTTATTATCCTTGCAATCCTTTTAACTGACACTGCAGGACCATATGAAGTTGTATGGTAACCTTCGGTTTCAGCAAGCTTGAGGAAATGATGAAGTCCCCCAACGTGAACACAACTGCCAATGGCAGCTCCGGCAATAGTTTTCATTTCTGTATATTTTAATAATTTCTGAATATCTCCGGCACAACATAGATTCCCGGAAAATATATAACTATTTGGTGGGCTCGCCAATGGCCAGAAGCCGCAAATCCCTTACACTCATTCCGGAAATACCAAGATTTTCCACTGTCCTTCCGTCTGTCCGGTAATCAATATCATTCAGTGCACAGGTAAGTTGAATTACCGAATCTATTGTGGGTGTGGGAACGTTAAGCATTTTTCCGATTGAGGCTATGGGTACGAGGCTGAAAGGTACATCTTCTTCAATATATCTTATCCTCAAGGACCTTGGCGCCATAATACCGCTATAGCCCTTGTTCTTCTGCATGGCTTCAAACAGGGTGTTTCCTGCGGAACTGTATGCCATATACAACCATTGACGTGCAGAGATCACCCTTATTCCAAGGGCTTCTGCAACCCTGACTCTTTCCCCGTCAACCTTCTCGAGTATCCTGGTTACTCCCTGGGTTGCACCTTCATGATAAAACTGAAAATCACTGTCATGCTCTATCCATCCTGTATTTAAAATGCATATTGCAGGATGAAAAACACTTCCTATATTTTCAAAGCTTGTTTTTATAACATTGTCTCCGGGAACAAACTGAGGATAAAACTGACGCAGTTTACTTATCACTTCGGGGATAAGATGTGCCCTGATTGAAGCCACAGGAATGGAATGCTTGATTCTGAAAATATGAACCTGTGATGGTCCGGTTGCACGCGATGCATATATGAAGGTCTGGGCTTCGGCAATTATCACATCGGCCTTCACCTTGAGCCGGGTCAGAACCTGTTTGAATTCAAGCGCCCCGAAAGTCCTTCCGGGATGAAGAATAATAATCTGCTTGTCTGTCAGCCAGGGAGCCATCTCTTCTGCCATCCACCTGTGTCCGTTTGCCGGTACAACAACCATTATAAGTTCTACACCGGAAACAGCCTCTTTCATGCAGGTGGTCGCAAGATTAATCACCCCGGAACCTTCAACCTCTCCGGTGATATCTATTGTACCTGATGATTTAACGCCCCACAGTCTTTCTTCCCCTCTGTTATACAGGTTCACTTTATGACCCATGAGTGCCAGATGTCCTGCCATGGCCAGTCCGCCATGTCCCGCTCCCAGAACTGCTATCCTGAGTTTATTCCTGGTATTTATATTTGTCATAAGCAAAAAGTTAAATGCACTTAATTATATACGATTTTTTTAATAATTCATTTCAGGAATTTCCTGATGTTGTACAGCTTGTTCAATGCTTCAACCGGAGTCAGATTGTTGATATCGATCTCCAGCAGTTCATCACGGATCTGCTTGAGTACCGGGTCATCGAGCTGGAAAATACTGAGCTGTAATCCTTCCCTGTGGCCGGCAAGGCCGGCAATGGGTTTCGTCAGTTCATGTTTCTGATGACTCCGTTCCAGTTCCTTCAGTATCTCATCTGCCCGGGTTACAATGCTTCGCGGCATTCCTGCCATTTTTGCAACATGAATACCAAAACTGTGTTCACTTCCCCCTCTTTTCAATTTGCGGAGGAAAATAATTTTCCTGTTCAGTTCCCTGATGGATACATTGTAATTCCTGACTCTGGGGAAAGAGTTTTCCATCTCATTGAGTTCGTGGTAGTGAGTGGCAAACAGTGTTTTCGCCCTCATTCTGTTCTCATGGAGGTATTCAACCATTGCCCAGGCAATTGAAATGCCGTCATATGTGCTGGTACCCCTCCCTATCTCGTCAAGAAGAACAAGCGACCTGTCAGACAAATTATTAAGGATACTTGCTGTTTCGTTCATTTCAACCATGAATGTAGATTCCCCCAGACTGATATTGTCCGAAGCCCCTACCCTGGTGAATATTTTATCAACAATGCCTATCCTTGCTGCACTTGCCGGAACAAAACAGCCTGTCTGGGCCATGAGAACTATCAGTGCTGTCTGGCGGAGCAGGGCGGATTTGCCCGACATATTGGGACCGGTCAGTATTATGATCTGCTGATCTTCCCTGTCAAGGCTGAGATCATTGGGGATATAGGATTCACCGGCAGGAAGCTGTTTTTCAATTACCGGATGCCGGCCATCATGAATTTCTATTTTTCCCGAATCGTCAAGCTGAGGTCTCACATAGGCGTTTTCCCCTGAAATGACCGCAAATGACTGAAGGCAGTCCAGTCTGGCGACAACGGCCGAATCAAGCTGCACAGGCTGAATATAATTCAGTATTTCAAGAACCAGGTCATTGAAAATCCTTATTTCAATATCATATATCTTGTCCTCAGCTCCCAGTATTTTTTCTTCATATACCTTCAGCTCTTCAGTTATATAACGCTCAGCACTGACGAGGGTCTGCTTCCTTATCCAGTCGGAAGGCACCTTGTCCCTGTGAGTATTTCTCACTTCAATATAATAGCCGAATACGTTATTATAACTCACTTTGAGGGAACTTATCCCGGTACGGAGTATCTCCCTGTGCTGAAGGTCCCTGATATAATCCTTCCCGCTGCGGAGAATCGTCCGGAATTCATCAAGTTCCTCCGAAATTCCTCCGGCAATGATATTCCCCTTGCTTATCTGCACCGGAGGATCATCATTGAGATCACGTCCGATCCGTTCCGCCAGTGCCTTGCACGGATCAAGCTCTTGACCGCAGCTAACCAGTGTCCGGCAAGCACTGCCGGAACACAGTTCCTTAAGCAGGTCGATCGCCTGAAGGGCTCTTTTCAGCTGAACAACCTCCCTCGGATTTATCCTGTTTACAGCAACCTTCGAAAGAAGCCTTTCAAGATCTCCGATCTGTTTTATCAGATCCGACAGTTTATCCCTGAAAGCTTCGTTTTCCACAAGATACTCAACAATATCCAGTCTCTCTTCCACAGGACGGATATCCTTCAGGGGCAGCGATATCCATCTCCTGATCAGTCTCCCTCCCATGGGACTTACTGTCCTGTCCGCTACATCAATTAGAGTCTTCGCACCTTCATAGGGTGAATGGAAAAGTTCAAGATTCCTTATTGTGAATTTGTCGAGCCATACATAATCATCCTCATCTATCCGGGAAATACTTCTGATATGGCCCAGTTGCTCATGATGGGTTATGTCGAGATAATACAGGACAGCTCCCGCTGCAACAATTCCGTATGACATGTTCTGAATGCCAAAACCCTTGAGCGTGTTTGTTTCAAATTGCCTGACAAGCCGTTCACCCGCGGATTCAGGATTAAAGATCCAGTCGTCAAGCTTGTAGGTATAAAATTTTTCGACAAAATTTTCCATGAAAAGTCCCTTCTTACTGCTTTCATAAAGGACCTCCCTGGGCTGAAATTTATTCAGCAGCTGGTCGGTATATTCAAATGAACCTTCCGCAATGAGGAATTCTCCGGTTGAAATATCGAGGAATGCAACTCCGGCGATCTTTTTGTCTATGTGGACTGCGGCAAGAAAATTATTCTCCTTATGGTTCAGCACATTCTCATTCATGGAAACGCCCGGGGTAATCAGCTCCGTCACGCCCCTTTTCACTATTTTCTTTGCAATTTTGGGATCTTCAAGCTGTTCGCATATTGCAACCCTCTGGCCGGCCCTGACCAGTCTCGGAAGATAAGTATCAAGTGCATGATGCGGGAACCCGGCAAGTTCAACATATGAAGCTGCTCCATTGGCTCTGCGGGTAAGAGTTATTCCCAGTATCTCCGATGCCTTGATGGCATCCTTGCCGAATGTCTCATAAAAATCACCTACCCGGAAGAGCAGTATGGCATCAGGGTGCTTTCCCTTGATGCTGTTATACTGCTTCATCAAAGGAGTTTCAACATATTTCAGAGCATCCGGCATCAGTGTTTTTTAGTGATATTTTTACCTTCCCGTGATCCGGACAAAGATACACCGGTGACATTAGTAATGAAAATTTTTGCAGATAATCAGCTCAAATTTTTCATTGCCCGCTTTGAATATTCACCTGTTCTGCTTTATCCTGAACTGCTTGAATAAAAAGAAATCTGATACCATTCTGTACCGAAAGGATCCGCTGGACTACCATCCGGGCACGAAATTAAGGCCAAATGTTCCGTTCCGGAATCCCCCGTTCTGCAAAGGGAAAGCATAATAGGGTTCCAGTACAAGATATCCGAAAAGATTTATTCTGACGGAAGCTCCCGTACTGAACAGCGGGAATCTGTATTCATTGTCAGCTCCCCCGGAAAAATCCGGCGTAAATCCCAGCTTATTGCCATGGTTCCATGCCAGTCCTGAATCCATGAAAAGATTCAGATCGGTCATCAGCCATTTTGATTTGATCAGTGCAAGTCTTTCCGGACCCGTGAAAGGGACTCTGACTTCCGCATTGGCCACTATGATTCTGGTTCCGCTGAGCCTGGATACATTAAAAGTTTCGGCTCTCATGGGATCATTCCCCGAATAGGAAATATTTTCATAGCCCCTTATAAGCCAGGGATAGCCCAGGTAAAAGGGAGGGATTATCCCGCTTTCCGAATCCTTGCCGTGCATGTTGTAATTATAGAAGCGGAATGCCAGACTAAGGAATCTGAATTTGAAATACTGCCTGTAATCAATCAGAGTGGTATAGATATTCAGGGAACCGAAATATTTCTCCAGCTGGTATCTCGATCTGCTGCCCTGCATGGGTGCAGTCATTCCAAAATATGAATTGTCATTAACGTAGGCAAGCGACATTTGCTGGTAATTACCACCTTCCGGAGCATCAAGCTTTTCCCTTTTTCCGCCAACATAATTACCATTCAGCATATAATAGTATGTCAGCCTGTCAATACGGTAATAATACCATGATGAAGATGCATTTGCCTCAAATCTCCTGGTCTGGGACAGCGGATATGAAGCAAACAGTGAAATATTGTCCTCGAACATTCTTATATAATCAACTCCCATGTTTAAAACCGGATAATACTGATCATCTATCTTAATGGTGTCCCGTGAAAACAACATGTCGCCATACAAATAGGGTACGTGGGAAACGGATGCTCCCCATTTGATTTTCCCGGTCTGGTTTATGAAAGCTGTCTGTCCCGCAAAATCATATATTTCTCCGTTCAGCGCCAGTGAAGCAAACATCTGGTTGTTTCCGACCATGTCGCTGAAGAGCATGTTCACACTCCCGCTCATGTTATTCCTGTACATTCCGGTCGAAAGCCCGATATTTGCACTGTTTGATATATAATCGAGTCTGAATCTTGACTTGTAAGGAATATTTACCACCTGATCCGCAGAAATATCTGCCACTATACGTTTGTCATAAAGATTCCGGTCAACGATATTTAGCGACACATGGCTGTAGGGAGGAAGTGTTCCCGCTTCGAAATTCAGACAATCCCCGTCACTTTCAGTCCCGGTGAAATCATTTTTCCCCGCAACAATTATCTGGTATCTGTTATTGAAATAATAATTGTAGGCAACAAGCTCATTCTTCCGGGATATGCTGATTGCCGGGGAATATGGAGTAATGCCACTGATGCCTGTAGCATATTCCGTCAGGCGGAAAACACTCTTCTCTTCGGTGTCATACCTGTACAGGTTTCTGAATCCGTCGGCATCCGAAAGAAAATAAACCGATCTGCCGTCACCGGAAAAATGCGGATTCATATTAAATGCTCCCTGAAAAATGTCTATTTCTGTTGACGACCCCTTTTTCAGATCATAAATGGCAAGGTTATAGCTGTATTTTCGCTGCCCGCCGGGGGAATTAATCTTTTCCTGCGAAAAAACTATATAATTCCCGTCAGGCGACCATGAGGGATGAAGATTCGCTTCAATGTCACCGGTCAGTCGCCTGACCTCACTGGTATAGATATTAAAGAGATAAAGGTCGCTTATACCCTCAACCAGTCCTGATACTGCTATCTCATCCCCTCCCGGTGACCATGCAGGATTTGAAAATGAAGCCACTCCGGGAATGTCAAGCTCCCTTGTTATTCTCCCCTTTGCAACATCAACAACCGCAAGTTTGTTTACTCCTTTTCTGAAGATCACAAATGCATACTTCTTCCCGTCGGGGGACCAGGTTCCGGCCGATTCCACATAATCAAAGTCATCAGCAGCACTGTTCCTTGCAACACTCGACAGACGCTTTATAATCTTCCCGCTTGAAACATCGGCAAGAAAAAGGTCAAGGGTAAACAGATCCCTTTCGGAAAAAAAAGCCACAAATCTGCCATCGGGACTAAGGGAGGGAGAGATGTTGACTCTTCCGCCATTTTTGTCGGAGACCAGTACTTTCCCGGCAGGATTGTCAATACTGTCCTTAATATACTGGTTATAATATACTTCAGTGGCATTTTTCCACATTTCCGACAGGGTCTTGTCATTGATCCTGAAAAGGCTGTCTACCGCCCTGCTGAAACCATACTGGGCCGTTTTCTCAAACAGGGGAATGATCACGGTGTCACCCCAGGTCTTCCCCACCATCGCCCAGAAAGCCTGGCCAAAGCGGTATGGAAAATATTCCGACTGATCCGACAACTGCTGCAGTGTGGGAAATCTCTTATTGATAAGGACATCCCGCATCCACATCGCCGTATTCGGATCCAGGCTCCCGATCGACAGGTATTCCGCCATGCCTTCAACCATCCACAAAGGAATATTATTTATGGACATCTTTCCTGATGAATCTTCCCTGATGAACATGTTGTACTGGAATGCATGCACCAGTTCATGGCCCAGTGTATGATCTGTCTGCGCAAGGGAAGGTGCAACCGGCATGATCACCCTGTTTTTCAGTGATTCCGTTACCCCTCCCGTTCCGGTTCCAATCAATCCGCTTATTGTGTTCGTCTGCTGAAAATCAGGATGATTATTATAAAAAATTAGCGGATTACGGATTCTGAATGAATCCCTGAAAATATCCAGATGCGTTTTATACCATTGCTCAGACCATTTTGTAAGCATATCAACCAGAGTATCATTCTTTAGATAATGATATATCTCAAAATCAGGTGTCTGAACCACATCGAACCTGAATGAGCGGTAACCAGGTTTGTTTCTGCCAAAATACTGGGCCCCGGCATCATTTTCAAAAATAAAGCCTGCAAGCAAAATCAGAACTGCCGCCCATTTTTTGCATACTCCGGTGAGTCGGATATGATTTGCAAAAGCTGTCATAACAAATACTTCGGGCTTAAACTAATATTAAACAGAAAAAAAAATCATATGTTCAAATATGTCCTGAAAAATTAGTTCAAAAAATATGCCAGTACAGATATTTTTATCCCCGGTGAATGGGAAGATGCCCTACAGATATCTGTAAGGCTGAATTATTCATCATCTCAGACAGATTTAGCCGCAGAATTTTTGCGAAAGGGAAAAAAAAGCATATTTTTAGCACAGTTATCGTTCTTTGCATGTTTCCTGCATTTGCCGGGGTCCGCCTCCGGTTTGGGGATCAGTAATCCAACATGTCCCGAAAAAACATCATCAAATCTGAAAACTGCAAAATACGAATGGTTTTATAATGAAAATCATATGTCGAATTCATAATTACTAATAACAATTAAATTAAACAGAAAATAATGAGAAAACAGATTATTTTTTTCCTGGCGCTGGTGCTGATTGCAGGCTGCAGGA
>CAZFVQ010000031.1:0-42166 GCA_964522415.1 uncultured Rikenellaceae bacterium | reverse complement strand
TAAATATGCCAATAATACAAACTTAAAATTAATGTGTTTTTAAACTGGACTCATTATATGTTAATGATAATAGTAAGCGGTGAAGATTCTTTTCCGATTCCCTACACAGGACCGTTAGACTTTTCAGTGAGAAAAACAAATGCTCCGGGATTTTTAGCTGATATGTTAGGATTAAATTGTTTTCAATTTACTTGTAAAGATGATTCTGTCTATAATGAAGTAACATCTCCGTCTGCATATTTTATTAATAACACTACAATCCAGGGTGATAAATGTTTTTTAACTCTGTTAATCCAATATTATGATCATTATTTATCACATATTGTTAAATTAAATAATGTTCAGATTAAGCTTCTTTCAGTTCCAAAGGAGTTATATCTTTTTGAAAAAAATCTTTACAGATACCAGGAAACAAATAATGATCCCTTTTCTGAACCTGTTTACATTAATGGAAATATTAGAAATGGGAATGGTGTATTTGCAATATGCAGAAGCACTTCTGTAGATTTCGAAATAGAATGATATTAAAAATACTTCTCACAGCTTTTTTCATGTACTGAAAAACATAAATAATAAGTGCTTTTATTATTCGGAAATATCACATAAAACTGACTTTTAATGAAACGGGCATTTCTTTTATCGGCAATATTCATTTGTAATTTTGCAATCCTCTCCGGTCAGACATTTAATATCTCCGGACATATTCTGGAGGAAAAAAGCGGCACACAGGTTTCCGGTGCCGATCTGTACCTTTTTCCCGACGGAAGACAGACCTTCTCTGATAATCTTGGACGTTATTCATTTACATCAGGAGGGGGAAATAAACAAATAACTGTCAGGCTGATTGGTTTTAAGCCTGTAACAATAGGATTCAATCTTACATCCGATACTGTTATCAATATACCAATGACAATTTCTCCCGTCGAGCTGATGGAAGTAAGGGTGACAGGCGATTCGGTGAAAAGTATAGAAAGAACCAGCCTGGGCAGCATTATTGTCACCCCTGCTGCCATCCGCGAAACACCCCGGCTGTTTAGCGAACCCGATCTTCTGAAAATGTTACAGAGTCTTCCCGGTGTATCCTTTGGGAAAGAAGGGACTTCTGATTTTTATGTAAGAGGAGGCGGGGCAGGACAAAACGTGATAATCGCCAATGGATGTTATTTCTTTCTCCCTGGTCACCTTCTGGGCATTGTTTCTCCATTTGACCTTGACTTCCTTGAAAGCGCCGAGCTGTACAAGGATTATATTCCTTCAGGTATCGGCGGAGGAGCATCTTCAGTTACCGGTCTTGAATTCCGTAAACCCCGTACTGATTCTCTGACCGCCCAGGTGAGACTGGGACTTATATCTTCAGGAGTGATCCTTGAGGTACCGTTTAAAAAAATCAGTCTTGACCTCACGGCGGGTATTAAAAGAAGTAATTATTCCATTTACTCTTCACTTCTTAAGAAACTTATCACGGATGATGTAGGGGATTTTCTTCCTCCTGATAAATATTCATTTTATGATTCTTTTGTCAGACTCTCACATGAATCTGTTAAAGCAGGAAGGATCAGCTATCTTTTTTTCGGGAATTATGATGACGGAACAGATGAAATCAAAACGCGCGGACTATACGGAGATACTCTTTCGAAAAACACCGATGGCATAAAGACCGGATGGAACAGCATGATACATGCCCTTCAATGGGAGCCTTCTGTCAGCAATCAATATAAATGGACTTTAAACATTAATTATAACAGACTTGCAATCGGCCGAAAGGTTTATACGGAATCGGAATCTTTTGTTAATTCCTCCGGGGAGAAATTACGTTCCTCGGGCACGCTTTACTCATTTTACCCCGCGATAAACAATATCGGGGCCTCCGCGACCGTGAGCCGGAACTTTGATAAAATATCAGTATCACTTGGAATATCCGACAGGTTTCGTTCGTTTGTCTCCAACAACTACGCTTTGATAAATGCGAATGATACCGAAACCCGTAACAGTTTTGGCGGTAACGATCTTGTAAATGAGACATCCGTGTTTATTTCTACTGCCGGCAGGGCAGGGAAAAAAATACATATAGATGCCGGATTAAGATTAACAGGAATTATGATCAGGGATGCCCGCTTTTTCACGGCAGAACCAAGACTCAGGATTTCTTACGGCCAGGGAAGTCCGGTATCGCCCCAGATCAGCTATGTAAGACTGAGCCAGAATGATCACGCCATAGAAGGTTCCAGTGCAGGATTAAGATCGCAGCTCTGGCTGCCTCTGTATAAGGATATCGGACCCGAGATATCTGATGTTCTTTCCGCGGGTTTCCGGGGAGATATAAAAAATGATCTTACATGGACTCTCGACGGGTATTTTAAAAGGACCTCCGGGATGCTTGACTTCAAACCAGGGGCAAGCTTTATTTTCGACAGTTCATTCGTGGACATGGTAGAAAGGATCAGTCTTCAGGCTTATGGCATAGAGGCGGGATTAATAAAAAGAACAGGAAAGGTAACAGGGAACGCGGGTTATACATGGTCGAGGTCAAAAAGGGAATGGCCTTCGCCGGAAGGGCTCATCCGGATACCTTCTGCTGCGGACAGGCCGCATAATCTCAATATTTCCCTTAAATACCATTATACGGATAATACGAGCCTGGGTCTTAATTTTGTATATCAGTCGGGGGCGCCGGCAACGATTTATATGCATGAGACATCATACGGGGAATTTTTCGAGACAAAAAATAATATCAGGTATTTCGATTATCACCGTCTCGACTTCTCATTCAGACATACCATTCATAAACGCAGATTTTCAATGTTTATAGATGCTGATATTTATAATGTATATAACCGGAAAAACACTTTTTATTTTAAAAAGACCCGGAATGAAGAAGAGGGAATATATTTCTACAAGAACATATCCCTGTTTCCCATAATGCCTTCACTGTCCGTAACTGTAAACTTCTAGGAATATCATGAAAACACTAAAGATATTCCTGCTGTTTTCATTTTTATAATTTTTCTGTGCCGTTGCGGGAGCGATGACCGGTTTTACCGTCCGGGGGTTTTGCAAAATCTGTCGGTTCAGGGTATTGTAAAACAAGGTAGTAAACTTTTAAATGTCGTTTTGATTTCTTATATTAGAGCAATATATATTGCATGTAATGCAGGCAAAGGCTTTAAGCAATTGATTATCAATGATTCACTTAGATTTTTATAAAAAATCCAGGGATAAAGTCCGGTAATATCTGATTGTGGAGGATTACCAGAGCTTTTAATACCAGGATAATCATATAAATTAAGTCATTATGAATATTGTGTATATCTTAAATAGTATTAATTTGATCTCAAAGGTGATGAAAAATAAAATGAGGTTATTAAAGTTAACAGGAGTTTTGCTGTTTACAACGATTTTTGTGTTTGCATGTAGTGATAAAGATTTTATATTATTAGATGAGCAAGGTCTGGATTTTGTTCAGGAGAATACCATAGCTTTTGATAGAGAAGCTTTCGTTTCATCAGAACAAGCTACCAGGGTGGCTGAAATGTTTTTAAAAAGGGAAGTGAAGAACGGCGTTGGGCCGCTGAAGAACGTTTCGGTTGAAACTGTGAAGGATAATAATAACAATCCTTCAATGTATATTGTTAATTACCCCGAAGGAGGTTGGATTATTGTAGGTGCTACAAAAAATTATTACCCTGTTTTGGCCTATTCTTGTAAAGGTTCTTTTAAAATAAAACCTGAAATTGAGCTGGGAGGTTTCATAGTTTGGTTGGAAGAAACAAAAGCGGCTGTAAAGGCAAGCGCGGCTTTAGCCGACTCTATCAAGGCACGGATGCACGGATTATGGCAAGCTTACGACGAAACGAATAAAATTAAGCCTTTAGACGACACCAAGAGCTATCAGGATTTTCAAAATAGAATCAATCAATTATATCTCTTATACAGTCCCAGTGGATGGCTACAATTTGTTTCTCTGGAAAATGCCTCATGGTATCTTGACTATTATACGTGGCAAAATTTAGTGGATATAGCTAATAGTTATGTAGCTTCGTTAGAATATTCCATTGTTGGCATCAAACAAACGACCGCATATAAAATAGTTAATCCTAAAATCACAACATTATGGCACCAACGATCCCCTTATAATGATTTTTTCCCAAGTAATGCTAGTGGAAATAGATATGATGCTGGTTGTGCTGCCATAGCTATGGCTAATGTCATGAAATATCATAAATATTCTGCAAACTCCATAACTTGGAGTGATTATACAGTAAATTGGAATGACCTGCCTGATAGTTATGCCACTAACTCGGTAAAAGCTCTGATCAGGCATGCAGCAGACAAAGCAAATATGAGTTGGGGAATTTTTGGATTAGGTACGTTTTCATGGGCAACTCCAAATAATGTGACAAACGGATTGCGTTCGTATGGTTACACCGTGAGCCAAGTAAGCCATAACTACACTTCTGCAAGAAATGAACTTCTTAATAATGAAAAGCCTATCCTTATGTTAGGCTTTGATTCTTATCCTTTTGGTGGACATTATTGGACTAGTTCGGGGATTGAGGATTGGAATAGTGATAAGTATTATTTTGTTGAATTTTATACAGGCTCATATAATGATTATGGCCGTTACCCTATTACAAATCCGGGACATATCAACACAAAGACTACTTATTTTTACATGAACTGGGGTTGGGGAGGTTTGGATGATGGTTGGTTTCTGGGCAATAATGTTAACCCACCCAGTTATAATTTTAATAGTAACAGAGTAAATTTTTACATTGATTATTGAATATTTTTTTTGGTAACATAATATAAATTAAAATGACAGGATTATGAGATTATTAAAATTAACAGGAGTTTTGCTGTTTTTGGTTATTCTATGCACTACCTGTGATAAGCCGGGGGGAGCCATTAATCCCTTGTATATATATAACTTATATTTGAGTGTTCAGGACGCATCAGGCACTGATTTATTGAAAGAGGTTGACTGGAAGAGTCATCAATCTGATCTGAGTGAGGAGGAAAACAGGGAAAACTCGGAAAAAAACAAACAGTTGTATGAGCTTGAGATAATCTTTCCGGAATGGATACCCGGCGCTTCAGTTTCTTCTGAAACGTTTAAACCCGGTATTACTTCTGATGGTGAAGGATATAGCTTACAGATCGGGGAATACGGCAGTTATTTCGGGGTAGATGGTTTGTTTATGGAATTTTATCCCAAGATGACTTTTATAGATTTTTTACCGGCAGATGTGATTATTTACAAACTTTCTTTCCCTACATTATTCGGAGATACGGAGCAACATGAAATTGTCTCTTATTGGGAAGAGGCAAAAACCCATGAGGGGCACCGGATATGTTACAGGCTGGAATTTGATGGCAAAGAATGTGAACAGATAATATACGAGGATAGTAGTTCCATATCTTTTGCCACGGTGGTTTTGGACAGATAGTTTTCAGGCAACGAACGCTGAAGGAATAATCAGGCAGATCTGTGTTTATGAATAAGGCAGGATATGTCGCAGCCGAGACTTAAAAATTACATTTTCTCCATGGATTTAATACTTCTCAGTATTACTATTCTATCCTGTGGAAGTGATAAAAATTTTTATCGTCCGGATCTCCCGGAACAACTTTGCACGGTAGGAATTATCGATGCAGATGATACCTTAAGCGGGGATTTGCAAAATCCTTATTCTATAAATGAAGACCTTCGTTATATCTCTTTCGAAAAATCATTCCAGTCGGAATATTCCGGAGAAGTCAACGATTCGTTAAGAGATTTATCATTCTCGATTTTTTCTTCGGAGTCTGAATTATTCAGTTATCAAAAAGATTCAAGCCTGAAAAGACTTGAATCTTTTAAACTGCCGGTAAGCCTGAAATTCATTTCGGGTGAAAAGTATTTCCTGAAAGCCGGAGCGGAAGGGCTGCAGGATATTTCAGCGGAGACAACAGTACCGGACCCTCCGGGGAATCTTATAATAAATTCAATTCACAAAGAGACAGAACCGGCGATACCTCCCCTTGGTTGTAGGTGGCCGGCTGATAATCATGATAGCGTGAAATATGCAGTTATAGATATTTCATTTGATGTTACGAAAAATTCTTACTATGCGATTTTAGTGGAAGGTATTGGAATGGATTATAGGCTGATACGCAATTCAGCTTTTGGTTATGTAGATTTTTTAGTCAGAAATAATAACGTACGGGGTTTTTATGCAATATTATTTGGGCCAAAAGTGTCCCATAGCAAATGTGAGGGTGAACAGAACTGGTCAAGATATCAGTCCTCCTTGCGCACTTTTTTTATCGATAGCAATAATATTCCGGGAAACCGGTGCAATTTGACTCTGTCAGTTAAATTTAATGACTTCTACTCTATCTTTGTTTTTTTTACATCTCTCAGGATTAAGCTGTTATCTGTTCCAAAAGATTTTTATCTTTTCGAAAAAAGCCTTTATACTTACGAGAATGTACTTGAAGATCCTTTTTCAGAACCGGTATACCTTAATGGAAATATCAGGAACGGTAATGGAATTTTTGCAATCTGCAGAAGCATAACTGCCTCGGTAATCTTACCATTTCCCTATATAATCTAAATATGCAGCCGGATGTATTTTATCAGCTCCCGTGACGGGACCGGAGATTAAATCAGCGGATCAATTTCTACAGAGGGGTCCCAGAATTTCTCACTGAAATCAACAACCTTGTCGTCTTCAACTGCAATGCCTTCATTTGCAAGAAGCTGTTCCATTGTTGAGGGATTGCCGAAATGATGTTTCCCTGTAAGAAGGCCCTGGCGGTTAACAACTCTGTGTGCCGGAATGAAGCCGGGCCGTGTATGGCAGGCATTAAGAGCCCAGCCTACAGTTCTTGCCGATTTGCCCGATCCGAGATACCTGGCGATAGCACCATAGGAAGTTACTCTCCCGTAGGGGATGAGCTTTGTGATCTCATAAACGAGATCGAAAAAATCATTTTCTGCCGGTGTATTTTGAGATTTCATCTTCAATGATTTTGTTTCCGGGAAGAGTGAAAGCCAGCAGATGGATCTTCCGCCCTTCAATCAGATAATTTTTCTCGTAATACGTTCTGATAAGAAAAATATCATCCGGGTCATCTTCCCCGTACAGATCGGTTGTTGCCATTACCAGGGGGAGCTTATTCTTTTCGGCAAGCGATCTGGTATAATTATATAATTCTGCATTGTCGGTTTTTAGCCAGATAGTTCCGTTATCTTTCAGGAAGCTGCGGTAGAGGTTCAGAAACCACGGACAGGTAAGCTTTTTATTGGAGTTCTTTCTCCCGGCATGCGGATCAGGAAAGGTAAGCCATATTTCATCAACCTCATCCCGGGCAAAAAATGATCCGGCAAACTCGATTCTTGTTCTCAGGAAAGCAGCATTCGGAATGTTTTTTTCATGTGCGGTTTTTGCTCCGCGCCACATCCTGGCTCCCTTGATATCGACCCCGATATAATTCCTGTCCGGGAATCTTTCCGCCAGGCCCGTTGTATATTCTCCCTTTCCGCAGCCAAGCTCAAGGACTACCGGATTATTGTTATGAAATATATCCTGTTTCCACTTTCCTTTTACAGGATGATCTTCCCCTGTCTGAATACCAGGCTCAGCCTGTATCACATTTTTAAATGTCTTCAGTTCGGCCCAGCGGGCAAGTTTGTTTTTCCCCACCTCAGATAATCAGATAGTGATTTTTTCAATTCTCAGACCAAAATCATATACTCCCCTGAGATCGGTACTGCGCATTCCGTGCTGTATTCTGAAAACATATTCACCCTTCAGCGGAAAGTAAACATTTGATCTCCAGGGTAGTCTGAGTTCGTGAACATCCCCGGATCCCTTTCCGTACCATCTGCCTTTTTCATCGGCCAGATCATATTCAAGAGTGTCGGTAAGGCTCCTGCCATCAGGAGATATTGCCGTTACAAAAAGGAATATATTCCGGTAGGGAAAATCCGAACCTGTGCGGATTATAAATGAAATATCGGTTTTGCCCGTGGTATCGGCAGAGTTATACCTGAATTCAGGAATGTTTGTCAGCTGCCATGTCTTGTCCGGAATGTCGGCGGAATCGGTGAAAAGGATATTTTTTCCACAGGCAGCAATAAAAACCGTTAAAAAGATAAGGAATATACCCTTCTTAACTTTTTTTCTTCTCATTGGATTTCCTGTTTTTCTTTTTCCGGGAATGGCGGCGTTTCTTTTTCTCCTGCACGGGAGTATCGAACCGGGTTATGCTGTATTCTTCATCCTCTTTCCCGGAGAGACCGGATATTTCCGGTCCGGCGGTGGCGGTGGCGAGGATACGCCGGGGTTTCCGGCCCTTTTTGTTCATTTCCTGTATTTCCCTCACCCTGTCAACAGGTACGGGTATCATGTTTGCCGTTGAATCAGGACCGGTTGTGTACCAGTATAATTTTTTGTGGACTTCCATTTTCAGGTAATAGGCTGTTTCATCAGTTGCCTCAAGGGGAATATCCCGGGGAGGAAATCCTTTCTGGGCATCCACATAGCAGTCAAATTCAAAATTCAGGCAGCACTTGAGCTTGCCGCACTGACCGGCAAGTTTTTGGGGATTAAGTGATAACTCCTGGTATTTTGCATGGGTGGTGGTAACCGAGTTGAAATTTGTGATATGGGTTGAACAGCAGAGTTCCCTGCCGCATGATCCTATTCCGCCTATCCGCCCCGCTTCCTGCCGGGCACCGATCTGCCGCATTTCTATCCTGACCCTGAACTCATCTGCCAGCACCTTAATAAGCTGACGGAAATCGACTCTTTCATCTGCAATATAATAGAATATTGCCTTGGTCTTATCACCCTGGTATTCAACATCCCCGATTTTCATGTTGAGTCTGAGCTCTGCGGAGATCTTTCTTGACCGCAGCATGGTCGGAATCTCAAGCTTTTTTGCTTCTTCCCATTTCTGGATGTCAGCTGTCCTGGCCTTGCGGTACACCTTTTTGAGATCGTCAGGAGAAGGGGGGATCTTCAGTTCCCTGATCTGTTCCATTACCAGTCTTCCGGTCATTGATACTCTTCCGATATCATGTCCGGGAGAAGCTTCAACCGCGACAACATCCCCGATTTCAAGCCGCAGGTTGTTGATATTCCTGTAAAAGCCCTTCCGGGTGTTCTTGAACCTTATTTCAACTATTTCATTTTCTGCGGCACATTCCGGCAGGTTGCTGAGCCAGTTGAAGGAGTCAAGCTTATTGCATCCGGGCTTGTATGTGGTGTCAGGCAGGAGAAGTTCATCCCCTGCCTGATCCTGTAGTTCTTTATTTTCTGACATATGATGATCAACAGATAGTCGGTTCAATGCGCAAAAATAGTCAATAAATGAATCAATGTCAATTATACTTTTGGTGTTCTTGATATGAGTCTGGTCACTTTAAGGGCAAGATCAAGAAAAATTATCCGGGGATTGCCGTTTGCTTCAACATGACTGAATGCCTGGTTGAATTCATCATTGAGGAAATAAATGTTTGAGCGGTTGACAAAAGGGTGAAAATTTCCTGAAAAGGATGCTTCTTCGCCGGCAAGGAATATAATATTGTTTTCCTTCTGGCCCAGGCTCAGCATCAGATTTTCCCTCAGCAAACCCAGTGAATACGCAAGGAAATTTTTCTGAGCTTCCCTTCCTGTTGTGGAAATATCGTCGGACCAGTTCTGAAGGGATATGACATCGCGTTTCCAGGCAAACCGCATCAGATTCCTGAAACGATCGAGATTCTGAAGGGATGAATCTTCGTTTTCAAATAGTTCGATTGCCTTTATAATATTGCCGTTGGCTACCCTGGCTGTTTCCTCTGCTTTTTGGCTGCCGGCAGCGTATCTGTCTGTCAGATAATCCCTGATCTCCTCGTTTGTGAATCCCGGCAGATGTACCTGCTGGCATCTTGAAAGGATTGTGGGAATGACCTTGCCCGGCTCATCTGATACAAGGAGAAATACTGTCTGGTCGGGCGGTTCCTCGATAAGTTTCAGAAGCTTGTTGGCTGCAGCCGGATGCATTTTCTCGGGAAGCCAGATGATCATTATCTTATAGTCGGACTCAAAGGTTTTAAGATTGAGTTTCCTGATGATTTCCGCTGCTTCGGATGAAAAAATAAGTCCCTGGGCATTTCCTACCTCTATTGAATCAAGCCATCCGTTTATTGTGAAATATGGCGATTTGCTGACAAACTCCCTCCATTCCCGGATAAATGTGTCGCTGATGGGTTCGTAATCCTTTCTTCCCTTTTTTATCACGGGAAAAACAAAATGAAGATCAGGATGAATCATTTTTTCATATTTCACGCATGAACGGCAGACACCACATGAATCATCCTCATTCCTGTTTTCACAGCTGATGTATTTCGCGAATGCCAGTGCCACGGCGAGAGAGCCGCAGCCCTCAGGACCGGTAAATATCTGTGCATGACTGACCCGTTGTTCCCGGACGGAACGGATCAGCTTAGAAATTGTTTCTTTCTGGCCTGGTATTTGTAAAAAATTCATCCTGATTCCATTTCTGCCGGTATTTCCCGGCAGATATTTCTGCTTTTTCCGGAGCCGGTGCTTCTGGCATACAATCCCGCAAGTGCTCCGTCTTCAATTCCGGTTCCGTATGATTTCCCGAAATCAGTATCACGGAAGCCCGGTAAAGTTAGCACATTATTTATTCCTTCCGTGAAATGTAATTTTGCCGCAGCCTTTTTTTATTTCAAAATTAATTAAACTTTTACATGCAGTTAACCTTATCAGTGAATGAATTGTTTAATTACTTTTTACCGGTAATTATCTGTTATTGATAAAAAAATATTAGGTTTGTATGCTTAAAAATTCCATGATAAAATCTAAAAAACACAGATATGAAAAAGATACAGGATTTTAATTTTAAAGGCTTAAAGGCAATTGTACGGGTTGATTTCAATGTGCCTCTTGACAAGGAAACATTCGAAGTGACAGATGACACAAGGATAAGGGGTGCTTTGCCAACCATAAGGAAGATAACGGGAGACGGGGGATCATGCATCCTGATGTCACACCTGGGCAGACCGAAGGGGAGGATGGAGAAATTTTCCCTGAAGCCTGTATTGCCGGTTCTTGAAAAACATCTGGGCATGAAAGTCCTTTTTGCCGATGACTGTCTGGGCGATTCAGCGGTGAAGATGACTGCCGGACTGAAGCCGGGGGAAGTGCTTCTGCTGGAGAATGTCCGTTTTTATCCCGAGGAAGAAGGGAAGCCCGTTCTTCCGGAAACGGCAAGTGAGGAAGAGAAGAAAGCAGCAAAGGCTGAACTGAAAGTGAAGCAGAAAGAGATGGCTGAAAAACTTGCATCCTATGCCGGTGTTTATGTCAATGATGCATTCGGAACGGCACACAGGGCTCATGCAAGTACTGCCGTCATAGCCGGCTTTTTCCCGGACGACCGTAAAATGTTCGGATTTCTGATTGACAGTGAACTGGCTGCAATGGACAGGGTACTGA
Organism: uncultured Rikenellaceae bacterium; assembly: GCA_964522415.1. Taxonomy (GTDB): domain Bacteria; phylum Bacteroidota; class Bacteroidia; order Bacteroidales; family VadinHA17; genus LD21. Next base: position 30,674 of record CAZFVQ010000031.1, on the reverse strand, counting down.
AGGATGCAGGCAGGCCGTTCACGGCAGTGATGGGAGGTGCAAAGGTTTCTGACAAAATACTGATCATCGAAAATCTTCTCGACAGGGTTGATAACCTGATAATAGGCGGGGGAATGACATATACCTTTATCCGGGCGATGGGAGGCAGGATAGGTAATTCATTGTGTGAGGAGGATAAACTTGATCTGGCAAAGGCAATCATTGAAAAAGCCAGGGCAAAAGGCGTGAATTTCCTGCTGCCGGTCGACGGAGTAAATGCGGACAGGTTTGATGCCGGAGCCGATACCTATGTGTCTGCCATTGATGATGTCCGTGACGGATGGATGGGACTGGATATTGGCGAAAAAACCATCAGGCTTTTTGAAGATGTGATAATGAAATCAAAAACCATTCTCTGGAACGGTCCGATGGGTGTCTTTGAAATGGATAAGTTTGCTGCGGGAACAACAGCCATAGCCAAAGCAGTTGCCAGGGCAACGGAACAAGGTGCTTTCACTCTCATAGGCGGAGGAGATTCCGTTGCTGCAATAAACAAAAACGGTCTGGCCGACAAGGTGAGCTACGTTTCCACGGGAGGCGGAGCAATGCTTGAATACATGGAAGGGAAAACACTGCCGGGAATAGCTGCCATCAGGGGTGACCAGAAGTGACGCACGGGCCAGGGATTGCGGGAAATATTTTATCTTTGTTGTTCAATGGGAAAAGCTGTATCAATATTGTTGCTGGCAGCAGTGCTTCTGATATCATGTGACAGGAAAAAAGAACCTGAACGCAGCGGAACAGCCACTATTGACAACGAGCTGGTTATGGATGAGAACAGGGGGACATGGGTGAATTACGGATTCCTGTTTTCCGAAGCCAGACCCGCATCAAATGTCGATAGTCCGCGGCCTGACATCACGGTTTCCAGAGACGGTGACAACATATACCTTGATGCAAATAACCTGAAGGCTTCGTTTTTCAAATACGGTGAATATGCTGATCAGCAGAAAGCTGAAAATGCTTTCAGAAACCTCAGCTCTGCAAGTGCAGATCAGTGGGAAGAGCGGGCCGGCATACTCATGGAAAACCAGATATGGCTGTACCGTTCAAATACCGGAAATTATACAAAGATCAGGATAATTTCCGTCCTGAAGGAAGACAAACCCTTGCAGGAATATGTAAGATGTACATTCGAGTGGGCTTATCAGCCTGACGGAACCTTAAGCTTTCCCGGCAAATGATGCCGGATCTGGTAAATAGGGTTTTCAGTATCTCGCAACAAACAGATTTTCAGAATATAGTCCTCGGGGTTTTTAAATTACAATCAGAAAAGAACCGGGTTTACGGGGATTTTGTCAGATATCTCGGGATTGATCCGGCTGATGTGAGACGAACGGAAGATATTCCCTTCCTTCCCGCCGGCTTTTTCAGGAATCACAGGATAATAACCGGATCCGGAAGCGGGAAACTGGTTTTTGAGAGCAGCGGTACCGGCGGAGGGATGACCAGCCGCCATTATATTGCCGATCCGGAAATTTATGAGATGAGTTATCTGCGGAGCTTTCAGCTTTTCTACGGAGATCCTTCAGAATATTTTATTGCAGCCCTTCTGCCATCCTATACCGAAAGGGGAAATTCATCACTGGTTTACATGGCCGCCGGCTTAATAGGTAAAAGCAGTTTCCCGGAGAGCGGTTTTTACGGGAAAAACATTGATGAATTGCTGAAAAATATCAGAAAAGCCAGGGCGGAGAAGAAAAAGATAATCCTGCTGGGAGTAAGTTTTGCGCTGCTTGATCTGGCCGAAAAGTATTCACCTGATCTTTCAGGGGTCATTGTAATGGAAACAGGCGGAATGAAAGGCAGAAGAAGGGAGATGATAAGGGAAGAACTCCATGCCGTTCTGAAAAAAGGATTTAATGTGGAAAAAATACATTCGGAATACGGGATGACCGAGCTTCTGAGTCAGGCATATTCAGAAGGTGATGGCCTCTTCCGTTGTCCGCCGTGGATGAGAATACTCATCAGGGATCCCCGCGATCCTCTCTGTATCATGGAAGAGACGGGACAGTCAGGAGGAATAAATATTATTGACCTTGCAAATATTTATTCCTGTTCATTCATTGCAAGCGACGATCTGGGAAAGATTGATGACAGTGGCAGCTTTGAAGTCCTGGGCAGATTTGACAACAGTGACATCCGCGGCTGTAACCTGCTGATGGAATAGTTGCCGGGACTCTCCCTGACGGGCTGACCCGGCGAAACGAAACTCACTCTCCCTGACGGGGCTGATCCGGTGAAGCGGAACCCTCCCTGGCAGACGGATCCGGCTGGCGGGAAGCACACAGTCTACAGACCCAGCTTTGTTCTGACAGCCGGAGGTATCGCGTCCTTATGAACCATGATGAACAGTGTTTTGGCGCGGACATAGCTTTCCGACATGTAAAGGTATCCGCCAAAGGCGTTCCTTTCTGTCCCCCATGAATTTTTGGTTTTGTAATATCTGGTACCGTTCTGGTCCTTTACTATTCCCGTGAGATGCATAAGGTGATCGTCGGTGGTGGTGAAATTCTCATAACCGGCCTGTCTGATCTCCTGGCTCACATTCAGTTCCGGTCCGGGAGATTCGACCTCCGGTGATGCTGCAGTTCCGGTACGCTGAGCCGGACTCCTTTCAAACCTGTCCCTGTCGGTTGCAGGACCTCCGGCTGCCGGCAGACCGGCAGGTATCACGGCATATCCCTTCTGATGGGAAAATCCGCTTTCACTCACATCTCCGTCCCAGTTGACTGTATAGCCCTGGCTGAAGGAATAGTCCATTATCTCAATCAGTTCATCAAGGGGTACATTGTAAAAGCGTTCCATTGTCCAGTTGTCGGGAACCTCAAGAATACCCCTGGTATAAAAGGGAAAATGGGTGAATGATGTTATCTGGACATAGTCTGAACTGTTGATACCAAGGGAGGCGGCAAAGCTGAGGGGAGTATAGGTATTGCCCCTGTATGTAAAAGATTCCGGAATTTCTCCCAGGTAAGTGTCGAGGATGGAACTCAGTATTTTTTTGTACTGCTCACTTTCATTTCTTCTTTGAACGGGAACAGGTGCAACGGCATTTATGAATTCCTGTAATTCACTGTGATTATGTGTGGGAGAGCCGTAGTTGAGACCGGAATAGATTTCGTCGGGAACCATGCCGTATTCAGTGAACACATTCATCCAGTCGTGCGAGAGGCCTCCGGGGCCCAGGTTTCCCCTCCCCCTGCGAAGATAATTGTCTCTCAGCCGGTTTTCATAATTTTTCCGTACTATGAACATTTCGGAAAGGTCATATTCACCTTTTCCCATGCGCAGTAATTCCGATTCAATAAACGAGGTTGTTGCAAAACACCAGCATGTGCCGGTTGCTGCCTGGTTTTTCACGGGTGTTGCCTTCAGGTCTGTCACGCTTGTGAATTTATATCCCTCCTGAACGGGGGAAGCGGATGATTTATCTTTCCTTTGTGCCTGTACTGAAAGAACAAGAACAAATGAAAGTGTCAGAAGCAGAATTTGTTTTTTCATGGATTCAAAGATTTTATTTTAAGCCCGGATAATATGCATTTTCAATGTGTTCAATCTGATAATGACTGCCTTTCCTGATGATGCTGATGATATCGAAGCGGCTGTCCTTATCGATGCGGTATCTTTTTATATAGCTTTCGGCTGCTAATATAAGCGATTTTTGTTTTCCGGAAGTTACTGCGGAGGCAGGATCAAGCAGATAGTCTTCTGATCTGGTCTTCACTTCGGCAAAAACCATGAATTCTTCTGTTTCCGCAATGATGTCAATTTCAAGCCTGCCGGATTTCCAGTTGCGGCACAGTATCCTGTATCCCTTTTCGGCAAGATATTTTGCCGCCTCTTCTTCGCCCCTCTGTCCCAGGTCGTGCGATTCAGCCATCTCAGATTTCGATAAGCTTGTTTTTGATTGCGAAAAGGATGAGACTGGCGGTATTTTTTGAATTTGTTTTTCCAAGAAGGTTCGCCCTGTGCTTATCGACAGTTCTCTTGCTGATAAACAATTCGTCGGCGATTTCCTGATTTGACAGTCCCTCGCAGATCTTCGTCAGTATCTCCTTTTCTCTCCGGCTCAGGTTTGCTGACCTGCTTTCATTTTCCCGGTGCTTTATCCTCTGGATGACATGATGCAGCAGTTCCTGCGAAAAGTAAGTGCCGCCTTTCATGACGGCATGAATGGCATCCCGCACTTCGGAAATCGCTGAATCCTTGAGCAGAAAACCCTTGACGCCGGCATCAACCATTCTGTAATAATAATCTTCCTCCCCGTACATCGAAAGGGCGATGACCCTCATATCCGGATTGATCCTGAGGCCTTTCCTGGTTGCCTCTATGCCGTCCATCTCAGGCATGTTGATGTCCATCAGAGCAATATCTGCCCTGATTGACTGTATCAGTTTCAGAAATTCATATCCGTTTGATGCTTCCCCGGTTACTTCAAAATCTTCAAATGAATTGAGAAGGATCTTCAGTCCGTTCCGGAAAAGCTGGTGATCATCAACTATGATTATGCTTGTCTTTTCCATCAGTATATCACGGTTCCATCAGTATATCACGGTGCGGAACCAGTCTGCCGTCAGACTGGTGACTCCGCCTGTTTTATCAGTCCATTACCCTGATCAGTGCGTTTGTCCCCTTGCCGGGAGAACTTTCAAGAATAAAAACACCTTCAACGGTCCTGACACGTGTTTCAATATTCGAAATACCCATACCCTTTGTATCCTCCCTGCTTAGTTTTGAAGTGTCAAATCCTCTGCCGTTATCGGAAAACTGCAATGTAACAAATTTATCATGCTTATTCAGCTCAATTTCTATTTTTGAAGCCCCTGAATGCTGAATGGCATTATTAATAAGTTCACATACAGCACGGTAAATCACAACTTCCTTATCTGAGTCAAGGCGGTAATTTTCAAGGTCCGATTTGAATTCTATTTTTACTGCCCTTGTCCGGTTTATCTTTGTTGCAAAGGCTCCGATCGCACTGGAAAGACCGAAGTTTTCAAGAATATGCGGACTCAGATTATTGGATATGTCCTTTATGGTGCTGATTGCCTCATTGACAAGATGACTGGTATTGCTGAGTATCTCTGTGCCTGAGGGATCGCTTATGCGCTGGGCCAGGGAGGTGAGTGACATTTTTACCGTGGACAGTATCGGGCCGAGTCCGTCATGGAGATCTTTTGCAAAACGCTTCCTTTCATTCTCTTCGGTGTTGATTATGGCATTCAGCACTCTCTTTTCAGTACGTGACCGGTCAATATCAGCCTTTTTAAGTGAATAGAATATCTCCCTTATCAGTACAACTCCTATTATTATCATGAATGAGATAACCACTCCCAGCCATTCATCTATCATTTGCCACATATAGGAGGGAGTTCCCCTCAGTAATTCGGAGAGCTGTATGAATTTGCGGACTGCCATCAGGACAAATGACAGGGAAAGGAGTATCCACGACAGCCTGTACCTGGTCATTTTCATGAACCCAAAAGCTATCGATGCTGCTATTATCTGCAATATTATTGAAATGATAAGGGCTATGAGTCGTACCATCCCGGCAGAGGAATTTTGATACAAAAATAGAGGTATTTATTTAATTGCACCTTTTTTTTACCTTTGTCACTTCTGTAAAAGCCATGATACTTTTATACAGACTGGGAATATTATTTTATTCGTTTATTGCCTTGCTGATTTCACCTTTCAGCAGCAAGGCGAAACTTATTGTCAGGGGCCGGCGCAACTCCTTCAGGATCATAAAGGACAAGCTAAGGCAGGGCGACAGGTTTGTCTGGATGCATTGTGCCTCGCTTGGAGAATTTGAGCAGGGGAGACCGCTGATTGAAGCTATAAGGAAGGAGTATCCGGAATTCAGGATATTGCTTACATTTTTCTCTCCCTCCGGCTATGAAATCCGGAAGAACTATCCCGGGGCCGATATAATCTGTTACCTGCCTTCAGACACGGAGAGGAATGCAGCTAAACTCCTGGATACGGTAAAACCAGAACTTGTTCTTTTCGTGAAATACGAATACTGGAACTATTACCTGAAGGCCGTTGCCGGCAGGGGAATACCGCTTTTGCTTGTTTCAGCCCTTTTCAGGAGGGATCAGGTCTTTTTCCGGTGGTACGGGGGTTTCTTCAGGAAAATACTGGAACAATACAGTCATATATTTGTTCAGGACGAGGGCTCGGCAGAAAGGCTTGAAAGCCTGGGAATCACGAATACCACGGTTTCCGGCGACACCAGGTTTGACAGGGTTCTGGAGATTGCCGCTGCTGCTAAATCCATTCCTCAGATTGAAAGCTTCAGGGGAAATGAAAAGTTGTTTCTTGCAGGAAGCAGCTGGAAACCGGATGAGGAGATCATTGCGCGTTATATAAATAATAATCCGGGCAGAATGAAATGGGTTTTTGCCCCGCATGAAACCGACAGTGCAAATATAGACCGGCTTGTTAAACTTTTCAGGGTGAAATGTGTTAAGTTTTCCGGATACAGCGACAGGGAAAAAGATGCAGAAGTGATGATAATTGATAATGTCGGCATGCTTTCGTCAGCCTACAGGTATGCATTTATTGCGGCCGTAGGCGGAGGATTTGGCAGGGGAATACATAACATCCTTGAAGCAGCCACCTGGGGTATTCCTGTTTTATTCGGACCCAATCATGAAAAATTCAGGGAAGCTCTCAGTCTCATCTATCTGGGAGGAGCAAGATCTTTCAGGAATTATGATGAATTCAAATCAGTTCTTGAAGACCTTTCTGGCAATACGACATTATATGAAAGATCTGCCCTTGCAGCTTCGGAATATGTAAGGGAAAACGCTGGCGCCACAAAGAAAATCATGAAATGGATCAGCAGGGAAGTTATTAACAACATATGATGAAAACTTGTTCACAATTTGTTGACAATCGCTATGCGCATATCCTTCAAAGGGCCTTAAATTCGGGCCTTCCGTAATTAGCATACTGTTTGTTTTAAAACAATGGAATCAGTTAATAATAATTATATTACAGTATTAAACCTAAACCAAAATGAGATATGAATAAGATTTTAAAACTTTTTTATTCCGCGTTGCTGTTTCTGGTCATGGCAATAGTCAGCTACGGACAGGGGTCAACAACCTCCTTTCTTCAGGGGAAGATTACTGATGAAAGGCAGCAGGCCATGGCCGGGGCTACTGTTGTTGCAACCCATGAGCCCTCGGGGACTGTTTACGGTGCCAATACCAACAGTCAGGGTTTATACAACATTGAGGGAATGCGTCCGGGAGGACCGTACAATGTTGAGATCAGCTTTGTAGGCTACGCAAAAAGAACATTCACTGAAATATATCTTCTGCTCGGGGAGCATACCACTCTCAATGCCGATCTGTCCCAGACGAGCACTGAACTCCGGGAGGTGACCGTAATAGGCAGCAGGACTTCAAAGTTCAGCACCACGAAAACCGGGGCAACCACAAATATTTCAGGTGAACAGATGATAACGCTGCCAACCATCACCCGCAGTATCAGCGATATCACGCGGGTATCCCCCTATACCAACGGAATGAGCTTTTCCGGAGGTGACGGGCGTTCAACGAATTTCACCGTTGACGGTTCAAATTTCAACAATAACTTCGGACTGGGCAGCAACCTGCCGGGCGGAGGCAATCCTATCTCACTGGATGCCATAGAGGAAGTACAGGTTGTTATCGCACCTTTTGATCTCAGGCAGACCAATTTTATCGGTGGGGGTATTAATGCGATCACCAAATCGGGTACCAATAGTATAAAAGGTACTGCCTATACCTATTATACAAACCAGAACATGCGGGGCAACAAGATCGGTGATCACAATTTCAGCAGGAGTGACAAGGAATCAAATTCAATATACGGCTTCACCCTGGGCGGTCCGATAGTAAAGAACAAACTGTTTTTCTTCGGAAACCTGGAATATGAAAACAGCCCCAGGCAGATTGTCCGCTGGCGTGCTTCCACGGATGGCGTCACCGACGAGCAGACCATATCGCGTGTTACGGAATCAGACCTTGAAGCAGTGTCAAATCTGCTCAGTACCAAATATGGCTATGAAACCGGTTCTTTCAGCAGTTTCCCTGCCAGTGTGTCAAACCTGAAATACCTGGTACGCCTCGACTGGAATATAAACCGTGACAATAAGCTGAGTGTACGTTTCAACCATACAAAAAATGTTGAATGGTTCGGGCCAAACGGTAACTCAACAGACGGAGCCTACCGCGACCAGAATAAAAACCGTATAGGTGAATATTCAATGTCTTATGCCAATTCGATGTATTCCCAGGATAATCTTGTCAATTCCGGATCAATTGAATTGAACAGCCGCTTTTCCGACAGGATATCCAATCAGCTGCTTATGACCTATTCTAATATTGAAGATATCCGCGGATCAAACTCGGCCCCCTTCCCTTTCATTGATATAATGAGCGGAGATATTGCAGATGGGGCGGCAGCACTGGATCCGTATATCTCGGCAGGCTATGAACTGTTTACCTGGAATAACGGAGTGAAAAACAGGATAATCAATGCAACTGATAATTTCACCTACTCCCTTGATCTTCACAAAATAACTGCAGGAATAAGCTTTGAATACCAGATGGCTGACAATAATTATATGCGCAGCGGAACAGGATATTACCGCTATGCAAGCCTGAGTGATTTTCTTACGGGAGCTGCACCGGTGGACTTTGCCCTTACCTATGGTACCAACGGAATACTTGTGCCTTCCAATGCTGTAAAATTCAATCAGATAGGTGCCTATATCCAGGATGAGTGGACTCCGGCTTACAATTTCAAGCTGACTTATGGTGTGCGTGCCGATAATATTTCATTTATCCAGGATATTATGACCAATAATGCCATTCTGGAGCTCGATTTTGCAGGACGTAGCATCAATACCGGCAAATGGCCCACTCCAAAGGTCAATCTGTCACCCCGTGTCGGATTTACCTGGGATATTTCCGGTGACAAATCGCTTGTACTTCGCGGAGGTACAGGGCTGTTCACCGGCAGATTGCCACTGGTGTTCTTCACCAACATGCCCTCGAATGCCGGTATGAACCAGATGCTGATGAAGGTGCAGACAAAATTCAATGCTGATGGCAGTGTGAATTCCCGTGATCCTCTTCTGGACAGACTTGCAGGCGACATCATAACTGATGTCAATGAAATGATTGACAGACTCGATTTCCAGACTACCGTTACTCCCGAGGACGGAAGTCTTCCTAGTTCAATAGCAGGTGTTGATCCCGCCTTCAGAATGCCTCAGGTATGGAAAACATCAGCTGCATTCGATTACAGGGCACCGCTTGATTTTCCTTTATCCCTTACGGCAGAAGCTGTCTTTACGAAAAACATAAATGCTGTCAGACTGGAAAATTATGCAGTGAAAAATCCCCAGCAGGGCTGGGAAAGATTTTCAGGAGCGGATGACCGTTACATTTTCCCTCCGGGATATTTATTCTTTTCCAATGTAAAGGATGCCTGCGTCCTTGTCAATACCAACAAGGGTTACGGATACACTCTGAACCTGACCGTCAATGCGGAACCTGTAAACAACCTCGACCTGATGTTTGCATATACAAAGACAGAAATGAAGGAAGTGTCAGGTATGCCCGGCAGTAATGCCAATTCAGCCTGGGTGGGGCTTATCACTGTCGATGGTCCCAATAATTCCACGGTACAGCGCTCGCAGTATGTGATTCCGGACAAGGTGATTGCTTCGGCATCATACAGGATTCCCTATATGGATAACCATATGGCATCACATTTCAGCATTTTCTTTACCGGTCTTACACCTTATGGCAATACCTATCGCTACAGCAACGATATGAATAGTGACGGTGTAAACAACGACCTGATTTATATTCCCAGGGAAAAAGGCGAAATTTCATTTGTCTCAACTGCCGATGAAGATGCATTCTTTGCTTTTGTTGAACAGGATAAATACCTGAGAAAACACAAGGGAGAATATGCAGAAGCATATGCCGCACGCTCACCATGGGTGAACAGGATTGATCTCCGTTTTGTGCAGGACTTCACCGTGAAGGCCGGACAGACAAAAAACACACTTCAGCTGAGCGTTGACCTGCTGAATGCCGGAAACCTGCTGAATTCAAAATGGGGGGTTTACAGTAATAATAATATAAGCAACAAGGGGGCAGTCCTGAAATATGAAGGAAGGGATGAAAATAATGTTCCGAGTTTCTCAATGATTAAAACCGGTGATGAATACCTCAAAGAAAGCTATTCATATTATACCCACCTCTCTCAGATCTGGAGACTGCAGGTAGGATTGCGCTATATATTCAACTAAAAAGGAAAACTGGTCCGATACAGATAAAAAAAGCGCCGGAGACCGGCGCTTTTTTTATTACTGAATTCTGTCACGGCGGTATTCTCCGGAATCCTTCGGGAATTTCTCTCCCCCGAATCCCCCGGAGAATCCCTTCTGCGGAATTTTACTCCGGAACCATTTTTTGCAGAATTCTTCCCCGGCGGTATCCCCGGAAATCTCTCCTGCGGGCAAATTTTTTTATTTCCGATAATCTTCGGGGAGACAGTGCCTTTGTGTTTCCTGCAGCCTCCCGGGGGAAGGCGTAATATCATAACTATCACACAATAAGGAGCATACAAAAAGTTAATAACTCTGTCTTCAAATGTTAATAAACTTAAAATTTTTATCTTGTTTTCAGATTTTCACTTGGCTATTTTAGCAAATACCCGTTTTTGATGTCGACGGGTGTTTAATCTCAATAAAATCAGAGAATAACAGAATTACACCTTGAATATGGAAGAACTATTTGTCCAGGGATCAACTATTGTTTCTGAAAACGTGAATGAAGAAAAAAAATTACCCGGAGCTCAGGATTTGAATGAGGGGGAACAGAGTACAGAATCTGTAAAAAAGGATATGAAAAAAACAGAATATTCTCATGATGAAGCCGTTAAAGCGAGTGTCCGGTATTTCAGAGGCGATGAACTGGCAGCAAAGGTCTGGGCAAACAAGTATGCGCTGAAGGATTCTTTCGGAAAGCTGTATGAGAAGACTCCCGATGACATGCATCGCAGGCTTGCACGTGAGATTCACCGGATTGAAAAAAAATACAGGAATCCTCTTCCCGAGGAACTTATTTACAGTGTGCTGAAGGATTTTAAATATATTATACCCCAGGGCGGACCGATGACGGGTATAGGTAATGATTACCAGATAGCAAGCCTGTCAAATTGTTTTGTTATCGGTAATGAAGGGTCATCCGATTCCTATGGCGGGATAATGAAGATTGACCAGGAACAGGTACAGCTTATGAAAAGAAGAGGGGGAGTTGGTCATGATCTTTCGCATATACGGCCGAGAGGCACACCTGTTCTGAACAGTGCCCTGACCTCAACAGGCGTTGTCCCTTTTATGGAACGTTATTCAAACTCCACGCGTGAAGTGGCACAGGATGGCAGAAGAGGAGCCCTCATGCTTTCTATATCCATCAAGCACCCTGATTCCGGCAAGTTCATTGATGCCAAAATGGAAAGCGGAAAAGTTACGGGAGCCAATGTGTCGGTTAAGATTACCGATGAATTCATGAAGGCAGTTGAACAAAAAAGCGTATTCCGGCAGCAATACCCGATCAGTTCGGCTGAACCGAAGTTCACCAGTGACGTGGATGCGCTCAGCCTGTGGAACAAGATAGTACATAATGCATGGAAATCCGCTGAACCCGGCGTCCTCTTCTGGGATACCATTATCAGGGAAAGCGTGCCTGACTGCTATTCCGACCTGGGTTATGCAACGGTTTCAACAAATCCCTGCGGGGAAATACCTCTCTGTCCCTATGATAGTTGTCGTCTGCTCGCAATCAACCTGTACAGCTATGTAAAGAAGCCCTTCACAAAGGAAGCTGAATTTGATTTTGAGCTGTTCAGAGAGCATGTAGGCCTCGCGCAGCGGATAATGGATGATATCATCGACCTGGAACTGGAAAAGATAGATGCCATACTGGAAAAGGTAATCTCCGATCCTGAACCCGATGAACTGAAAACAGTGGAACGCAATCTCTGGAGAAATATCCGCAGGAAAACCGGGGAAGGCAGAAGGACAGGCATCGGAATAACTGCCGAAGGAGATATGCTTGCTGCCCTGGGATTGAGATACGGTACAGACAAGGCTACCGGTTTTTCCGTTGAGGTTCATAAAACGCTTGCTCTCGAAGCCTATAAGTCTTCAACCTATCTGGCCAGGGAAAGGGGACCTTTCAGTATGTACAATTCAGAAAGAGAAAAGAACAATCCTTTCATTATGAGGCTAAAAGAAGCAGATCCCGTTCTTTACAGCAACATGGTGAAATTCGGAAGAAGGAATATTGCCCTGCTGACCATTGCCCCGACAGGTACTACAAGCCTGATGAGCCAGACCACTTCGGGTATTGAACCGGTGTTTTCCGTGTTTTACAAGCGCAGGAGGAAAGTGAATCCCAATGACAAGGATGTCAGGGTTACCTTCAGGGATGAAGTAGGGGATTCATGGGAGGAATTCAAGGTCTTTCATCACAAATTTATTGAGTGGCTTAAGGTGAGCGGTCATGATCCGGAAAAAGTAATGCAGATGAAGGACGGAGAAATAGAGTCAATCATTGCAAAATCGCCATTTTACAAAGCAACTGCAAATGATGTTGACTGGATTGCAAAAGTGAAGATGCAGGGTGCAATACAGAAATGGGTCGACCATTCCATAAGTGTCACCATAAACCTTCCTTCAGATGCCAGGGAGGAACTTGTGAGCGAATTATATCTCACTGCCTGGAAATCGGGTTGCAAAGGTGTAACCGTATATCGCGACGGATCGAGGACAGGGGTGCTGGTAAACGGCAAGCCGGAAACCCGGACGGAAAGGCCGAAACGCCCGAAAGTACTTAATTGTGATGTTATAAGATTCAATATCAATGAAGAGAAATGGGTGGCTTTTGTCGGACTCAGAGACAATAAACCCTATGAAATCTTCACGGGTATTGCTGATGAGGAAATATTCCCCATTCCCAAAAGTATTGTCAAAGGACAAATAATCAAGAATAAATCGGAGGGAGGCAAGAGCCGTTACGATTTCCAGTATACCGATAAATATGGTTACAAGAAGACAATGGAAGGCTTGTCCCATATGTTCAAGCCGGAGTTCTGGAATTATGCCAAGCTTATTTCGGGAGTGCTCAGGCATGGAATGCCGATTGCTGATGTGGTAACTCTCGTCCAGTCGCTGAAACTTGACAGTGAATCAATCAATAACTGGAAAAACGGGGTTGAAAGGGCGCTGAAGAAATATATACCCAACGGAACCAGGGCAAAGGGGAAATGCAGTGAATGCCATTCCGAGAACCTTGTTTATGAGGAAGGCTGTCTTATCTGCAAGGATTGCGGATCATCAAAATGCGGATGATGAAATCCGGATAAGCCTATTTCAATACTCCCGTTTCCCTGCCAATCTTTTCAAAAGCCTGTATTGCCGTATCCAGATGTTCTCTTTCATGGGCAGCAGACAGCTGTACCCTGATCCTTGCTTCACCCCTCGGAACAACAGGAAAGGAAAATCCGGTAACATATATGCCTTCCTTCAGCAGTTTCGCGGCAAATTCCTGTGACAGTTTTGCATCATAGAGCATAATTGCACAAATTGCTGACCTGGTGGACTTGATGTCAAATCCGAGATTGGATATCCGGCTAATGAAATATTCCGAGTTGCGGTGCAGCTTATCCTGCAGTTCGTTGTTCCTGGTCATCATGCCGATCATTTCGATTCCTGCAGCCGCCACAAGGGGGGGAATTGAATTGGAGAAGAGATAGGGCCTTGACCTCTGCCGCAAAAGTTCAATGATCTCCTTTTTTCCCGTTGTAAACCCGCCTATTGCTCCTCCGAAAGCTTTTCCAAGAGTGCCTGTGATGATCTCTGCCCGGCCCGGCATGCCAAAAAATTCGGTGACTCCCCTTCCGGTTTCGCCGACCACACCGGCGGAATGGGATTCATCAACCATTATCATTGCCTTGTAAAGGTCTGCAAGCTCCGCTATTCTCCTGAAAGGCGCAACATTGCCATCCATTGAAAAAACCCCGTCAGTCACTATTAACCTGAATCTTTGTGACTGCGCCAGTTTGAGCTGTTCCTCCAGTTCATCCATGTCTGCATTTGCATATATATATCTTTTTGCCTTGCAGAGACGGACTCCGTCAATTATGGATGCATGGTTCAGTGCATCTGAAATAATGGCATCCTCTTCAGTGAGAAGCGGTTCAAAAACCCCTGCATTTGCATCGAAACAGGATGCGTAGAGTATTGTATCTTCCGTCATAAAAAACCTGGAAATCTTTCCCTCAAGTTCTTTGTGAAGGTCGCTTGTTCCGCAGATAAACCTTACGGAAGACATTCCGTATCCATGATCGTCAAGGGCTTTCTTTGCAGCTTCGATGAGCCTGGGATTATTTGACAGCCCCAGATAGTTGTTGGCACAGAAATTCAGGACCCTCTGGCCTGTATCAAGCTCTATTTCGGCCCCCTGGGGGGATATGATTATCCGTTCACTCTTGTAGAGTCCGGCTTCCTTTATTTCATCAATAATTTTCCCGAGATGTTTCTGATAATCTGTATACATATTCTATATTTAAGTTTCAGTGTTTTTTATTTGATAACGGATAACTGACCGGCTGCGGAAAGAATACCGGATATTTCCCGTCAGTACCAGTTAAGAATAACCTTGCCGCAGTTTCCTTCTTCCATGATCCCGAAGCCCTTCAGGAAGTCATCAATATGGAAGCGGTGGGTTATCACGGGCTCCAGGTTCAGACCTCCTATAATCATCTGTTCCATTTTATACCATGTCTCCCACATTTCCCTGCCATATATTCCTTTCAGGGTTATTGCCTTGAAAATTATTTCATCCCATGGTATCTCGAAATTTGAAGGAAGCAGACCAAGCAGGGAAATATTTGATCCGTTGTACATGTTGGATATCATTTCTATGAATGCCTGGGGTGATCCCGACATTTCCAGGCCGACATCGAATCCTCTCATTCCCAGCTGCCTGACGGCATCGGATATTTTTTCTCCCCTGGATGGATTTATTGTAAGACTAGCTCCCATCTTTTTTGCTATATCAAGCCTGAAATCGCTCAGATCGCTTGCCACGATGAACCTTGCTCCCGCAAATCGTGCTATGGCTATGGCCATGCTTCCGATCAGTCCGGCGCCGGTTACCAGGACATCCTCCCCGAGGAGCGGGAATGAAAGGGCTGTATGGGTTGCATTTCCGAAAGGATCCATTATTGCTGCCCAGTCATCCGGTATGCGATTATCGAGAGGAACCACATTTGTAGCGGGAATCTTTACATATTCGGCAAATGATCCGTCTATATGTACTCCGATACCTATGGAATTTTCGCATACATGTTCTTTCCCGCGACGGCAGTTCCTGCAATGACCACAGGCAAGATGGCCTTCGCCGGTCACCCTGTCACCGGTTTTGAGATTGGTGACACCGGCTCCCATCCTGTCAATATATCCCATATATTCATGACCGATGATCATAGGTGTTTTAATGGTTTTTGCCGCCCAGTCATCCCATTTGTAGATATGAAGGTCGGTACCGCAGATCGCGGATTTCTTTACCTTAACGACAACATCATTAAGACCCGGTTCGGGAATTGCTGCTTCCTGCATCCACAGACCCTTTTCGGGACGAACCTTGATCAGTGCTTTCATCTTGTTCATACCTTTGAAAATTAGGATTAAACCTGATAGGAATACTCAAATGTACATGAAAAATTCCTATTAACCCACAGGCTTATAAAAATCGAAAATAAAAGGCTTTGGTTATATTTGTATGATTATTTTAATTAATTCAGGATGCAGGTACGAGTAAGATTTGCGCCCAGTCCGACAGGTCCTCTGCATATAGGGGGGATAAGGACTGCTCTTTATAATTACCTTTTTGCAAGGAAACACAATGGTTCATTTATTCTGAGAATAGAGGACACGGACCAGTCGAGACTGGTTCCGGGTGCCGAGGGATATATATTTGAATCACTTGACTGGTGCGGGATAAAGGTTGATGAAGGTGTCCGGGAAGGCGGAGGCTTCGGACCATACAGGCAAAGTGACAGGAAGGAATTGTACGGCAGATATTCGGATATGCTTATTTCTTCAGGCAATGCCTATTATGCCTTTGATAGTCCCGCTGAACTTGAACAATTGAGAACTGATGCGGAGAAAAAAGGGGAAACCTTTATTTACAATGCATCTGTGAGGGATAAGCTGCAGAATACCCTTGCATTGCCCGAAGAGATATGGAAAGCAAGAATGGAAAGGGGAGAGCCCTATGTTGTCCGTTACAGGATGCCGGCTGATGAGGATATTCATTTCGACGACATGATCCGCGGACAGATTGTTGTGAATTCCGGAACCCTTGATGATAAAATACTGTTCAAATCCGACGGGATGCCTACCTATCATCTTGCAAACATTGTTGATGATCATCTTATGGAGATCACTCATGTCATCAGGGGGGAAGAGTGGCTGCCTTCGCTGCCTCTTCATGTTTCGCTTTACCGCTCCTTCGGGTGGAAGGCACCGGAATTTGCACACCTGCCACTGCTGCTCAAACCTGATGGCAAGGGGAAACTCAGCAAGCGCGACGGCGACAGAATGGGATTTCCTGTCTTTCCGATATTCTGGCCCTATGGCGAAACGGCAAAGGGATACAGGGAAGAAGGGTATTATCCCGAAGCTTTTGTCAATATGCTGGCACTTCTGGGATGGAATCCCGGTACAGAACAGGAGATATTCAGTATGCAGGAACTGATCAGTGCTTTTTCAATGGAAAGAGTAAATAAGGCAGGATCCAGATTCGATCCTGACAAGGCCAGATGGTTCAATCACCAGTATCTCCGGCGCAGAAGCAACAGGGAACTGGCTCTGGAATACAGGGAAATACTCAGGACGAAAGGTTATCATCTCGACATTGCCGACATTGAAAAACTTGTGGAAATGGTTAAGGAAAGAGTGAATTTTGTCCGGGATCTCTGGCAGGAAACGGATTTCTTTTTTGTCAGTCCGCAAACCTATGATCCTGATGTCATCAGGAAGAGATGGACAGCCGAAACACCCGGACAGCTGCTGGAACTGCGCGGACTGCTGAACGACATCGATGAACTCAGTCCTGATATCGCCGGACAGGCGGTGAAATCGTGGATTTCAGAGAAAGGATATAACACGGGTGCAGTGATGAATGCCTTCAGACTGGTCATTGTAGGTGCCTCCCGCGGTCCGGGCATTTTTGAAATAATTTCCTGGATAGGGAAGCAGGAGACCCTTGAAAGAATTGACAGGGGACTGGCGCTTATAGGGAAAGACACAGTATGAGTTTACCGGATCCTGCTGATTATATTGATATCCACACCCACCACGGCACCATGCCCGCCAGGGGTATCTTCTCCGTGATAAGCCTGATGGCACATGAGGAAGCCGGACCGGTTCCCCTTCCGGGGATTGCCTATACCTTCGGGATTCATCCATGGTATCTCAGTCCTTCAGATTATGGGGATCAGATTGCCGGAGTAAGAAAAGCCGCGGCTGACCGGTCGGTAATAGCAATAGGCGAAGCAGGATTTGACAGAATAAAAGGACCTGATGCGGCGCTTCAGCGGAAGGCCTTTGAGGAGCAGGCAGTGATAGCCGGGGAACATGACATGCCTGTGGTAATTCATTGTGTAAGGGCATGGGATGAACTGCTGGGAGCCCATAAAAGGCTCAGGCCTTCAGGACCCTGGCTTGTACATGGTTTCAGGGGAAACAGGGATCTTGCCGCCCAGCTGGTTTCAAAAGGTATGTCCCTTTCTTTCTGGTTCAGTTTCATTATCAGACCTGAAGCCGGAAAACTGATCCGGAGCCTTCCGCGGGAGAGGATCTTTCTTGAAACAGACGGATCAGGGGCCGATATAAGGGATATTTACCGGAAAGTTTCTGCCGAT
Organism: uncultured Rikenellaceae bacterium; assembly: GCA_964522415.1. GTDB lineage: Bacteria > Bacteroidota > Bacteroidia > Bacteroidales > VadinHA17 > LD21. The sequence goes on along the minus strand of CAZFVQ010000031.1, from coordinate 12,620 downwards.
CTGGACATTACTGTTCCTGAATTAAAAAATATTATTTATGGGAATTACATGGATCTTTTTGCATAATTATAATTCCCCGGACCGGTGTATATTGCCTGTTCCGTATTTTTGCAAAAGCTGTGATAATCACATTGTTGTTTCAAAATAACCATTATGTCGTCTCACTGGCTTGAACGGACTGAAATGCTTATCGGGACCGACAGCCTGAAGAAGCTTGGGGAATCCCGGGTTCTTGTTGTCGGTCTGGGAGGAGTCGGGGCCTATGCTGCGGAAATGATATGCAGGGCCGGCATCGGATCGATGACTATTGCTGATGGTGATACGGTTCATTCTTCAAATATCAACAGGCAGCTTCTGGCACTGGACAGCAGTGTCGGAAAATCAAAAGCCCTTCTGATGGGTGAAAGGCTGCTGGAAATAAATCCTGAGCTTAAACTTGATGTTATCGGTGAATATGTCAGGGACGAAGGAACCCTGGCCGTTCTTGATACCGGATACGACTATGTTGTGGATGCCATAGACACACTTTCCCCGAAGGCCTTTCTCCTGTTTCATGCCCTCTCCAGGAATTGTCGCGTTGTCAGTTCAATGGGGTCAGGCGGCAAGTTTGATCCGCTGAAAATACGGATCACTGACTTTTCAGAAACCACTGACTGTACGCTGGCCCGTCTCCTTCGCAAAAGGCTTCACAGGCTGGGTGTGAGGGAAGGATTCAAGGCAGTATGGTCTCCCGAAGTGACGGATAAGAAAAAGATTATTCCGGTTTCAGGGGAACGGAACAAGGCATCAATAGTTGGTACTGTTTCCTATATGCCTGCTGCATTCGGCATTGCCTGTGCCTCGGTTGTCATCCGCGACCTTGCCGGATTATCATGAAAGGAATTATGATTCAGTGATTCCGTTTCTCCTTATAATGTTTCTCCCTGTGTTGTTTCTCCCTGTGTTGTTTCTCCCTGTGTTGTTTCTCCCTGTGTTGTTTCTCCCTGTATTGTTTCTCCTGAAGATGAAATATGCCGGAATTCCCACGACTACTGTCAGCAGGGCAACCAATGATTCGACAGGTTTTTCCAGGAATGAGAGTATAAGTATAAGCAATCCTGAAGTTATATAGATAATCTGCGTGTAGGGAAAACCTTTCAGCCGGGGAGCACCCGGGTTTTCCTTTCTGAGCTTCCAGATACCGATGACGGTCAGGATGGGGAATATGCCGAGTGCAAAGCCCATATAGGTCAGAACCTGTTCGAAGGTACCGGAGAAAGCCAGTATAACTGCTATAAGGCATTGAAAAAGGATTGAATTGGACGGCACTTTGAATTTTTCATGGATCCTGCCAGCCGATCTGAAGAAAAGGCCGTCTTTTGCCATTGAGTAATACACTCTCGGACCAATGATAATGAAAGCGCTGAGGGAGGAAAACAGGGCAAAGGCAATAAGAAGTGAAACAAGTATTTCTGCAGGTTTTCCGAACAGATTTCCCATTGCAAGACCGCCTACAGAAATGACATCTTTCATTTCAGCAGGTTTGATACTGTACACATAAAGGACATTTATTCCCAGATAAAGCAGAACAACTATTCCGGTTCCGAGAATCAGGGAACGGGGCAGTGTCCGGGTGGGATTCTTTATTTCCGCACCCAGATAGGTTGAAGCATTCCACCCGCTGTAGGAAAACATGATCCACATAAGCGAAAGACCTATTGTTTTAAAGCCTGACCATCCTGACAGCACTTTTCCTCCTTCGCTGAAATTCCGGAAATCGCCCTTGCCCGATCCGAATCCGGCTATCAGTAATACAATGATCAGAAGGACTTTCAGCAGAGTGAGGACATTCTGGATTCCTGCACCGTATTTTATGCCCCTGTAATGGATGAAAGTAAATATTACAATTATACTTACGGCAAGCAGCTTCTTTGTCAGTTCCGGACCCATTATCCCTGCATCCTGTACCCATATGAAAAAGCCCGGTACAGCCCTTGAGAAATACTCGCTGAAGCCAAGAGCGGATGCGGCAATGGGAGCGGAGAAACCTACCATGAAAGAGACCCATCCGCTTAAGAAGCCAAAGATGGGATGATACAGTCTTGAAAGGAAAAGATATTCTCCTCCCGCGCCGGGCATTGCTGCTCCGAGCTCACCATAGGAAAATGCGCCGCAGAGTGCAATAAAACCACCGATAGCCCATAGTGCAAGCATCAGCACGGGATCGTGAAGGCCCGACATCAGAAGACCTGATGTGGTGAAAATTCCTGCACCGATCATGTTGGCTATAACAATGTTTGTAGCAGGGAACAGTCCCAGCTTCCTCTGTAGTTTATCTTCCGTCATAATCAGCCAGGATTATTTTTGCTGTTGACTGTTGTCAGTCTGCCATCTGTTTCAGGTATATTCATGTCATACCAGCGGCGGGAATTTTCAGACAGATTTTTTTTCACTTTTTCATCCAGACCAGGATCTTCCTTTAAGGACCGGGAAGTCAGTGGCATCCGGGGGAAAACAAAAAATGAGATGCATGGCGAAAACAACACAATTCCTTTTATTTTCATACTGAATGATGGGATACGTATGCCTAAAACCTATAGACCGATAAATATACCTTTTTATTTCTGACCGGAATCGGGGAGGCTTTTAATTATCTTTTTTTAATAACTTTTAACCTTGTTGCCGGGTTACCGGGAACATTCATATAAATTCTGTCGGATGAAACCTTCATGATGCAAACGCACAAAAGGATATGAAAAAATTTGCAACCATGAAGGTTCTCCCGATAACTCGGGACAGGATATACGAGGCATTTAAGTATGAAAATCACGATATGATTTCAGAAGGAATAATCCCTGCTGATTTTTACAGGGTCTGTTTTCCGGGTAATTTTATTGTAGGGATTTAATCCTTTATTCCGGATTTTTTGGTAACTTACAGGGAAATTACCTGATCAGTAACTTAAATCATTTCAGCCATGCGAATAATAATTGCAGGCTTTCTGGCATTTGTGATCTGGTGTGTTTTTTCGGCATGGATGTTCAACGATAATCTGCTTCCGGTTCTGAAAAAACAGACTGTGGTGTCAGTGCCTGCCGACAATGAGGCGAAAGTGGCAGATTCTTTGGCTCAGCTTAAGGCATCACTGCCCGGACCCCTACTGGTTTACTTTGATTCCGGCAAATCGGAAATCAAAGCAGATCTGCAACTGGAAAACGGGATTGCTCCTTTCAGGACCTGGCTCCGGGACTATCCTGATTCGAAACTCCTTATAACCGGTCATACCGATCTGATCGGCACGCATGAATACAATATGCTGCTCGGGCTTGAAAGAGCTCAGGCTGTTACGGGTCTGGTCCTGAAACACGGGATTGACCGGAACAGGATAATTACTGAATCAAAAGGTGAAACCCTGCCTGCAGCCGGATATATCAGCGAAGAAAACAGGGCAAAAAACAGAAGAACAGAAATAACAATTAAAATCCCGTGATATGACTCTATTATTAATGCCTCCCGCAATGTCTGTGGCCGGAGCCGTGATCCTGACGGTTGTCCTGCTTCTGGTTGCCGCAGCAATAGGTTCTGTTACGACATGGTTATATGCAAAATCAGTGTATACTCCCGTTATTAAAAAGCTTGAGGAGGAAAAATCCGATCTTCAGATGCAGGTTTCAAATCTGAATGATGATATCAGAAATCTTGAGAAAAGAATTGATTCTCTGAATAATGATGTCAGTGATCTTAAAAAGCAGATTGAATCCCTTGAGGCAAATACTGCCGGTTTGGAGAAGGCAGTAGCGGAAAAGGAAAGTCAGATAAAGGAACTGAAGAAAAAGCTGAAATAATAGTATAACTTATTTTTCTATTGACGCGTGGTATTCCTGAATGGATCTTACAATATATGATCCGTTGTGTCTTTCCTTTATTCCCTCGGTGGCTGAAAGGGCTGCAGAAGTGGTAGTTATATAGGGCAGTTTATACCTGATGGCATTTGTCCTGATATATGAATCATCATATTCACTCAGTTTTCCTGCCGGAGTGTTTATAAGAAGATCAATTTTCCCGTTCTTGATTGCATCAACTATATTCGGTCTTCCTTCGTGGACTTTCAGCACCAGTCCGGCAGGGATTCCATGTTCCTCAAGGAATTTCCTGGTTCCTGCGGTTGAGAGGATGGTGAACCCCATTTTAATAAAATTTCCTGCTATTTCCAGTATCCGGTCCTTGTCGCGGTCTGCCACGGTGATAAGAACTGTTCCCCTGACAGGAAGCGGCAGCTGTGTTGCTTCCTGCGACTTGAAGAAGGCCATTCCGAAAGTGTCGGCAATTCCCAGAACCTCTCCGGTGGAGCGCATCTCGGGTCCCAGAAGGGGATCAATGGCAGGAAACATATTGAACGGAAAGACTGCTTCCTTCACTCCGTAATATTTTACCGGCATGTTCCTGAGGCTGAATTCAGGTACTTTCTTCCCAAGCAGGATATGTGTTGCAATACTGGCCATTGACACGTTGCAGACCTTCGAAACGAGAGGCACCGTTCTGGAGGCCCGGGGGTTGGCTTCCAGGATATACACGGTATCTCCGTATATTGCATACTGGATATTCATCAGTCCCACAACATTCAGTTCCGTTGCAATCCTGCGGGTATAGTCATAAATCGTTTTCTTGTGTTCCCGGGATATTGTAACCGAAGGTATCACACAGGCGGAATCGCCGGAATGGATACCTGCATACTCGATATGCTGCATTACTGCCGGAACAAATGCGTCTGTCCCGTCAGATACTGCATCAGCTTCCACTTCAATGGCATCTTCAAGGAATTTGTCGATAAGCAGAGGTCTGTCGGGAGACACGTCCACCGCCCTGCTGACATACTCCTGCAGCATCTTTTCGTCCAGTATGATTTTCATTGCTCTTCCCCCGAGTACATAGGAAGGTCTTACCATCAGAGGATAACCAATTCTTTCAGCAATAATCCGGGCTTCCTGAAGATTGCTTGCCATACCTGAATCAGGCTGGGGGATTCCCAGTTTTTCGATTATATGTCTGAACTGATCACGGTCTTCCGCAAGATCAATGGTTTCAGAAGTGGTCCCGAGTATCCTGACGCCGGCTTCACTCAGTTCACGGGCAAGGTTGAGAGGAGTCTGGCCTCCGAACTGAACAATGACCCCTTCGGGCTTTTCCTTTTCATAAATACTCAGAACATCCTCGGCGGTCAGAGGTTCAAAATACAATCTGTCGGCTGTGTCATAATCAGTGGAAACGGTTTCGGGATTGCAGTTTACCATTATTGATTCATAGCCGGCATTGCGGATGGCAAAGGCAGCATGCACACAACAGTAGTCAAATTCAATTCCCTGGCCTATCCTGTTCGGGCCTCCTCCCAGAACCATTATTTTCTTCCTGTCGGTGATCCCAACTTTATCGGGACCATTGTAAGTGGAATAATAATAGGCTTTATTTTCAACTCCGCTGACCGGCACGGGTCTCCATGTCTCTTTGATATTCAGTAAAATACGTTTTGTTCTGATATCCTTCTCGGGAATTCCCAGCAATTGTGACAGGTATTTGTCGGCAAAGCCGTTTCTTTTTGCACTTGCCAGGACATCATCGGGCGGCATTGATCCCCTGTATTTAAGAAGGGCTTCCTCTTCATCCACCAGTTCCTTCATCTGCCGGATAAACCAGGAATTTATGCATGTCCTTCTCTGGAGATCAGCAATATCAGCTCCTTTACGCAGGGCTTCATACATGATGAACTGCCTTTCGCTGGACGGATGTTTCAGCTTTTTGAGAAGTTCCTCCAGGGATTTCCTGTTGAAGTCTTTGGCAAAACCAGGGCCGTAGCGTCCGATCTCCAGAGATCTGATGGCTTTTTGAAATGCTTCCTTGTAATTCCTGCCGATACTCATCACTTCACCCACCGCCTGCATTTGTGTACCGAGCCTGTCCTCAAGACCTTCAAACTTCTCGAAGGCCCAGCGGGCGAACTTCACTACCACATAATCAGCTGTCGGGGTATATTTATCGAGAGTTCCTTCCTTCCAGTATGGTATTTCATCAAGAGTCAGTCCGCCGGCAAGAAGGGAAGATACAAAGGCTATGGGGAAGCCTGTTGCTTTTGATGCAAGAGCTGACGACCGGGAGGTACGGGGATTAATTTCAATGACGACAACCCTGCCTGTTTTGGGATCGTGCGCAAACTGAACGTTGGTTCCTCCGATAACTTCAATGGCTTCAACGATATCCCGGGCATATTTCTGAAGACGCTGCTGAAGTTCCGGACTGATTGTCAGCATTGGCGCCACGCAGAACGAATCGCCTGTGTGAACTCCCATGGGATCTACATTTTCAATGAAGCAGACCGTTATCATCTGATTTTTCGCATCCCTTACAATCTCCAGTTCGAGTTCTTCCCATCCGGCGACGGATTCCTCAATAAGAACCTGATTGACAATGCTCGCAGAGAGACCCTTGCTGACTGTCAGGCGTAATTCCTCAAGGTTGTAAACAAGTCCCCCGCCTGTTCCTCCCATGGTGTATGCCGGTCTTACAACAACCGGATAGCCCAGTGAGGCAGCTGTTTCTTCAGCTTCATCCAGACTGCTGACGGCTTTGCTTTCAGGGGTGTCTATCCCCAGACGGGCCATGGTTTCCTTGAAGGCAATCCTGTCTTCACCCCTCTCGATGGCATCAATATTGACGCCTATCATTTCCACGCCATATTTGTCAAGTATGCCCTTTTTTGACAGCAGCAGGGAGAGATTAAGTCCCGTCTGTCCCCCCAGGTTGGGGAGAAGGGCGTCCGGCCTTTCCTTTTTTATAATTTCCGTAAGGGCATATTCATTCAGAGGTTCAATATAGGTTATATCCGCAATGTCCGGATCAGTCATTATGGTGGCCGGATTTGAGTTGACAAGAATGATTTTGTAACCCATTGAACGAAGTGCCTTGCATGCCTGGGTTCCCGAATAGTCAAACTCACAGGCCTGCCCGATAATAATCGGGCCCGAACCAATGATCAGTATCTTTTCAATATCTGTCCGTTTAGGCATAATTTACCTGAGTATTAATAGCGCCGAAAGATAGAAAATCAAAACGAAGGCTAAATGAAACCGGACAAAATTCGGTAAGAAAATTATCAACTTAACAACTTCTTTACTGAATTCACGGCGGTCCGTATCAATGATTAATTTGTTAACAATAGTTCGCTAAACTTTTGAGAATGTTGATTTCCGACAAATGTATATACTTGATTATGGATGTTTTGTTAAAATAATGTTTACTTGATAATATATTGTTACTTAGTTTTTTATGAAAATACAACGGACTATTATGTTAAATATGGATTTTAATAATGAACCCCTGCTCAGAGCCTAGGAATAAATTGTTTCAATCATTTGGAATATCAAATGAAGGATTGCATTATACTTGCAGGATAATCGGCGGGATAATATTCTGAATGAAACACGAATTTTGGATAAATTACCGTTAAATGGAAAGGAAATGAACCGTGACCGGATAAAATATGCACTGACAGTTGTACTCTTTGTTTTTGTGTCAACTGTACTGTTTTCCCAGAAAACAGCTGTGACAATCCTAAAGACAGATAATGCAGCTGTTTCTGAATGGCAGATACTTGATGGCCTGTACAGAACGGTGATTTCAGGCAATGAATTCAATCCGGGGGATTCTTTGCTGTTCTCTCTTGAAGCAGGGAAGCGCTATCTTCTGAATATCGGTTTATCAGATATTATTATTCCGGATACAACCCTGTATCTGCTGATGATCAACGGGGAACCCATACTAAGAATAAATTCCGGTCTGGATCCGGGTGATCATTTCTTCCCCTTTTTTACCGGAGTTAAAAAAGAGATCAGCAAGATAGTAGGAGGAACTGATGCCGACATTTCAGATTTTCCCTGGCAGGTATATTATGAAGCCGGACAGTATATGTGCGGAGGATCAATCATTTCGGAGGACTGGGTGATCACAGCCGCTCATTGTACACGCAACAAGGACGGAACAGCGCTTCCCCTGTCCGAAATGTTCATCAGGGCAGGGACAACAAATCCCTATCAGTCATATTCCGGTAAAACGTATCTGATCAGTGAGGTGATTGTTCATGAGGATTTTAACAACCGGACCCTGGATAATGATCTTGCATTGCTGAAGCTTCAGCAGCCGGTTGATGTGGTGAATGCAAAAGCAGTAAGACTGCTCAATGCTGCTGATGTCCTGGAAGGAGCAACCGATCCTGGTGTGATGACATGGGTTACGGGCTGGGGACTGACACGGGTGTCTCCCGAAGAGTTTCCCTGGATCCTTCAGAAGGTGCAGTTGCCAATAGTATCAAAAGAACAGGCATCCGTTGTCTGGAAGAACATATCCGATGATGTTGTTATGGCGGGATACCGGAATGCAGACAGGGATGCATGCAATGGCGACAGCGGAGGACCAATGGTGGTCAGTGTATCGGGAGAATACCGGCTGGCCGGAATAACAAGCTGGGGAAGTGAAGACTGTGACACTTACAGTGCCTATACCCGGATTTCTGCCTATGAAGACTGGATCAGGACAAACACCGGTATCAGTGAATATACTCCTCCTGTTCCCGAAGGTAATGCGGTAATTTGTCACGGGACTGCCATTAGTGAATACAGTGTGAATCCTGTTCCAGGAGTTCAGGAATACCAGTGGGAGCTGTTCCCCGGAGATGCAGGATCAATAAGCTCTTATGCCGGTTCAGCAACTGTTGAATGGAATCATGATTATCTCGGTCCGGCAAGCATCAAGCTGAGGATACTGATTAATAATAAACTATCGGAATGGTCGCGGCTGAATGTGGAAATTGCACCTGAAACCCGGATTATCACCCGGCCTGTGGACAGAATATACTGTGCCGGACAAAATATTGATCTTAGTCTTTCCGCTGAGGGCCATAATCTTGAATATCATTGGTATAAAAATGGGATTCTGACAAACACCTTCCCCGATGGAGATTATTTCATTAGAGGCTCCGTGACCGACGATTCCGGCATTTACCGTTGCATGGTGACAGGATCCTGCGGCACGGTTCACACGGACGATATTAGTATTGCTGTTCATCCCCTTACCCGCATAAAATCTTTTTCACGGGATATAACAATAAATTCCGGTGATGATGTGGAACTTGAGGTTGATGCATCGGGACATGAATTAAGCTACCAGTGGATGAAGGACGGGGAAAACCTGCCGGGCACCAGTGAGTCAGGTCTGAGGCTCGCAGATGCAGACGCTTCCGATATAGGCCTTTATCAGGTCCTGGTTAAGGGCTCATGCGGCACGGAGCTCAGCGGCAAGGCATATCTGTATGTGAATCAGGAGGATATTGCCGCCGGCCCCGGAATAATGATCTGGCCTACCCTTACTGATGGTGTCATAAATACAGCCATTGATTCGGATGAATCGTACAATATCCGCATTTACAGCTATACCGGCAGAAAGATCAGGGAATTAAGCAACTGTCGTTACAATACTGTCATTTACATGAATAACTACCCTTCCGGGATTTATATTATAAACATATATAACAGGCATTTCAGATGGAGTCAGAAGTTCATAAGGAAATAAATTTGTTGTACATTTATCATGCCTTTGATAATTGAACTTCTTAGACGGGGAATAAAATACTGTATCTGATCGGGATATCAGGATTTGTACGGAGAGTCGGTTTCAGGGTAAATACAGCAGAGGGGAGCCCCGTCAATAGCAGGGATTTCAAAATAATTTATTGATATACCAGTAATTTTAATCTGATACACATCATGAAAACTGACAGGAGAACATTTATCAGGACCGGGACTATGGCACTGGCAGGTACTGCACTGATGGGCAGTGAGGCTTTTGCAGCTCCCAAAAGAAAGAGCATGGTAGGATTGCAGCTTTATTCCATCCGTGCTGAAATGTCAAAGGATCCTCTGGGATCACTCAGGAAGCTTGCAGATATGGGTTATGTATATGTTGAACATGCCAATTACATTAAACGCAAATTTTACGGATACTCTCCTTCCGAATTCAGGAAGGTGCTTGATGATCTGGGCCTGAAAATGATAAGTGGTCATACTGTAATGGGACGTCAGCACTGGGATGAGGCGAAGCAGGATTTTTCCGACAGCTGGAAATACACGGTGGATGATGCCGCCGTACTGGGGCAGCAATATGTTGTGAGTCCGTCAATGGACAACAGCATGAGGAATAACTATGACGATTTCAGGAAATACATGGATGTATTTAACAAGTGCGGTGAGCTGTGCAGGAAGCAGGGAATGAAGTTCGGCTATCATAATCACGATTTTGAGTTCAGTGAAAGACTCAACAATGAAAAGCTTTTTGATATAATGATGAGAAGTATTGATCCCGATCTTGTGGTTATCCAGCTTGATATCGGTAATCTTTACAACGGTGGCGCGGTTGCCCTCGGGGTTGTAAGGCAATATCCCGGAAGGTTTGAGAACATACACGTAAAGGATGAAATAGAATCAGACGGCGGCAGGGAGAAATATGAAAGCTGCGTTCTGGGTGAAGGAATAGTCGATGCCCGGAAGGTAACCAGGCTGGCAACCAGGATCGGCGGAACGAAAGTCTATATCATTGAACAGGAATCATACCAGGGCAGGGATCCCATGGACTGCATGAGGGAAAATCTTGCCGTCATGCGGAAGTGGGGATATTGACATTCGGTTTTCCCGTGTTCCGGGATAATTTCCTGACAAGAATCCAGATACCTGACAGCTGGGGTGGTCTGACCAGCAGCCTGAGAATGCTCTTTTTTTCATCACCCGTGATGAGGTCCGATTCGTTTGCATATCCCCTGCTGAATTCCAGGATGGCTTCCGAGTCATCGGGTCTCAGCCTGCAGCAGCTTCCGACCACCCCGGTAAACATCGTGTCAATATTGTAGTATTCATCTGTCACTTTGTTGACCAGTGCCGGGGGTATGATCTTTTTAAGGAATCCGCCATGAGGAGACATTCTTATTATCAGTCTGTTCAGAGTCTTCCGGTCCATCAGCATCGGGGGGAAGGTGTCGAAGAACCATAGTACGTTATTATGAACACAGTAGTTTCTCAGTGTAGGATGAAAACCGATATCTATGTCTTTGTTCTTCTTCTCCCGGAACTCAAGCATCTCATCAAAAACCATGGTACAAAGGCGTTTCACTCCTTCCAGGTCCTCACTGAGAATCCGGTTTCGCAATAATTCATCGTCTCTGAATGAATCCTGGATTATTACCAGCTGATGTTTTCCCTTAACCTTCCTTGACAGTATTATTGTTTCAGGGACTTTTATTCCGGCATTTCTGAGTTCCCTGATGTAATCATTGTGGTTACTGATGATGTGGGAGATATATTCCTGGTTGTTCACGGGGAAATATAATTTTATGAAAAGGGCTCTGTCGCCGTGATAAACCCGGAATGGTTTTGAGAAATAACCCAGAACCGAGGATTTTTCCCCCGATTCAATATTTTCAAGAATTGTACGGATCTCTTCCTCTTTTAATGAATTCATGACAATAATATAGGCAAAATATTTTAATGATCTTATAAATTGCTGATATTAAGTGGTCTGCGATAAACCGTTTTTCTGTACCGTACAGCCGGATAACCAAGGCATACAGCAGTAAGCACCTTTTCCCTACTGTTGAGCTGAGCCATTTTTCTGATGGATTTAAATCTGTTTGCAAGTTCAACGAAATAACCATTCATCAGAGTGCCAATTCCAAGAGTCTGGGCAGCCAGATCAATTGTGTTGGCTGCAATACCGGCATCCCATTGCGGAATACGAAAATACTTCTCTTCAGTATATATTATCAGCAGACATGGAGCGCCTCTCAGAAATGTATCAACCCCGTCTTCAAAAAAAAATTTCACCAGTCTTGAAGCACTGCTTTTGCTTCTGTCCTTCAGGAAATACCTCAACGGGAAGCTTGCCGACAGCCTCATTGCCATTCTCATTTTTGAAGCCATGGCAGTCTTTATTTCCAGAAGTATATTTTCATCCGTGATGAACTTGTATTTAAGCAGTTGTTTGTTTGATCCCGAGGGAATATATCTGGCCACTTCCATTAGTTTATCGATATCTTCCTGTTTCAGGGGCTGCTTCCTGTAATTCCTGATGCTTCTCCTGTTTCTTGCCAGGTTTGCGAACTGTTCGTAAGAGATGCCCGGATCAGTCATGGGAGTATATGCATTCATGTCAACCCTGGTATTGACGATGGCGTTTACAGGGCAAATGGCAATACAATGTCCGCAGTCATTGCATCCGGCTTCGACCAGCTTTACAGGCCTTTTGTCTTCAGCGATGATTATCCGCCTTGAACCGCAGACCCTGCTGCATAAATCGCATCTTGTGCATAATTCATAGTCGATCCTGATGTTCATAGAATGGTGAGAGCTTTTCAAAAGCTCAAAATTAGTCAAAGTCCGGTGTTATACAATAAACCCTGAATCATTTTCAGGCTGCTTCCCGCTTTCGTATTGCCGGTTCCCGAATATTCTGAATTGGGACGGTTAATTGCTTTCTGCGGAAAAAGCTTTATTTTTAATTAGTGTCTGTCCATAAAGTCCCTATTTTGTGTAAAATCGGGAATTTTTTTT
>CAZFVQ010000030.1:0-42981 GCA_964522415.1 uncultured Rikenellaceae bacterium | reverse complement strand
TTTAACCCCGGAATTTAATATTCTGTTTTGGGCAAAAAGTCTGCGATCATCTCGGTTATAGTGCTTGTTACAGGACTGGCAGTGCTGGGATATTTTCTCCGGCAGGGCAGGAAAAGCATGCTGACCGATCCCTGGGGGGCGGTGGCTCCTGATGCATCGGTCATAATCGAAAGTCTGGATCTTAAAAGTTTTATAAACTCACTGACAACCGGTCAGGGGCTGTTCGGGGAAATTGCCGGAATAGAAAAATTCGGGAATTTTAACCGGAAGCTTAAATTCCTGGCAGATCAGCTTAATAAACCGGCATATCAGAATATCCTTGACGGAAGCAGGGCCCTTGTTTCATTTCATGTTACCGGCGACGGGAAATACCGTCCGCTTCTTGTTCTTGCCGTCAGATCGGAAACCCGTCACGGGCAGCTGAAAGATGCCCTGAGATCCTCCGGAATCAAAACGGGCGGAGATATTCTTGTGGAAGGGGTGAAAACTCTTGTCCTGCCCTATGATGACCAGGGAAGGCAAGACAGTATCCTGGCAGCAAATGTCTCGGGACTTATTCTGTTCACGCCCTCGGTGGAACTGATGAGGAAGGCAGTCATTCAGGCAGACCGTGACAGTGATGTGAGAACACTGCCCGGTTTTCAGAGAATATTACAGGCTTCAGGAAAGAATGAAGACAAGATCTTTATAGTTTATCCGAACCTTCCCCCGCTTCTGAAACCGGCTTTCAGACCCGGTCAGGAGATACTGGCCGACAAGACGGGAAGGCTTGCGGGAAGTTCGGGATGCGACATTCATATCAGCAACAGCGGACTTATCCTCAGCGGATATACTGAAAGTACGGACCCTGCTGATATCCTTTACAAATATAAAAGCGGCTCTGCACAGGCCTTCAGCAACTACAGGGTATTACCGTCGGCAACAGTACTTTTTGAATCTGTGTGGTATGACTCCGGCAGGCACGACACCGGGCAGCACCTCACTCTCAGGGAGAGGGGAGGGAATGCGGGATCTGTTCCAGCTCCGGCAGCAGAACTCGCGGAAGCTCTCAGGGAATATACGGGTGATGAAATAACCAGAGCATTGGTTGACATAAGGTCAAAACCTGCAGGTTTAAACCAGCTGATAATCTATGAACTGAAAAACCGCGCCTACGCGGAAAAGGTTTTTCTCGACAAGTTCAGCACTACCGTCAGGGCGGGTGATATTCTTTTTTTCCGTCCGGACGATCAGATCAGCATTCCCGTTTACCTGACCCCTTACAAGGGTTATGTCTCGGCTTTCCTGGAGAATTACTCCGGGCAGTTCCACGATTCATGTTTTGCTTTTTATGACAACTATCTTGTAACAGGAAACTCATATTCCGTCGTTTCAAGATTCCTTTATGACAACCTGCTGAATAAAACTCTTGCCAATGATCTCGTTTACAGAGATTTTGAAAGCTCCCTCCCAAGCATGTCGGAATACCTTTTCTACTGTGTCCCTTCCAGGATAAACGAATATCTTTCGGACTTCCTGACGGATGAAATCATGGGTATAATCAGGGAAAACAGGATTTCCCTGGGAAAGGTTCCGGCGGCAGGTTTTCAGCTTACTCCTAGCAACGAAATGATCTACAACTGCCTTTCAGTCCGGTTCAGGGAGGATGTAAGGGAGGAATCCGCAACTGAATGGGAAACACTGCTTGATACTGTTGCGGCCATCAAGCCTTTTTTCTTCAGGAATCATATAACGGGTGCTGCAGAGATATTTATTCAGGATCTGAGGAACAATGCCTACCTGATCAATGCTGCCGGAAGGATATTATGGAAGGTCCCCCTTCAGGAAAGGATAAACGGAGGAGTTTACATGATTGATTATTACAGGAACGGGAAATTCCAGCTGCTTTTTTCGGGGAAGAATCATCTGCATCTTCTTGACAGAAACGGCAATTATGTAGAAAGATATCCTGTCAGACTCAGATCGCCTGCCACAAATCCGCCGGCCCTCTTTGATTATGACAACAACCGTAATTACCGGATTTTCATTGCGGGGGAAGACAGGATGATCTATTCCTACGACAAATCGGGTAATGTCGTTAAGGGGTGGAAGCCTTTCAGGACCGGCAGTACGGTGAATGCTGAAGTTTCGTGGTTCAGGGTGTCAGGTAAGGATTATCTGGTTGTTGCGGATGAAAATTCTGTTTATTTTCTCGACCGTACGGGAAATGTAAGAACAAGGCTAAGGGAAGCTGTGACAAAAGCCCGGGGATCAGCTCTGAGACTTTTGCCGGGAAGGATTCCCGCAGCAGTGTGCAGTTCACCGGACGGAACAATACAGCACATGTATTTTGACGGCAGGGTTGAAAAATTCAGACTCAGGAATTTTTCCCCGGAACACTGTTTTGATGTTTTCGATATTGACGGCGATGGTACAGAGGAATATATATTTATTGATGAGGGTGTCCTGTACCTGTACGGCCATGACAGATCAGAAATTTTTTCCAGGGAGTTCAGATCGGGCAGACTGGGAGGACCGATCACTTTTACTTTTTCCTCGAACGATCGTAAAATCGGAATTTTTGAAGAGGACAGGGATCTGATCTGGCTTATCGGTGCTGATGGTTCAGCAATGGAAGGATTTCCCCTTCGGGGAGCATCAATGTTCTCAATAGGCAGATTATCGGATAACGCAGGATGGAATCTTATTGTCGGCGGAACAGACCGTTTCCTGTATAATTACAAAACCGGAACCACTTCCAGATGATTTTACGTATAAGGAAGAGTGTGATTCCGTTGTTATTCCCTGCAGCTTTTGCAGGAAGAAAAAAAAGATATATTCAAAACCTAATCTGACAGATATGAAGCGGTACAGATTCTATTTCATCATTTTTATTCTGACTCTGACATTTTCCCCGGTTCATTCACAGAACAGTCAGACAATGTTTTATATGAACCTGCCTCAGAATCATCTTCTTAACCCTGCTATTCAGCCCTACAGCAGGCTTTATATCGGATTGCCCGGCATCTCGGGAGTCAATATGAATTTCAGCAACAACTTTTTTAATTACCGGGATATTTTTTCCCTGAATTCCACGGGTGATTCCACTATTTCCCCTGGTCATCCCGATTTTGATGCAGGAAATTTCATTGATGGACTGAGGGAGACAAACAGGATTGAGGCAGGATCGTCGGTTCAGCTTTTCGGTCTGGGTATAAGCGCCGGACGTGATCTTTATATTTTTCTCGATATAAATGAAAGGTTTGAAGCGGATTTCGGACTGCCGGGTGATATGCTCAGGCTCCTGTTCAGCGGGAATGATGCTTTCCTGGGAAGATCTCTCAACCTGAATTCCCTGGCAACGGACGTCAGCTGGTACAGGGAAACCGGACTGGGTTTTTCAAAAAATATCACAGGCCGGCTGAGGATAGGTGTCAGGGCAAAATGGCTTTCAGGAGTGGCAAATATGTCGCTTGAGAACAAGGCTTTGAATATAACAGTAAGGGAAGATTTTACTCATCTGGTGGATGCCAGCCTGATGGCAAACATAAGTGCACCGGTTGAAATCCATTCGGATGCGGAGAACCTGCCCGACGATATATCCTTTGACGATTCGGTTTTTGATAATACCCGGGCGATAGTTGACTATTTCCTTAAAACGGGAAATAACGGTCTGGGACTTGACCTGGGACTTGAATATATTTTTTCCGACAGGTTCAGACTGTCGGCTTCAGTGACAGACCTGGGATATATCCGCTGGAAAAGGGACCTGACAAATCTACGGTCTGAAAATCAGTTTGTACTCAGCGGTGTCAGTTTTCAGGATATTTATGACGGCAATATCGATTTCGGGGAACTGGGACAGGAGATTATTGATTCCCTTCAGAAAGCCTTTAGCGTTACAAGCACTGCAATACCTTACAGAACAAATATTCCGGCAGGATTAATACTCGGGGCCGGCTACAGCCCTTCCGGCAGTCTTACTCTTGGCCTTCTTTCACATACAAGGTTTGACGGGAACAGGTTCCGTGAAACTTTTACATTCTCGGCCAGCCTGAATCTGGGAAATACGTTTTCGACCAGTCTTGCCTATACAGCAGCCAGCTACAGCTATGACAACATCGGATTCGGCCTGGCATTCCGGCTCGGATTTTTTCAGATTTATGCCCTTGCAGACAGGATTCCGCTGAAATGGAATAAATTTGTATCTGGCAGCGACAGCGCTCCTGTTCCGGAATATCTTAGTACATTGCATGCACGGGCGGGAGTGAATCTCGTGTTCGGAAACAGGGAAAAAAGAAAGAATGACAAACCCATGATAATGACTCAATAAAAATTAAGCTACAATGGTACTTTTACTGCGTGTTTTTCTGATAGGCCTGATTGTATATCTGCTTGTCAGGCCCCTTATTGTGTACAGGAGGGGAGTAAATGAACAGGACAGGGCTGATCACGATGCCGGAAAGGGCAAGAAAATCTCAAAGGATACGGGTGAATATATAGAGTATGAGGAAATAAAGGACTGATCCTTATTTTTTTTGTTGTGTAAGCAGGTGTCTGGCCATTGAATTTGCAAAAATAAACTCATTCAGTAATTCATTATCGGACCGGAGAACCTCATCTTTATTGCCTTCCCAGCATATATAGCCATTATTGATGAAAACAATGTTTTCACCTATCTCAATCACCGAGTTCATGTCGTGAGTATTTATGATTGTGGTCATGGAATATTCCTCGGTTAGCTCCCTGATAAGCGCATCGATCATGATGGCAGTGATAGGATCGAGACCTGAATTGGGTTCATCGCAGAACAGGAATCTGGGATTGAGGGCAATTGCCCTGGCTATTGCCACCCTTTTCTTCATTCCGCCCGACAGCTCCGAGGGAAAGAGTTTATTCACATTTACAATGCCAACGCGTTTAAGGCAGAAATTAACCCTTTCAACCTTTTCTTCCGGCATCTGACTGGTAAACATGTCGAGAGGGAATCTCACATTCTGTTCAACTGTAAGGGAATCAAAGAGTGCACTTCCCTGGAAAAGCATTCCCATTTCCTTGCGGATTTCCTTCTTGGAGTTGAAATCCAGTTTATTGAAAAGGATGTCACCGAACCATACCTCTCCCTTATCCGGTTCATGCAGTCCTGCAATGGATTTAAGAAGTACAGTCTTTCCCGAACCGCTTCTGCCGATAATAAGATTGGTTTTGCCGCTTTCGAATGACACGTTTATATCGTGAAGCACTGTCTTGCCGTTGAATGCCTTCTCCAGGCCTTTTATCCTGATCATGACAGCATCGTTTGAGTCAGAATGACATTGAAAAGCAGTATAAGAATACTGCTGAACACAACTGCTCTGGTGCTAGCGCGGCCTACTTCCAGGGATCCTCCCTCCACGAAATAGCCCTGGAAAGAAGAAATACTTGTAATTATAAAGGCAAAGATCAGTGTTTTGATAATTGCATAAGTCACGTAGTATGGAATGAATGCATATTGTATCCCGTATATGAAATCTTCGGATGTTATTACGCCGGCTGAGGTTCCGGCCAGCCAGCCACCGAGTGTTCCGACTACGATACTCAGAAGCGTGAGGACCGGGTTGAAAAGAAGGGTTGCAATAATTTTGGGAAGTACCAGATAGGATGCCGAATTGACTCCCATCATCTCAAGTGCGTCAATCTGTTCCGTCACCCTCATTGTACCGATTTCCGAGGCAATATTTGATCCGACCTTCCCTGCAAGTATCAGTCCGCTTACCGTGGATGAGAATTCAAGCAGAAGCATGTCGCGGCAGGTCAGTCCGATAAGATATGTCGGATAAATGGGATTCTCCGTGTTATAGGCTGTCTGAAGGACAATGACCGCTCCCATGAAAAATGAGATGATTGAAATTATTCCTACGGAATTAAATCCGAGGTTATGCAGCTCAAACAGGGTTTGCCTGAAATAAACAGAAGGTTTTTCAGGCCTTGAAAACACTTTTTTTAGCAAAAGGAAATATTTGCCCGTCTGTGAAAGAAACCTAAACATGTCCCGGTGTATTTTAGACAGCTTAAAAATACAAATATTTACCGGATTTTTGCCATGACCGGCATTAATCAGGCCGGAAGGATTTTTTTAATTATATATTTGCAGCAAGTTATCAGAAGAAAAGATCAATAATGAAAGACAGGTATGTAATTATTATGGCCGGGGGCGTGGGAAGCAGGTTCTGGCCCCTGAGCAGACAGCAGAGGCCGAAGCAGTTCCTTGATATCCTCGGAACGGGAGAGAGTCTGATACAGCAGACATACAGGCGTTTTAAAGACTGTTGTCCGGAAAAAAATATTTTTATCGTAACAAGCGATGAACATACGGATGTTGTTATTGAACAGCTTGGAATTGATCCCTCGCAGGTTCTGGCAGAGCCCCTGAGGCGAAACACAGCTCCATGTCTGGCTTATGGCACATTCAGGATACTGAAGGAAAATCCGGATGCCGTGGTTGCGGTGACACCTGCCGATCATCTTATACTGAAGGAAGAGGAATTTTCCCGGGTTATCAGGGAAAGTATGGATTTCGCCAGGGGAAACGATGTGTTGCTCACTCTCGGAATAAAGCCCAACCGTCCTGAAACGGGCTACGGATATATACAGGCCGATATTAAGAAACCTGTCGAAGGCTATGAAAATCTTCTCAAGGTAAAGACCTTTACCGAAAAACCAAATATTGATCTGGCCAGGAAATTTCTGCAAAGCGGGGATTTTTACTGGAACTCAGGAATTTTTATCTGGAATGTGAAAGCAATACTTAATGCCTTTGAAAAGCATCTGCCCGATATGTATTCGGTTTTCAATGAAGGCAGGGACATCTTTGGCACATCCGGGGAGACCGCTTTTATCGGAAGTACATATACCGAGTGCAGAAGTATTTCCATTGACTACGGGATAATGGAAAAGGCGGATAATGTTTATGTGAGATGCACGGAAATAGGCTGGTCCGATCTGGGAACATGGAGTTCCTTGTATGAACATTCGACAAATGATATGAAAAGCAACACCATCATCAGCGGAAATGTCTTTTCATATGAAAATGCCGGCAATATTATAAGTATTCCCGAGGGAAGGGTGGCAGTAATCCAGGGAATGAGGGATTATATCGTGGTTGAGACCGATGATGTTCTGCTGATCGTAAAAAAGGAAGAAGAGCAGAACATCAGGAATTACCTTGAGGATGTCAGGAAGGAAACGGGTGAACAGTTTATGTGATTCTGAATCAGAATTCCCACAAATCGTGTTCAAGGTCGAATAATTCCTGCTTCAGGCGGTCGGCTTCGAAAAGGGCTGCCTTCCCCACCAGGTATTCACTTACCATTCTGTCGTTAAAGACATTTGATTCTCCAAATATTATACTTCCGAATCTCCTTTGCATGAAAATATCATCAAAGGATAATCTCTGGGCATCGTTATTACTGACAAATGCCTCTTTCCTGGCCAGGATATCCCTGACCTCGTCAAACCTGATCCAGAACAGGGCTTTGCGGAGCGATCTGCCAAGATCGGCATCATAACCCATATAGTACGGGCAGATAGCGATTATTCTGACATCCAGCTTCCCCAGTTTCTTGTCAAAATACCATTCCTCGTACACCAGAAGCTGCTTTATCTCTTCGGGCTTAGCCTGTTCGGTAATTGTCGAGTCACGGGTGTTCCCGGCAGCATCAATCTGTATCTGCTGAATCCGGGTCTCGGCACCCATCTGTGTCTCAATCTCCTGGTATGTTGTCGGCACATTTATGTCAATTGCAGAATAAGCAGTTATGTTTCCTTTCTTGATTTCATCAAGGACGACGTTGATAAAGCTCATTCTGCCGTCAAGCGTCGGAGTTGTGGGATAATACAGCGGCTGATTGATCCTTTCCCGGAGGTCGATCAGGCGATAATACCTTTTTGACCATATGGCATCAGCTTCCCTGAGGTGAGGATATTCAATCTTCCGGGTTTCAGAAATTGATTTCTTGTATATGTCGCCGAATGATTGCTGGCCTGTGGCTGTTGCTGCAAAAGCCAGAATAAATATTCCAAAATATATTTTCCTTCTCATAATATCGGTCTTTACTAGTCAATTTTAAACAACATAGGTGACAGGTCAACAGTCCTGTTGTCAGGCCCAATGGCCTTTATATCTTTAATAGTCAAATATTTTCCTCTTGTCAGGCGACCCAGAAGCTCTTTTTGCTTGGCTGTAAGCGAACTGCTTGTGCTGGGTTCTTCGAAATCACCCATCTTGTCGGTATACAACATTGAAAATCCGGTGATTTTGTATTGCAGGTCGAAGTCGAAGTCGGGCAGTAATGCAAATACACCCTGTTGAGCCATGGCAGTGTTACGGGATATTGTTCCGCCGTTTTGTCCGGCAAAGCGTGCTTCAGGTTTCGGAATTGTTTTCACCCTGAATTCTATGGGTGAATATGAAGTGGTTTTGCCACCGGCATCTGTGGCTGAAACAATTACCTGAACATTCTGACCTGCTTTTGAAGGTCTTACCGACCAGTTTCCCCGGAAGAATTCACCACCTGCTCTTCTGACTCTTTCAGAAGTGAAATTTCCGTTTACCACTCTGATCTTCACATTGTCGGGACTGACTCCCGGAACCGAGACGTCAATGGGATTTGCGATACCCATATACATAACGTTCATGGCAGTGGGTGATACCACTACATTCGGCACACCAACCGAGTAGGATGACCTGAAGGGATAGCTTATGTCCTCTCCGGTGGGAGCTTTCATCTTTATAACGCCTCCCCAGGGTTTTGTGCCGGTTGTTGTGGGTCTGGCAGTATAGATGCCCTTGCCCGAATCGTCTACCGGTATTTCCTGGTCGCCTACCATTATTGTAGGCTTCTGGGTTGTGTCTATTGCCGAAATAAAGACTTTTGCAGAGTAATTGCTGCCGAGGGTAACATAGTTTGCATCAGGTATGACAATAGCCTCGAGCTTGTTGAATTTGAATGAAGCAGCATCAATCTGGGTGTACAGGCTGTTAAGCACTTCCGTCTCGGCATTCCTGATGTCAACCTGCATCTTCGAGAGAACAGTGATAACCGCAACCAGAGGAAGGTTGTGGAATGTAAGGTTTTCCCACCTTTCGGGTTGTCCGCTGGGATCCCTGCCGTCGTCGGTATTGAGACTCTTACGCAGAACTTCTTCGGCGGAAGAATTTTTTCCCTCAAGTGTTTCAATGAGGAATTCACGGAAGTCAACCAGCATCGTTTTAAGAGCAAATGCTTTTCCGTTTTCATGAGCTCCTATCAGAATCTGGGAAGGGACGTTATTTTCGTCAATCTTTTTGACTTCATCGATAATCACTTCATTTCCTCTCACGGCAAGGGTGTTTTCATCTCTTTCGGCTTCTTTGATGATCTCTATCTTAAGCCCCTGCATATAATTGAATATTTCATCAGCCCTTTCCTTAACCTCGTATGCCGTTTTACGATAGTCTCCTGCCTTGGCCGGATTCTCAGCTGCTGCTCTGTCAAACTCCTGGTAAATGAGATCATTTTTTGCAGCATAATTGGCTATGGTAAGAGTCAGGCTATTATCTACCTTTTTAAAAGCTTCCACGGCTTCCTTTGATACGTTAAGTGCAAGCATGGCGGTAAGCACCAGATACATCATACCGATCATTTTCTGCCGCGGGGATAACTTTTCGTGAGCCATTTTATGGGAGATTGGTTAACTAAAACAGATAATTGAATTATTTAACATTCATTGCGGCAAGCATATTTCCATATACATTGTTGAGAGCCGACAGGTTTTCGTTGAGTTTTGCCACCTGATCACGGTATTTCTTTGTATCATCAGAAGATTCCGTAAGATTTTTCATCAGATCCTGAAGACCCTGATAAAGTGATTCAGACTCCTTCATATGATCATCGGCTCCTTTTTTCTGGAGTTCATATACGGTATTCAGTGCAGCCAGGTTCTTGTTCAGCACCTCCAGCTGCTGCTGGTAAGACTTGCCGCCGGCCTGCATTTCTGCAATAGTTTCGGCTATGGTATTATAGCTTGATCCTGTGGCACTGACAGCCTGGGTTGCTTCCTGGTAGGTCTGTGTCAGTCTGGAAAGAGCATCGTTTGCATTGTTCATGGTATTCATGTACTTGTTTGATGCATCCGCTATATTGCTCATGGCATTAATATTTGAGGTTGCATCGCCAAGCTTCTGCATTCCGCTACCCAGTTTCTGGAAGAGTTCCGGCGTTATTTCGGCTTTCTCGAGCATTTCATCGAATTTTGCCAGAGCTGCTGATCCTGCACCACCGCCATATCCACCACCGCCATATCCACCACCGCCGTATCCACCACCGCCGTATCCACCACCGCCGTATCCACCACCGCCGTATCCTCCGCCACTGTATCCTCCTCCGGCTCCGGCAGCCTGACCACCGGTGCCGCCACCGGCCTGACCACCACTGAAGCCAGCCGGGAAACCGCCGCTGAAACCTCCGCCTCCCCTGACGATTGCATCTCGTTCTCTTCCTGCAAGGGCATGTGCGAATTCGGCGGGATCTTCTTCAGATATCCCGGCAAGTTCCGGATAAACAAGGGTCCAGTCAATTTCTTCCCGCAATGGTTCAAATGCTGAGAAGAAGAAAATAATAGCTTCTGTAAGAAGTCCAACGGTGAGCATGGTACCTGCACCCGGCCAGTGCTGTATTTTAAACAGGGCACCGACGATCACAAGGGAGGCGCCCCAGCCGTATAGCTTTGCCATGAAATTTTTCCAGCCGCTGCTATTTACAAATTCTGTTAAGCTCATATGCCTGATTATTTAGTGTGGTTTGTGACTATATTTTTGCTCCTATGTATGGTCTGACATTACGGAATCCTACATAGGGCTTTGTGGAATCCTGGTATTCATAATCCCTGGCGCTTACCTGCAGGAAATATGCAACATCTTTCCATGAGCCTCCGCGTATTACCTTGCGCTTCAGAACAGGTGGATCCTGTGGAGAGGCATTGTATTCATAATTGGGCTGAAGGTCATGCTGGAATATATATGCCGAGGGATGATAGGCGCAGCGTGTCCATTCGGCAACATTTCCCGCCATGTCGTACAGTCCGTATTCATTGGGTTCATAGGATCCGACTTTTCCGGCATAAACATTCCCGTCATCAATATAATTGCCTCTGAGGGGCTTGAAGTTGGCAAGGAAGCATCCCTCATAGTTACGGGTATAGGGTCCTCCCCACGGATACATTGAAAGGTCCAGTCCGCCCCTGGCTGCATATTCCCATTCTGTTTCCAGCGGCAGTCTGTATGCCATGACATCGGGAACACCGCTTTTCCTCAGTGCATTGTTCATATAATCGGTTCTCCAGTGGCTGAAGGCATTTGCCTGATGCCATGAAACACCGACTACGGGATAATCATCAAAGGATGGGTGCCAGAAATACAGATCGGCCTGGGGGTCATTGAATGAATAGGTGAAATCCCTGATCCAGCAAAGGGTGTCGGGATAAATATTCAGAACAATGTGTTTGATGAAGGATGAACGGTCCCTGATATCGGTACGGGTGCCGTCAAGATTTGTGACCTGACCTTCGTAATGGCCGGTATTGTTTTCATAGTCATATACATATCTTGCTTTGGCGGCAGACTGGTAATCGACCCAGTAATAGGAATAATTGAATTTACGTACATCATACTGTTTCCTGCCGTTGAACCTTTCCTCGGGAGGATAGTACATTTCCTCAATAACACTTCTGGTCACCTCTTCACGAATGTCAATCTTTTCATCCCAGTTCAGTACGTAGGGTTCGATAACGTTTCCGTCGCGGTCGGTTCTGAAATACTCCCTGCGATCTATTCCTGCATTCCCAAGATTTGTTCTCAGAATGGAATCACGTACCCAGTAAACGAACTGGCGGTATTTATTGTTTGTGATTTCGGTCTGATCCATCCAGAAAGCATCGACTGTGACGGATTTGGCGAGGACGTTCTGTGCAAAAAGAGCATCCTGGTCGCTTGGCCCCATTATAAAACTACCGGCCGGTATGAAAGCCATCTCCATTGGTTCGGGCTCAAAGAACTTCTTTCTTCCGGGAACTCCCGTGAGTTCACCTGTATTTGAAGTTCGGCAACCGGTAATAAATATTAAAATTATCATTAAAAACAGAATCGACTTTTTCATACAGTAGGAAATTAAGATGCAAGTAAGTTAATTTTTCAATATGCTTATAAAAATCTGATACTTTTGTATTTCGAACGACTTTTACCCATTCTCAGGTCAAAACAGTAATTGACCATTAATTCATGGGAGCCCATGGTACTCTTCCTGACATCCGATAAGGGGAAGTCATAGGCATAGCCGATACGTATTCCGTTAAACAGCTCAATGCCCGCAATTCCTGTCAGGGCATCACCTGCACGGTAAGAAACGCCGCCCCATACTTTTTTATTGTATCGGAGCATAGTGGTCACGCTGGCCTGCAATACCTTTCCGTCGCTGAAAGCGAATACTGAGGGCAGGAGCTCAAGGGCCGGATCAGGCAACTGCAGATTATAGCCTGCTGTCAGGTAATAATGCCGTGAGAGATATGGTTCTCCTTTTGTATATCTGAACCTGGCCTGGTTCAGATGCCTTACCGAGAGGCCGGCATAGTATTTATCGGCATTGTAATAAAGGCCGAGTCCGGCATCAAAAGCCACAAAACTCTCCTTGTTCACGGGAATGAGAGGATCCTGGTCGGGCGAAGTAAATCCGTCACCGGAAGGGATATTCCATTCCGGATCAAGGGTTTTGTTCATGACCCCCAGATTTATTCCTATGCCCAGTTTTCCTGTTCCCATATTGACAAGCAATGCATATATTCCTGAAATATTTATGTCTGAGTCAAATCCTATCTGGTCACTTTCCACCATAAGCCCGATTCCGCTTTCAATCCTGAAGGGGGAGACCGGTGCACTCACATTGAATGTGGTTGTTACCGGAGCTCCGGTGAATCCCACCCATTGCTGCCTGGTAATGGCTGTGGCACAAATCATTCCTGATGTGCCGGCCACTCCCGGGTTGTAGGTTAGTGTACTGAACATATAATTGCTTGACAACGGATCCTGTTGAGACCACGTTGTAATGCCTATCAGCACAAATAACAGCAATGTTACCTTAACGCGTTTCATTTTTATGATGATCCAACAGTAGAGATGCTCGTGCAAATTAAACAGCAAAATAAACAAAAATCCGACACGTATACAAATATATTGAATAACGCATATTAACAAATTTTGTTATTTAACGCACAATAACAATTTTTGTTTCAATGAGAAGCTCTTAACTTTCCTGTTTTTTCACGGCTACAGTCTTTTGTAAGGACTCAGCTGTTTTTTCATGGCCGGAGCCTTTCGTAAGCTCTCAGCTATCTTTTCATGGGCGCAGTCTTTTGGAACCGCTTACCCATCTTTCAGGTACTTCGTCACGGCTGGCCTTGATGTAATCTTCATGCGAACATGCAATATACAGTGGAGATGAGCCGGGTACCTGGAATTCCATCCACCATCTTTCCGTGAGATTGCTCCTGACAAATATCAGATCCTCTTCCAGGTCGCTTATTTTAACATGGTACCTGATGAATCGTCCGGTATTGGCAGTGCTGAGATGTGGTGTTTCATATTGTTTCTGGGAGAACCCTTCAAGAAAGAACCATAATATCTGTGCGCAGAGGGCAGCTGTCTGATTTCGGATATCCATATCCGGATCCAGGTCAAAGAGGCCGAATATTTTCAGCTTATCCGATATTCCGGCATATCTTGCCAGGAGGCAGATCTCTTCGCCATAGAATCCGTTGGGGGAAGGGGCTGTACATCCCGGAGCATCAGGCTGTCTTACCGAGGAAATGTCCATCAGTACGGCATCCGAATCCCTGAACATGGGTTCCGTCAGGTATATGGCTTTCCTTACATCACCTATTCTGATCAGCTCCGACCTGCGCCTGTTGAACCTGTTTATCACCTGCTGGTCGTTCAGGTATGTCTGATATCCCAGATTAATATAGTGGCTGAAGGTGCTCCGGCTGTCATGCATGATGGTGCTGAGGTAATTGAAGGAATCATTCTCCTTTTTCTCGCTGACATAATCTATCCTGGAATCAACCGCGAGCAATGTGTATTTTATCTCCTGCCGGCTCAGGGCCCTGTCAACTGCCAGAGCCAGTGCGCTGCTGCCACCCAGTATGACGGGGAAAACATTGAAGCCGGCAAGCATTATGAGGATTTCCGTCAGTCCGGCAATGGTATCATTGAAAGTGATTCCCCTTTTCATGTTCCCCAGATCGGTGATTCTGAGCTTACCCGGGATTTTTGCCAGTTTGTAAAGTTCTGTGCGTATACTGTCAGGACCCTTTATTGATCCGCTTGCCGGGGAATTCCTTCCTTCGGGGACACCCAGCAGGGCTATTTTATAGGATTCCATTCCGCCGAGAGATACATTTTCGGTGTGGACCGTTATGTTATGCGGAAATCCGGACTGGCCTGACAGGTGTTCAAACCCGGGATTATCAATGCTGACGGGATCAAAAAAGTCGTTGAGATCGGTCATGATACTGTTTTAGGAAGTCTATTTTTTCTTTTTTTCGCTCCTTTCAATGATGGCTTCACATTCTTCCCTTGTCAGACTGTCAATGTTCGTACCCTTTGGTATCCTGTAATTTTTTTTGTCCCTCGACAGGTAAAGTCCGTACCTTCCGTTGAGAAGCATGATATCGCCGAATTCCCTGACAAGTTTTTTCTTTTCAGCCTCATTCTTTTCATGGATTATCTGGATTGCCCTTTCCAAAGTTAATGAATACGGGTCATCCTCTCCCTTTTTAACCGAATAAAATTTGCCTTTATGTCTTATATAGGGGCCGAATCTCCCTTTTCCAACTATGATTTCTTCATTTTCAAAAGACCCGAGAGTTCTTGGCAGGGTGAAAAGTCTGAGGGCCTCCTCCAGGCTTATTGTTTCAATCAGCTGGTCACGCGTGAGGCTTGCATAGCGCGGTTTGTTTCCGTCTTCGCTGCTGCCGATCTGGGCAACCGGTCCGAATCTGCCCATTCTTGCAGATACCGGCTCCCCTGTTTCAGGATGATTCCCAAGAAATCTGACGGCTGTTTTCCGGTGTTTCTTCTCAAGAGTGCTCTCAACGGTTTTGTGGAAGGGACCATAGAATTTTTTCAGCATACCTGTCCACTTCAGTTTCCCGAGAGCAATCTCATCAAACTGCCTTTCAATTTCTGCAGTAAAATTGTAATCCACTATTTCGGGGAAGTTTTCAACCAGGAAATCATTTACAATCATTCCTATATCCTGGGGGAAGAGTTTCGATTTCTCTTTTCCGCTTATTTCATTCTTTACGGCATGACTTATTTTTCCTTTTTCCAGAGTGTAGATGCTGATCTGCCGTTTTTCCCCCGGCCTGTTCTCCTTCAGCACATAACCCCTGTTCTGTATTGTCGAGATTGTGGGAGCATATGTGGAGGGCCTGCCGATTCCCAGCTCCTCAAGTTTCTTTACCAGACTGGCTTCATTGTATCTTGGAAGCGGCATCGTGAATTTCTGAACCGCTGATACAGTATTATAATAAAGCGGCATATCCTTTTTTACGGGTGGGAGGAGATTTTTTTCCTCATCCCCGTTTTCATGGTCCGGCGATTCCGTATATACCTTGAGAAAGCCGTGGAACTTGATTATTTCACCCGTTGCAGTGAATGTATGCGGTGAATTGTCCATGTTAACCGTAATAGTGGTTTTTTCAATAACTGCATCGGCCATCTGTGAGGCGATGGTCCTTTTCCAGATCAGGTTATAAAGCTTTTTTTCGTTCTGACTGCCCTGTGTTTCAGGATTGGAGGGATAGGCAGGACGAATGGCCTCATGAGCTTCCTGGGCTCCTTTCGTTTTTGTGGTATATTGTCTTGTTTTTGAATATTCTTCACCATATTCCGAAATGATGGTCTCACGCAATGTTGCCAGAGCCAGTTTCGAAAGATTTGTGGAATCGGTTCTCATATAAGTGATTTTCCCGGCCTCGTACAGTTTTTGTGCCACTGTCATGGTCTGGGCCACCGAGAATCCGAGTTTCCGGTATGCTTCCTGCTGCAGGGTTGAGGTGGTGAATGGCGGGGCAGGGGATCTTGTTCCGGGTTTGACACTTATATTTTCAACCCTGTAGTGTGCCCGGCTGCAAAGCTCAAGGAATTTTTCCGCCTCTTCCGCTTTCGGAAAGCGCTTTGATGCTTCAGCCCTGATCATCTCACTGCCTTCATCCTTTTCATCTGTCCTGAAAACCGAAGTAATCCTGTAAGCTGATTCAGGACTGAAGGAAATGATTTCCCGTTCGCGTTCAACAACAAGTCTTACTGCCACTGACTGGACCCTTCCCGCAGAAAGGGAGGGCTGTACCTTTTTCCACAGTACGGGAGATATTTCAAATCCTACAAGCCGGTCAAGGATACGCCTTGCCTGCTGTGAATTGACCAGGTTCATGTCTATGGTGCGGGGATTTTCAATAGCTGAGGCAATGGCATCTTTGGTTATCTCATGGAAGGCTATTCTTCTGGTTGTTTCCATGTCAAGTCCCAGTACGCCTGCTATATGCCATGCAATGGCTTCCCCCTCACGATCCTCATCAGAAGCAATCCATATGTTCCTGGCTCCTGAAGCTGCCTTGCGGAGCTCGTTGACAACTTTGGCCTTTTCACCCGGAATCTCATAGACAGGTTCAAAATCTTTTTCTATGTCTATACCAAGATTTTTCTTTGCCAGGTCCCTGATATGTCCGAAGCTGGATATGACACGAAAATCCTTACCAAGGAATTTCTCAATTGTTCTGGCTTTGGCCGGAGACTCAACAATCACAAGGTTTTCGATCATTTACACAGGTTTTTTTTGAATTAAAAACAGGACAAAGTAAATGATTTACCTTTCAAACTTCAAAATAAACTTTTATGATTCTTTAAGATTTTACTAATTTTGGCGCAAATATTCAGCCTCATGGAGGGGAGTAAAGAAAACAAAAAATATCTTATCTGGTTCTGGGCGCTGTTCGCAACGCCCATTGTAGTCATTATTATTTTGTTTCTCCTGATCTCGGCGGAGAAGCTGGGTCCGATGCCCTCTTTTGCCGAACTGGAAAATCCCGAGTATTATCTTGCCGCGGAAGTGTTTTCCGAGGATGAGGTACTTATCGGCAAAATAAGCATTGAGAACAGGACCTGGACGGAATACAGGGACCTTTCACCCTATCTGGTGGCGGCGCTCATCTCTGCCGAGGATATCCGGTATTACCGCCATTCAGGCATAGATATGCGGGGAATAGCGAGAGTTATTTTCCGGACCATTCTGCTCGGGCAGGAAACCGGAGGGGGAAGCACCATTACACAGCAGCTTGCCAAACAGCTTTATCCGAGGGACACGGCAAGAGTCTCCTCCCTTGTCAGGAGCATGAGACTTGGGGTTTCAAAGTTCAAGGAATGGCAGACGGCAGTGAAGCTGGAGAAAAGCTATACCAAGGAAGAGATCATTGCAATGTATCTCAACAAATATGATTTTCTTTACCATGCCATCGGTATCAGGTCAGCTGCAATGGTCTATTTCAACAAGACTCCCGATTCCCTCAATCTCCAGGAATCCGCTGTTCTGATAGGTATGCTGAAAAATTCAAGTGCCTATAATCCGGTAAGATATTATGACCGGATGCTTCACCGGAGGAATATTGTGATTTCACAGATGTCGAGATACGGCTATATCGACCGTCATACGGCGGATTCCGTGAAAAGGCTGCCTATTGAGCTGGATTTTCAGATAGAGGATCATAATACGGGACGTGCAACATATTTCAGGGAATATCTGAGGAATATCATGACCAGGCCTCTGCCTGACCGGAAGCTTTACCAGCGTCAGGCATCCTATGATGAGGCTATGTGGGAATGGGATAACAATCCGCTATACGGATGGTGTAACAAAAACAAAAAGCCGGACGGTTCAAATTATGATATTTACAGGGACGGGCTGAAGATCCACACAACCATAAACTCCCGGATGCAGCAGTATGCCGAGGAGGCTGTTACGGAACACCTGTCCAGGACTATTCAGCCTGATTTTTACAGGCGTGCGAAACGGTTCAGGAATCCTCCTTATTCCGACGACCTGCCCAAATCCACGGTGGATGAACTGTTAATGAGATCCCTGAGACAGAGTAACAGGTATTATACCATGAGGGCACGGGGTTATCCGGAAGATTCAATAATGCTTGCCTTCAATACGAAGACAAAAATGAAAGTCTTCTCGTGGAAGGGGGAAAGAGATACCATAATGACACCTCTCGATTCGATAAGGTATTATAAGTATTTCATAAGATCGGGAATCATGGTGGAGGATCCTCATAACGGATATGTAAAGGCCTATGTGGGCGGACCGGATTTCAGGTATTTCAAGTATGACGTGTGCACCCAGCAGCGGAGGCAGGTTGGAAGTACTATAAAGCCCTTTCTTTACACCATAGCAATGCAGAACGGCTATTCGCCCTGTTATGAAGTTGAAAATATACCCCGTTCCTTTGATGTCGGTGACACTACGTGGACTCCGAGAAGTTCGGGAAACAAGGCTCATCACGGCAGGATGGTCACCCTGAAATGGGGACTGGCCCAGTCAGAGAATTATATTTCAGCCTGGCTGATGCAGCAGTTC
This sequence comes from uncultured Rikenellaceae bacterium, assembly GCA_964522415.1. Taxonomy (GTDB): domain Bacteria; phylum Bacteroidota; class Bacteroidia; order Bacteroidales; family VadinHA17; genus LD21. The sequence continues at coordinate 24,295 of CAZFVQ010000030.1, read as the reverse complement.
AGGCCTTCGGCTGTTGCTGAACTAATGCATAAAATGGGTATCAGAAGCTTTATAGACCCCGTTTATTCAATTTTCCTGGGAACATCCGATGTAAAGCTTGAAGAGATGGTCGGGGCCTATGGCACTTTTGCCAATAAAGGAGTATATACCCGTCCCATGTATGTCACTCATATCGAAGACAAGAACGGAAACGTCATTTCGAGGTTCAATCCGGTTATTGAAGAAGTACTGAGCGAAGAAACGGCATATCTGATGCTTAATCTTCTTCAGGGTGTTGTTCACTCAGGATCGGGAATCAGGATGAGAAGAGAGCCCTATATGCTTATGAACCAGATAGGGGGGAAAACCGGCACCACTCAGGAACAGTCTGACGGATGGTTCATGGGTGTGACGCCGAATCTGGTGGGAGGAGTCTGGAGCGGATGGGAGGATCGTTCCATTCATTTTGAAACACTGGGTGAAGGACAGGGAGCAAATATGGCATTGCCGGTATTTGCACTCTTTCTTAAAAAACTTTATAACGACCCGGAGCTGGGTATAATGGAAGCCGATGAGTTTGAGCGTCCTGCGGGCTTCAGCATGGAGCTCGACTGCGACAAGTTCAAATGGGAAAGCAGCGGCAGGGATAACCCTCTCAGGGATAAGTATTAAATCAACCGGCAGTTATTAAATCAACCGGCAGTCAGCAGCCGTCAGCTGCCAGCTGCTTTTGTATAATCAGCCAAATAATCCTCTGACGAGCTGTTCAATTTTCCCGACCTGAACGATTTCAATTTTATTGTCTTCCCGGGGGAGGTTCTTATGGTATCGTGAAAGGAAGATTCTTTTGAATCCCATTTTTGAAGCTTCCCGTATCCTTTGTTCAACCCGTGCCACAGGTCTTATTTCTCCTGAAAGTCCGGTTTCCCCGGCGAAACATGTATCCCGGGGAACGGGAATATCCAGGTTTGAGGAGAGAATGGCGCTTATTACAGCCAGGTCTATTGCCGGATCATTCACTCTGATTCCGCCTGCGATATTCATGAAAACATCCTTAACCGCAAGCCGGAATCCGGCTCTTTTTTCCAGTACGGCAAGAAGCATGTTGAGTCTGCGGGTATCAAAACCGGTGGAACTTCTTTGCGGAGTGCCGTAAACCGCACTGCTTACCAGGGCCTGTGTTTCTATGAGAAAAGGCCTCAGTCCGTCAATCGTGGCAGCCGTTGCAATTCCGCTGAGAGATTCGTCATGCTGGCCGATGAACAGTTCCGAGGGATTATTTACCTCCCTGAGTCCTGATTCAATCATTTCGAATATGCCTATCTCGGAGGTTGATCCGAATCTGTTCTTGAAGGGCCGCAGAATACGGTAGACATAATTGTTGTCTCCTTCAAAATAGAGTACAACATCCACTATATGTTCCAGGACTTTCGGTCCGGCCAGTGTTCCGTCCTTGGTAATATGTCCGATCAGCATTACCGGTGTTCCAGTAAGTTTTGAATACATGAGGAAGCGGCTTGCACATTCCCGGACCTGCGACACGGAGCCGGCAGATGATTCAAGGGAATCGGTGGTCATTGTCTGAATTGAATCGGCAATGACCAGTCCTGCCCCGATATTTTCACACTGCACAAGTATGTTTTCCAGCCGTGTTTCACTGAGGACATAGCATGAGGGATTGGAAGATCTGAGGCGTTGTGCCCTCAGGCTTATCTGTTCCTCGCTCTCCTCGCCCGAAACATACAGCACCTTGACTCCTTTCAGGGCCAGTGCAAGCTGAAGGGCAAGGGTTGATTTTCCCACACCGGGTTCTCCTCCCAGCAGTAAAAGGGATCCGCTGACCATGCCGCCGCCCAGAACTCTGTCCAGTTCGGGAATCCCTGTTTTATGGCGTCTGCCCTCATCTGCTTCTATCCCGTCCAGCAGTCTGGGATTTCTCTTTTCCAGCTCCCGGAAAAAGCCGGGTTTCCCTGAAGAAACGGGACTGACTATTTCCTCGTGATAGCTGTTCCATTCCCTGCATGAAGGACATCTGCCTATCCATTTGGGCGATTCGGCGCCGCAGTTCTGACAGACGAACACTGTTTTGGTCTTTGCCATATATGGTTTGCTTTGATTATATTTTTCCCCTGCCTTTTCCTTTTCTGAAAATCATGTAGGATGAAGCTATTCCGATAATAAGCACCATAATAACCTGGGATTCATGTGTCAGTATTGCATAAAGCGCACCGTCCTCCAGGTTTACTCCCTGCACAAAGGCAAGTCCCCTCGATATGATGTAGTGGAAAGCGCCCATGCCGCTTGGTACCGGGGCAACCATGGCAAATCCTCCCAGGACCAGCAGGAATATTGCATCACGGAAACCCAGATGGGAGGTATTGTCAATTGCAAAAACCACTACCCAGGTCATGAATATATAACAGATCCACATGAATACCGTATGGAACAGGAATTCCCATTTCTTTTCCAGCCTGGTAATTGATTTCAGTCCTGTTATTATTCCCTTCGACAGTTTGAAGATTTGCGAAACCAGGGGTATTTTTCCGAGTTTTCTGCGGTATCTGACGGTGAGCCATAGCAGGAATGCCAGAACGAGCAGTACAATACTCCATATCAGCCAGGACTGGCCTGCGGGGATCAGAACCTGTTCCTTCAGGGGGATAAATATGGTTTCTTTCAGGAATTGTCTGATTTTATCGCCGCTGGTGAAGATCATTGTCGTCATGATAATCAGGAGTGCCACGAAGTCAACCGCCCTTTCAACAACTACTGTTCCTATCAGTTTGTCGGCGGGGATATCCTCCTTTTTCCCCAGTGCCACGCAGCGGGTTATTTCCCCTATTCTCGGCAGTGCCAGATTGGCTAAATAGCCGGTCATCATTGCATTGAAGGTATTCAGGAAAGAGGGTTTGTATCCCAGTGGGTAAATGAGGAGGTTCCATCTTCTGGCCCGGCTGAGGAATGCAAAAATGTTAAAGGTAACAGACAATACGACAAAAAAATAATTTGCTGTTTTCAGTCCGTCTGCCAGTTCCCTGAATCTCACATTCCGGAAAGCAATCCACAGAAGAAAAATTCCTATTGCGAGAAAAATAATAAACTGCAGAACCTGTTTTATTTTTTTTTTCAAGTTCGTCCGCGTTATTAAAAATAATGTCGCAAAGGTAATTATCCTTTTTTATTTCCTGCAGGCCTCCGGCATTCGTTCAGGAAAAATCATGGAAAAATCATCAAAAATCTGAGGGACAAGGCTGATAATTCATGTAAACACCTTATTATCATTATCTGAAAATTTATTATTATCTTTGCAACTTGTAACCCAACGGAATTTTGAGGCAGGAGAATGGAAAGCAGGAAGGTTTTATTCGTTTCACAGGAGATAACTCCATACATAGCAGAAAACAGATTATCGAAAATCGGAAGGTATCTTCCCCAGGGAATTCAGGAAAGGGGGAAGGAGATAAGGACCTTTATGCCAAGGTATGGCTGTATTAATGAACGCAGGAATCAACTTCATGAGGTCATAAGATTATCCGGAATGAATCTGATCATTGATGACACCGATCATCCCCTGATAATAAAGGTGGCTTCAATACAGAGTGCCAGGATGCAGGTTTATTTCATCGATAATGATGATTATTTTCAAAGGAAATTTCTGGTATCCGATGCATCGGGACGTGAATTTGAGGATAATGATGAAAGGGCACTCTTTTTTGCCCGGGGTGTGATTGAAACAGTCAAGAAACTTCGCTGGGCGCCTGACATTGTGCATTGTCACGGATGGATGTCGGCCCTGGTACCGGTTTACCTTAAGAACATTTATTCCGACGACCCCCTGTTCCTTAATCAGAAAATTATCTATTCCGTTTACAATAACGACTTCAAAACTCCGTTCAGATCATCATTCGCAGATAAACTGCGTTATGACGGAATTGATGGCGAGAGTCTGAAGCTGGTCAATAATGCCGACTTCATCAATCTTTCCAAACTGGCCATAAAGCATTCCGACGCAATAATTATCGGGAGCGAGAACATAAACGGGGAATTGAAGAAATATCTGGAGACTGTCAGTAAACCGGTTCTTTCTTTCAAGGATGAGTCAGAGTATATAGATGCCTATAATGATTTTTATGACGAATTGCTATCGTAGCTGCTTTTCCGGCAAAAGCTTTTTTATCCGGAATATTCTTACAATCCTTGGTCCTGCCGTCTTTGTTGCAGGTATACTTTTCACTGTTTCCTCCTGTGAGGAGGATCCTGTAAAGATTGGCAGAAAGCTTCTTCCAGGGGATGATTTTGTCACTATCCTCTCAACAGACACCGTTACAGTCAGATCTTTCACCACTTATAATCCTGCAGTTAAATCAGGTAATCCGGCCGTATCCTACCTCGGACAAATCCGTGATCCATATTTCGGCACGATAGATGCCCGTTTTGTGACGCAGGTCAGGCTGGGTGCCGCCTGGACTCCGGGAGACTACGTTATCGATTCGATAAAGCTTTATCTCGAACTTCTCTCCGTGACCGGAGCTGTTGACAAGCCCCAGTTTCTTTCCTTTAGTGAAATAAGCAGGCAGATATACAACGATTCAGTTTATTATTCCAACCAGGATGTGGAGCTTACCGGCTTTGGCGTAACTGATATTCCTCTGCCCAGGCTTAAGCCTGATTCGGTAAACTATCTTGAACTGGATATCCCCCTGGATTTCGGTGAATATATCACCCGTGACACCAGCATGCTTTTCCATCATTCCACAAACCCTGATTTCAGATCCTATTTCAGGGGTCTTCTTTTTGAAATCACTTCGCCTGAAGAGCCGGTCTTTGTGTCATTGAGTGTTGAGGCGCCCGGGACATACGAGACATATCAGAACTATTTCGTCATGTTCATGCATGATGCCGACGGTAATAAGAAACAGTTTTATTTCATTCTGGATGCCTTCAGCAAGAATGCGGCCTTTAACCTCTTCACGCATGACCATTCCGCTGCTGATCCTGACAAGAGGATTTTGCATATAAATGACGACTATGCCGATACTCTCACCTATGTACAGATCATGAACGGACTTAATACAAAGCTTATGATACCGGGACTGAGTGACATAAAAAATGATCCGGAGATGAAAAACATATCGGTAAACAAGGCAAGACTCATCCTTCCCGTTCATTACGACAATAAAACCTACAAACCCTCAACCATACCTTCCAGGGTATTCCTTAATTATTTTACAAAAAGCGGCAGGAAATACACGGTTCCTGATTATTCCTCGCTGAATCCGGGATTTTATGACGGCACTCCGGACACCACGAATAATGTTTTCAATATCAACATCTCCACCTGGCTGCAAAATTATCTGAAAGATTCGTCTGACAGTCTTACCACCGACTTTGAATTGTTCCTTTTGCCAACATCATCAAACAATGTTATTTTGAAAGCGAACGACAGCCACAGTCCTGTAAGATTTGAAATAACCTATACAAAATTCTAGAATATCGGCTGAATATTATTATCTTCGTATCCGAAAGTCAGTGAGTTAAGTAAGAATTCAAGTATCATATTATGGAACTTCCGGCTGAATACCGCGATCTCACCGCTTCCGAGATTGCCATAATGAAAGCTGCAGGCTGTCGCTGTGATGAATGGAAGCGGGTGAAGGTAACTGAGGGATTCGATCCGTCTCATTGTATAAACGTTACGTTTTCAGGCGATATCAGACTTGGAAAATTCACCAGGATATTCACCGATGAATCCGGAGTATCAACCAGGAGCGGGATCTCAAATGCACATCTTCACAATTGCAGGGTTGGCTCAGATGTCCTTATCGGCAACATAGGCGATTATATTGCCAACTACAATATTGAAAGCGGGGTGGTCATCAAGAACTGCGGAAAGATACATACTCAGAAAGTATCTTCCTTCGGCAACGGGACCGAGATAGCTGTCCTCAATGAGACAGGCGGCAGGGCGGTTAAGATATGGGATCGCCTCTCGGCTCATGAGGCTTATGTATGTGCTCTTTACAGGCACCGGGTAAAGGCTGTCAACCGGATTGAGGAGATGGTCAGGGAATATTCGGATTCAGTGACTTCGGATACCGGGACTATCGGCCGTAATACAAAGATTCTCAACTGCCGCGACATACGCAATGTAAGGTTTGGTCCCTGTACCCGCGTTGACGGGGCCATCAGGCTTAACGAGGGTTCGGTGAACAGTTGTCAGGATGATCCCGTCCTGATCGGGCCCGGGGTGATCATGGATCATTTCATAGTGTGTTCAGGGTCTGTAATAACAGATTCAACCCTGGTTGACAAATGCTTTATTGGCCAGGGCTGCGTTCTCGGGAAGCATTACAGCGCGGAAAACTCCCTTTTCTTTGCCAACTGTGCAGGTTTTCATGGTGAAGCCTGTTCAATATTTGCAGGACCATATACGGTTACCCATCATAAGTCAACCCTCCTTATTGCCGGCATCTTTTCATTCATGAATGCCGGCAGCGGATCGAACCAGAGCAATCATATGTACAAGCTTGGTCCGATACATCAGGGTATAATGGAAAGAGGCTCAAAAACCACCAGCGATTCATATGTCCTGTGGCCTGCCAGGATCGGACCCTTTACCCTGGTAATGGGCCGGCATTACAAGAATGTGGACACCTCTTCACTTCCCTTTTCCTATCTGATTGAAAGGGATGATGAAACCATTCTTATTCCGGGAGTGAACCTCGGAAGTGTGGGAACCATAAGGGATGCCCAGAAATGGCCAAGGCGTGACAGAAGAAAGGATCCGCAACTGATTGACCAGGTCAATTTCAATCTCCTCAGTCCCTATACGATACGAAAGATGTTCGAAGGCAGGGATCTTCTCCGGAAGCTTAAATCGGTTGCGGGAACCGTGTCTTCTTCCTATGCCTGTAATAATATGCTGATCAAGAGGACTGCCCTTGAAACGGGTATTGAGATGTATCAGAAGGGGATAAACAAGTTTCTTGGCAATTCGCTTATCAAGAGACTTGAAAATATGGAAATCCGCTCTGAGCATGAACTCCGGGAAAGGCTGAAGCCGGAAGGAATTCCGGGTGACGGGGAGTGGGTTGACCTTGCGGGACTTATTGCACCGCAGAAAGTTGTTGACAGGCTGCTGGATGACATAGAATCGGGAAAGGCAGACTCTCTCGGAGCCATAGCAGCGGAATTCAGGAGGATGCATGAAAATTACTATAACTGGGAATGGACATGGGTATGCGGGAGGCTGGAACAGGAGCTGGGCAGGTCTGTTGGCAGCTTCACGGCCGCCGATGTGGTTAATATGGTGGAAAAGTGGAAGGAAAGCGTGATAAGTCTTGACAGGATGCTTTATGAGGATGCCCGGAAGGAGTTCAATCTCTCTTCCCGTACGGGTTTCGGAATAGATGGCGGGGAAGAGATCAAGAAACTCGACTTTGAGCAGGTGAGGGGAGATTTTGAATCAAACGGGGTTGTTTATGCCATTCAGGAACATATCATCCGGAAGACCGCCCTGGGGGACGAGCTGATCCGGAGAATGGAAGCAATAAGTCAATGATTTTCACATAAATAACCAAATGATTTCCTATCTTCCGGAATACATGGAGTCATAATATTTTTCGTAGTCACCCGACAATACATTTTCAAGCCAGGAAGAGTTGGTGAGATACCATTCCACGGTATTTTCCAGCAATGCCTCAAAATCGGGTGCGGGTTTCCATCCCAGTTCCTTCTGAAGCTTGGATGAATCGATAGAATATCTCAGGTCATGGCCGGGTCTGTCCTTTACAAAGCTTATAAGCTTTTCGGAGCTTCCGGGGGACCGTCCGAGTTTTTTGTCCGTTATTTTGCAAAGGAGCCTGATAAGGTCAATATTTTTCCATTCATTGTTGCCGCCAATGTTATACGTTTCACCGGGTTTTCCCCTGTGATAGATAAGGTCTATTGCCAGTGCATGGTCTTTCACACAGAGCCAGTCGCGGACATTTTCGCCCCTGCCGTACACAGGTATCGGCTTATTGTTTTTTATGTTATTTATTACCAGGGGGATGAGTTTTTCAGGAAACTGATTCGGACCGTAATTATTTGAACAGTTTGAAATTATTGCAGGTATTCCGAAAGTGTGGTTATAGGCTCTCACCATATGATCGGAACCGGCTTTGGAGGCTGAATACGGACTTTTCGGATCATAGGGGGTTTCCTCGGTGAATGTTCCTTCGCTTCCAAGTGAGCCGTACACCTCATCCGTTGAGATATGGTAGAAGAGTTTGCCTTCAAAGGCGTCCTTCCAGCTGTTGAGGGCTGCATTCAGGAGATTCACAGTGCCTACAATGTTTGTAAACACAAACTCGTCGGGACTGCTTATTGATCTGTCCACATGCGATTCTGCAGCAAGATGAATCACCCCGTCAAATTCATGTTTGCCAAAGAGTCCGGTCACCGACTCTTTGCTGACGATATCGGTTTTTACAAACAGATAATTGTCTTTTGATTCAATATCCTTCAGGTTTTCAAGATTACCCGCGTAAGTGAGTTTGTCTGCATTTACAATAAGATAACCGGGATGATTCGTTACAAATCTCCTTACGACATGGGATCCGATAAATCCGGCACCACCGGTGATAAGAATTTTTTTTCTGTAGTTCATCTCTTTATTTTTTCTTTCTGATTTCATTTTCCCAGGCCCATGCGGTTTTCATGCATTCCTCCAGCGTACTCAGTGTTTTCCAGCCCAGTTCCCTGTTAGCCAGTGAGGGGTCGGCCCATATTTTTTCTATATCCCCGGGCCTTCTGTCTGTGATGCTGTACCTCAGACTGATGCCTGTTGCCCTTTCAAAGGCGGATATCGCTTCCAGAACCGACACTCCCGTTCCGGTACCGAGATTGAAAACCTCGTAAGGTTTTTTATTCATTCTGCCCGTCAGTCTTTTCACGGCAGTCACATGGGCTTTCGCGAGGTCAACAACATGTAGGTAATCCCTTATGCATGAGCCGTCGGGTGTGTCATAATCAATCCCGAACACTTTAAGTTCATCCCGCAGTCCGTATGCAGTCTGGGTTATAAAAGGGACCAGGTTTTCGGGAACACCCCTGGGCAGTTCTCCTATCAGTGCGGAGGGATGGGCCCCGATAGGATTGAAGTATCTCAGTGAGATCGCATTTATCTGTTCATAAGCAGAAACAGCATCCCTGATTATCTCCTCGCCGATCTGTTTTGTATTTCCGTAAGGTGAAATTGCAGGCTGCACCGGTGCATCCTCTGTTACCGGCAGGATGTCGGGCTGCCCGTATACGGTGCATGATGACGAAAAGACCATGAAAGGGATGTTGTACGATTTCATTGCATCCAGAAGGTTTATCAGGGAAACAAGGTTATTCCGGTAATAATCAAGGGGTTTGTTCACGGATTCCCCCACAGCTTTATAGGCTGCAAAATGGATGATAGCATCAGCGCCGGAATGCTTTTTCAGGCAGGCATCAAGCTTTTCCGCATCACAAAGGTCAAAAATTTCCAGTACGGGTGTTACTCCGCTTATCTGTCCTATCCTGTCCGCAACTTCTGCCTCCGAATTGTAAAGATTGTCTGCAAGAATGACTTCAAAGCCTTCCTGTATGAGTTCCACGGCTGTGTGAGAACCAATATACCCTGTTCCTCCCGTAACGATTATTCTTTTTTTCATACCTTGTTGTGTGTTTATATCATGAAGGTTTCATCTGTTTGTATTTCAATGCCCGTGGGAGCCTGCTCCGGTTTATCGGGAACCTGTCCCGGTTTATCGGGAACCTGCTCCGGTTTATCGGGAACCTGTCCCGGTTTATCGGGAACCTGCTCCGTTTCATTACCCTGCCGGTCAGATACCGTTATGCGGTTATTCAGATTGTTTTCAGCATAGGGTGATAATTGCCCTGAAGACCTATTGGTTTGGCATTCCTGATGGTATGTGCCGTTACCACTGATTGCCTGGCATCTTCCAGACCGAATCCGCGGCCTTCAATTATTTCCCTGTAGCTTGCCGTATGCAGGTCGGTGAATCCGTCACTGAATTCCACTTCTTCGCCTTCAACCCTTACCGATCTGAATGTTCTCTGTCCGTTTTCCTTATATTCCCCGGGTATATCATTGAAATCGAGGCTGAGAAACCATCTTACCCTTGCATTTTTCAGTTCAAGGTAGCCGCCTGCCTTGTTGTATTCCGATATGTTGACGACATTGTTTTTCACTTCCCCGAATATCCATCCCAGCATGTCGAAGAAGTGTATTCCGATATTTGTGCCCACGCCGCCTGATTTCTCGATATCTCCTTTCCATGATCTGAAGTACCAGTTCCCCCGGCTGGTGATATAGGTTAGATCAACATCATAAACCTTGTCTTTAGGGCCGTTCAGTATTCTGGTCCTCAGTTCCTCTATCCTGGGATGCAGCCTGAGCTGCAGAACCGTGTTGATCCTGCGGCCGGTTTCATTTTCTATTATCTGCAGGGCATCAACATTCCACGGATTCAGAACGATGGGTTTTTCGCATATTGCATCAGCACCCTGCCGCAGTGCAAACCTTATATGCGAGTCGTGCAGGTAATTCGGAGAACAGATGCTGACGTAGTCTATTCTTGTTCCCGATCTTTTAAGCTTGTCGAAATGTCTGTCGAAGCGTTCAAATTCAACAAAAAAATCACTTTGCGGGAAGTAGCTGTCGAGAAGACCCACACTGTCGAAAGGATCGAGGGATGCCAGGAGATTGTTTCCTGTTTCCTTAATGGCTTTCAGGTGTCTGACTGCAATATATCCTGCCACGCCTATCAGGCCGAAATTTTTTACTTCGGGCTTCATGACATCCGTTTGCATAATATTTTTACTCTTTGCTTATTTTTGTTACTGTTTCATTTTCCAGGCGGTATCTTTCCCTGCTTTCGGGACAAACAGCAAAGCCCTTCGGATCGAATTTCAGCTTATGTCCGTATTCGCTCATCCATCCCGTCTGTCTTGCTGGATTGCCCACCACAAGTGCATAGGGCCTGACATCCCTGGTCACCACGGCTCCTGCACCGATAAAGGCAAATCTTCCGATTATGTTACCGCACACAATAGTTGCATTGGCCCCTATGGAAGCACCCCTTTCAACGATTGTTGTCACATAGGAATCCCTTCTTACTATACGGCTCCGTGGATTTACAATATTTGTAAACACCATTGAGGGACCGAGAAAAACGTCATCATCGCAGATAACCCCGGTATATATCGAGACATTATTCTGTACCTTGACATTCTTTCCAAGGCGGACACCCGGTGAAACGACCACATTCTGTCCGAGGCTGCAGTTTTCGCCTATTTCGGCACCCGTCATCACATGACTGAAATGCCATATTTTTGTTCCTGCACCTATTTTGCAGCCTTCATCAATAACTGCGGTTTCGTGGGCAAAGAATTCCTTATCCATATCTATCTATTCCTTGTTCTATTCCTTATTCAGATATTCCAGAACGTTTATCGCGATATGATCGAGCTGTTCCTGCTCAAGATCGGGATGCATGGGCAGTGACAGCACTTCCCTGCACAGCTTCGATGTTACCGGGAAGTCATCTTCCCCGTAGCCAAGATAGCGGTATGCATTCTGGGAATGCAGGGGTCCGGGATAGTATATCATTGATGGAATATTTTTCCCGGCAAGATAGTTCCTGAGCTCATCCCTGCGGCCGTCAGTGACTCTTACCGTGTACTGGTGAAATATATGGGACGAGAAGCTGCTGCGCTCAGGTGTGATGAGCGATTTGCATCCCGCAAAGGCTTCGTCATAATAGTCTGCAACGGCGGCCCTGGAATTATTGAATTCATCAAGATATTTCAGCTTCACATTCAGTATTGCAGCCTGAATGGTGTCGAGCCTTGAATTCACACCTATATTGTCATGATGGTATTTAACCTTCATTCCGTGATTGGCTATGCTTCTTATTTTTTCCGCCAGGTCCGGGTCGCCGGTGTACAATGCTCCTCCGTCGCCGTAGCAGCCAAGGTTCTTGGAGGGAAAGAATGAGGTCGTTCCTATGGTTCCTATTGTACCTGCCTTTTTTCTTGTTCCGCCGGCAGAAATATAATCTGTTCCGGTTGCCTGTGCCGCGTCCTCAATAACATAGAGACCGTGTTCCGCGGCGATGTCCATGATACTTTCCATGTGGGCACACTGGCCGAAGAGGTGGACCGGCACTATTGCCCTTGTGCGGGAAGAAACAGCTTTCCTCACCGCATCGGGTGAAATGTTGTAAGTGCGGGGATCGGGTTCAACAAGAACAAGCTTCAGTCCGAGCAGGGCAACAACCTCAACTGTGGAAATGAATGTAAAGTTTGTTGTTATGATCTCATCTCCTGGCTTCAGGTCCAGTGCCATCATTGCAATCTGAAGCGCATCGGTTCCGTTGCCGCAGGAAACAACATGGACTTCACCAAGGTATTCCTGAAGTTTTTCTTCAAATATTTTTACTTCCGGTCCTCTTATGAATGCCGAGGAACCGAGAACGGATCTTATTGCTTCATCAATCTCCCCTGACAGTTTCCTGTACTGGATTTTAAGATCGGCCATTTCAATTTTCCGCATACTGCCTGTAATTATCCTGAAGGCGAATATAATTATTTTCGGTCAACTCCCGTGTACCGAGTTTTCAACATGATTACTCCGGCCGTATGTTTCAGGGAAGCCGCTTAAGTGTTTCTTCGTAACCTTTTGCCGGAGAATTCCGTAAGCCTCTGCAGGCTGTTATTAATTTATTTATGTTCAGATTTCCGTTTGATTGTTGGGAAATTTCTTATTTTTGTAATGGAAGTTAAAATCTGAAATGGACATTACATCTTTTATACGCGAACTGTTATTCAGTCATGACTGTGTCATTGTACCGGGCTTCGGAGGCTTTGTGGGGAATTATGCCCCGGCCCGCATTGACAGGGCCACATCCACTTTTTATCCTCCGTCAAAGCAGATCTCCTTCAACAGGAATCTCAGGAACAATGACGGTCTTCTTGCCGGAAGGATTTCCGAGCATCTGCAAATCTCTTTCAATGATTCAGTAAGTCTGATTGAAGAATTTGTTTCAGACATCAGAACACGGCTGGAACGGAAAGAAAAGGTTGTTTTTGAAAATATCGGGTTTTTCTCGGTTAATCATGAAGGAAGCATTCAGTTTGAACCGGAGGGTAATGTCAACTTTCACCGGTCCTCTTTCGGACTTGAATCATTTCAGTTTTCACCGGCCGGCAGCTATGATGTCAGAAAACGGGTGACACGGGATATTGACAGGGACAGTGACCGGCGCCATGATATCCGTACTTACCTGTGGAAGGCCGCGGTGATTGTTCCGCTTCTGGCTGCGGCAGCCATCATACCGCTTAAGACCGGTCTCTTCAAACCCAGGCTGGAAACAACAACCCTTAATCCCATTGTAAAATCCATGCCTGAAAATAGCGGCAGGGTTCAGGCAGTAGCAGAAATAAATATTCCGGCAGCAGAGGCTGAAACAGGTATCGCGGCAGAGGATATTGAAACAGGCATTGTAGCATCGGATTCTGAAACAGGTGTTCCGGTAACGGATGCTCCGGCGGATGCTCAAACAGGTATCTCTGAAGCAGATCCTGCATTTGGTGTTCCGGCAGCAGATGCTTCAACAGGTATTGCTTCAGCGGGTGCTGCAACAGGTATCGCGGCATCGGATTCTGACCGCGGGAAATATTCCGGGGGGATTATTAATGACAAAGCTGTTGCATCCGGGACGGAAGGGCAGTACTGCCTTATCACCGGCAGCTTCAGGCTGAGGGAGAATGCTGATCAGCAGGCAGAATCCCTGAGACAGGAAGGATTCAGTCCGGAAATCATTTCATCCCTTAACGGATTTTTCAGGGTCAGTGCCATGAGATGCAGGGATCTTCCTGCAGCAATTGACAGGCAGAAGGATCTTGACAAAAAATATCCGGGAATCTGGATCAGGAAAATCTGAAACTATTTTATCACACTTCCGTCATTCACCTTTTCGTGAGGTGAAACAAGTACCAGTCTGCCGTCGCTGTCTTCGGCCATCAGGATCATGCCCTTTGATTCGATTCCCCTGATCTTCCTCGGCTCGAGGTTTGCCACCACGGATATCTGTCTGCCCACAAGGGACTGAGGTTCGAAATATTCTGCAATTCCCGACACAATGGTACGTATGTCCATTCCGGTATCGATTTTCAGTTTGAGCAGCTTACTGGTCCGGGGTACCTTTTCGGCTTCCAGGACAGTGGCAGTACGGATATCAATCCTGGAGAAGTCCTCAAAGGAAACTGCCTCCTTGCCCTGAGGGACTTTCCCCTCCCTGTCGTCATCCGTATGTCTGCCGGCATGAAGCTTTTCAACCTGCTTTCTGATGACATCATCCTCAATTTTCTCAAAAAGAAGTCCGGGTTTACTGATAAGATGACCTTCTGGCAGGAGATCAGGATTCCCGGCATCAGTCCATCCGGGTTTACCGGTATTTATCCAGCCTCTGAGCTTTTCCATGGAAAAGGGCAGGAAGGGTTCAAGCACTACTGCAAGATTTGCTGTTATCTGAAGGGCAATATTCATAATAGTTTTAACCCTTTCCGGATCGGTTTTGACAATCTTCCAGGGTTCAGCTTCTGCCAGATACTTGTTACCCAGCCTTGCCAGGTTCATGGCCTCTTTCAGTGCTTCCCTGAATCTGAAAGCTTCAATTGCCTTTTCCACATTGGCGGCTATCTGCCTTATCTCCCCGAGTACATGTTCGTCTTCAGGCTGAACGGCTGTTCTTGCAGGTACTCTTCCTTCGTAGTAATTATTTGTGAGGACAAGGGCCCTGTTTACAAAGTTGCCGAGGATAGCAACCAGCTCATTGTTGTTACGGGCCTGGAATTCCTTCCATGTAAAATCATTGTCCTTTGTTTCCGGGGCGCTTGAGCATAGTGAATATCTCAGGGAATCCTGCTTGCCGGGGAAGTCGGCAAGATATTCATGAAGCCATACTGCCCAGTTGCGTGAGGTGGATATCTTGTCATTTTCAAGATTCAGAAATTCATTTGCCGGAACATTGTCGGGAAGGATGTAGCTTCCCTCGGCTTTCAGCATAACAGGAAAGATGATACAATGGAATACGATATTATCTTTTCCTATGAAATGGATCATCCTGGTGTCACTGTCCTTCCAGTATTTTTCCCAGTCGGGTGTAAGTTCCCGTGTAGCGGATATATATCCTATCGGGGCATCGAACCAGACATACAGCACTTTCCCTTCTGCATTTTTAACCGGAACAGGAATACCCCAGTCAAGGTCACGGCTTACGGCCCTTGGCTGCAGACCCTGGTCGAGCCATGACTTGCACTGGCCGTATACATTTGTCTTCCATTCCCTGTGATCTTCCAGTATCCATTTTTTCAGCCAGGGTTCATATTTATCCAGTGGAAGATACCAGTGAAGGGTTTCCTTCAGAACGGGCTTGCCACCGCTGATTGTCGAATGCGGATTGATAAGTTCGGAAGGGCTGAGGGATGATCCGCATCCTTCGCACTGGTCGCCATAGGCATTCTCGTTGCCGCAATGGGGACAGGTTCCTTTAATATACCTGTCGGCAAGGAAGGTTTTCGCTTCCTCATCATAGTACTGTTCAGTGGTCTTTTCGGTGAACATTCCCTTGTTGTAGAGTTCCAGGAAAAAACCGGAAGCTGTTTCATAGTGGATCTTGTTCGAGGTACGGGAATAAATGTCAAATGCTATCCCGAAATCCTCAAATGCCTTCTTGTTTATTGCATGATACCTGTCTACTATCTCCTGTGGGCTGACACCTTCATTCCTGGCCTTGAGGGTGATGGGAACACCATGCTCGTCCGAGCCGCATATTGAAATCACATCCTCACCCCTGAGCCTGAGGAATCTGGTGTAGATATCGGAAGGAACATACACGCCGGCAAGGTGTCCGATATGAAGCGGACCATTGGCATACGGCAATGCAGAAGTAACAAGGTGTCTCTTATATTTTTTCATAAAATCTGTTCTGTTGATGGGTTTTCCGGAAAAAGTCCAAAGATAATAAAAATTGATACAATGGTGCAATGGTTCAAGGGCTAAGCGAAGTAGTTTACAAACAAGTGTTGTCTGTAAAAGGCTTAACATTGTGGGCCACGCACAAAAATACCCGGATATGCAAACCGATAGTTGCATATTTCTGTTATTTTTACCTTAAAATTGAAGTATGTCAAGTCCCAGGTTTCAGCCCCCGTTTTTGAGAAAAGGTGATGAGGTAGCCATCATTTCCCCTGCATATTTCATTGATGAAAAACAGCTTGATGATTCTGTCAGTATTCTTGAAGGATGGGGTCTGAGGGTGCATGTTTCAAAAAATGCCCTGAAACGCGAGGGGCCTTTCGCGGGAACGGAACGGGACAGGATCAGCGATATTCAGGAAATGACCCGTTCCGGCAATATAAAAGCAATATTCTGTTCCAGGGGAGGCTATGGATTGCTTAAGATTATTGACAAAATAGATTTTTCGGCACTGAAACGTTATCCGAAATGGTATTGCGGCTTCAGTGATGTTACAATACTGCTTGTCTGGCTGAGTGAGGTTGAAGGACTGATGACCATTCACGGGGAAATGCCCCTGAATTACCTTAACAGGGAAATTAAAGCGGAAACTCTTGATTCTCTTCATGATGCCTTGTTCGGTGGACTTAAACCGGTGAGATGGAAGGGAGAATTTTCCAGACCGGCCACGGCAGCCGGTGAAGTTACCGGAGGCAATCTTTCCCTTCTGTACAGTCTGATGGGTACGGCTGCCGAACCAAAAACAAGGGGAAGGATACTGTTCCTGGAGGATACGGATGAATATCTGTATCATATCGACAGAATGATGACATCCCTCAGGCTTGCGGGAAAACTGAGGGGCCTGTCAGCCCTGGTTTCAGGCGGTTTTACTTCGGTAAAAAACACAAAAATCCCCTGGGACACAAACGTGTGGCAGATCATATCATCTGTGACCGCAACTTATAAATATCCCGTTCTCGCAGGCTTTCCCGCCGGTCATACCGGTGATAACCGTGCATTTTACATAGGGCGCAGGGCAAGACTTACTGTCAGTGAAGACGAAGCAACGTTTTCTTATCTCTGATAGTCTGTATGCAGTATGCCGGCCGCATCATTGCGGGGTTGGTATGCAGATCCGGATGCAGCGGCAGCGACGGCCGGTCCGGCAGAAACAGGGCGGCGTATGACAGTCAGAATGCCGAAAGAAGCAAATCAAGATCCTTTGGTAATATATTGAATTTATGGCCGAGTATTTCGTTTGTAAGAATACCGTTATAGAGGTAAACGCCGTTTCTGAATCCCGGATCATTTTTAAGGACCTGTGTTATTCCCCCCGATTCTGCAAGTTTCTGAAGTATGGGTGCAAAAATATTGCTTAATGCCATTGAGGCAGTCCTTGGCACTCTTGAAGGCAGGTTCCATGCAGAAAAGTGAATGACACCATGTTTTTCATATACCGGGTCCTTCATGGCCCGGTATTCGGAAGTTTCAATACAGCCTCCGCGGTCTATGCTCAGGTCGATGATCACTGCCTTGTTCTTCATTGTCCTTACCATGTCTTCCGTGACATAATAACATGACCTGAGATCTTCAAGCCCTATTGCCCCGATAAGCACGTCTGCCGACCGGAGGGTTTTCCGGAGAACCTGGGGATGAAACACTGAGGTCTGCAGTCTCTGGCCGACAAGTGTTTCAATTTTTCTCAGCTTCTGAAGAGAATTGTCGAATACTTTTACCTGTGCACCCAGGCCCAGGGCGGCCCTTGCAGCAAACTCCCCGGCGGTATTGGCACCCAGGATGACAACTTCCGTGGGTGTGATGCCGGTTATTCCTCCCAGCATAATACCTTTTCCTCCGTGGTGATTACTGAGGTATTCCGAAGCCAGCATAACTGATGTCACGCCGCATATCTCACTCATGGATTCAGTTACCGGCTGGATTCCGCTTTTGTCGCGTATCCTTTCAAATGCTATGGCGGTTGTTTTTTTCCTCACCAGGATGGCAAGAGTTTCCTCGCTCAGGTTGAATACATTCAGGTAAGACATGACCACCTGGTTGCCTTTCAGGTAATTTGCTTCCTTGGCAGTGAATTGAGCCACCTTGATAACAACATCGGATCCGTACACCCTTGCCGGTGATTCGGTTATTATTGCTCCGTTTTCACTGTAATCCTTGTCGGAATAGTTACATCCGGCTCCGGCACCTTTCTGGACAATCACTTCATTGTCTGATTCGACAAGGATGTTTACTGCTTCAGGTGTGAGAGCCACTCTTTTTTCGTCATCCCTTACGTCAGCGGGAATACCGATGGATATTCCCCTGAACCTGACAGTTGTTTCCAGATGTTCCTCTTTGGGCATCAGGGCACTGTTCCCGATATTTACTTTTACGCTCCTGCTTTTTCCGTTCATTCCGGGAGTATCGTTGTTGCATCAAAGGTAATAAAAAATAGAATCTCTGTGTCAGCAGAATTGTTCAGGGCAGTTCAAGTATTCTTTCTTCGTTTTTTCCTACGGTGATCCTTATTCTGAATGTCTCCGGAGGAAGCAGGTCTTCCACCAGTTCCGGCCATTCCATGAAGCAGTATGCTCCTGAATAAAGATATTCCTCCAGGCCGAAATCGAAAACCTCTTCCTGTTTCCCTATCCGGTAGAAGTCGATATGATAGATTGCCTCACCCGCGGCATTCCTGTATTCATTCACTATTGTGAAAGAGGGGCTGCTTCCCTCGTCGCTCACTCCCAGCTCACGGCATATGGCTTTTATGATTGTTGTTTTGCCGGAACCCAGGGCGCCGTAAAAGGCAAATACCTTTTCCGGTTCAGAAATTTTCAGCAGCTGTCTGGCCGCTTCCGGAATATCCCCGGTATGGGCTATAATTATGTTCATTTGCTGACCGGCTCGAGAAGTACGACAGGGAGAAGCATTTCCTGCATCGAGATTCCTCCGTGCTGAAAGGTATCCTTGTAATATCCCGCGTAATAGTTGAAATTATTCTGATAGACAAGATAGTCCTTGTTCCGTGCAAAAATATACCTGCTGGATATGTTTGCCCTGGGAAGGAAGGCTGCGGCCGGGTCGCGCAATTCATAGACCTCCGCGGGATTGTAATTGAGATTTCTGCCCATCTTGTAACGCAGGTTGGCGGATGTTTTTTTATCACCAATTATTTTCAGGGGATTCTGAACCCTGATGGTTCCGTGATCCGTGCTGAAAATTATTTTTACCGGGTGGGATGCGAGCATGTTGAGCAGTTCAAAGAGGGGGGAATGAATAAACCATGAACGTACAATACTTCTGTATGCCGATTCATCACCGGCAAGGTCACGTATCAGTCCTATCTCCGTACGTGCATGGGAAAGTATGTCAACGAAGTTAAAGACAAGTATGTTGAGATCATTTTCCAGCAGTTGTTTAATTTTTTCATTGACTTTCCTGCCTTCCTGGCTGTTGCTTATCTTGTGATATGACCACTTAAGGCTGAGCCCTTTGCCTGCGAGCTGGTTTTTGAAAAGCTCCTCCTCAAATTCATTCTTGCTTTCTTCTTCATGTTCACCGATCCAGTACTGCGGTGTCGTGGCGGCGATGTGCGAAGGCATCATACCGGCAAATATTGCATTTCTGCTGAACTGCGTGGCTGTGGGCAGAATGCTGCAGTATATGTCTTCTTCCAGTATTCTGTAGATCCCGGTCAGTTCTGCGGATATTTTTTTCCACTGATCAAATCTCATATTGTCAATGAGAATGAAAAACAGGGACTGTCCGGGTGAAAGATGCGGCAGTATTTTCGAGCCGAACAGGGATGGTGACATAAGGGGAGCGTTTTCGGTCCGCGGGTCAAGCCATCCGAGATAATTTTTCATTACGAATTTGCAGAATGAGTTGTTTGCTTCATTCTCCTGCATCATAAGTATTTCCGACATTCCCGGGTCAGTCGATTTTTCAAGCTCACTTTCCCAGAATATTATTTTCCGGTATAGTTCCGTCCAGTCGTCAAAGCTGGAAGCAGAAGATATCATATTGCCTATCCGGCTGAATTCCAGCCTGTAGTCAGTTGTGGTTTTTTTAGTAACCAGGCGTTTCTGGTCGAGTATCTTTTTTATTGCCAGCAGGACCTGATTGGGCTTTACGGGTTTAATAAGATAGTATTCAATAGCAGAGCCTATGGCTGCCTCCATGATATCTTCCTCTTCACTCTTTGTTATCATCACAACGGGTATATCCGTGCGTATTTCCCTTATCAGGCGGAGTGTTTCAATTCCGCCGAGTCCCGGCATGTGTTCATCGAGGAAGATGAGATCATATGGATTCTGCCTTACCAAATCGACCGTATCATTCCCGTTCGTGCACGTATCCACCTCATAGCCCTTTTCCGTAAGGAAAAAAATATGCGGCCTGAGAGATTCTATCTCATCGTCGGTCCAGAGTATCCTTATCTTTCTCATTGACATAAGAGTTATTCCGGATGATAATTATTCCTGAAGAAAAGATGATAGCGTTCAGGATTTTTATCTTTATTCAGAACATCCATATTAAAATTGTTTATCACAAATGCAAACATTCCCTTTCCTGCTGAATTTCTGATCAGTGTTTCTGTCCGGAATTTCCTGTAATAATCCATTGCCTCCGAAAAGCTGCTGAACCCGCTTACCGTAATGATAATATACCTGTTATCCGTAAGGCTGCTTTCAGTCCTGAAATTTCTGTTTGTGTAATTATCGATATTATAGCTGATCACATCGAATGTGGCCAGATTTATGTTGAATCCGGGATCGGGTATTACCAGTGCAAAAACATGGGCTGACGAGGTATCTGCAACGAACAGTTCCCTCGCTATGACGGTTTCTTCCTCGATTTTCAGTTCAGGCATCTTTTCATTGAGGAATTCAATTATTTCCCCGGCTTTTATGGCTTCCTCCGTTTGCGGCCATTGTTTTATCAGTCTGCCGAGCTCATCCCTGAATGCGCGTTCATCGGAGATCCCTGCCACTGAATATGCCCTGAGAAGCATGAATTTGGGAAGCAGCATGTCGTCGTCATCAGTGTTAAGTGCTTCATCGATAGTGGAAATGGCAGCAATGAAATTTTCTTCCGAGTATTCATTGTAGGCCTTGTTGTAAAGCTGCCCGGACATTTTACCCCGCGCAAGCTTTTTCTCGTAGTATTCCGGATCGGAAAGGATCTTTGCAAATTCCGTTTCGGGAAATCTCTCAAGCAGTCTCTGCCGGTATGTCTCGGCGGCAGCGGGACTGCCTGTATGGTTTATCCTGTACAGCGTGTAAAGTGTTTCCGGAACAAGATGATGGGAGGGGAAACGTCTGAGCAGGCTTTCCAGAGTTTCATTTGCCCTGTGGTTGTCACCGATTTTTTCCGAATAGGCCAGTCCTGCATTAAGGGAGGCATAGGCTATCTTTTCATTTGAGATCTGCAGGAGTGAATCGGTCAGCGGCAGGTTACGGAGGTAGAATTCCGGGTTTTTGTAATCGGGAGAGCTGTCTCCGCCCTCATTTCCGTTTTGTTCGGATTCGGCTGCCGTCATTCCCGGCTGCGCGGACGAAACGATCACCCTGTTTGCCCTCCTCCAGTTGTCTTCCAGTTTTCTGTCGCCGTAGCGCCGTCTGAATTCAGTTCTTCCGAAAGTAAGGGCAGCCTGGTTATAAAAATACCATTTGCCTTCCTGTTCAATATTTCCCTGGAAACGCCTTTCGTTTTCATAATACCGGCCCAGGTTATACCTGTCGCTGTAGTCAGTGCTCCTCCCTTCTGTCTCTGCCCTGGTGATCTCATTTATCAGGTTCGCAACAAATATATTTCTTTCGGATTCCGGCATTGCCGCAACTCTTTGCAGACTGTCTTCCTGCTGGATAATGACCAGTTGTGAAACGAGTGAATTAAGATCCGCGGATTTTACTTTCAGCAACTGATATTCCGGATGATTCTGATCGAGAAAAAATACGGTGCTGTCATAATACATGCCGGCTTTTATAAAATCGGCATTATCATAATAATATCCGGCAAGGGCCTGGTATGATCTTCCTTTCTGATTCGGATTGGAGGAAGGCACCGTAACTGATTTCCTGTACAGGCCGAGAGCCTCTTCTTCGTTTCCTGATTTCATTGCCAGGCCGGCAAGCGAAAAATATATCTGATCGTGGTAGTCATTGTTTTTTGAGTTCCTCAGCATTTTTTCAAGCTCCTTCCGGATCTCGCCGGGATTCCCGGAATTTATGTCAAACACACCTGCAATATTTATTCTTGCATTGAATTCAACATCATAGGGAGGATTCATTCTGACCACCTTCCGGTACAGCGCGGTTGCCGTTCCGGAATTTCCTTCAATCTCATTGAGCTGGGCAAGAAGATAGGTTAGACGGTATTTTGTTCTTTTCCCCGAAACATGATCCAGGGCTTTCTCCAGCGGGGGTATTGCATCGGAATACCGCTTCTGTTTGATGTTGAGGTCGGCAAGTGTGGTATAATACATCTCCTTCTGGAAGCGGGTTGATTCGTTTCCGATATCTGTTTCATTCAGGATACGGAAAGAATCGGGATATTTTCCGGTCTCATTGAAAACCCTTGCAAGCCAGACAGAAGCCTCTTTCCGGATATCGGGATCATAGGCCTCTGCCAGAATATAATTCAGAACGGCTTCAGCCTCGCTGAACTCATGCTTGTAGAAATGCGCCTTCGCGATGAGAAGATAGCTGGCATCAACCCAGTCATTAAACTCCTTCCGGCTATAGAATTCCGTTTCTTCAGGTGTAAGTTTATTCCTGTCTTTTATCTCCGGTTTTGCTTTTATCGACTTGAGGGAAATAAGCTTTGAAGCCTTCATTATTGCCTGATCCATATCCGGACTTCCCGGGGAAACGGTTGAAGGGTCGCTGAATTCAAAAACATTAAGCAGTTCGGCATAGTCATCCCTGTATCCGGAAGATATCTTCTGAACACCTCTTTTATAGCTTTCATATCCGTTGAACCAGATATTGTATCGTGATGTGAGGTTATGGTAAAACCTGGTTGTACTCGTGTTCTTTTCCACGGAGCAGGCTGCCAGGATGAACAAAAGTGCAGAAACCGGCAGGATTTTATATGCTGCTTTCAGTGAAGACAATAGCCGACCTTTAGTACTATAAACTTGTTTTTTCAGTATATAGTATTTCAAAGGTAATGAAAATTGGCATGTTGTTTCCTTCAGGCGGATATTACCTGTTTTATTTCCGGTACATCCTGTCTGACTGCCTTTTCAACACCTGCCTTGAGTGTCATCATGCTGTAGGGACAGCCATGACATGCACCTGTCAGTTTTACCCTGACTGACATGTCGTCCGTTATTTCCAGCAGTTCAATATCCCCGCCGTCTGCCTGAAGATAGGGTCTTACCCTGTTAAGCGCATTAAGTACGCGTTCTTTTATAGTTAAAGTATCTGACATGGATGATGTTCTTATTCTTATTTAAATCAAATATAAATAAAGGACAATATTACTATTTTTTTCGTTTAGCACAAAATCTTTTCGTAAATTTAAATAATTATTTATCAGTGTTGTTTAGTTGACAGAATCATCTTAAAAGCCTGATTGAAGTGCAAATATAGCTACAAATAATATTATTCAAATTTCAAATGAAAAAAATATCATTAATAATACAGTTAGTGGCTTTTTCGATATTATTTTATCAATGTGAAAGTACTGACAGATATTATCGGCCTGATTTACCCGAAAGTCTTTGCAGTATTGGAATTATTGATGCTGATGATACTACCAGTTACAGCTTTTCCATAAGGGATGTTATGGATATGCGTAACAGTACCCGTTTTATTACATTCGAAAACTCTTATCAATCCGAGTATTCCGGGGATGCAGACAGAGCTTTGGGCGGGTTGGAATTCAAAATATATACTGATAAAGAAGATTTGCATTATTACCAAAACAATAATGTTGACAAAAATATTATCAAATATGAAATACCGGATGATTTGATTTTTTCATCCGGGGAAACGTATTTTCTTTGGGCAAAGGGGAAAAATAATCCGGAGATATCGGCTAACACTACAGTTCCGCCGCCCCCTCCCGATATTGAAATTATCTCTTACGTAAAAGAAGAAGTCCAATTACATACACATAATTCCTGCCAGGAGCAAATCAGAGCCTTTTCAGCCACATTTGAAATTTCATTCGATAATAAAAATGAACAGGAGAATTATTATATGAGTCCAGTCTAAAAAGGTCATATTCAAAAATAGGGATTTAATTTCAATTTAA
>CAZFVQ010000029.1:0-47181 GCA_964522415.1 uncultured Rikenellaceae bacterium | reverse complement strand
ACAGAGAGTCAATGTCAGAGATTGAGGACTATTTCAGATATCAGACAAATAATTAATCAAGCCTTAAGAACCCATTTTTTCTGATAAATTGCAAGAAGGGTATAATCTTGCAACGAAAATCCAAATATCCGATAGAGGGCAAAAAGAATCGTTTCCCGGATTCCTTACCATACTTCTGCCCTGGGCGGGCATGGATTTTCTAAACTAATCAATAACTGGTCTCGGAATAGTAACTTTAAATTGTTCTCCTTCGATATCATTATATAAATCAATATCAGGTTGTTCTTTTAATGACCTTTTTATCCCCGAACCTAAACCACTATAAGGCATTGCATGAATACTAAAAGCAACTAACTGGTTATTGCGTATCACTGGATTGCCAAACTTAATGTCTTCAACTGTCAAGCTATTTGGAAGTATTCCTGGACTAATAATTTCTAACCTGTCTTTAAATATCAGAACACGGATAGGTGAATTTTTAAAATAATCACGGTGAACAAGTGCGTTCTGAACCAATTCAGTTAAAGCAATCTCTGATATCTCAAGTTGTCCTTTTGAATTAAACTCTGTGTCTTTTTGAAGAAAGTGCAGGTTGTTTTTTATGAAGCTCATACAATCTTCAAACAACTTAGGTATAGTTCCTTGTAAATCGGAAGGTTTACTTTTAAAAACTGAATCTGAAATATCATTACCATAAAATGACACAGCTTTAATAGTGAATGCAGGTTTTATTGTTTGCGGAGATATGCCGAAAAATAAAAGTCCTGCCAATGATAAATGGTTATTTCTTATAACACGTTTTGCTTTTAAAGCTTGTTCAAAGGTTAATCCTTTTTCTTCAATGGTTTGACCAAATTCTTTTTTGAAGTACTCATTAAATGCTGATTTATCAATATCATCTAATGATGTGCCATACACTTCCATCTCATCAGCAAGGAGATTGCCACTTGATTGAAATAAACGCATAATCTCGGCATTATCTGTCAATAACCGTTTATTGGAACCTTGTTTAATGAATATTTCTCCCTTTTGAGTTTTATATGGTTTATTAATTCCTTTCGGAACATGTACAACCAGAATGTTAACATTTGAAGAATCCATTGTTATTCCCACAACCTCAGTTTGTATGTAAACTACGGGTTTAATATTATCAGCAGCTTCAGCTAATTGCCTGTCATAACTTTCAACTTCTTCCCGGGACAAGCCTATTGCTTCGCCAGTAATATCCTGAATGCCTAACAATATAACACCACCAAGAGAATTTGACATTGCTACAATTTCTTGTGCAATACTATCTTTATGTGGCATTTTAACTTTAAACTGGACTGTACTGGTTTCACCTGTACCTATAATATTCAATAATTCAATTGTATCCATAATTAGTCTCGTTTTTCAATATTCCAAATATTGTAAATATTCTTTCTCCGGTTAAAGGCTTCTTCACCACCTTCCATAATTGTCACAATCTGCTTTTAACCATACAGAACCATTTTGAAATATATCTTTACCCATAGTAAATATCTATTGTTTGGTTGATACTAATAATTCTCTGACATCTACTTTTAAAATATCAGCGATTTCTACCATAGTTACAATTCCTGGTTGAGTATCATTTGTACACCAGCGAGAAACAGTAGTAATATTTTTCCCTAACTGTTCAGCAAGCCATTTATTAGTTCGCCCTTGTTCTACGAGAACTATTTTAAGTCTATTAATCTGCTTCTTGTTCATTAATATATGCAAATTAGATATAATGTTTTATTTAAAATGCTAAATTACAAAATCATATTATATTTTCCTTGAAATAAAATAAAGATATTCAGGCCCGGGCAGGTCAACAAATAAACCGTATCAGGGAAAGTAAATTGAATCAGTTTAATAAATTCCGGCCAATTCTCCTGTTTTGTGTGAAAACACCCAAAATCGCATTGACAAATACAAGTTATTGTGGAAACCCGGTTACACCAGAAAGGGTACCATAGTACCGGTGGAGCATCCCACAGAAGGTGAGATCGGGTTGCAGATTAAAAGGATAGAATAAACCGGGTTTTCCCGGGTACTGAACTCACTTCAAGCCGGCCGCCATGATTTTGAATGATCTGCCTTGAGAGGCTCAGCCCTATTCCTGACCCATTCTTTCTGGTTGTAAAGAAGGGTATAAAGATCTGCTCCATAACTTCGGGCAGTATGCCCTGACCATTATCGGTTATTGTTATCCGGCACCGGCTGCCATGATCCTGCCGGGCAGAGATTTCAATCACCGGTTCCGGCACATCCTCCACAGCCTGGACGGCATTCTTGATCAGATTAATGAATACCTGTGACAACTGCGCCTCATCACCCTCGATACAGGTATCAGGAGCTTCAATATTAAGCTTAAAGGATATCCGGTGATAACCTGCCTCTCCCTCCAGCAGCAGGAGTATATTTCCGATCAGGCTTTTTAGCGGAACAGGCCCTGTAACCGGTTTGGGAAGTCCGGCCAGTAAACGGTATGAATCAACAAATCTGATAAGTCCGCTGCCCCGCTCGTTGATCACATTGAGACCCCTTACAGTATTTTCAACGGTACCTTTGTCCACTCCTCCGGATAGAGAAGTGTAATAACCCAGCAAGGTTTCACTAAGTGATGTGATGGGAGTGATGGAATTCATTATCTCATGGGTCAGAACACGGATAAGCTTTTGCCATGACTCCAGTTCTTTGATGTCAAGTTCATTACTGATATCATGAACTGATATGATCCGTAAATCCTTTCCATGACTGGCGAAGCTGGTACCATTCAGTAAAAGATGTCTGATTTTTTTACCATAATTTGTTTTTATAAACTGATGCGGACTCCCGTCCCTCAGGAGGGATACTGCCTCATACAGACCGGTATCCTGGCGTTTTAGCTGTTCAATATGTCTCAGTGAAAAATAGTCAAAAAGGGTTTTGGCCGAAGAATTTGCCAGGAGTATGTTTCCCTTTTCATCCGTCACTATTATACCGGTTGATACCTGTTCAAGCAGCAGGCTGTAATACTGTTCCTGTTCACGGTTCCGCAGTTTCACCTCCTGAATAAGGCGGTTCATCCGGTTAAGACTCTGATTCAGTTCCCTGACAGGTCTTTGTCTTATATTTTCCGGGAAATAGAGGGTGGAATCCTCATTTTCAACTGCATTGAAAAAATATGAAATTTTCTCATGAAGCCGTTTAAACAGATTTACTACTCCATAGCCACTCCATACAACTCCGAAAGCCGGCAAGACAGCATACCACGATGGTATAATGGCCAGATAAACCGTCAAACCAACAAACAGGGTAAGCTGAATCAGATATAAGATCATCCGCAGGTATGGATTCCGGATAAATATATCAGCCATCTTCCAAACATTTATTAAACATATTGAGCGATTTCTGTTGCTTTAAACTATAACTGATACTTCTTTATCTTGTTATAAAGCGTCTGTCTTGTGATACCCAACTGTGCAGCCGCAGCGGTCATATTCCCTTTATGCTGTCCGATTGCCTTTGAGATAGCCTGACACTCCATCTCTTCCAGGGTATTTATGACCGGGATCTCTTTATCTGACTGAGGCAGAAGGAGATTATCCGGTTCCAGTTTGTCTCCGTTACTAAGAATTACAGCTTTCTCAATGGTATGTTGAAGCTCCCTCACATTGCCAGGCCAGGCATATTTTTTCATTTGTCCGCTTACTTCTTTGCTGAGCTGCAGATCCGGCTTCCTGTATTTTGAACTATATTTCTCAAGAAAGAAAGCCGCCAGCAACGGGATATCCGTTATGCGCTCCCGTAAGGGCGGCACATCGATTTGAATGGTATTTATACGATAGAGCAGATCTTCCCTGAATCTGCCTTCAGCCACCAAGGCATGAAGATTACTGTTGGTTGAGCTTATCAGCCGGATATTTATCGGGATTTTTGTGTTGGAGCCCACCCTGACTATCTCCCTGTTCTGCAGGGCAGCCAGCAGCTTGGCCTGCAACGGGAGTGTCAGGTTGGCTATCTCATCCATAAGAAGAGTGCTTCCGCTGGCCACCTCAAATTTACCCGCGCGGTCTTCCCGGGCATCGGTAAAAGCTCCCTTTACATGTCCAAAGAGTTCGCTTTCAAACAGTGTCTCCGACAATGAACCCATATCTATACTGACCATCACTTCCCCCGCGCGTAATGACTGCCGGTGTATCTCCTGTGCTATCAGCTCTTTCCCGGTACCATTCTCGCCTGTTATAAGTACATTGGCCTCGGTTTTGGCAACCCTTTCCACAAGCCTTAACACTTCCATGAAGCTTTCAGATTTGCCGATAATTTCAGGATATTCTTTGTTTACTGCCGCTTTAAGATTCCGCTCCCTCTCGCGCAGCGATTTCACCTCATGGCGTGAATGACGCAGCTGTATGGCTGCATTTATGGTTGCCAGCAGCTTGCTGTTCTCCCATGGCTTCAGTACAAAATCAATCGCCCCCTCTTTTACGGCACGCACTGCCAGCTCCACATCCCCATAGGCAGTAATCATTATCACTGAGCTGTTGGCATCATATTCCAGTATACGCCTTAACCAGTACAATCCTTCATTTCCGGTAACAATGCCGGCAGAAAAATTCATATCCAGCAGAATAGTCTCAAACTGCATCGTTTCCAGCAGAAAGGGTATCTGATTGGGAGTATCTGATGTAACCACCTCCCTGCATAAAGGCTGAAGCAAGAGTTCCAGCGCACTCAATATACTTCTGTTATCATCGATAACCAATATCCGGCTGTTTTTCATCATTCTTCTCTTTCAAATATCAAAAGTAATTCATTCAGTCCGGTTGTCAAATTATTTGACAGTGTCTGTCAAATAGATTTACACTCTTTTGAAATTTATATATGTTATTATATTCATTTTGTGAGCGTTGGAGAAATGGCACAGAATTTACTATTGTATATACAAACTCAATGAAAAATGAGACGGCTGATTCTCACATGGTTTTTATTACTGACTGGTTTGACTACAATAGTTGCACAAACCATGAATCTGACCCAGTGTATTGTTTATGCTCTGGAACACAATCTTTCGTATAGCAATAAAAATATTGAAGCCACCATCAGCAATGAGCAGTATCTGCAGGCCAGACGAGACTTCCTGCCGTTTATTTGTGCCGGAAGCTCAGGCGTCAAGTCGTATGGGCGCTCTATCGATCCGACAACCAATACATTTATAACTCAGGACTTTCTGGCTTTAAATTTCAATCTGGATGTACAGCTGGAGCTTTTCCGTGGTTTTTCACGGCTAAATGCCATAAGGTTTCAAAAGCTGCAGTATCAGATAAGCTATGAAGAGCTGAAACAAAAAGAAATGGAGATTGCCTTCATGGTCATGAACAGCTATTACGATGCACTCTATTTCAGAAACCTGGAAGAGATTATGCAGGAACAGGTCAGGCTGACAGCTTTGAATGTTGAGAAGACCCGGAAAATGATTGACCTGGGTCTGAAAGCCGAATCGGATATACTTGAAATAACAGCTCAGGAAGCATCGGAACTGCATCAGCTTATCCTTGCACAGAATCAGTACGAAATGGCAATGCTTACTCTGAAAAATTTAATGTATTTCCCTGCTGATACTCAATTATACATTGAATCTGAACTTATGCCTGCCTCCTGGGGGGATGCACTGATTAACCCTGATTCCGTTTACAGAATTGCATTTCAACACATGCCCGGGGTGAGGATATCAGGATTCAGGACAGAGGCTTCGAAAAAAAATCTTGCCATGACCCGTGCCGGAATGATACCCAGGCTGACAACGGGATCGGGCATTTATACCAATTTTGCAGACTCGCGCATGGCACAGGTTTTTCCCAACGATCCGGATAATAATGAGTTGAATACTGTACCCTTTGCCGACCAATGGAAACAGAATATGTCTCAATCGCTTTATCTGAGTCTTCAGGTTCCTGTCTTCAGTAAGTGGAGCCAGATGTCGCAGGTAAAAAATGCCAGGCTTGAACAGCAGATGGCTATCAACGCCCAGCATGAGGAGCAGCTTAAGCTGTATCAGCTGATCAATGAGGATATTCAGCAATTGCAGTCACTCCGGAACGAACGTAATCTGCTGAAAGCAAAAAAAGATGCAATGCAGGAGGCCTATACCATCGCAGAAAAAAAACTGGACAAAGGATTGATCAGCATTATTGAATTATACATGGCTAAAAATCAACTTTCACAGGCAGAGGCTGACTGGATGCGCATCCGGCTTCAGCTAAGGGTGAAAGAGACAACCATCCGGTTCTATCTGGGAGAGAAGATTTATTAATTGGGAGGAAAACATTTATAATGGATATAAAAATCGAAAAGAAAAAAGGAGTAAAACCGAAACATCTCCTTTGGATAACAGGCGGTTTGTTGCTGGCATTCCTGCTGTATAAGGCAATCGGTGGCAGTGCAACCAGAACTCTGAGGGTTGACAGGGACAAGATAACTGTCAGTACGGTCCAGCACGGCCAGTTCAATGATTACATACGTGTTACCGGACAGGTTGAACCCATTGCCACCATTTACCTTGATGCTGAAGAGGGTGGCCAGGTAAAGGAGCGTCTCATTGAAGAGGGTGCCATTGTAAAGGCAGGGGATATAATCCTGAGGCTTGAGAACCGTACCCTCTACCAGGTGATAATGTCAAGCGAATCAGATCTGGCCCAGAAGGAGAACATGCTTCGTCAGACACGTATAAATTTTGAAAACCAGATAATTGAGACCCGCCGGAAATTACTGGCAACACATTTTGACATACAACGAAAAAAACGGAACTATGAGCAGCAGCAGGCTCTTTACAATGATAAGCTGATTGCTGCGGAAATGTTCCTGCAGGCCAAAGAGGATTATGAATATGCCGAACAGGAACAGGAGATAAATAAACTTAAAGCGAAAAATGACTCCATAGTTATGGTCTCGGAGATGAGTCAGCTTACCGGCGATCTTGCCAGGATGCGTCAGACCCTGCAGCTGGTTTATGAGCGCCTGGAAAACCTGAATGTGAAAGCACCTGTTGACGGGCAGCTGGGAATGCTGGATGCGGAGATTGGCCAGAGCATCGGACAGGGCGCCCGCATAGGGCAGATAAACGTGCTTACCAACTACAAGGTGCAGGCCATGATAGATGAGCACTATATTGACCGTGTACGCCACGGGCTGGCGGGTACGCTGAGCCGGCAGGACAAGACCTGGGAGCTAAGCGTAAAAAAAGTATATCCCGAGGTACGGCAGGGTCAGTTCAGGATCGATATGGTGTTTGCCAATGAGAAGCCCGAGAATATCCGCACGGGACAAACCTACTATATCAATCTGGAACTGGGGCAGCCACAGGATGCCATTATGATTACGCGAGGCACCTTTTTCCAGAGTACCGGCGGTCAATGGGTGTATGTGCTCGATCCCACGGGCAGCTTTGCCACCAGACGCAATATCCGCATTGGCAGACAGAACCCGCAGTACTACGAAGTGCTGGAGGGGCTCAATCCCGGTGAGCAGGTCATCACCTCAGGCTATGAGAATTTCGGGGATAATGACAAGCTGGTGATTAATTAGCAATTAACTATGAACAACCCAAAATTCTACGCCTGAGCGTCCCGACGCTATTGATGTCAGGGTTAGGTAAAAATACAGAACTTGAGTACTGAGCAATGAATAATGTAGAATTAACAATGCTATACCCTGTGCAAAGTCGAAGGGGACCATTAACATAAAAGTAAATGCAGAATATAAAAATAGCATTCCGTAATTTGTTTAACTCTAAGATTGTGAGTGTTATTAACTTGCTTGGACTTACACTCGGAATCGTTATCGGCATCTTGCTGTTGTCGTACGTACGGCAGGAGAAGAATACGGACAGGTTTATCAAAGATTACGATGATATTTATATGTTCACCGTAAATGATGAAAATGTTAACTATATCGCGCGTCCGATGGTTGCTCTTTTGCGCGACAGGTTTATCGGTATACCTATTACACTTTGCTCAGACGATGGGGCGGGGCAGGTGTTTTTATCAGACAGCGCAGGTAATCCATTCAAAGTGAATCGTCTGCTAAATGTCGACTCTGCTTTCTTCAACGTATTCCAGTTCGCGACAACAGCGGGAACTACGCAGAACGCGCTGGATGTAACTTCAAAAATTGTTATCAAAGAGAGTATTGCAAAAAAAATATTTGGTGAGCGTAACCCTGTAGGGCAAATATTGTATCTCAGCACCTCTTATTTCAGCAACGAGCCGATGGAGGTGAGCGCTGTACTGAATGATTTTCCCGAAAACACTGCATGGCAATTCGATGCGGCTGTTTCCGACTATTTGAACGATAAAAAAATAAGCTGGTTCAAACAGAATGCCGACCGATGGGGCGCTCAAAACTACACGGCGTTTTGCAGGCTGCCATCAGGTGCAGCCCCGGACAATATCAGGCAGCAATTGGAGACGCTTTCAAAAGGCCCTGAAGTAACAGAAAATACCGAAGGGATAAGTTTGAACATACAACCGTATTCGCAGCTCTACCTGTATAGCCAAAAATCCCAGCGGAGCGCTGTAACGCTTAAAAAAGGCAATACGCAGACCTTGAACGCGCTGGAACTTATTGCTGCGCTTATATTGCTTATGGCCTGGATTAATTATGTGAGTCTGGTTTCAGCACAACGCCGGAAACGGAACAAAAGCGTGGCGGTTATCAAAATGCTTGGAGGTCAACGCCGGGAAGTGATGCAGATATTTATGAGCGAAGCCGCTCTATTGCTCCTGGCAGTGATCGGTTTGTGTATCTACCTGATACCCTTCACACTACGATTTTTCAACGGGTTGATGGGCACGCATTATACGGCTTCGCTGTTCCTGGAGTCTGAAAACATCCTGATGGCAGCCGGGATTGTGTTTACAACATTTTTGATAACCGGTTTGCTTCCAGGTCTTATTTTCGGCCGGTACAAAGTTCTGAGGCTGATGAAACCAATGGCCGGGCAGTACAAGGAAGGTTTCTTCCGAAATGCGCTGCCCGTTTTACAATTTTCAATAGCTATTAGCTTAATTTCCTGCCTGTTGGTTGTAGCCAAACAGAACGGCATGATGCTCAGTCAGGACCCCGGGTTTCAGCGGGAGCAGGTACTCTACGCCGCTGCCAATTCCGATATACTGAAGCAATCTGAAACTCTGGTTAACGATTTAACAACGGTTCCCGGCATTTCAGAAATCACCTTTGCCGATGCCGACCTTGTAAATGTTGATCAACACTGGAGCATAGAGCTGCTATACGATGGTGAAGAACGGGATATGGATTTCGATAAAATCGGTGTAAGCGTCAATTTTTTTGATTTTTTCGGAATGAAGCTGTCAGAAGGCCATGGTTTTACAAGAAAGGAAGCCAACTACGGGGAAACCATCTTCAACGAAACAGCCGTCCGGGAATTCGGGATCGTGGATATTGAGAAAGCAAAAGTGTTCGGAACCGGAAGAATCATTGGCGTGATTGAAGATTTCAATCTAAAATCGGCACATTTCCCGGTATCACCGGTCGGATTTTTTTGTAATGGAGAGAGCGGAAATTATATCTATGTAAAAACTAATGTGCCCGATTACACGCAGCTGAAAATCCTGGTTGCCCAAGTGGAGCAAAAGTGGAACCAGATATCGCCCAGCATACCTTTCGAGTACCGGTTTCTCGATGAGGAGTGGAACTATTTGTACAAAAAGGAAATACAGTTTCAACAGCTGCTGAGCCACGCCGGCTGGATTTCCATTTTTATTGCCTGCCTCGGGCTGTTTGGTTTAAGCATATTTATAGCTGAGCAACAGACCAAAGAGATTGGCATAAGAAGAGTAAATGGAGCATCAACACTCCAAATACTTAATATGCTGAATAAAGGTATGTTGCTATGGGTAGGCATCGCATTCGTTATTGCCACGCCTATAGCCTGGTATGCCATGAGCCGTTGGCTGGAGAATTTCGCATACAAAACCACGCTCAGCTGGTGGATTTTTGCACTGGCAGGACTACTCTCGCTGCTGGTGGCGCTGCTCACCGTAAGCTGGCAGAGCTGGCGGGCAGCCACACGCAATCCGGTGGAGGCACTGAGATATGAATGAGTAATGTGCAGTGAGTAATGAACAATATACATTGGACAGTATGCAAACGGCAATATGCAAGGTGCAATGAGTAATGAGCAATTTGTTATAAACAATGATCCCGAAGCAATCTCTCTTAGCCCTTTTTGCCACTCCGATCTATCGGATCATAGTGTGTGGGAGCATCAGGGTTGCGAGAAAAAACAAAGAATAACTGACATTAAAAGAATCAATAAACACTATTAATATGATTAAAACAGATAAACTGAACAAGACCTTTCGCACTGAGGAGGTGGAGACATTAGCCCTCAGGGATGTGGATATTGACGTGAAAAAGGGTGAGTTTGTGGCAGTAATGGGACCGTCGGGTTGTGGTAAGTCAACCCTGCTCAACATCCTGGGGCTGCTCGATAACCCGACAGGTGGGGAATATCTTTTCGACGGTACCGAGGTGGCCCATCTGCGTGAGAGCCAGCGCACCCGTTTGCGCAAAGGCAATATCGGCTTCGTGTTTCAGAGTTTTAACCTGATTGACGAGCTGAATGTGTATGAGAATGTCGAACTGCCGCTTCTCTACCTTAAAATCCCTGCCTCCGGACGTCGTGAAATGGTAAAAGCGGTACTGAAACGGATGCATATCGGCCATAGGGAGAAGCACTTCCCTCAGCAGCTCTCAGGCGGGCAGCAGCAGCGTGTTGCCATAGCCCGTGCCGTGATAGCCAATCCGAAACTTATCCTGGCTGACGAGCCCACTGGCAACCTCGACTCGAAAAACGGTAATGAGGTGATAGACCTGCTCAGCGAGCTGAACCGTGAAGGTACAACCATTGTAATGGTAACCCACTCACAGCACGATGCCGGCTTTGCCCACCGCATTATCAACCTGTTTGACGGGATGGTGGTGGACAGTATCAAAAACTAAAAACAATGTTTAAAAACAACATCAGTATCTCCATACGGAATCTTATCTCACAAAAAGGTTATACACTCAGCACCTGAAAATCCACAACTGAAAGAAAATGAACTCAATCAAACCTGCACTGCGCAAACTGTTCCGAAAAGGTGAACATACCCTTACCCGCATCATCACCCTCTCCACCGGCCTGGCGTTTGGTATAGTTCTGCTGTCGGAGGTGTTCTTCTACTTTAGTTATGACAGCTTCTACCCGGATGCGAACCGGGTCTACATCGTAAATGAAAACTATAATGCCGACAAGCAGTCACAGGAATTGAAGGCACATCCGCGTGTCAGCGGCGCTATTGGTCCGGGACTGCAAGACGAAGTACCCGGTATAGAGGCTGCCACCAGGTTAAATTCAATTGGCAGCCAGGATTTTTTTTCGGAGCAGAACAGGGTATATAAAGGTCATGTTGTATTGGCAGACGAT
Source organism: uncultured Rikenellaceae bacterium (assembly GCA_964522415.1). Taxonomy (GTDB): domain Bacteria; phylum Bacteroidota; class Bacteroidia; order Bacteroidales; family VadinHA17; genus LD21. Next base: position 35,705 of record CAZFVQ010000029.1, on the reverse strand, counting down.
AAGCTTTTTGAGGTACTCCCCAGGCCGATAGTCCGGGGGCTGGGGAGAGAGAGCCTGAAGAGCCCGATGATGTGTATCATCTCCGATGAAATTGCCGGGAACATGGGTGGTGATGTGATCGGCCGGACCATTGAGTTGAAAAACTATCCCGGTAAAAGAATAACAATCGGGGCTGTGTTTGAAGCGCTGCCGGTGAATACCAACTTCTCCTATGATGTTGCCATCTCCATGGTCTCCACTTCTGCCTTCACGTGGGACGGAACCGGCAACTGGCTCGGAAATGACCGGTATTACACATGTGTGAAACTGGAAGAGGGGGTAGCTCCCGCAAACCTGGCGCATGCCGTGCGCCTGATGCAGGAGAAGCATCAGGATATTGAGAAATATGAGGCGCAGGGGGTGGTACTGAAATACTCCTTTGAGCCTCTCCGCAATGCATATGCTAATGAGGCCATGGACATGATAGCGCTTTTGAGTGCCATCACATTTATTGTGCTGCTTGTCTCAATATTGAATTACCTGCTGCTCACAATGAGCACTCTTGTAAACAGGGCGAAAACGTCGGCAATCTATAAGTGCTATGGCGCCGAAAAGAGGAACCTCCAGGGGCTGATCTTCACAGAGAGCTCCATTATATTTCTTATCTCCATAGTTGCTGCCATCGGACTCATCCTTGTGCTGAAGCCTTACGCAGAGGCACAGGTTGGTCATAGTCTTGATATACTGCTCAATCGCCGGATATTTCTGCCAATCATGTCAGTTATGGTCATTATGATGATCCCCATCGGCTATATCCCCGGACGCCTGTTTGCCATGACACCGGTTGCCGTAGCTTTTCGTACATACCATCAAAAAAAGAGGGGCTGGAAGAAGGGACTACTATCGGTTCAGTTTGCCGGAGTCTCACTCTTCGTGGCCATGCTGGTGGTGGTCAATATGCAATTCAACACAATCAGGATAACAGACCATGGCTATAATGTTGAGAATGTTTATTTCGGTTCTGTGAGCGGTATGGATCCTCACAGGATTGAGACCCTTCTGCATGAGCTGAAGTCATTGCCGGAGGTGGAGAATGCAGGCCTGGGTTTTGAATTACCTGTAGGAAGCTGGCCCTCGGGCAACAATGTGATCTCACCCGACGGTGAGCGGGAATTATTCAATGTAGCTGATTTTTACTACGTTGACGATGCATATTTTTCCATACTTGGAATTCCGGTAGTTGAAGGCACTCCTTTTTCTGAGGAGCACTCCATTGCTGATGATATTCTGATCAGCCGGAAATTTGCAGACATGCTTGTGCTTAATAACGGCTGGGATGATGGTATACCCGGACATTCAGTTCAAATAACCGAGCATCACAACAAGGGTCAGTCATCCAGGATCTCAGGCATATTTCCCGATCTGATCATCGGAACAATCAGTAACAGCGACATCCGCCCTTCAGTATTCTTCTATTTACCACGTGAAGCATTCGTCAGGTCACTTGAGGAGAATCCGGGATATCCCTTCCTCGTTCTGATTAAAACAGTTCCGGGTTCCCACGAGAATATTACCCTGAAGATGACAGACATATTCAATAGTGCAATGCTTAGGGGAGAAGCAAGAGTAGAGAGTCTGGCATTAGTGCAGTCCAATGCATACCATCCCGTGGAGGCCTTCCGTAACAGCATCTATGCAGGAGTCATAATTGTATTGATTATCACCCTGATGGGATTGTTGGGATATCTTAATGAGGAGATCATCCGTCAGCGAAAAAGTCTGGCTATCAGAAAAATCAACGGAGCAACCACCCTGGAGATCGTAAAATTATTTGTATTGGGGCTGGCCGGTCTGGCAATTCCATTTATCATTGCCGGGCTTGTCGGTGCATGGTTCCTTGCAACAAAATGGATGGAGGGTTTTCTCGTACAGATATCTTTGAAATGGTGGATCTTCGCACTGACAGGTGCAGCTATTCTTGTCATGACCAGCATGGCAGCCCTGGTGAATTCGATCAGGGCAGCCAACACCAATCCCGTTGAAGCCTTGCGTTATGAGTAATACGCCTCGCCCTCAACAGCCGGCTTAACCCGTACCGGTCTGTAGAGTACCATGGCAGGAGTGTAAACAGGAAAACTATCAGTCTTCAATACTGAACGAAAACATTGACATGTCCCTGGTACAGTCGAAATTACCAATTCCATCCTCACCCGGGTCCCATTCACCGTTGCCATTTGTATCAGTCCAGTCAAATGTACAGTCGGTAATCTTGCTCTCAGGATCTCCCAGTCTCCATACCACAGTCGTTGTTTCACCACTCCTTATTGTGAATCCGCTTATATTCTCACCAGATTTCGGATTCCCGTTTGCCGTCTTTTTATATTTCAGATTGATGTTTTGTGGAAAGAATCATTATTTTTACAGAAATGGAGAAAATAATTGAAGATAAAAACATCACGTCAGTCCTGAATTTCAGGGATGCAGGCGGGCTTAAGCTCAACGGAGGCGGCACCATGAGGAAAGGCCTTATATACAGGTCGGCCAGTCCGGACAAGATCAACGGAAAGGATTCTAAAAAGCTGCAGGCCCTTGGAATAAAAACAATTGCAGATCTGAGGGATCCGACGGAATTTTCAAAAAGGAAAACAAAGATTCCGGGGATCAGGATCATAAATTTTCCGTTAAGCTTTGAAAGCATAACCAGGAAAAGACTCATGCCACTGATGAAGCGCCGTTATGATGCGGGTGCAATAAACCGGGTGATCAACGGACTTTATATTGATATTGTGGATGCCACCAGACCGGTTCTGGGCATGACGGCAGAACTGATTCTTGATCCGGACAATACCCCGCTGCTTATTCACTGCCAGGCGGGAAAGGACAGAACCGGCGTTTTGAGTGCACTGTTTCAGATGATTGCAGGAGCCGACAGGGAAGAGATTATCAGGGATTATATGGCTTCAAACGAATCGATAGTGCCTCATTACACAAAGCTGCTCAGAATCAGAAAATTTTTTACCCTTGGACTTTTCCCGGCTGATTCGGTGCTGCATGCCATAACACAGAAGAAGGAAGATATCATTACTGCTTTCGACCGTATTGACAATCACTATGGCGGGTTAAATGAATATCTTTCCGGATCAGGGTTTGATGTCTCGAAAACTGATCAGCTCAGGAATATCCTTATAGATTAAGTAAATAAGGACCGGGAAGGATTACCGGGAAAATCATATGGTCTTCAGTGAGCATGTCCGGTGAGACCTGTTCATGACAGATGAAATCAGAGGTGTTTTTCCGGAAGACCTCAAAATATTTTAATATGTTGTAAAATAAAATTAAATGCAAAGCACATGAAGTACAGAACATTTGGCAGGACGGGATGGGAAATCAGTGAAATCGGATATGGCACATGGGGAATGGGATCGTGGACCGGTTCGGATGATGAGGAATCAATGAAATCCCTTCAGCTTGCGGTTGATCTCGGATGCAACTTCTTCGATGCGGCATGGGCTTACGGACGGGGTAAGAGTGAAGATCTGATCGGACAGCTTGTAAGGGCCAACAAGGACAAAAAGCTGTACACTGCAACCAAAATGCCGCCAAGAAATTTCAAATGGCCCAGCAAAAGGGAATATACACTTGAGGACTGTTTCCCTCCGGATCATATTCAGGAGTTTGTTGAACGCAGTCTGAAGAATCTCGGACTTGATTCCTACGATCTGATACAGTTCCATACCTGGGAGGATGGATGGCTGGAAGATGAACGGGGATTGAAAAAGATGATGGAACTGAAGGAACAGGGTTTGTTTCATGCCATTGGGATAAGTCTTAACCGCTGGGAACCGTGGAACGGCGTCAAAACAGTAAGAAGCGGTCTGATTGATTCCGTTCAGGTAATATACAATATTTTTGACCAGAGTCCTGAAGATGAACTGTTTCCAGCCTGCCGTGAAATGAATGTTGCGCTTATAGCCAGGGTCCCTTTTGATGAAGGGAGCCTGACCGGTACACTGACAAAGGACAGCACCTGGCCGAAAGGAGACTGGAGAAATTCATATTTCGTAAAGGAAAATCTGGATTCCAGTGTGGAGCATGCCGATGCTCTTAAACCGCTGATCCCGGAAGGGATGACCATGCCTGAAATGGCACTCAGGTTTATTTTGAGTGAACCTGCCATCAGCACGATAATTCCAGGAATGCGTAAAGCAGCTCATGTAAGATCCAATATCGCGACAAGCGATTCTTCAGGTCCGCTCAGTGATGCCCTGATGCAGGAACTGAGAAAGCATCGCTGGGACCGCGAGCCAAGTGAATGGTCTCAATAACCGCTAATTAATATTCCGAAAATCCATATTTCTTCGTGCAGCTTTCAATGATATTGAGGGTAAAAGAATTATGAAATATCATGGTTCAGTGCTTATAGTTTTGCTGAACGGATGTCAGATTGGAGCCGTTTTATACGATAATAATCTGAATCCGGAATGTAGCTGATCCCTGAAAAAATTCTTGATAAACCATTGAAATAGTGCTATATGTTACATGAGTCGTCTGGCAAGTAAATGAGAAACAGATAGTTGATAAGTTATTAACAATAAAACGATAAAGCTCTGAAATACAATAATATAATCTGTTGATAACATGTCAATAACTAGTTCATTTAAATTGCTTGTCTGTCCCCGGGGGGATTTAATTTGGTTTTCAGGGTAATATTAACAAGCTAAGGGTCCGTCATGAATAATGTACGGATCGGACGAAATCTCGCTGCACAAATTGTGCTTGAAGGTAGGTGTCTCGCCAAAGAAACACCTTATATCCCCGGATTGACAGTGACCATTTCTTCAGGATACTGACAATCCGGGGTTTGTTATATCCGTATCCTTCAGTCTTTTCCAGGCGGAATACAAATGGTTTTCCAGGCGGAATACAAATAGTTTTTCAGACAGCACATTTTATATCATCTTCCATGTCATATTCAAGGATATAGGTATTTCCACCATGCCAGAATACAATCCTGTAACCTTCACGTTTCAATTCACTTATCATCCTTTTTATGCTTCTCTCGCTTACGCCAAATCTGCCGGCCAGATCAGCCGGGGTACCTGCAGACCTGAGTCTGATAAGGTTCAGGATACTCTCTTTCATTAGTTCTCTTTTCGTTTTCATCATATTATTAAGATTTTTCGGATAATATGACATTGCCTTCCAATTCTGAATTGAAATAAATAAGGAGCATGTCAATATTCGGAAAAAAATTTAAAAGTTTCGATTTTTCTATTCGGAAAACTTCCGGGAAAGGTGATATTTCATGACCTGACAACATTCTTATTCTGCTTATCCGGTTATGCTGAAAGGAAAGATAAAGTCTGTAAGCCGATTTTAGGTTTATCGTTTAATAAAAACAGGTGCTGATTTGTTACCTGCAAATTTAAAAATTTCTGAATAAGGGGAAAACTGAAAAACCGGATGCATATTTTACCCCTTGTCCCTTTTATCCCTGCAGCTGCCACATTCAGCCACATTCCCGGAAATCGTCTCATCCAGTCACACTCCCGGAAATCGTCTCATCCAGTATTTTTTATCAGATGAGAAACCACCGATGAGAAACCACAGCTTACCCAGTCTGAGGGGGTAGTATAAGAGGGTTTCCAGTTTGCTGCTGCATCCGTATCTGCTCTTCATGAATTCAGGGGAAGGGAAAAGGTCACCGGCGACAAACAAAACTTTACGGTGAAATCCGGGTATTTCACTTAGGTGATAACGATAAAGCTGTTTCTTGCTGACAGGCGGATTATCCTTTGGACTCTTCAGGAAAAACAGGAATTTATCCAGCGATTCCGGAGCAGCCCATTTATCAATGAAGCTGTTTATTCCTGCGTGGAAGGGGATTTCCAGGATATCCCTCAATGGTTTCAGACGGGATGCCATAATTTCATTCATTCCGGCCTTTTCAGCAAATTCCGTAAGTGCGGGTCCGAAAATTTCCCCGTAATGTTTTTCGATCAGAACTACCAGGTCGGTATAAAGTCTTAGCTGGGATTCATTTTTCATCTCGTGAAGCCAGAGATGCTTAACAAGATATGCAAAGAACATCAGGGGGGCGGGTATAAAAGCCTTTTCCCCGGCCAGATCCGTTTCGAGGCTCTCATCATAAAGCATCCGGGTGAGAAAAGACTTCTTTCTTCCGAACAGATCAGTATGGATCTCAACAGAAAGGCCTTCAGATGAAAGGCCCGGAAGGTGCTTCCCCGAACAGGCCAGCAGCGGCTTGTAGAGAACAGATTTCAGAGGCTTTGACACAAATCCGTTTTCAATAAGGGTCTGTCTGGCTGCAAGAGCATTCTCAGGAGAAACCAGGATATCCACATCAGTCATCTGACGCAATCCGGAATTCCCGTAAACCGACAATTCAAGTGCAAGTCCCTTGAGCAGGACAGTTTTAATATTCCGGCTGTTGAGAAGATTAAGGACAGGGTTCATCTTTACAATGAATCCCGAATTCCTTGCCAGATTCATCATAAACGAATTCCTGAGATGGTCTGTTACGGGCGGAGGGATATGATCAGTCAGGCCAAGTCTGCTGCTGTTATGGTAAACAAGGGCTGAAACACCATGTTTTCGTGCCAGTGACAAAAAATAATCCCAGTCAGTGGTTTGGTCAGTATAGTTTTTGAGTTTTTCAATCTGTCCGCTGCTGAATGACAGCCTGCAAAGTCCGCATAAGAGCAGTTCTTCAGTTCTCAGGTTCAGGGATTCTGTCATTTCAGGAATCTGCTTGTCTGTTTTGTGTACATGGCATGGTACATACCCTGTTTCTCCATGAGCTCATCATGAGTTCCGCTTTCCGCAATACTTCCCTTGTCGAGTACCATTATCCGGTCGGCAAGACTCACATTTGTGAACCTGTGACTGATGAGGATTGATGTTTTCCCCCTGACAATCTCTCTGAAGCGGCTGAATATTTCATATTCGGTATCAGAGTCGAGGGCACTGGAAGGTTCGTCAAGGATCAGCAGGGGCGCATCCCTGAAAAGAGCCCTGGAGAGTGCGAGTTTCTGCCATTCCCCCCAGCTCAGTTCCCGGCTGTCACTGAACAGGTTTCCTATGATCGTGGAATATCCGTCCGGAAGATCATTGATCAGATCATGAATGCCGGTCATCCTGGCAGCCATTACAATGTCTTTCGAAGCATTTGATTTCGAAATGTTTCCAAGACGGATATTTTCTCCCGCACCGAGATTATAGAGCATGAAATCCTGAAAAATCACTGAAAGAAGTTTCCTGTATTGATCAGGATCAAGGTTTTTCAGGTTCTTTCCGTCGATACTTATTGATCCAGAATCCGGATCATATAATCTGCAAAGCAATCTGACAAGGGTCGTTTTTCCCGCACCATTCGGTCCGACTACAGCTATTACCTCTCCTTTCCTGATGGTGAAGGACACATCCTTAATTGTATGGGAATTATTGCCCGGATATGTGAAGGAGATGTTGTTCACGCTGATATCCGAGCCGAATTCCCGTATTTCCAGAACCGGCGGAATGGCTTTTATTTTTTCTTCAAGATTCAGGAATTCAAAAATATCCCCGATAAAGAGTGAATCTTCATACAGGCCGGCCAGTGAGTGGAGAAGTTCTCTGATATACGTCATCCCCTGCCGGAATGCCAGGACAAACATGGTCATGTGTCCAAGGGTGAGTTTCCCTCCTATTGTTTCCCTTGTCATGAAAACCAGGGTAATCATTACGGCAGCTGCCTTAACCAGGTCGGAAATCAGTTCTATGGACGTTCTTTTTCTGATTATCCTGATCTCTTCCTCCTTTGTTTTGAGAAAGGATTTTTTAAACAATTCGGTAAAATAGTTTCCAAGACCAAAAAGTCTTATTTCCCTCGAAGGCCGGTCGCCCGTGAGGAGCCAGTTGAAATAGGCTGCCTTCCTGGCCTCAGGGGTCTGTTCACGCTGAAAATTGTAAAGAGTACCGGCATATTTGAGTCTGAGCCATATTCCGGGAATGTTTACCACAATAAGCAGCAGTGCCACTGCCCAGTGAAGAACAACCAGTACTCCGGCCATCAGCATAAGTGAAAGGAGACTCCGGAACACAGACACGATGTTGTTGAGTATGCTGTTTGGTCTCCAGGGCGCTTCCCTTGAAGCCCTTGAAAGGGAATCGAAATATCCGGAATATTCGAAATTAAGCAGATCAAGCCTTACGGATTTTGAATGGATGAGTCCGTACATGTGAATTTCCAGTTTCATCGACTGTTTCTTGCGGACATAATTTCCCAGATCCGACGTGGCTTCATCTACAAACCAGATTATTACAACTGCAGCAATGAGCCATATGATTGCCGGCAGGACTTCAGGGGAATTCCGGGATACAGCACTTGTCAGCTCATCAACGAGGTTTTTCAGCAGCCAGATGAGAAGAAGGGGCAGGATACTCCTGAGGACTGAAAGCAGTATATTGGCAAAAGTCCAGCCCGGAGCACTTTGCCATACCAGTTTCAGTGATTCCCTGAAATATTTGAATTTATTATTCATTAGACCCTGATGCTTTTGCAAAGATAGCAGAAGGATTATTTATTTGTCAGACGTTTTATTCCTGTTATTAGCCTTACCATTACACGGTTAATTGAATAAGCGGGTTTTTTCCTGAGCTGATCTCCCTCCTTTATCCTGTTTTTTCTGTCTTCCACCCGGATTACCTTCCCGGCAATCCGTTCACCGGTCACGGGCCTGTCTTCATATCTGCAACTGTCTCCCCTTGTGTAATAGAGAATTTCATTTCCCCTTTTTTCGATTCTGATTAATCTGTGAACAACAAATCCCAGTTCCCTTTTCCATGCAATGATATCTCCGGGAACAATATCTGTCAGATCCTCCCCCGGCCGGATTAAGATGATTGTTCCGGGCCTGATGAAGGGATACATGCTGTAACCGCCGGCTCTTATCCTGAGAACCCTGCCTTCTGAAAGAAGGGAAAAACCAAGATCCCTTGCAGTTTTATGATCATTCCCGCTCTTTTCCATGTTCTGTCCCATGCTTTTTTTCCTGGTCTGTCATGTGTTTTTCCCCGGATTCTTTTTCATGTTCTTTCTTGGGCCTTTTAGCGTGTTCTTTCCCATGTTCTTCTTCCTGCTGAAGGAGATAGTCAATCACACTGTGGTCAGGTCTGAAGCGGAGTTGATAAACGGGTATGTCGGTACAGATCCTGATTGCCGCGTCAAGTGACTGTCTTATTATTGTTTCGCCCCAGTTATGCTGGATACAGTTTGATAATAAGGATGTGGTCGCTTTTACTCCCTTCAGGGGGATAGCTTCATTTTCCGTTCCGTGTTCAATGATGAATATGGCGTCCAGGGGAGATTCCCGGGCTTCATCGTTCCTGTAAACGGGAGTGTTGAACATTTTATAAAAGCTGCGGATTCTTCTGATGATGAGTCTGTCGTCATGAATGACCAGGGCTCCGTTGCTGTCCCATAACTGAGCCATGGTTGTTTTTCCCCTTCCTGATATACCGCTGAATATGAATCCTTTTTCCTGAAATTGGATTCCGGAAGCATGAATCATGATGTCGCCATGCATAACAGTAAGGTAATACAAAATCAGTCCGTCAAGAGGATAGTCCATAGGGTCAGCCGGAACAGATCGGGATGCCGGACCGGTTTCCTCAGCCGGACCGGACTGACCGGCCCGGGGGGGAACCTGGCCAGGCGGAGGAACCTGACCAAAATCACCTTTAAGGAACAGATCCCAGTACTTGTTTTCAAGGGAGAATCTGAGTATTCCCGATCTGTTATCCGGTGAAAAAGGAAATTCAGTAAGGATATACAGGATGTCGTCTTTTTTATGGACACTCCAGAATTTATCGTTCTTTTTTAATCTGAGGCCATTGATCTCTTCGACATATGGTGCGGAAAAAACCTTTACGGCACCGGCCGGCAATTCCGGTTCACCAGAAAACACTCTGATGCAAACATCATATCTGTCCGTATCTGATAAAAATCCGGTAAATCTTTCAGAAGGGATCAGCTCAATATCGCCTGCAGGATTTTCAAATCTGATCTTATAGTTTGCGATATTCAGTACGTAGCTTTTCAAAATATAAAATCAGTGTAAAAGGGATTATTTATTAATGACCAGGAAATCACTCATTTCTTTCATAAATGAAAATATATCTTCACTTGCAGTCTCCCTGTCAATATCATATGAAACTGTAACAGCTTCGATCAGTTCCTCAATGTTTCTCTTTCCGTCGATAAGCTCCCAGATAAATGCACCGGAATCATTAAGGGTATAGACATTGTTCATATCGGCGATATTGTCCGTTACCGGAACAAGAACATATTCATTGCCTGTTTTCCTGGTTACTATTGATTCGGATCGCCGGGGAACGGATTTCAGATTAACCATATTTCAACATTAACATTTCAAATGTATTAAATTTAAGCTTAGTATTCCATACATCAGATCGTTTACTTTTAATGACTGAAACTGTTGTTATGAAGCCTGCCGGAAGGGGCGGGTGATTTAGAAGGTAATCATTCTGACGGCTGAACTCCGGGGGTATCCTGACGGATGTCAATGTTGCGGTAAGACCGGCCGGAGGGATGAAAAATTAAAACTTTTACTTCTCAAAGTCAGGTAATAATCCTTTTTGTAACTTCGCAGAAATATTTTTTATGAGCAAAAAGGCTAAGGGGAAGAGGAAACCAGGGATATCCGCTGAACGGATCAGGGAAAAAATTCTTACAGTATTATCAGGAAATAACAGAAAGGCTTTAAACTATAAACAGATTGCCAGGCGTTTGAATATCACCGATCCAGCTGAAAAACAGCTGGTTACTGAAACGCTCAGGAGTCTGAAAAAACAGAAGCTTCTTGAAGAGGTTCAACCCGGCAGCTATAGGGGCAGGGCTGTCTGTTCCTATGTAAACGGAACTGTTGATATGACCCGGATGGGATATGCTTTTATCACGGGAGATGACATAAACGAAGATATTTTCGTGTCGGCAAGGAATCTGAATACAGCTCTTCATGGCGACAAGGTGAAAATATGTCTGTTTGCCAGGAAAAAGGGTGCAAGGCCTGAAGGTGAGGTGGTGGAAATAATTGAGAGATGGCGCACTTCCTTTGTCGGAACCGTTGAAGTGATGCCGGGTTTTGCATTTCTGATCCCCGACAATAAAAACATGCATTTCGACTTGTTCATACCTCTTTCAAAGCTTCACGGGGCCGGACAGGGACAGAAAGCTGTTGCAAAGGTCATTGACTGGGATTCAAAATCAAGAAATCCTGTTGGCGAAATAATTAATGTACTGGGCGATCCGGGGCTGCATGAGACGGAAATGCATGCAATACTTGCGGAATTCGAACTTCCCTATCATTTCAGTGAGGAGGTAGAGAAGGATGCCGAAAAGATCCGGGCAGAAATAACTGAAAAGGAAATAAAAGCGAGAAGGGATTTCCGGTCTGTTCCGACATTTACCATAGATCCCGCCGAGGCACGCGATTTTGATGATGCCCTTTCCCTCCGGAAGCTTGATAATGGAAACTGGGAAGCAGCCATTCACATTGCTGACGTCACATTCTATGTCAGGCCGGATTCACTCCTCGAAGCAGAGGCACAGCAGAGGGCGACTTCAATATATCTAGTGGACAGGGTTGTTCCGATGCTGCCCGAAAGGCTTTCAAACAATATATGCTCGCTCAGTCCGGGAGAGGATAAACTGACTTATTCTGCTGTTTTTGAAATGAATGACAAGGCTGTTATCCTCAACGAATGGTTCGGGAGAACAATAATCAATTCTGACAGGCAATTCTCCTATGCCGAAGCACAGAATGTGATTGATACGGGATCCGGGGCGATGAAGGATGAGCTTCTTGTTCTTCATGACCTGGCTCAGAAGCTCAGGAAGAAAAGATTTTCCTCGGGTTCATTTGCTTTTGAAAAGGTTGAAGTGGAGTTTGACCTGGATGAGGCCGGCCGGCCCCTGGCAATAAAATTCCGCGATACGGGAACTGCCAATCAGCTGATAGAGGAATTCATGCTTCTGGCAAACAGGAGGGTTGCAGAACTTGTAAGCAGAAAACTGAAGGGAAGAACCTTTGTTTACAGGGTACATGACAAGCCTGATCCTGAAAAGATCACGAATTTCACTAATTTCATAAGCCGTTTTGGCTATAAGCTTGAAGGGAAAGACGGTGTGCCCTTTCCAAAGGCGATGAACAGGCTGCTGACTTCAATATCAGGCAGAAAGGAACAGAACATCATTGAGACCCTTGCACTGAGGGCCATGGCAAAAGCTGTTTACTCAACCGATAACATAGGACATTATGGTCTGGCATTCAGGCATTATACGCATTTTACATCACCCATAAGGAGATATCCCGACATGATGGTGCACAGGCTGCTAACTGCATATCTGAACGGCGAAAATCCCGGTGATAGAAAGAATTATGAGAAAATGTGTGATCATTCTTCCAAAATGGAAAGACTGGCGGCCGAGGCTGAGCGGGCGTCCATCAAGTACAAGCAGGTGGAATTCATGAGTGACAAGACAGGGAGGAAATATGAAGGAATCATCTCGGGAGTTACCGAATGGGGAATATATGTGGAGATAATTGAGAACCATTGTGAGGGCATGATCAATATCCGGGAACTTGACGATGATTACTATGAATATGATGAAGACAATTACTGCCTGAGAGGCCGTTCAGGCGGAAAAGTTTATACCCTGGGAGACAAGATTATGATAGAAGTTGTGAAAGCCGATCTGCAGAAAAAACAGCTTGATTTCAGGATGGTCTGATCCGGGGCATTTTCCGGAAAACCTTAGGATACACGAAGTTATACTCAGGATTCTTTGATCGTGGGCATTTTCCGGAAAACCTTTGGATACACGAAGTTATTCTCAGGATTCTTTTATCGGGGGCATTTTTCTATTTTCAGGAAACCTTATTCATGTCGGCATTTATTATTTCCAGAAGTTTTGCGATGGCTTCTTCTTCGGGAACGTTTTTATATACCGGAACCATTCCCCTGTAGATATGCACTTTCCCGATTCCTGAGCCCACATAGCCGTAATCGGCTCCCTGCATCTCCCCCGGACCGTTTACAATACATCCCATAACCGCTATCTTCAGTCCGCTGAAATGGCTTGTTGCTTCCTTAACCTTTTTGACCTCATCCTGAAGGTTGAATTTTGTTCTTCCGCAGGTGGGACAAGAGATGTAGCGGTTACGGCTTATCCTTGCTTCCGTTGCCTGAAGTATTGAAAATGAAAGTTCCCTGAGTGCTTCTCCCTGTACTCTTCCCCTGTTGGTTATACAGATGCCCCCGGGCTGCCTGAGAATGAAATAGCGTCCAAGCAGTGCTGATGCACGGATGGCAAGCTTCTCCGGATCGTCTTCATCGAAAACGGGATTGAGATAATCGTTTGCATCAGGCCTGCCTGAAAGGAGAGGAGGGGAGTTGAAATTGAAGATAAGCATCTTCCCGGTAAACGGAGTATTGTCCTCTTTCAGGTAACGTCCCTCATTATAGGTGATTACCTCCGGTTTGCAGGGCTTCTCCCTTGTTACAAAATCCTGTGACGGGACGGGAGTTTTTATTCGTCCGCGGGGACCGCAAAGGAAATTCACTATTTCCCTTGCCACCGGTATTTCTTTTTCCGGGTCTTCAGACAATGACACTCTGATTGTATCGCCTATACCCTCAGAAAGCAATGCCCCTGTTCCGGCTGCCGACCTCACCCTTCCGTCCTCACCCTCACCGGCTTCGGTTACTCCGAGATGTAGGGGAAAGGCCATTCCGTTTTCCTGCATTCTCTTTACAAGGAGCCTGTTGGATTCAAGCAGAACCCGCGTATCAGACGATTTGACTGACAACACAAGCCTGGTAAAATTCTCGGACAGGAAAATGTTTATGAATTCAAGGGCTGACTGTACCATTCCTTCGGGAGTATTCCCGTAGCGCGTCATGATACGGTCGGAAAGTGAACCGTGATTGATTCCGATACGGATTGCCGTGTTATTCCCACGGCATATGTTTATAAGAGGAAGAAGTCTTTCATGAATCCTTTCAAGTTCCTCATTGTATTCCTTTTCACTGAGCTCATTCCTGATGAAGGAAGCTCTTTTGCCGGCATAATTCCCGGGATTGATCCTGACTTTCTCAACTATGCGTGCAGCGGTTTCTGCAGCAGCGGGATTGAAATGAATATCTGCTATAAGGGGAGTGCTGAAACCGGCCTTTCGGATCTCCTTTTTGATATTTTCAAGGTTACGGGCTTCCTTTATGCCCTGTGCGGCAAGTCTTACCATATCCGCACCGGCTTCGATTATTCTTATGCATTGCGCTACTGATGTCTTTGTGTCGAGGGTATCGGTATTGGTCATCGACTGGATACGGACGGGATAATGACCTCCCAGGGGCAGTCTGCCGATAAGGACGATACCGGGTTTCCGGGAAGGATTCGGGTGGCTTTCAGCCTTTGTCATTCCCGGTTCCATGTCATCCCCTCTTTGGTATCATTCAGAATAATACCCGACTTTTTCAGCTCCTCCCTGATATGGTCCGAAACTTCCCATTCCTTCCTTTGCCTGGCATCCTGACGGAGATCAATGATTATTTTCATCAGATCGGAGGTGAGCTTTTCATCATCCCGGCCTGCCGTTTCATCTTTCAGTCCCAGTATGTCGAAAACGAAAGTGCCGAAGAGGGTTCTGAAGCTTTCAAGGTCACTGCTGCTGATCCTGTCAGTACCCTCGTTTATTGAGTTGATATATCTTATACTGTCAAACAGGCGTGAAAGAAGCAGAGGAGTATTCAGATCATCATTCATTGCTTCATAATATCCCTTTCCGATTGAGGCAATATCCAGGGATGAGTCCTTTGATGCTTTCAGTTTCCCGAGATCTGAAGCAGCTTTCATAAGTCTGCGCAGTCCTTTTCCGGCAGCGGAGAGAGCATCGTTTGAGAAGTCAACAGTACTCCTGTAATGTGCCTGGAGAATAAAAAACCTGATGGTCATCGGACTGTATGCCTGCTGAAGAAGCGGGTGATCACCCGAAAAAAGCTGGTCAAGTGTAATGAAATTTCCCAGCGACCTGGCCATTTTCCGGCCGTTGATGGTGATAAGGTTGTTGTGCATCCAGTATCTGACCGACTCCTTTCCGAGGGCAGCGGTTGACTGGGCTATTTCACATTCATGATGAGGGAACTGCAGGTCAATGCCGCCGCCATGAATATCGAAGATCTCCCCGAGGTATTTTGTGCTCATGGCCGAACATTCGAGATGCCAGCCGGGGAAACCGGTGCTCCAGGGAGACGGCCATTTCATGATATGTCCGGGAGTGGCTTTCTTCCATAAGGCAAAATCCCAGGGACTGCGTTTTTCACTGCTTCCCTCCAGTGAACGGGTGTTTTGCTGAAGTTCTTCAAGAACTCTTCCGGAAAGCTTTCCGTAATTGAATTTCTCATTATACTCCGGAACGTCAAAATATACCGAACCACTGACTTCATAGGCATAACCCGCGCTGATGATCTTTTTAATCATTTCCACCTGCTCAATGATATGTCCGGATGCCCTTGGTTCGATAGAGGGAGGCAATGTGTTAAGCTGTTCCATGTTCTTCAGGAAATTGTTCATGTACTTCTGAACAAGTTCCATGGGTTCAAGATGTTCCAGACGTGCCTTCCTGCCGATCTTATCCTCTCCGTCATCGGAATCATCCTCAAGATGTCCGACATCAGTGATATTCCTTACATAGCGTACCCTGTAGCCCAGATGTGTGAGATACCTGAAAAGCAGGTCGAAGGTAACTGCAGGACGGGCATGTCCGAGATGAGCGTCGCTGTATGCCGTCGGTCCGCATACATATAATCCGGCAAATGGCGGATGAAGAGCTTCAAACAGTTCCCTGGTCCTGGTGAGGCTGTTGTATATATAAAAATTGTTTTGCATGCATCACGAATTTGAACAGTGCAAAAATACGAGAAAAATACTTTCCCTCACAGGAAAATGACTCTGCTTCGCCGGAAGCTCAATATTACAGGAACTTCGGATCCTGAACAGACTTTTTATAAAAAATCATTCTTATATTTGACCGCGAAAAAATCATTCGTTCTGTAAAACCCGGATGCTCTTCATACTAAAGGTAATAAGCATTCATTACCTGTTATATCTTATATTTTTATCTGGTTTAAGGAAGCGGAAATGATTTAAGTATCTGACATGAAATATTCACCTGAAGATATCATTACACGGAAGATCCTTATTCTTGACGGGGCAATGGGGACCATGATACAGAAGCAGGGTCTGAATGAGGATTCCTACAGGGGATCCCTCTTCGGGGATCATCCCGTGCCGCTGAAGGGAAACTATGATATTCTGAATATTACCTGTCCTGATGTGATCAGGAAGATACATCTCGATTACCTTGAAGCAGGAGCCGATATAATCAGCACGAACACTTTCAATGCAAATGCCGTTTCACAGGCGGATTATCAGATGGAGGATCAGGTGTACAGGATGAATCTTGAAGCTGCACGTATTGCCGGGGAAGCCATAGCCCTGTTTGCGAAGTCCGGCGGTTCCGGCAGTCGCTCAGTTGCCGGGGAAGCCAAATTTCCCGGGAAATCCGTCGGTTCCGGCAGTCGCTTCGTTGCCGGGTCTGTCGGACCTACCAACCGCACGGCATCAATGTCGGCGGATGTCAATGATCCGGGTGCCCGTCTGATCACCTTTGATGAACTGGCTGAGGCATATTCGGAACAGGTGAGGGGACTGATTGACGGCGGAGTTGATATTCTTCTCATTGAGACTGTCTTTGACGTGCTGAACTGTAAGGCGGCTCTGTACGGAATAAGCAATATTTTTGAAGAGAGGGGAATAAGTCTTCCGGTAATGGTTTCGGGAACAATAACCGATGCAAGCGGGCGTACACTCACCGGTCAGACCCTTGAGGCATTCCTCGTTTCAGTCTCCCATTTCCCTTTGTTCAGCATCGGACTGAATTGTGCCCTCGGGGCGGAACAGCTGAGACCCTTTGTTCAGGAACTGTCGGGGGAAACAGATTTTTATGTGTCTGTCCACCCGAATGCCGGGCTGCCTGATCAGTTCGGGGAATACAATCAGTCGGCCGAATATATGGCCATGGTCACTGAAGATTTCATGAAGGAGGGATGGGTGAATATTATCGGCGGATGCTGTGGAACCACTCCGCTCCATATACGGAAAATTGCAGGATTATCGGAAAAATATCCGCCGAGGCAGAAGCCTTCGCCAGAGAAATATACAAGGCTCAGCGGACTGGAGGTGCTGACTATTACACCGGAAACCAATTTCGTGAATATCGGTGAGCGGACGAACGTGTCGGGGTCATCGAAATTTGCCAGACTGATAAGGGAAGAGAGGTACAATGAAGCTCTTGCCATTGCAAGAAACCAGGTGGAGGGAGGAGCCCAGATAATCGATATTTGTATGGATGAAGCCATGCTGGACTCTGAGAGGGCAATGGTGAAGTTCGTGAACCTGGTCATGGCGGAACCCGATATTGCCAGACTACCGCTGATGATAGACTCCTCGAAATGGAGCGTGATCACTTCTGCACTGAAATGCATCCAGGGCAAATCGGTTGTCAATTCCATCAGTCTGAAGGAAGGTGAGGAAGTGTTTCTCAGACATGCACGGGAAATAAGGAAATACGGTGCGGCAGCCGTCGTTATGCTTTTCGACGAAAAAGGTCAGGCCGACAGCTATGAAAGGAAAATTGAGGTTGCGGAGAGATCCTATCGCCTGCTTGTTGACAAAGCAGGATTTCCTCCGGAAGACATATTTTTTGATCCCAATGTGCTCGCGGTTGCAACAGGTATAGAAGAACACAATAATTACGCTGTCAGTTTCATCAGGGCAACAGGCTGGATAAAGGATAATCTTCCCGGTGCCAGAGTGAGCGGAGGGATCAGCAATCTGTCATTCTCATTCCGGGGAACGGACAGGGTGAGGGAGGCAATGCATTCCGTCTTTCTTTACCATGCCATAAAAGCGGGTCTTGACATGGCGATAGTAAATCCCGGAATGTTACAGGTATACAGCGAAATAGATCCGGATCTGCTCAGGCTGACAGAGGATGTCATCCTTAACCGCAGGAAGGATGCCACGGAAAGACTGGTTAAGTTTGCAGAAGGTCTGAAGAACGAGGGAAAGAAGGTGGAAAAGAGTGATGAATGGAGAACCCTGCCGGTTATTGAACGGATCAGGCATTCACTGGTAAGAGGCCTTGATGAGTATATTGAGCAGGATGTGGAGGAAGCCCGGCCGCTTTTTGCAAGATCCATCGAACTGATTGAAGGCCCGCTTATGTCGGGAATGAATGAAGTGGGGGACCTTTTCGGCTCGGGTAAGATGTTTCTTCCCCAGGTGGTCAAAAGTGCCAGGGTAATGAAAAAGGCTGTATCCGGACTTGAATCCTATATTGAAGAAGAAAGCAGGGATGAGGGGAAGAAAAGTGCCGGGAAAATAGTTCTTGCCACGGTGAAAGGAGATGTTCATGACATAGGCAAAAATATTGTCGGTGTTATTTTATCGTGCAACAGCTTCCAGGTTACGGATCTGGGAGTGATGGCCTCTTCGGAAAAAATCATTGACACCGCACTGGAGGATAAGGCTGATTTTATCGGATTGAGCGGACTGATAACTCCTTCGCTTGAGGAGATGGCTCATGTGGCTGCGGAGATGGAAAGGCGGAAGCTGACAATACCCCTGCTTATCGGAGGAGCCACTACTTCCGAGATACATACGGCAGTGAAGGTTTCACCGCAGTATTCGGGTCCGGTCATCCATGTTAAGGATGCATCAAAGGCTGCCGGGGTTCTTTCCGCTCTTATGAAGGAAGACAGGGACCGGTATGCCTCCGGGATAAGAGAAAGATACGACAGGCTGAGGGAGGAACATACAGTGAAGCGCAGTGAGAAGAAGCTCCTTTCACTTGCCGCTGCCAGGGAAAACGGTCTGGCTACCGGCTGGAATTCCCAAAAGCCCTTCCTTCCGCTGAAGCCGGGATACAGGATAATTGATGATATTGACCTGAAGTTACTGACGGAATATTTTGACTGGACATTCTTTTTCGTGCAATGGAAACTGACGGGCAGATACCCTGCCATTCTGAATGATCCGGTCAAGGGTCCGGAAGCCGTGAAGCTGTATGATGATGCACAACATTTTCTGAAGGAAATAATTGAAAGGAAACTGATATCCGCAAAGGCAGTTTTCGGTCTCTTTCCTGCAGGATCCGAGGGAGATGATGTTGCGGTACTCAGTGACCGGGAGGGCAGGGCCGTGACAACCTGGCTGAGGTTTCTGAGAAACCAGGGAGTAAAGGAAACAGATTTCCCCAATCTGTGCCTGGCAGATTTCATAGCTCCCCTTTCATCGGGTGTGACTGATTACATTGGTATTTTTGTTGTCACGGCAGGTATTGACGAAGATAAATTTGCTGTATACAGGGGAGATGACTATGCTTCGATAATGATCCGGATGCTGAGTGACCGTTTTGCGGAGGCATCTGCCGAATGGCTTCATGAGAGAATCAGAAAGGAGTACTGGGGCTTTGCCGCCGGTGAGGAATTGTCGCTCGCGGATTTGCTGGGGGTGAAATACCGCGGGATCAGACCCGCTCCGGGTTATCCTGCATGTCCGGATCATACCGAAAAGAGGGTGCTGTTTGATCTGCTTGATGCCGAAAATGCCATTGGTGCCGGACTGACGGAAAATTTTGCCATGATTCCCGCATCAGCCGTGAGCGGATATATATTTTCTCATCCTGCTTCCACATATTTCACTGTGGGAAGGATAGGAAGCGACCAGTTAAAGGATTATGCAGCAAGAAAGAATATGAGTATTGATGAGGCAGCCCGGTGGCTTGCCCCTAATTTATGATAAAATATAATTATGAGTGTAATTGAAAAAATAAGAAATGCCAAAGGGCCTTTGTTCACATTTGAACTGCTGCCCCCTCTGAAAGGACACAGTATTGAACGTATCTATTCTGCAATTGACAGACTGATGGAGTTTGAACCGGCTTATATCAACTTCACATCACACCGGAACGAAACGATTTACAGGGAAAGATCTGACGGATTTCTTGAGAAAAGGGTGACGAGGCTTCGTCCGGGAACAATTGCACTTGCCGCTGCCGTGAAATACAAGTATAACATCACCGTGGTGCCTCATATCCTTTGCGGGGGATTCACCAGGGAGGAGACGGAAAATGTGCTGATAGAAATGAGATTCCTCAATATTGATGATGTCCTTGCGCTTCGCGGAGATCCTCAGAAAGGCAGCCGTGTCTTTATCCCCGGAAAGGACGGACACAGGTATACCAGTGAACTGGTGGCGCAGATTGTGGATATGAATAATGGAAAGTACCTGGAGGATACACTCAGGGAAAAAACTCCCACCAATTTCTGTATAGGCGTTGCAGGATATCCTGAAAAGCACAGTGAGGCTCCGAATATGGAAACTGATATTGTGAATCTCAGGAAAAAGGTTGATGCCGGTGCACAATATATTGTTACGCAGATGTTTTTTGACAATGAAAAATATTTCAGGTTCAGGGATATGTGCAGGGATGCAGGTATTGATGTTCCGGTAATTCCGGGAATAAAACCTATCTCGGCCCTGAACGATATAAAGATGCTGCCCCAGACCTTTCATATTGACCTGCCGAATGACCTGGTGAAAGAAGCAGAAAAGTGCAGCACCGATGAGGAAATCCGTGAAGTGGGCGTTGAATGGACCACCATGCAGTCAAGGGAGCTGATCAGCAGGGGCGCTCCGGGCATACATTACTATACACTCGGCCGTTCTGACAATATAGCAAGAATAGTAAAGGCTTCGTTTTAGAAGCCGGGCTTATTCAGGATCAGATCACCGGATCCGTTTCAGATTCCGAATTCATTCCGGATCCTGTCCACGTAGTCGAGTTTTTCCCATGCAAAAAACTCCACTTCCTTCATCCATCCCTTCTTGCCGTTGTTGTTGATGATCCGGGGTATACTGCCGGGAACCTCATAGTAAACCTCAACATTTCCGACGTGTGGTTCTTTTCCGAAATGACCGTATGAAGCTGTTTTCAGGAATACGGGATTCTTCAGCCCCAGGCGCTCGATAATAAAATATGGTCTCAGATCGAATAGTTTCCTGACCCTGGAAGCAATTTCCCTGTCGGTAAGAGTTCTTCCGCTGCTGTCCTTCACCCTGCCCGTTCCGAATGTATTTACAAAAAAGCCTACCGGTTCGGCAATACCTATTGCATAGGCAACCTGGATGAGTGCCTGACTGCATACACCCGCAGCTACCATGTTCTTGGCTATGTGACGGGCGGCATAGGCTGCCGATCTGTCGACCTTCGAAGGATCCTTGCCCGAAAAGGCACCTCCGCCATGTGCACCATGACCGCCATAAGTGTCGGTAATAATTTTTCTTCCGGTAAGCCCCGTATCTCCGTGAGGACCTCCGATTACAAACTTGCCCGTGGGATTGACCAGGAGACGGACATCATCCCCCAGAAGCTTTTTAACATTTTCCGGAAGGGATTCCTTTACCCTGGGGAAAAGATATTTCTTCAGGTCAGCGGCAATCTGTTCCTGCATGGCTTTTTCAGCCTCTTTTTCTGAAACGGGATTGTTTCCGGAAGGCTTAACGAATTCATCATGCTGCGTGCTGATCACTATCGTATCTATCCGGACGGGATTATTGTTGTCGTCATATTCTACGGTAACCTGTGACTTTGAGTCAGGACGGAGGTATTTCATCACTTTTCCTTCATGACGGATTGCTGCCAGTTCCTCAAGAAGGCGATGGGCAAGCTCAATGCTCAGGGGCATATAATTATCCATTTCGATACAGGCATAACCGAACATCATACCCTGGTCTCCTGCACCCTGTTCCTCCGGCTTTTCACGGACAACACCCTGCCTTATGTCGGCAGATTGTTCATGAATGGTGGAAATGACGCCACAGGAATCAGAATCGAAACGGTATTCTGCCCTGGTATAGCCGATATTGCGGATTACCCCCCGGGCTGTTTCCTGAACGTCAACCCATCCGGAAGTCTGCACTTCACCTCCGCAAACAACAAGTCCTGTTGTTACAAAAGTCTCACATGCCACCTTGGATTCACGGTCCCATTTGAGAAATTCGTCAAGCAATGCATCCGAAATCTGATCAGCCACCTTGTCGGGGTGCCCTTCCGATACTGATTCTGAAGTAAATAAATAGCTCATAGTTTTATAATTTTGTAATTATAAGTGACGGGGTTTAAGAAGTTTAATAATACCTGAGTCAACTTCCGTTTTCTCCGGAGCACCTGATTAAATAACAGCTGGTGGATTGATTGGTTGATATGTGATTACAGAAGAGAGGCATTTTAGCATTTTTTTCTGTGGTTGCAATCAGCGCAAATTTTTCCACCGGAAAATTGTACTGCAAAGAAAATAAATGTTGGCGGAATAAAAAAATTATCTTCCTGTCAGTTGCCTGAAAATTTCTTCAAGATTGTTTTCCTCCTTCTGAAGAGAAAGTACGGTAAGATTGTTTCTGACGGCAAATGAAAAAATTGCCGGACGTATATCTTCTTCGGATTCAGCTTCCATGAGCCACTCACCCTGCTTTGTCAGTGATACACTATTAATTCCCGGGATGGCGAGCAGTTCCGAATCGCTTGTCTCCCTGTCAAATCCTGCCCTGATTATCTGCTTCGGACTTTTAATCTTCCGGTGGATATTGTCTTTTTCCTCATCGGCAACGATCACTCCCTTGTCGATAATTATTATCCTTCCGCAGATTGCTTCGGCTTCCTGCATTATATGGGTTGAAAGCATGACGGTTTTTTCCCTTCCGGCTTCCCTGATGAGATTGCGTATTTCAATGATCTGATTCGGATCAAGACCCGAGGTCGCCTCATCCAGTATCAGTACATCAGGATCGTGGATCAGTGCCTGGGCCAGCCCTACACGCTGCCTGTAACCCTTCGAAAGGGCGCCGATCTTCTTGTCTGCTTCGGGAGCAAGCCCGGTTAGTCCGATAATATCACTGATTGCCGCCCGTGATTTCCTTCGGGAATTATACATTGAGGCAACAAATGACAGGTATTCCCTGACATACATTTCGGGATAGAGGGGATTATTTTCCGGGAGGTATCCGGTTATTTTCCTTATTTCGCGCTCACCGGCCGAGACATCCATGCCGTTGACCAGCACGGTTCCGGAAGTTGGCGGTATGAAACCCGTAATGATTTTCATCATGGTGGACTTTCCCGCGCCGTTGGGTCCGAGAAAAGCTACTATTTCCCCCGTTTTCACCTCGAAGGAAACATTGTCAAGCGCTTTTTGAGATCCATAAATCTTACTGACTTCCCTGACTACAATAGACATTTATATCACATTTTTCGACAGCAGACAACAATTGCGGGATTTCATGCTAATCGCCCCAGCCTCCCATGAACTGCCTGCTGCTTGCAAAGGATGCTTTCGGATTAACACAGCAGACCGGGATCCCGGAACTGTTCGCAATAATGTACTGTTCCGACGCTCCCAGTACATAATCGGTAAAGGAGATATTTTTTGTGGTTATAATCAAAATCAGGTCTGCATTTATTTTCTGGGCAGATTCCAGGGTCTGTTCTGCAGCCTTGCCTCTGGGCAACTCATGAACCTCATATTCGATATTGTTCTGGATGAAGTATTTGATGGCAAAGGCCATGTTAACCTTCGTCCTTTTCTGGAGAGACTTGTCGTAGGTGGAGGAGACCATTATATGTATTTTTGAATCAAAATATTTCCCCATATAGATGGCCATTTTGATTTTTTCCTTGGTTTCTTTCCGGAAATCAATGGGGAACAGGATGTTCTGATATTTTTCCTGGTCACGTGGCGGATCCTGAACCACTATGAAGGGAACTTTGGATTTGGCTATCACTTTCAGCGCCCAGCTTCCGGTAAGCTTCTGCATTCCCTTCATGCCATGGGTACCCATTACTACGACATCTGCCTCCTTTTCGTTCACAAATTCAGCAATTGACTTGAAAATTGTTCCCCTGACCACATGAGATGATACAGGCATATTGTATTTTTGAGAGGCTTGGTAAGCAACATGCTGCAGCTGGGTTTTCTTCTCTCCCTCTGCTTTGGGACTGATTCCCTTCTCAACAATATGTAGCAGGGCAATGCCGTTCTTTACCATCCGGCCTATCTTTGCCGCATGTGCAAGGGCATTCCCGGCAACGGGGGTGAAATCCCAGGGCACGACAATAACTTTCTGATTTTCATCCATAGCAATGTTTTGTTACAGTTTGAATTCAAAGTTATTAAGTTTTTAGAAATATTCAAACTGACAGGCAGCAGTGTTTTGTTTTTATTATTTTTGCGGGATGTTTAATTATTAAGATGAAACGGGAAAAAATAAAAACCCTTTTGGCTTTGGAAGGGGCAGACAAGGAAGTACTCGTCAAGGGATGGGTCAGAACAAAGAGAGGGAGCAAGAATATTGTATTCATCGCTCTCAATGACGGATCAACGATAAGAAATATCCAGGTGGTTGCGGATATTTCCAGGTTTGATGAATCGCTTATGAAGGAAATCACCACCGGGGCATGTATTGCTGTCAGAGGCATGCTTGCCGGATCGGAAGGGCGCGGCCAGGATGTGGAGATTCAGGCTGAATCGATCGAACTGTACGGGAAATCCGATCCTGAATCCTATCCTCTTCAGAAAAAAGGTCATACAATGGAGTTCCTGAGGGAAATAGCACATCTTCGTCCCCGTACAAACACCTTTGGTGCCGTTTTCAGAATAAGGCACGCAATGGCTTTTGCGATCCATAAATATTTCAACGATAAAGGCTTCTGTTACCTTCATACCCCGATAATCACTTCCAGTGATGCCGAAGGCGCGGGAGAAATGTTCCAGGTTACAACACTCGATCTGGGGAATGTGCCAAGGAAAACAGACGGATCAGTTGATTTCAGCGAGGACTTTTTCGGAAAGGCAACGAATCTTACTGTTTCAGGACAGCTTGAAGGGGAACTCGGAGCACTTGCTATCGGCGAGATATATACTTTCGGACCTACTTTTCGTGCCGAGAATTCCAATACTCCCAGGCATCTTGCAGAGTTCTGGATGATAGAACCGGAAATGGCATTCTATGACCTTGACGATAATATGGATCTTGCCGAGGATTTTGTCAAATACCTGATAAGATATGCTCTTGAGAACTGCAGTGACGACCTGGATTTCCTTAATAAAATGATCAACAAGAGTCTTTTGGAAAGGCTTGATTTTGTCATCAGTAATGATTTTATCAGGATAACCTATACCGAAGCAGTTGAAATACTTGCCGCTTCGGACAGGAAATGGGTGTATGAAACAGGATGGGGGAAAGATCTCCAGGCTGAACATGAAAGATATCTTGTTGAAGAATATTTCAAATGTCCGGTAATCCTGACCGATTATCCGAAGGTCATCAAGGCTTTTTATATGAAGCAGAATGATGACGGTAAAACTGTTAAAGCCATGGATGTCCTTTTCCCGGGAATTGGAGAAATTATTGGCGGATCACAGAGAGAGGAAGATTACGAAAAACTGCTTGCAAGAATACGTGAACTTGGTCTGCCGGAGAAGGATCTCTGGTGGTACCTGGAGACCAGAAAATTCGGAACAGCCCCTCACAGCGGCTTTGGTCTTGGGTTTGAAAGGTTTGTGCAGTTTGTCACCGGAATGTCAAACATCCGGGATGTTATTCCCTTTCCAAGAACACCGAAGAACGCAGAATTTTGATATATTAGGAGCAAACAGATCGAATGCGTCAGAAATGTTAAAGCAGAATTTACAACAGAAGCTACTTCAGAAACTGTCTCCCCAGCAGATTCAGATGATCAAGCTGCTGGAGGTGCCTACACTGCAGATAGAACAGCGGATCAAGAAGGAACTTGAAGAGAATCCGGCTCTTGAGGAAGGTCCCGATTATGAGGATGTTCATAATGAAGAGCAGGAAGACGGGGACTATGAAGATAATGACAGGGATCAGGAAGAATTTACCCTTGATGATTATATTGAGGATGATGATATTCCCGATTACAGGCTTCAGACATATAATCTGAGCAAGGATGATGAGAAAAGAACGGAGATTCCCTTTTCCGGGGGTTCTTCATTTCATGAATTCCTTGAATCACAGTACGGTCTGAGAGATCAGACAGAGAAACAAAAGATACTGGGGGAATTCATTATCGGAAACATTGATGAAGACGGATATCTTAGAAGAGAACTTGAAAATATTGTCGACGATCTTGCCTTCCTTCAGAATATAAGCACAACTGTTGAGGAACTTGAAGAGGTTCTGGGAGTCATTCAGGATCTTGAACCTGTCGGTGTCGGTGCCAGAACACTCAGGGAATGTCTTCTTCTGCAGCTTGCGAAAAAGGAAAACAGACAGCCATCGGAGCAGCTCGCGTATTCAATAATTGATAATTATTTTGAAGAGTTCTCAAAAAGACATTATGACAAGATAATTGCCCGGATGGGTATCAGCGAGGATGAGCTGAAGCAGGTGATAGAGGAAATACTGAAACTCAATCCCAAGCCCGGCGGCTTTTACAGTGATCCTTACAGCAAACTGAGCCAGCCTATAATCCCCGATTTCATGCTGGAACATTCCGAGGACGGATTCGATCTTCAGCTCAATTCGAAAAATGTTCCGGAACTGAGACTTAATCCCGCATATTCCGAGATGCTGCAGGCATACAACAGGCAGAAGGGAGACAGGAAGCAGATGAGGGATGCAATAGTTTTCATGAAACAGAAAATCGATTCGGCAAGATGGTTTATTGATGCCATCAGACAGCGTCAGAACACTCTCCTGCTGACGATGAACGCCATTTTTGAATATCAGCAGGAATATTTTATCGACGGGGATGAAACGAAGCTTAAGCCGATGATTCTGAAGGATGTTGCTGAGATGACCGGACTTGATATATCCACGGTTTCAAGAGTTGCGAACAGCAAATACATACAGACACATTTCGGAATTTTTCCCCTGAAGTACTTTTTCTCCGAAGGGCTTCAGACTGACAGCGGCGAGGAAGTGTCGACCAGGGAGATAAAAAGGATTCTGCAGGATTGTATCGACAATGAAAATAAGCGCCGGCCGCTTACCGATGAGCGTCTGACAGAGATACTTCAGGAGAAGGGCTACCAGATAGCAAGAAGAACTGTTGCCAAATACCGTGAACAGCTGAATATTCCCGTTGCACGGCTCAGAAAGGAAATATGATGTTAAGTGAGAAATCAGTTTCGATCGATGACAGGCTTGCACAGCTTGTATCAGTTTTGTTTCACCCCCTGCTGATTCCGGTATACGGATTGATGATAATATTCACCTGTCCGGCCCTTTACGGATACCTGCCCTTCCAGGTAAAAAAAATAATATTGTTCATCGTGATCATTAACAATGTCCTTATTCCCCTTATGATGATTTCTTATTTCAGGTTCAGGAATCTGATCAGCAGCTGGACAATAGAGGACAGAAGGGAAAGGATATTTCCGCTTGTCACCACCACAATGTTTTATGCATTCACCGTATACCTGATTTACAGGTTGCACATACCCCTGTTCATCAAATCGTATATCATCTGCTCCGCAGTACTGGTACTGGCCGTGACAATAATAAATTTCTGGTTCAGGATATCCCTGCATGCCACGGGTTGCGGTGCGGTAACAGCTCTCGTAATGGTACTCTCGGTAAGGATGCAGATTCCTCTTACATGGCTGCTGGTTATTGTAATACTTGTATCCGGACTGGTTATGTCTTCACGTTTGTGGCTCAGGGCTCATATGTCAACAGAAATATGGGCCGGGTTTTTCCTGGGTTCGGTGGGATCACTGCTATATCTCGGACTTGTCTGATATTTCCTTCAGTACTTTATCAAGGAGTTCCCCGCTTTGTTTCATGATATCATCCTCCCTGCCGGGAAGTTCCGATACGGAGGGAAGTGCAGCTTTCAGATCCTTTTGGGATATGCAGGCGAACCGTCCCTCTGCTGCAAGCCGCGATGCAAGGTATTCCTGTTCGGTCTGCCCGGGTGTCGGTATGAGAACAGCCTTGCAGTTAAGGGCGCTTAGCTCCATGATCGTGGTATAGCCTGCCCGTGCAATGATCAGTTCACTGTCTGCAATGATTTCCTGCATTTCCCGGCGGCCGGCATGACTGTAATAAGTGATGTGTCCGGTGATCTTTTTTTGCATATCCTCCTGTGGTTTGCCGCCCAGGATCACAGCCTGCCTGTTTTCTTCAGCAAGCATGGCGGTGATCTTCTTCTCAAGGATTCCGCGCTGCGGTTCGGGTCCCGATAATATCACGCATATAATTCCCTTTTTCCTGACAGGAATATCATTTACCGGACCATAGCTTTGAAAACGTGATAATATACCCGTGAACCTGACATTGGCCGGCAGGTTCATTCCGTGTGACATCTTTCCTGTGAGGTTTATTTCGCCGGGAAGATCAGGAACCAGGCACCATGTGAACCTCCTGATTATTTTCCGGTGAAGATGTATTCCGGTGAATTCCAGGAAGGAAAGGCAGGAGGGAAATAGTATCCGCAGCTGATGGGTCACATAAACAGATGTTATTTTTTTGTTCCAGAGGCCGAACCTGTTGTCGCTTATTACCATGTCGAGGGAATGGCGGACAATCATTTTCTTCAGTATGATGTGTTCCCTGATGACATGAAAGAGCAGCAGGGGTATCTGAAAAAAAATTATGATGTACTGGGGCAGGTAACGCGAATATACCGGCCTGAATCCCGGGAAGCTGAGACAGCCTGCTCCGGGCAGTTCCTTTCTGATGAAGGCGAGATGTTTTTCTCCGGCTCCGAATATGATGTTCCTGTCGGGGTGCTGCAGTTTTTCTGCCAGCGCGATCATTCTGCCCGTATGTCCGAGACCCCATTCCAGGGGACAGATAAGGATATTTTTTTTCTTTTTCAATATCAGCCCGAGACCTGGGTTTTTATTCCGAGACTGTTTACCATTTCGGCGATGCGTTTCAGATCCCCGGGCGGCACTTTGCGGAGGTCGCTTCCTTTGGGGGTATCCCTGTGAATAGTGTAGATCATAACCTCTGAAGGCTGTATCTTTTTAATTGCCTCA
Organism: uncultured Rikenellaceae bacterium; assembly: GCA_964522415.1. Taxonomy (GTDB): domain Bacteria; phylum Bacteroidota; class Bacteroidia; order Bacteroidales; family VadinHA17; genus LD21. The sequence goes on along the minus strand of CAZFVQ010000029.1, from coordinate 6,515 downwards.
AGCCAGGCAGACAGTTCCTCAGGTGTTGTATTGTCGATCACCCGGCCCTGGTACGTACCCCTCAGGAAGAGAGTCTGGATTATCACCTTCCCTTTCAGTTCCGAGAGGTTTTCTATCAGTTCTTCAACCTTTATCCTTACCCGCGGCTGGTTATGTATCTGCACGGTCCGGTCAATAGCCGAATCAAGCTTGAGGATGTTCTGATCGGCTTTCATCAGGGCTTCCCGTATTTCCGGTCTGTTGACGGTTGTGGAATTTGAAAGAACTGCAATTCTGGCATCGGGAAAATATTTGTCACGCAGTCGGATGCTGTCGTCAATTATTCCCGGAAATTCCGGATGAAGTGTGGGCTCCCCGTTGCCGGCATAGGTTATTACATCGGGAGCCTGATTCACGGCCTTCATTTCGGAAAGTTTTTTATCAAGTGCGTCACGGACTTCTTTCCGGGAAGGAAGCCCTTTACTTTCGACTTCCGCTCCTTCCGGTGTCCAGCCGCATTCACAGTAGATGCAATTGAAATTGCACACTTTCCTGTTTATAGGAAGCAGGTTGATTCCCAGGGAAACACCAAGTCTCCGGCTTTTTACCGGTCCGAACACTATTTTGTCAAAAAGGAAGGTTGCCATATTCAGTTCTTATATTAAGCGCGATACCGTGGTACCGGGTGTCAGTTTCATATTTGCCATGTCGGCATTCTCAATAAGAAGAAGTCCGGGTTTCTTTCCCGGGGAGATGCTGCCGTATTTGTTTTCCTGCCCGAGGGCCCTTGCGCCGTTGATGGTTGACCAGCGGATAAGATCTTCAAGCCTGACTGAAGGATTGTGATACTGAATGGTTTTCAGTTCCGGCAGGATACCCGGACTGTCGTTCGAGGCAAGACTGTCTGTACCGGTAACAATATCGCAGCCTTCTTCCATAAGCATGGAAACGGGGGGCATTCTTCCCTCAATACGGAGATTGGAAACGGGACACAGGCACCAGTACACATTCCCCCGGGGATTTATTTTCCTGACCGTTTCCCTGCCGGCCCGGGTGTTATGCACAAGGATGAGTGATCCCGAGGGAGTGATTTCATCAAGGATGGCGGAAACACAATTTTCCGGTGTCTGCAGCAGGGGAGGAATAAGTCCGGCTTTTGAAAAAGATTCCATCAATGGTCCGCTGCGATCCGTAAGATACAATTCTTCCCCTTCCGATTCCATGAAATGTATTGAATTCACCCGGTTTCCGCCGCTTCTTTCCTTTATCAGCCTGAACAGGGGAAGTGATACGCTGTAAACACTGTGAGGTACAATACTGAAGGGAAGTCCTGCATTTACGCTTTCAGCAGCCAGATTCGCAGCATATTGCATTCTCTCCGGGGCCAGGGCAGGATCGGATGCAAACACTTCAATCAGATTGAAATAGCTGATACTGCTTTTCCTTTTGATTCCGAATGTTGATGAGTTATTGCATATGTCGGCACACAACACGGTTCCTTCCCTGTACATGTCCCTGTCAGCAGCTTCAGCTGCTGCTTCTCCTGTCGCTTTCCCTGCTGTTTCCCTTGTCGTTCTTCCAGCTGTTTTCCCTGCAGCTTTTCTTGCTGCGGTAAGTTCTGCCAGGAATGGCCCCAGGCCCTTTCCTGCGGGAATTATTCCTTTCAGATGGGACAGTTCGAGGTGACAGTGACAGTTTACAAATCCGGGAATGATGATTCCGTTGTAAAACTCTGTATCCGGTCCCGGTGCCGGGGCTTCGTTCCCGCTTTCAACAAACAGTATGGTACCGTCAGCGGCTGTCGTTACAATGCCGTTTTCAAGAGGCGGTCCGTCATTTGTTAAAATGAGGCTGGCAGACAAGCGTCTCATAGGATTGGAGTACTTAGCGTGAATGAGATATTTTCAACCATGCCGTATCTCTGATGTCCGCCGGGGTTATTTTCAAAATCAAGAAGCTTTCCCCTGAAAAGTACCGGCATTCCGCCTGAAATACGTATGGGAAAATTATATGTACGGGACTGTCCGTCCTTCAGGAATTCTGGTCCGCTGAAATATTCGAACTCCCTGTCAGCGAGACTGTCGGCGGAACACGTGCAGGCTGTCAGGCGGGGATTGACAGACTGGTCGGCCGGATGGAGGGTGAGAGTAAATTTTATTGAATAAATACCCGGACTATGGAATATATGGTCAAAACTGATTCTGGTGGTATCCGGAAGACCTGAAAAATGATATGCCGTCTGCCCTTTCCACATTCCGCCAGACCCGGAAGATTCAACAAGCATCTCATCTTCCAGCCTGAGTTCCATTTCGGTCAGCATGGCTATGGTGTTGTCATATATCTTTATAAACTTTTTTGGATCCTTGGTGAAATAGTATTTCATGGTCCTGTCCAGGGCCTCTTTTGTATAGCCGTGATTTTCGGCAATATCCTGGTAATTGGCAACGGAATCCCTGGCGTAGTATTGGTTGCGGATGACGGATGATGAGAGGAGACCGTCGGACAAATGAATTTCATACATGATCCTGGAAAAAGCTTTCAAAGGGATGAGTTCCTTCTTTTCCCTGCTTTTGCATGACAGGATGAAGATAAGGCATAAAGCGATGACCGGCAATATTTTATTCATGCTCCGCATCATGTTTCAGGCTGTTTTTCATGTTTGCCCAGGTATTTCCTGGTAAGAAACCTGACAGGATACCATGCTGCCCAGAAGCCTATAAGCAGGACTGTCGCGGGTATTATTATGAAATCCCTGAGTTTCATCACGACCGGATAGGATTCCATGATAAGGGTTGAGGTGTTCAGTCTGATAACACCATATGTCTGCTGTATCCAGCAGATGATGAAACCCAGTATCACACCTGCAATTGTTCCTATGATTGATATAAGCCAGCCCTCAAAAATGAATATCCTCCGGATAAGCTTGTTGTCGGCCCCGAGGCTCCTGAGAATCTCGATATCCCTCTCTTTCTCGATAATCAGCATGGTGAGCGAACCGACAATATTGAAAGAGGCAATGACAATGATAAGGGTGAGGATCATGAATATAGCCAGACGTTCCGAACGCATCACCTTGTAAAAAATTTCCTGCTGTTCATAGCGGTTCTGAATGACATGATCTTCCCCGAAAATACTGTTCACATTTTTACGGACCCGGTTGGCATCGGCATTTCCGCTTAGTTTTATTTCGATGGAACTTACACCCTTTTCCTCCTGGATAAGTTCCCTGGTAAAATCAAGGGGCAGGTAAACATATTTTGAGTCATATGTCTGTTCTATCTGAAAGATACCTGAAGGGAAAACATATTTCCTGATAAAGGCATTTTCGTAATCCAGACTGCTTCCGGCAGATTTCATGGGAACATAGATAAAGAGGGGTGTTATGAAATTCACTCTCATTCCCAGGTAATTTGCAACACCCAGTCCGGGAACGGCCCAGGGCCTCATATTCTCCGAGCTGAGCAGGAATTCCCCTTCCCACATGGTGCTGTCGATACCGGTGACTTTCGTGTAATTTTCGTCAACACCTTTTATCGTTCCGATATATTCCCTGTCGCCATATTTGAGGTATGCATTTTCCTCCAGGGTAAGTGAGTAACAGGATACTCCGTTGATTTCCGATAAAAGAAGCAGCTTTGTGGAATCGGGAACGAATGTTTTCCCTTCCGCTGCCGTTATCTTTAGATCGGGATCAAAGGTATTGAAGATGGAAGTGATCAGAAGTTCAAGTCCGTTGAATACCGACAAGATGATTATCAGTGCCATGGTACCGACGGCAACTCCGGCGGCTGACACTCCGGAAATGACATTTATGGCATTCCGCGATTTTTTCGCGAAGAGATATCTTTTTGCTATGTAAAGTGGCAGTTTCAATTTTTATTTTCCGGCTTTAATAATCAGTCCGCTTCCTTTTTTATGACTTAAACGCAGATCAAGAAAGTTAAGTATCAGTGCGACAGGAAATGCAATCAGATAATAAAAGGGCAGAATGAAAGCAAAGAACATTGATTTGTTCAGTAACCTTACCGGGTATTTCATGGATATATGCCAGGAAATATTGCCCGGGACACCGTAGCTGTATTTTATTCCGATGTTCCTGAAGCCTGCGGAAGTGAGTTTCCCCCTGATCTCATCCATTCCGTATCCGTTTCTTACATGTTCCCCGATGAATGATTCCTCGTCATGACTGTGCACTCCGCTGCCTCCCATATCGGAGGGGGTTGATATGATCAGTATTCCGCCGTCGGCCAGGGACTGATGGAAATTTCTGAAAACACTTTCGTCATCCTCAATATGTTCCATGACATCCACCGAAAGGATAAGATCATATTTGCCGGGATCACTGAAAGTAGTCAGATCAGCCTCCCCGAAACTTACCCTTTCTGACAATCCTGCTTTCCAGAAAAAAGACCTGCAATCCTCAATCATTTCCCTGTCAATGTCAACACCTCTGATTTTCCAGTTCCTGTTCATCCGGCTCAGTCTCCATACATACTGTCCGAAACCTGAACCGGCGTCCAGTATCAGTGCATTGTCAGGAAGAATGCCTTTTACTTCCCGCAAAGCTTTCCTGATATGCCAGGTCCGCAGGAGAAGGATATCGAGCAGAAAATACAGTAATTTCCTCATGAACAGGGATCCTGAGAAAAATCTGCCGACCGGTCTTTTGATTGGCTCGTATTGCATTCGGTTCAGGGTTTCAGCAAATTGTCAATGTTCTCGATATAATCGAGACTGTCATCAAGGTAAAATGCAATTTCAGGTACAATCCGCAACTGTGATTTTATCTGGTGACCAAGCTCATATCTTATTCTGGAAACATGATCCTGTACCACTTTCATGACGCTCTGGTTATCATTTGACGGAAAAATACTGATATATATCTTTGCGAATGAGAGGTCGGGACTGATTCTCACCCTGGTGATGGAGATCATTTTCCCCGGAGCGAATTCATTGCCCTTCCGGAGAAATATGCCGGCTATTTCCTTCTGGATCAAGCGGGATACTTTTTTTTGTCGTGTTGATTCCACAGCCTGAGAAATTAATAAATCATGCAAAGGTAGTAATAATTTTTCTAGCCCTTTACTGACAGGAAAATGGGATTCGGAGAGTTACGTCCGCACAGGATCCGCTGCAGAACCTGCTGCAGAACCGGCGGGGATGGCGGATACCGGATTGCTGCTCCGGATGGCTTGCTCCGGGTGTCGGGTTCCGGGTGGCTTGCTCCGGGTGTCGGGTTCCGGATGGCGGACCCTTTCCGGGGGATGGGCAGCAGTTGCTGGAAATTAAAAAAGCATTAGCTTTGCAGGTGATTTTTAAGAGTGATATGGAGACAGTAGTCAGCGGCATAAGGTCGACCGGGAATCTGCATCTGGGGAATTATTTCGGAGCCGTAAAAAATTTCCTTAAAATGCAGAAAGAGAATAAATGTTTTTTCTTCATTGCAGATTATCATTCACTTACAACTCATCCGAAACCTGCTGATCTGCATGCAAATATCAAACAGGTTCTTTCCGAATACCTTGCATGCGGCATTGATCCGGAAGCAGCAACGGTATATATTCAGAGTGATGTTCCCGAAGTAACCGAGCTCTATCTTCTGCTTAACATGAATGCCTATGTGGGAGAGCTTGAAAGGACCGTATCATTCAAGGAAAAGATCAGGAAGCAGCCGGACAACATTAATGCAGGGCTTCTTACATATCCTGTTCTCATGGCAGCGGATATAATAATCCACAGGGCAAACAAGGTTCCCGTGGGACAGGATCAGGCACAACATCTTGAAATGACAAGGCGTTTTGCAAGGCGCTTCAATACCATGTATGGCGTTGAATATTTTCCTGAACCCGATGCCTATAATTTCGGCAGGAAACTCGTTAAGATACCCGGACTGGACGGCAGCGGCAAAATGGGGAAAAGTGAGGGCAATGGCATATTCCTGGCAGATACTCCCGGGGAGATCAGGAAAAAGATCATGCGTGCGGTTACCGATACGGGACCAGTCACTCCGGGTGAGAAACCTTCTGTTCCCGTACAGAACCTGTTTACAATCATGGATGTGGTTTCAGATTCATCAACAGTGAAATATTTCAGGGAACAGCATTCCCTCGGCGTGATACGGTACGGGGACATGAAGAAACAGCTGGCCGAGGACGTCATTAAAGTCACAGAACCCGTAAGGGAACGTATCAACCAGATCAGTTCCGACAATGCATATCTTGCCAGGGTTGTGGCCGAAGGAGCGGAAGAGGCCAGGGCAAGCGCATCACAAACCATCCGTGAGGTAAGGAAAATAATAGGATACAGGTCATTCTGAAAAATGAAAGCCAGGCCTGTGGCCTGGCTGCACTTGAAAGATCAAGTATATGATTGAAATTGCCTGTATATTATACCGATCAAATAACGTGCCAAAAAAAACAAGAGACAGACAGGCAGAAAGTGAGTGAGCGGACCTGACAATAATTCCTATTAATTGATTAACTTTAACCCCGGAATTTAATATTCTGTTTTGGGCAAAAAGTCTGCGATCATCTCGG
>CAZFVQ010000028.1:0-47500 GCA_964522415.1 uncultured Rikenellaceae bacterium | reverse complement strand
GGCAGGTTCCCGATAAACCGGGACAAGTTATACGAACCACTTAAAAAACAATTATTTAAATATATTATTACCGAATGAAAACAAAAGCAGTCAGGCTTTACGGCAAAAACGATCTCCGCCTGGAAGAGTTCAATCTGCCACCCATGAAGGATGACGAGATACTGGCACAGGTTATCTCCGACAGTATCTGCATGTCAACACATAAGGCAGCACTTCAGGGAGCCGCCCACAAGCGTGTGCCGGATGATATTCATGTCAACCCGACAATTGTCGGCCATGAATTTGCCGGAGTAATCCTTGATGTGGGTAAAAAGTGGCAGCATAAATTTTCCAAAGGCCGGAAATTCTCCATTCAGCCTGCAATGAGTCATACAGGCACACTGGATGCCCCGGGATATTCCTTCCCCTACACCGGGGGTAACGCCACCCTCATCATCATCCCGGATATTGTTATGGAGGCCGGCTGCCTTCTGCCTTACGATGGTGAAGCATTCTTCCCTGCCTCCCTTTCAGAACCCATGTCATGCATAATAGGTGCCTTCAATGCCAGCTATCATACCAGGCCCGGAACATACGTACATGAAATGGGTATCCGCAGGGGCGGCAAAATGGCAATCCTTGCCGGTGTCGGTCCCATGGGCCTTGGTGCTATTGACTATGCACTGCACCAGGAGAGAAAACCCTCCCTGCTTGTCGTTACCGATATCGATGATTCACGCCTTGCCAGGGCAGCATGCCTTTTCAAACCCGAACATGCCAAAAAGGAAGGAGTGAAACTGGAATATGTCAATACCGGAAAAACAGATGACCCTGTCAGGCATTTGAGGGAACTGTCCGGCGGAAGCGGATATGATGATGTGTTTGTTTTCGCACCTGTAAGGCAGGTGGTGGAACAGGGGGATGCTATCCTTGGATTTGATGGCTGTCTTAACTTTTTTGCCGGTCCGACAAATCCTGACTTCAAAGCCGAATTCAATTTCTACAATGTCCATTATGCATTCACCCATATTGTAGGCACTTCCGGCGGAAATACCGACGATATGAGGGAATCCCTCAGACTTATGGGCGAAGGCATAATCAATCCCGCCGTAATGATAACCCATATAGGAGGACTCGACGCAGTCATTAATACCACTCTTAATCTGCCGAATATCCCTGGAGGTAAAAAACTGATATATACAAATATTTCAATGCCCCTGACCTCATTGTATGAACTTGGGGAAAAAGGCGAAAAGGAAAATAACAGATTATTCAGGAAACTGCATGAAATCGTTTCAAAAAATGATTATATCTGGTCACTGGAAGCTGAAAAATACCTTCTGGCCAATGCAGATCCGGTATGATATACTGTCCTGTCCTGTCCTGTCCTGTCCTGTCCTGTCCTGTCCTGTCCTGTCCTGACCCGCCCGCTGAATACTCTGAACAACCCGGTGTAAACACTGTTCAGCTTACTGCAAATTCCTTTCAGTCTCATTCCGGCAGCCTGCCCGGGAGGAGAGACAAACAGCGGAAAAATAGCGGAATTCCCCAGGTTAGGATCCGGACTTGTATTTACCGGCAAATTCCCATGAAATACAGTTCTCATAACTCATACATACAACCGTAGCAAAATCAACACCTGCCATAACGATTGAATGCCACATCTCCTCCCCCATTATTTCAAGTTCCTTCTTTTTTATATCCTTCTTGTATATTTCTGCAATCATACCGGCATTAAAATTATCACCTGCACCAATTGTACTTACCGGGGTGATCTTCCTGACCGGAAACTTTCCTGAAAAACCCGGAGTTCTTACGTAAACAGCATCCGAACTTGCAGTATAAACCAGACAGGAGCAGTAATTCCTGATAACATCCCAGGCACTGTCGGGAGATTCTGCATGAAATATATTCCTGAAATCCTCATCCGATCCCCTGACAATAGCTGACATCCGCATGTTTTCAATTATCAGCGGCTTAAGCTGATCCAGTTCGGAGGCATGGGCTGTTCTGAAATTCGGATCATATATCACAATCCCGCCGTTTTCTGCCGAACTCCTGATAAACCGCACAACCCTGGCCCTTATTCCGCTGGTAATGGCATAGATTGACCCGCATAACACAATGTCATCCGGCCGTACACGGGGAAATTCCATCTGAAGCCTGCGCTTCGGGTAGTCCTTGTAAAATGCATAACCTGCATCATTTTTCTCATTCAGAACCGCTATTGAAAGAGCGGTTTTCCCATCCCTGAACCTGTCGATAAAATCAGTACCGACACCACTGTCAGCAAGAAATGCATGTATCAGATTACCGATTTCATCATCTGCATATTCGCTGATAAGTGATACCGGCAATCCCGCACGGCCAAGCGAAACTGCACTATTCAGCATCGCACCGCCCGGTTTTCCCGCCATTGGCCGCCCCTCTTTAAAAATTATGTCGTAAAGAGATTCGCCTATTGTGTAAACTTGTCTCATATTGTGTAATATCTATCTATTGAAGGAAGATCATTATATTTGCTTTCCCGAATTTAAAAATATTTGCCATGAAAGCAATGATGCTTACAGGAATAAGACAGATAGAAATGAAGAAAGTAAACGATCGGGTCATTAAACAGCCCGACGATGTCAGGATCAGGATGCTTGCGGTTGGTGTCTGCGGCTCCGACATTCATTATTATACACAGGGGCGGATTGGCTCACAGGAAGTGAAATATCCTTTCACCGTGGGACACGAAGGAGCAGGAATAATAGTGGAAACCGGTCCTGCAGTTACAAGACTGAAAGCAGGAGACAAGATAGCGATTGAACCTTCTCTGCCTTGCGGACACTGCGACCAGTGCCTGTCGGGAAGGAGTCATACCTGCCGCAGAATCAGGTTTCTCGGATGCCCGGGACAGGCTGAGGGAGCTCTCTCGGAATTCATAGTAATGCCTGAAGCCAATTGTCTCCTGCTTCCGGACAATCTGAATGCAGATCACGGAAGTATCTCGGAACCCCTTGCCATCGGCGTCTACTCCGTAAAAAAATCCGGAGGCGTAAAAGGATTAAGAATCGGAATCCTGGGATTCGGTCCGATCGGCATGAGTGTCATGCTGGCATCCCGGGCTGATGGTGCAGAAAAAATATATGTCACGGATAAAATTGACGAACGCCTTGAAATAGCATCAAAAGAAATGGTATCCTCTGCATCCAATCCTCTCAGGGACGATATCGTGAAAATAATCCGGGACCGTGAGCCCCTGGGACTTGATGTGGTATTCGAGTGTTGTGGTCAGCAGGATGCTCTTGATCAGGCAGTTGATCTTCTCAAGCCGGGAGGGAAAATTATAGTTGCAGGCATTCCCGAATTCGGGAACTGGTCCCTGAACGTGGAAAACACAAGGAGACGGGAGTTATCGGTTCATTTTATAAGAAGACAGGTGAATTGCGCGGAAACCGCCATTGAAATGATGAAAAACGGTACAGTAAACATCAGCAATATGGTTACCCACCGCTTTCCCTTTGACAGAACAAAAGAAGCATTTGATCTGGTAGCCGGCTACAGGGACGGAGTAATGAAAGCCATGATAGATTTTTAATCCTGCAGGGCCCCCGGTTCCCGAACTGTTCCGGCAAAATAATTGAATAGTCTTTACAAGAGCAGGCCCGAATGATATATTAACCGAATACATAGTTTTATAGCGAAATTTAATATCTTTGGCAACTTTGAAAAAACTGTTATCTTTAATCAAAATGGCAGTATTAAAGGAAAATGTTTCAGTTGCGGAAAGAATCTCTCCCGGTTTTGAAAGAAGGATTGCATCTCTGAATAAGCTGATGATCGTTGTATGTGACTTTACGAATGGACCGGCTGCTGAGCCCGAAAAGCCTCACAGTCACCCTCATGAACAGATCACTTACGTTGCGGAAGGAGATCTTTATCTCTTTCTGGACGATAAAAAACACCGCCTCACAAAAGGGGATATTTTTACTGTTCCTTCAGGAATACCGCATTGTATCCAGACCTTAAGCAGTCATTTAAGACTGATAGATGCATTCAGTCCGGTCAGGGAAGATTACATCAGATAGCAGAAAGGGATCAGTATTTCGCACAAATTGTATTAAAAATTGTTAAATGTTAAAATAAGATTCATATGATTACAAGAAAATTAAATTCGGGAATCAACGGAAAAAAGCGAACAATAGTTAGTAGCATATCTGTTCTTTTAATTGTCTGTGGTGTACTTGCACTGACAGCAATGGCCCCTGGACATAAGGAATACGCTAAAAAAGATACCGGGGCAGAAGTCACATTAATGCAGGATCTTGCCAAAGCAGTAAAAACCATTTCTTTCAAGAAAAAATTTACTGCTGAGAATTTCACCTCGGTACTGGTTGATGATAATAATACCAAATGGTTTCTCACTGATAAGGGAATAGCCAGTTTTAACGGCTCTAAATGGGAGATACACATGAAAAATAAAGAAATTCCTGTCACGGGAGTGAAAGATTTTGCCATTGACATTTCATCCGATGGCAAGGAACTGTGGCTGGCATCTCCCGGTGGGGCAACGGTAGTTGAATTACCGATTACCGCCCGTTCAGCCACTAAAACATATAATACAGGAAATTCAGAACTCCAAAGTGATACAATTCGTGCGGTGGCCGTCGGAAAAGGATCTCTAAGGTGGTTCGGAACAAACCGGGGGGTCTCTGCTTTTATCAATGGCAAATGGCTTAGCTATGATTACGAATTATTCTATCCTGATGTAATTTTCCGTGATTTTCCGATCACTGCAATTGCAACAAACCCGGGAGGTGATTCGGTATACGTTGCAACTGACGGAGCAGGTGTCGGCAGAATGTTCAGAAATGAGGTTGATGCCATCTCCGGCGCTTCGGAATATGCTATCTGGGGACCTATCGACATGCCTTCGGACAATGTCCACAGCATTTGCATTACTCCCGATGGCACCAAATGGTTTGGAACAGACCTGGGAATTGCCCGCCATATAGGAAATGAAACTCTTGCCGACTGGACGGTTTTTGATACAAACGACGGACTTGTTGATAATTTTGTACAATGCATAGCATACTATCCTGACGGATCAGTATGGTTTGGAACAAAAGGCGGCATCTCGGTCTTCAAGGATGAAGAATGGAAATCACTGACTGCCGAAAATGGTCTTATCAGCAATAATATCCAGTGTATGACCGTCGATAAGACAGGAGTTATCTGGTGTGGTACCGACAAGGGTGTCATTGCTATCCACAATGGAGAAATAACAAATTATAAGCGCTGAGCGACTTTAATGAATATATCTGCCCGGCTGTTTTCATAGCGGTTTCCCAAAGCCGGTATGTATCAGGCAGATTTTAAAATACCCTATACCAATCTTCAGACGGGAAGCCACATCCTTTTCAGGGATGAGGTTTCTCTCTGAAGATAATTTTTTTCCGCTTCACCTGTCCCTCCCCCGGATGCGGAAAATCTCATTCCTGCATGCCCTTTTTGGATAAAATATCTCCGGCAGCCTGATCTTTCCTGTATCAGCATCAAATTATAATATAAATTAGTACATTTATTCTGGTTTTAAAACGGCCTGATCATTGAACTGATGCAAAGCCTGAAATCCTGAACCCTGAATTCATTTGAAATCGAAAATATTAAACCCGGAATGAAATGAAAAACCTAATCAAAAAACTGCAGGAAGAGAATAGAAAGCTTGAAATAGCTGAAGCTAAAGCATTACAGACCGAAACAGATAATCCCTCCACAAGTTCCGGCCGTCGTAATTTCCTGAAAAAAACAGCCCTCGGAGGATTGTCTCTCGGAGGATTGATGGCCTTGTCAATTGAAGACACAATAGCATATACTACTCAAAAAATCAGCAGGACATCAAGTCCGTCAGACCTGAAAATAACTGATATGCGCTATGCTACGATAATGAACAGGCATATTATCAGGATTGACACCAACCAGGGAATATACGGACTCGGCGAAGTAAGGGATGCTGCCGATGTGAGATATGCACTCTTTCTCAAGAGCAGGATACTTGGACTGAATCCCTGCAACGTTGAGATGATCTTCAGAATCATAAGGCAGTTTGGCTATCACGGACGACAGGGAGGCGGAGTCTGTGCCGTGGAAATGGCTTTATGGGACCTGACGGGCAAAGCTTATAATGTCCCGGCATGGCAATTGCTAGGCGGAAGATACCGTGACAAGGTAAGGCTTTATGCCGATACCCCGGATGCGGGAAATCCGGTGAAATTTGCGGAAGTAATGAATAAAAGAGTTCAGGACCAGGGATTTACCTGGCTCAAGATGGACCTTGGCATCCACGTTGTCACAAAAACCCCTGACGCCCTGGTCAATTCAAAATTCTGGGACGGGGCGGCAGGACAATATGATCTGAGGGATTATATGGGTTACGGGAATACTTTACATCCCTTCACTCAGGTTCAGATTACTGACAGGGGGCTTGCAGGACTGTCTGAATACGTGGAAAAGGTGAGAGATGCGGTAGGCTATGAAATACCCTTGTGTGCTGATCATTTCGGACATTTTGATCTCAATAATTCAATTCGCTTCGGCAGAGCAATGGAAAAATACAGACTTGCCTGGCTGGAGGATATGGTCCCCTGGTTCGATGTCGTTAACAATAAAAAGCTTTCTGATGCGCTGGAAACACCCATAGCTACAGGAGAGGATATCTATTGCCTCAAAGACGGCTTCAAACCCCTGCTTGATGCCAGGGCAGTGGATATTATTCATCCTGACATAGGAACCTCGGGTGGTTTGCTCGAAACCAAAAAAATCGGTGATTATGCCGAAGAAAACCATGTGGCAATGGCACTGCATATGGCAGGATCACCCGTTTGTCTGATGGCAAGTGTACATTGTGCGGCAGCAACACAGAATTTTCTGGCAGTTGAACATCATAGCGTGGATGTGCCGTATTACAACAATCTTGTCAGAATGACGGGCTCCAGGCCAATGATAGAAAACGGTTTCGCCAACGTACCTCTCGATTCACCTGGTCTTGGAATAGAGCTTAACGAAGAGGAATGTAAAAAGCACCTTGCAAAAGGATCCGGCTGGTTTGAACCTACTCCCGAATGGGACCAGAAACGCTCGCACGACAGATTATGGAGCTGAAATCCACTTCAGCCAAATTGCAGATGATGATCCTGCAGCAGATTATTACCGTCAAATGAATGAGTCATGAGAAATTCACTATTTTCCCTGATAATTATGGTATTTCTTACCAGTCATGCCATTAGCGGACAAATTTCCATTCAGGCAACAGCAGACCAAAAACTAACGGAACTTAAAAATCAGCTTGCTAATAATCTGGAAAATAATATCCTCCCCTTCTGGTCATCAAAAATGCCCGATGAGACCAACGGAGGTTTTTTTGGACGCATCGACGGAAACAACCAGGTCATTCATGATGCTTCAAAAGGCGGAATACTGAATGCAAGGATGTTATGGACCTGGTCAGCTGCATACAGGGTTACAGGAAATCCGGAATACCTCCGGCTGGCTACACGCGCCAGGGACTACATATTTTCACATTTTACCGACAGGAAGCATGGCGGGACATATATGACGCTGAACTACAGGGGAGAGATTCAGGATGACAGGAAACATACTTATAGTCAGGCTTTTTTCATATATGGATTATCCGAATATGCCAGGGCTACGGGGGATAGAAAATCTCTGAAAGAAGCAAAAAGTATTTTCAGAATGCTTGAAAAAAAGGCTCTTGACAAAGAGGCAAACGGCTATTTTGAAGTTTTCAGCAGCGACTGGCAGCGCCTGCACGACAGGCTTATCGGCGAAAAAAGTCCTTCCGATGAAAAATCCATGAACACTTCCCTTCATGTTATGGAAGCCTATGCAAACCTTTACCGCGTATGGCCATCCGCACTCATGGCCGAAAGACTGAGGAACATGGTAAATATTTTTCTCGATCACATAGTAGATAAAAACAGCTTTCACCTGATATATTTTCTGGACAAAAACTGGAACAGCACCTCCGCGATTGAATCATATGGCCACGACATAGAGGCTTCCTGGCTACTGTACGAAGCAGCAACACTGCTGCAGGATCCCCTGCTGACGGAGCGGGTAAAGGAAATCAGTGTCGCAATAGCTGATGCTGCGGCTGAAGGACTGACGCCTGATGGCAGCTTGTTAAGCGAAAAGGACAGGAAAACAGGCAGAATAAGGGATATCCGGGGCTGGTGGGACCAGGCTGAAGCAGTTGTGGGATATGTCAATGCCTTTGAAATGACAGGCAATGAAAAATACCTGAACTATGCAGTAAATACCTGGAATTTTATTGACAGACATATGACAGACAAGGAAAACGGAGGCTGGTTCCCATACTTTTATCCCGATGGAACAGCCGGCGGAGACAAAGCCGGAACATGGATATGCCCATACCATAACAGCCGTATGTGTCTGGAAATAATGGAAAGAGTGAAATAAATCATGGCAGAGTCATCTGGTCCGGACAGGCATGAATTATAGTCCGGACAGGCATGAATTATGGTCCGGCCGGATGCTGAAATGTATAACAAAATAAAAAACCGTCGCAATGAAAAAAACACTCCTGGCTCTCACACTTATGACATGCCTTGTGATAATGGGCTCCTGCACCGGCAAATCCTCTGAATACCGCAATATCAGACCGGAAATTCTTAAAGACAGGATTGCCGGCGGCTGGGCGGGAAAAATGGCCGGCGTAAGCTATGGCGCACCGACAGAATTCAAGGCTCTGGGCAGAACCTATGAGGAACCGATAAATTGGGATGCATCTGATATCAGGGGCAGTCTGTGGCAGGATGATATCTATGTACAGCTTACATTCCTTATGGCCATGGATAAATACGGAATGGATGCTCCGGCAAAAAAATTCCAGGAAATGCTGGCCACGGCAGGATACCCTCTCTGGCATGCCAACATGCAGGCAAGAAAAAATTTCCATGACAGCATCTTTGCTCCGCTTTCGGGAAGTCCGGAATACAATATTCATGCAGACGATATCGACTTCCAGATCGAAGCGGATTATATCGGTTTCATGTGTCCCGGTATGCCCCGCAAAGCACTTGAGATCGCTGATAAAATCGGCAGGATAATGAATTACGGGGATGGAATATACGGAGGTGTTTTCGTGGCCGCTCTTTATACAGAAGCTTTTTTCGAAAATGAAATAAGTGAAATAGTAGAAAAAGCTCTTCTGTCAATTCCTTCAGGCAGTGACTATTACAAGATAATCAAGGATGTGGTAAAACTCCACGGGCAGTATCCCGATGACTGGAGGGCGGCATGGGGGGAACTTGAAAACAAATGGGGGGATGTAGACATTTGTGGTGCAGGCAGTTCCTTTAACATAGATGCCAAACTCAATGGTGCCTACATCGTCATGGGACTGCTGTACGGAAATGGAGATCCCATGGAGACTCTGGAAATAACAACCCGCTGCGGACAGGATTCAGACTGCAATCCTTCCAATGCCCTCGCTGTACTGGGTGTTATGAAGGGATTCAGCTCCCTGCCCGAGGAAATAAAAGAGGGTGTAAAAGCTATCGGAGATTCAACCTTCATACATACAGGCTATTCCTTTAATTCCGCTGTTGAAGCAACATACCGGTACGCACTCGGCTTAATAGAAGAAAATGAAGGTAAAACCGGGAAAAACAATATCAGGATAAAATTACAGAAACCTTCGGAACCTCCCCTGGAAATTGCTTTCCCTGATCTGGTTTTTGACAAAAGTATTTCGGTGTTTGACGAAAAATCATGGTCCTTTAAGGGTAAATGGGAAACCAGGGAGATAAGCGGCACAAACGGAACAAAAATAAGACAGTCCAGATATTCCGGCAGGAAGGGAAATGAGCTTGAACTTACTTTTAACGGAACGGGTATAGCTCTTTATGGAAACTGGTTCAGGGATGGCGGCAGGGCTGATGTTTATGTTGATGGCAATCTTCACCGGACAATAGATACATACTATTATTTTGCAAATCAGCAGCATACCGATTGTATCTGGCATGTTTTTAACCTTCAGCCGGGAGAACATACCATAAAACTGGTGGTAAGAGATGAAAAGCGCAGTGAATCCGAAGGCACAAATGTATATGTCACAGAAGCAAAAATCTTTAAAACCGAAAAGAAAAAGAATGAATCCTTCAGATTTTCATTTGAATAGCAGCTTAAGTATATAAGAAAGCCCTGGTCACGCATCCTGTTCAATTAAAACAAATATATGGCATTAATAAAAAATGATCATCTGCAGATCCGAAGCTTAATGCTGATTCTTTTTGCAGCATTTATTGTTCCGCTTATCCTGACTCCGGATCTATACAGCCAGTTTGTTCAAAAACAGCACCGCCCGGTTCCGGAAGGGGAAATTCCTGTAAACGGGCCCGGATGTTTTGAAACCCCGGGAAAAACATATGTTCTTGTTAATGACATATCCTCACCACGAAGTGCTGTTTTTCTTGGCAGGGACGTCACTCTTGACCTGAATGGCTATACCATTTCGTTTGCAGATGCAGACTACGGACATGTTCCCAACTATGGTTTTGAAGAAGGCCTTGAAGGATGGGACCTCAGCAGGGCACCAGGCGCAAAGCTTGAAAATACCGCGGAAACCCATGCATTTATCGGAAACAGGATCCTGCGACTCAGGAAAGGAGATGAAATTATTTCAGGATACGTTTATCTGCCTGTAGAACAAAGATCATACTTTGCAATGTGCGGTGTAACAGGTAATTATTACAGCGACATGCAGGGTGACCTGAGCAGGGATATGAAGATCAGCATATTTGTTGACGATGAACAAGGAAACAGTATTGAATGTCTGGCAGAATATTCTGATTCCGTCAGGCTGAGCTGTCCGGTCATCAGCCGTTCCCCCCGGCTTGGGGGAGGATTTGTTTTTGCCCATCTCAGCAACCTTCCTGCGGGAAAATACCGTATCAGGGTAAGGGCTGAAACCGACTGCCTGGTAGATGAGATTGATATCCGTCCTGCAATGGATACCGGCGTAGGAATTATCGGCAAAACACATCCCACAGGACACAATGATCATCTCTACCATGGAATCCACAGTGCATTCTATGATTATACCGCTGACATTTCAGCGGGGAAACCGCTTGAAGGCATACCAGCCGTGGAAGGGAAAGGCACTGTAACAATCAGAAACGGTACGATCAGAAATGCGGCAACCGGAATTTTGTCATGGGGAATACAGTCAACCGCAGAAGATGTGAAACTCATTCTCGATAATGTCCGGATAATTTCCTCGGGAATAAATACCATCGCTGTTGACGCGGGACAGGCTGTAATCACCGGCTGCAGCTTTGAAATCGACAACCCCTTCATCATCAACCGGCATGAATCATCATTCTACGCGGTGGATCTTACCGGACCCCGGCCCTCTGAGGTTTCTTTCTGCAGGTTTCACGGAGGACAGGGCTGCCTTTCATTCAAAGGGGACTTTTCGGCGATACACCACAATCATTTCATTAACCGCCAGACAGTCACTAATCATTACAGCATAATGGCAATGGGTGACAGTTCACTGATATTTGAAAATATTTTCGAGCCGGAAACAGGATCCGGTATTGAAGTATATGTCCACAGGGGCATGGAAATATTCAATAATATATTTCATATCAATGCATCCCCTCCCAGCTGCGAGTATCACACACATCTCAGCACCAATGCCATACGTCTTGCCGACTATGGTGCTGCAAAAGGATCTCCCAACGGATGTTACGCCAATCGTATCTATAATAATAAATTCTGTATCAACGGGAAAAAATTCAGAGATTATCCCGGGTTTGTTCCGGTAAGCAACGCCGTTTTCTACAGTGCCAGTGGCGGGAACAATGAAATATTCGGCAATGAGATTTTTGTTAACCAGGCAGATCCGGATACGGATGCGGAGGCTTTTGCATTTTACATCGGCAATTCAGACGGAGGCAGAATATATAACAACAGGATTATATCCAACGTGACTCCCGTTTGGCTGGCATGCCCCTACGGAGGAGCAGAAAACACCGTATTTTCAGGAAATATTATTGAAAAAGCAAGGAATACAACAGCAGACGGTTTCAGGGCTGTCCGGATAGGATCCGCGGAAGAACGGAGTTCTGTTGCTGAAGGAGCGGAGTTTCGCTCCAACTGTTTCAGCGGATCCGGTTTTGATGTTGATGCAACGGACCAGCTCCACTCCTACATGGTTTACTGGACATTGCATATAAACCTGAAGGACAGGAAAAAGAAAAACAGAAACAACCCTGAACCGTAACATGAAAATTGATCTGACAATCAAATAACAGTCACATTTCAGATATAAATCAAAAATTCAGATTTATATAATTGTATCAGGACAAAAAAGCTACTGTTTTGTCAAACTTAACAATACAGGAATGAAAACACTAACAACTTTCATGATTATTCTGGGCATGTTGTGCCAGGCGGGGTATTCCCGGGAAAAAACCCGGGCAAAAATAGCGCTTGTACAGACAAGTACAAGGCCAAACCAGGATCCTTTTATGGGAGACTATGAACCGGAAAAGGTAGGGCCCCTCACCGCCAGGATCGCTGATATTGCCAGAAAATACAGCATGTATATCATTGCCCCTCTCTATGAGGAGGAAAAAGACCAAATATATAATACAGCCGTCCTTTTTGACCGGCAGGGAAATATAATGGGAAAGCACAGAAAAACCGTCCTGCCGGTAATGGAAACCTGGCTCGTTTCCACCGGAGATGAACTTGAGGCGTTTCAGACCGACTTTGCAAAGGAAAGAATCAACAGAAGCGAATGGTGGAAAACAATCAACGGAACGGATAACATAAAAGCAATCCATCTTAAGTCGCGTCGTCCGGAATTATATAAAATGATAACAGAGGCAGGTCCGCCGGTCCTGGACAGATACAGGGATATCCGCCTTACCACGGGCGACCATGAAAGACAAATGGAAGCAGTAAGAAAAGTTGATTACGGTCCGGGTTCAGGCAGCAGGCCGGAAAGCCCTTCCGGTATCAGCGAACTGAAACGGCTTGGACTGGATGTGATACCCTATCCCAGGGAAGTCAGGACAGAGGGAGAGGATTTCTTAATAAATGACGGACTGCAGCTTGTCCTTGATAGAAACGCCGGAAAATCAGACAGGTTTACTGCAGAAGAACTGATTCGTGATTTAGGGGAAATGCACGGTATCGGCGCCCGGATCGGAGATGCCGGCAGCAGACCTGCCCTGGTTCTTACCAGACACCGGGTGCCCCGGTCATTACCGGCCCAGGGGTATCAGATAACAGTGTCAGCAAACAAAATCGAAATAAAAGCCGGATCAGATGACGGACTCTTCTACGGCACCCGGACATTCCTGCAGCTTATCAAAAAGGACGGATCATCCCTGAAAGTGCCGGGAATGGTCATTACCGACTGGCCTGACATAAAGAAGCGAGCCGTACACTATGATACCAAACATCACCAGGATAAAGCATTGTACGTAAAGGATTTTATAAGGGAACTGGCACATTATAAAGTAAACATGCTCATATGGGAATGGGAGGATAAATTTGCTTATCCGAGCCACCCCGAAATTGGCGCCCCGGGCGCCTTTTCCATGCAGGAAATGCAGGAACTGACACGCTATGCACAGAAATATCATATTCAGATTGTACCGCTTGTCCAGGGACTGGGACATGTCAGCTATATACTGAAATGGCCTCAGTACAGGCATCTCAGGGAAACAGAGGCATCGAACTGGGAATTCTGTCCCCTGAAAGAAGGCAGCTATGATCTTCTATTCGACCTCTGGAAGGATGCCATTGAAGCCACACCGGGATCAGAATATATTCACATTGGATCCGATGAAACATATGAACTGGGCGCCTGTGAACAATGCAGGGCAAAATCCGAAGAAATCGGGAGAAGTGGTTTATATCTCCATTTCATAAACAAAAGTGCAAAATTCCTGCAATCTGCGGGAAGAAAGGTTATGGCCTGGGAAATGCCCATGGGCTGGACAAAGGGAAATTCCCCCGCCAGGGGAATTGAACCGGTCAAAGGTCTCATCCTGACAGAGAGCTATGACTATGAAACTCCTGATCTGAAATATGCCAGGGAAGCACGCTCCCGTGGATTTGATGTCTATGCCTATGATCCAAATCCTGAAGTTGTACCGCTGACGGTTCCATATTTTTTTGAAAAGGGTGAAAAGGAAGAACCAGGAGCCGGCAGCCTGGAAAAGTCATTCAGGTTTCTGTCCCATGCAGCAGCATCGGGTGCGTTCGGCGGAATGATATGTACCTCCTGGGATGACGACGGCCTGCATAACCAGATGTGGATGATGCATTTTATCAATGCTGCCGCACGGTCATGGAACGGGAGCAAACCAACACTCAGGGAGTTTACGGAATCTTATTTCCGCAACTACTACGGAACCGGGGCTGCTGATATGGAAGAACTTTTCAGACTCCTGAATGAAGGGGTGCATTACTATGCAGGGACTATGGAAAGAAATGTATGGCATTACGGGGAAATAGGAAAAACCCGCCTCCCGGACCTGCCAAGAGGCGATGCACTGGAATACGACCCTTTCTGGAATACGGAATACCGGGAAAAGATCAGCGAATCGCGCGACATGCTTGAAAAAATGGACAGGGCACTTCTAATAATCAGAAATAATATCAAATCCGGTGCGGATCATCAATATGATTTTGAGATCTTCCGCACCACTGCTGAGCTGGTAAAACATACCTGCCTGACATACATCAATCTCTCAGGCCTCGAATATACTATACGCACAGCACATGTAAACAGATTCAGGGATTATAATGTTTCCCTGGACAAGCTGGCGGAGGCGCAGGAAATAATTAAAAATATTCTTCAAAGAAGGGAAACTGTTTTTAATAACCTCGTAAAAACATATGAAATAACCAGATTCCCCAAGGGTTACAGCCTGCCGGACAAGGAGTTTTTCTGGCAACAGGACAGGGCAAGGCATTTCGCATTCCGCAGACCCGACATGACCTTCCTGATCTGGGATGAACAACTGCTTGACATGGAAGGCTATCTTGAAAAACTAAAGAATTACACTGAATTCTTCAGGGAATACGGCACAAAATAAAAGAACCGGATTTTAATCCGGAAAGAAACTTAAGTACTGCAAATTAAAAGCCGGATTTAGATTTTATATAATTTTTGTAAGCAGATGTTATTTTTCATCATCCTATTTATCAATCATTTAATTCTCGTTTTTATTCGTTATCTGCCAGCACTAACTTATCCACGAAGCACGAATTTATTTTTTTTTGTGGGTGGGCAAACCCTAAAACCGCCCTTAAAGGCGGTTACTTGGGATGGAAAGGCGGAAGCTCTTTTGCAAGCCTTTGGATTGAAAGTTGGCTCGTGTGGGCTTGCAAATGTGCTTACGACTGTGCGCTGGAAATTAGCTGATTAATTTTATTCTGCCATTCGTCCTCAAACACAACTTGAAATTCAAAATTGTGGTCTGGAAATTCGTCAAACAGTTCTTTCCAAGCTTTCTTTGCTCCTAATTCGTTGCAAAGAGCAAAAACATCTTGTTTGTATTTAGTGTCTTCATTTTTCAGATGAATACCTTTGGTTTCCAAAACAAAAACAGTTCCGTAGTCGTCTTTGTCCAGTTGCTTGTCTGCGGCAATAAAATCAGGATAAATTTTATTTCGTTTCCAACCTTGTATATGATAATCTTGCCGGCTCATATTACGATACCACCACAATAGTTTTTCTTGCTCGTCAAGATAAATAGCAACTGATTTTTCGAGATCATTTATGCTTTCTTCTGGAACATAGTCAAACAGTGATTTCTGAACAGGTGTATTATCATTACGTACTAATTGTTTATTGCTTCTTACTCTTATTCTTGATGGTAAAACAAAACCACCTTTGTCTGTAATAAGGAAAAAACAAAGTTTTTTATCAACAACCATATTTCTGAAAATCTGTTCTGATAAACGGTTTCTTTCTTTTTCCAAAACCTTTTTTAGTTCTTCTATAATAAAAACAAAATTGGCAGCAACTATTTCTCGGTTGTATTTCTTCAAAAGCATTTTTACAGCTTTTTCACCAATTTGGAAACAATGCCAGGGATTTGGTATTATTTCCGTTATCTGTCTTGTCAGAAATACTTCGTCAATTTCTAAAGTGCCAATTTTTTCTGCTCTACCTGTTTCTTTGAGCAAATCTTTTTCTTCGTCACTTAAACCCAAAGCAATTTCCTGTTCTTTGTTTCGCTTATTTTGTAATGAAAGGTTTTTGATTTCATCAATATTGATACTTTCCCAATCTATTTGACTTAAAATATCAATCTCAAAATTCACATCCCGCCAACTTTCTTTTTCCTGAATTACGAATTTTGGCAAGTAGATTTTCCCTTCAAATTTCTTAAATCCTTGACGATACTGTGTTTCACGGTCTTTCAGAACGCCTGTGTCTATTCCTGCTTCATCACTTACAATTCGTCCTGTAATATCGCCCAATCCTTCATCTTCCAAACCTGATTTTATTTCTTTAACCAAGGTACCGGCATTTTGACGAAAAGTATAAACATAGCACTCGTCCAAATCTTTAATTTTTGTTTTTCGCGCAAATGGTTGCCTTAAAATACGACCAATCAACTGAGTGATTCCTGTCGTTGAAGATGGATTTGTCAAAATAGTAAGCACATAGGCAAATGAGCAGTCCCAACCCTCTTGCAGGGCTTGCTTTGTAATGATATAACGTATTTCACAATCATTGGCAAAAAGGTCGATGCCTTCAATGTCATCTTTTTCACTCGACTTAATCGCTATATGACCTTCGGGAACATTGCATTTCTTTATTAAGTATTCTTTGGCATCTTCTGCGTGTATGTACTTTTTATCTCGCTGGCTTTTACCTGTACGCTCAACCTGTATTAAACAAATCGGTCGGATATATTCACCTGTGTTACCTTCGTATTCCTTAGCTTTTTTCTCTAAATCGTTTCGCTTTTCATAGCTTGCCAATAGTGTATCTTGCCAATCCAAACTTGTTTTATTGGTCAGGTGAATGTCCAACTTTATCATTTCTTCTTCGTGCAGCTCGCGACCTGTAATTTTTACAAGCTCATTGCTGTTGGGTGGTGGCGTTGCCGAAAGTTCAAGTATGAATGCCGGATTGAAGTTCCGTATCGTATTTCTTGCCTGTTTTCCATAAGCCCGATGCCCTTCATCAATTACCACAAGAGGACGCAAAACTTTCAAGGTATTACCAAGCGAGGTTTTTATTTGAGTCCCGAATACTTCCATTTCGGTAGTAAAGCAATCCAAATTCGGTATCAATTCTTTTAACTTCTTATGACCTTCAAAATGATCTTCACGAGGAAAAAAGTCAGTGAACCCGCCCTGGTCTCTGAAAACTTTTAGCGTTTCCTTGTTTTGACGATTGGCAGAAGGAAGCATCAGCATTAGCACTACTAAATTTTCTTCTATATCAAGACGATTAAAAATCTCTGTTTTTTCCTTGATAAGCGTCCTGCCTCCACTTGAAATATCTAAGATCTGTCGGTATGGATGTTCACGGTTTTTAAGTGCCGAAATGGTTTGACGATAAATCTGAGTAGATGGTACAACCCACAAGATTAAGCCTGTCTGTTTTTTTAGATAGGTTTTTTGGATGTTGTCAATGGCATGACACGCCAATAATGTTTTACCACCACCTGTTGGAACTTTTAGATAAATATCGGGCAATGGTCCATTTAATCCATTGGTTTTTGAACTATATATTAAACGTCCTGTAGATTTTTCCCATGCTTCCTTCGGAAAATTAATATGCTTTGCCAAATGTGGTTTGAGTTCGGCAATTTCCTCAAACTCTTTTTTAGCATCAGCCAAAGCACTCAAATACGCTTTGAGTTCCTTTAAAATCTTTTCCTGATATTGCTTTAGTTTCATTGTTTTTTCACATTATTTAAGCCTCTCAGAAATTGCTCATTTTTATTATTTTTTGTGACAATTTCTTTCCATTCATTCCAATAATCTATTGATACTTTCTTAGCAATTTCATTACAAATCTGAAAAGCAAGTTCTTCCTCAAAATTTATCCATTTTTCACTCATTATTATTTCTGTGCGTGGAGAATTTAAATCAAGGTCTCGGTTTCCACAAATATCAAGTACAAGAACCAACGGAAATGCCCAAGTAATTTTTACCTGATTGGGTTTCATCCGCCATGATTCAGGAAAAAGAGTTGTTGGAATTTCAATGCCATGAAGTGAAATACGTGAGTTGGAACGAGCATATTCACTGGAAGAACTATCTTCTTTTATTTCTCCTTCGTCATTAATTGTGATTGTTTTTGATTTTTCCTTTATCGAGTTTTCAGATATAGTTAAGCTCTTTTCCAAAGTATAAGTTTCACCTTCAATTTCTATATCTCTAGAATTGAGTTCTATTTTTTCTGCTGGTTTTTCATGGCTCTCCAGAATAGCGACTATTACAGAACCAATAAAACCAAGTTCTTTTTTATTAAGTGATATTTCAAAAGTTCGAATATTTTCATTTTCTCTCCAAGAATAATCTTTCAATGATTCCGCTGTAATCTCACTAAAACTATTTTCGTCCCTTGTCTTTTTCGTTTTCGTTGTTTCAATATTAATCTTAAACGAGGGATTAGGAATAACCCTTTCAACAGATTTGATAAATTCTTCTTCGCTCATTTTGTCCCAAGGATTTTTTGCCTTTCTCAAAATAAGTTTTGTAGTTGTACCTGGAACCTCTCGATTACCTGATTTTATCCAAAAAATGCTTTCCTGACCCTCAACGGTTATATTTAATGATTCACTTGACTTATGTGGGCCCAATACTCTTTTTGTATCAACTATGAGCGTATCAGTAACCATAAAACAAGATAAAATACCTATGCCAAACCTTGAAGTAGGCGTAAAGTCAGCGTTAGATTCTGATTTTAGGTTATAAAACTCGGTAGATTTATAAAACGATGAACCAACCCTTGAATAGTAATTATCAATAATATACTGATCCATGCCTGTACCATTATCTGTAACTTCCAATATATCTTCACCATTTTCTGAATAGTACTTTACTGTTATTTCAGGTTCATATTTTGAATAACCCCATTTAACTTCCTGAGCATGTCTTAGTAAGCATGCATCTATTGAGTTTTGAAGTAATTCACGCAAAGCAACCTCGGGATTACCATATAATTTTGTCCCCATTAAGAGATCAATCACTTGCTTCTTACTTAGATTAAACTTAGTGTCTCTGTATGTATAAAGAGGTTGATTATGAATATTTTTCTTGGTTTCTATTCTATCTCTTGTTACCTGAAACGGTATTTTTACTTGAATTGGTCTTGATTTACTTTGGTTAAATTCATTTAGGGTAGTAATTATGTTGTTACATAGACTCAATTCATGGTCAATCATATCACAAAACTCATGTATTGAAGCCTCAATCGCAGGATGAGTACATTTTGCACTGAATTGAATAATGCTTGGGCTAATATCCCAATTTTCAATTGCACGATGCTTTTCCCATTCTTTTACGGAAACGGGGTTTCTCACATATAAATGAGAGTACAAAACCAAAGGTGTTCTCTTAGCATCAAAATCAAGAATATCGGCTAATCGCAAGATTACACCCAAAAGTGGAAGGCAGGCATAAGAATTATTCCCGCAGAGATAATTCTTGTCAAAATCCAAAAGTTTTAAAGCATCTTCATTATGACTGTGGCAAATGTTTGCAAGTTCTACAGTCAAGTCAGTATCACGATACTTTATTTCTTCATTCCAATGCTTATCAATTATCTCCCTGGCACGTTCCGCATGAGTTTGTCTTATAAAATCTGTTAGTAAATATGATTTTATAATTGATGCTTTCGAGTGATTACCTTCTAAAATTAATTTATCAATAATTTCTTGCTGGTCGGGTCTGGAATCATAATATCTCTTGAATTGGTCAAATAACTTTTGTTCATTATCATTCTCAATATCAGGTGTAATATCCCAAATCTTTTTCCATGTAATTACCTCCTTTTCATCAGGAGCCATACCGATATCATGAAAGAAAGCACAAAGGATTAACAGCATCCGTTCTGGAACAGAAAGGTTATCAATTATATCTTTTGTGAGCAATCGTTCCATTAAATAAAGCACTCTGAATAAATGTATATCATCATGGAGCGTATATTCATCCATGTGTCTTATAATTGTTTTGGTTCTCTGAATTGAAAATGCGACAGTACTTTCTACCAAAACAGTAATTTCTTTATCTGTTGTATTGCAGTCTTTTTCTAACGAAGTATAGATATAACTTTTCCGTAAACGAGGTAAATACTCGCTTTTCCAGTCGTCTAATGTATCTGTATATCTAATTGCTTCACTCATTTTTGTATTCTGTATATTTCGTAAGGCAACTGGCAAAAGTCAATTCGGAAATCAAGCAAAGTATGGTCGTCCACATATTTTGCAGGAGCAAATACCAAACGTTGTCTACCTTTAAATCTTGGTAACGATTTGCAAAGTTCTAATGTCAATGCGTTTTTCTTTAACCATTCAATATCTGCGTTGTAAAATAGATATACTTCATAGTTTTTGCTTTCGCCTATAAAGCCTGTTTTTTCGTTAATAGCTTTCTCGTAGAATTCTTCGCCTGTGGCGGTATAAAATAAGTATCGGGCAAACTCGGTAAACGAAGGCAGGTTTTTACCTCTTAGCAAACTTTCCATTTCAATGGTTTCGCCCAACTCAAAGTAGCCAAAAGTGCCGCTTGTTCCTTTTTTAAGCAATTCGCTTTTTGCAGTTTTTACACCTTTGATTACCCTGCGAACTCTTTCGGCTGTAATTGAGTTAGCATAATTTTCTTGCTCAACCAAAATAAACTTGCGGTTGCCTCCGTCTTCTTTGTTAAGCTCCAATACTGCATGGGCTGTTGTCCCTGAACCTGCAAAGCTATCGAGAATAATGTCGTTTTCGTTTGTTGCAATTTGGAAAATTCTTTTAAGCAAACGAACGGGTTTTGGAGTATCAAATGGGAGCTGAATTTCTTTAAAAATTTCTTTTAGTTCCTGTTTTGCTTCTTGGTTGTGCCCCACTTCTTTATATCCCCAAATTGAATTAGGAACTGTACCTTGTTTAACCTCTGTCAAAAACTTTTTTACCGCAGGAACATTATTGCCGTTTTCACCAAACCAAATTCGATTGTCATCCACAAGTTTTTTGAAGTTTTCTTTGGATGTATTCCAACTTCTTCCTTGGGGCGGATTTACAACTCTGCCACTTGGTAAAGTAATTGGGTAATCATATTCTTTTGAATACGTTTTAACACTAAAGTCTGCTGATTTCCAATTACCTCTTTTGTCATTATCAGGATTTGAATAACGCTCATCCATTTCTGGCGTTCTTTCTAATAATTTTCTTTGCCATCCCAACTTTTGTTCTCCTTCAATTTTACTTTTTGCGTAGCAAATAATAAAATCATGCATATCCGAAAAATACTTAGCATCATTTTGAGGACTATATTTTTTCTGCCAAATGATATTCTGGATGAAGTTTTGTTCCCCAAATATTTCGTCTATTAATGCTCTTAATCTGTGTTGCTCATTATCATCGCATGAAATAAAAATTGCCCCATCCTCACTCAAAAGTTCACGCAACAGTTTTAAACGTGGCATCATCATACAAAGCCATTTGTCATGCCTTGTTAAATCTTCAATATCTACTTCCTTGTCTAACCATTCCTTGATCATTGGGCTATTCACATTGTCGTTATACACCCATTTTTCGTTACCTGTGTTGTAAGGCGGGTCTATGTAGATACACTTAACTTTTCCTGCATAAGTCGGAAGCAATGCCTTCAATGCTTTCAGGTTATCGCCCTGAATAATCAGGTTATCGTGTAAGGAAATCTTGTCTGTCAGGCTCAATTCTTTTTTCGGCACCAATTGATGGTATTTCACCGCCAAATGGTGGTTCTGCACAAAAGTTTTTCCTTTGAAATGTAGTGTTGGCATAACTTCTATTGTATATTTCTAAGTTGTTCTTTTAAATTCTTAAACGCTTCTATTTGTTCTTCCAAAATTTCAGGGCTTGGAATAATTCCATATTCATCAGAAGGTAAGTGTCCTTCAATCAAATCTGATATTTCACCGTGTTTCTCAACTACAGTTCCAATTAAAGTTTTTTCAAATTTTATATCTTTTAATCTTCCCATTCTTATTTGTGGATCAAAGCGTTGAACTGTTCCTCCCAAAATTGTGAAGATTGCTAATGCCTCATACGAAGTTCGTAAAGCCGATAAACCCGCTTTTGCAAAGTCAACTTTTTCGTTGCCATTGGCAGCTTTACTTTTTCTTAACCATTCTTCTGCTTTTGTAGGCTCATGATACTGCCCTTCATTTGCAGGGCTTGTATTCGCAATAACCTTTCCACATAATGGATTTTCACGTTCCATCGAATGGTGGACAAAACTGTTCTTTATACCATTTAGATATTTTTTGCTGAAATTTTTGATGTGGTAAAAGAAAACCAAATCATGTGTAAAAATGATTACTTGCTTTAAAGTGGCCTGGTAAGCTAATCTCTCTGCAATTTGTTTCTTTCTGTCATTATCCAAAGAAGTGACCGGGTCGTCAAAAATAATTCCTCTATTTACTTCGGATAATTGCATTTCTGCAAGAAAATCGGCAATGGCAATTACTTTTTGTTCGCCCTCACTCAATACAGCATTGGGATTTATCCCTTTTAATTTCAGTTGTCTATATGATTTTCCTGCTGAACCTGTATGATTGATTTCTATCCCAAAACTTCCGTTTAGTTTTTGACATTCCTCGTTAAAGGTGTCAATATATCTTTGGTTGAAATACTTGTCTGATAAAGCCTTTTCGGTATCTGTTATTTTACGTTTGGCAAAGTTGGCTTTCTCCGCTTTTTTTAGCCAAACTTGATTATCCACAAAAGTCTCAAACTTTGCAAAATGAGTATTGAATTTTTCTTTATGCTCCAGAAATGTTTTTTGTATCAGCAATTTTTCCAACTCCTTACTTTGTTCATCATTTTTCAGCAAATTAACACTTCTGTCAATTGCTGTTTCGATGATTGTATGTTGTTCAATGCCGATTTTTTTTTCTACTCTCTCGTTTGCTGTTTTACTTTGAACATCTGAAATGACATTTTGAGAAAGCATTTTTTGCTCTGATAATTTTTGCTTCAACGTTTCCAGCTCCTTTGGATATTTTTCTGTAAGCCAGACAGTAAGTGTGTTATCATCAGGGAATAGGCCAAAGTTTAATTTTTCAAGACTTAGTTTTACTCTGTCAAGTAATTCTTGTGCTTGTTTTGCATTTTGCTCTGCAATACTTTTTATAAATGTCCAATAGTTAGTAATCAGCTTTTCGGCCTCCTCTGAGAGCGGTTGCTGACATAGTAAACAGTAATCGCCGTTACCAGGATAAACTGCATTTTCAGATTTCTGCTTTTTAGCAAAAGCATCGGCAGCTACAATGAAATCTTTCCACTCTTCTGTTCCAATCCCTTTAATTTTATCGGACTTAAAATTTTCAATTCCTTCGGCTTTTGCCGTAGTTTCTTTGTTAATACAGTCGGTAATTGCAACTTTTATTTTTGCAAGGGATTCAGTTGTGAAAAATTGATTGAGCTTTTCAATAGCTTGCTGGTTTTCATTTAGTAGCTTTTTAATATTCTCATATTTTTTTATTTCATTTTCTTTTCCTTTTGAAGCCAAAAAAAGTTCGTCATATTGTTTCTGGGTTTCTTCCTTTTTGGTTTTATCTTCATCAGAAAAAGGTGTAAGTTTTTTTAGTTCCTCAATTTTAGTTTGAGCATTTAAACCTTGAACAAAAGTTTTAATTTCAGAATTGCCATCAAATAAATCGGAAAGATCATTTGCTGTATTGCATGATTTTTTGGCGTTAATATCGGTACTAAGTTTTTGCTCTACACGATTAATAGCATTTGTATAATCAGCAAAGAAGCTCAAACCTGCTGGTCGGAACTCAAATTCGTTTCTTTCAGAAAGTTGTCTAAATAAACCTTTGCCATCAAATACAGCAAACTGCTCAAATTCTGCATTGTCTTTATCAGCGTATGTTAATGATATGGTTGTATTGTTTGATTTAAAAGAAAATTTTGCATTAATTGGCTTGTGCCCGGTATTAAGATGAACATTTTGCAAGATCTCTTCAGGTGCTTTTGAGTAAAATACTTTTTTCAGCAATCTTACATATCCCGATTTTCCTGAACCATTTGTACCATAAATAATTGTCAGATTGGGAACAAATTCAATGATCTGATTTTCGATTAAGGCGTTTACGCCTTCAACATTTTCAAGTTTGGTTAAAAATAAATTAGGGTTATAATTCCCTATATTTGCTGTATTATAGCTTATTGTAATTTTAGGTTTTTCGGTTTCTACCTTGAGCTTGAGTTCTTCAAGCAAGTATGAATACGAAATATCAATGTCGTCATCAGAAATAGCATTACCTGACAAAATCTTTTCCGCAAGATATTTTGCCCAATAGGGTAATCCATCAGCGAATTTCTTCACTTCCGTTTCAAGTGTTTCCACTTGTTGTTCAACTTCCGCTATTTCATTTGTATCATCCATTACTTCCTTTTTGTCTTGTTGTATTTTACTTTTTCCTCTGCCACTTGCAACGCTTTTAACGCCACATCTTCGTCCGCTAACTCATACACTAACTTATCAGACAGCCAGGAAACAAGCAAATCACTTTTATCTATTCTGAAAAATTCAGCAAGTTTTACTACCTGGTCTCGGCTTGCGTTGCGTTGTCCTCTTTCTATTTTGCTTAAAATAGCCTGATCAATGTCGAGATATGCCGCAACTGTCCGCAAAGGCAGTTCATTTTCTTCTCGTAGGTTTCTTATTGTTTCTCCCAAACTGTCTATTTTGAACATATTCATTTTGACTTATTTTGTCAAAAATATAATATTTAATTCAGAAAGAATTAAATATGCACTTTCAAATTATCGAAAAGTTATCAACAAACAGCAAGTGTGTTGGCAAATTGCACTCTTTGACAAGCTTTGGTTTTAGCGTTGGCTTGTGAGGCTTGCCAATGTGTGCAATGTGGGTAGGTCTTTTTCTTTTTTTGCGGGTGGGAAGAAAAAACAAAATAAATTCCATCAAATTTGTGTTACCTTTCAAAGAGCTAAATTCCATATTTAAACTTTTTGTCAATTTGCATGTATCTGCCTGTAGTGCAGTCTCCTAGACTTGCAAACAACGCCGCGCTAAACGAAGTTCCGCACTGAGGGCGGTTCCGCCAGAGCTTGCTATGAGCGGAAGTAAAGCCCGCAAGGGCGGGACCAAATTGCGTTTAGCGACATGTTCGGGCACGTTTTGATTCGATATCCGGCTAAAGCTGATAAGTTGTATGAAGATACGAAGCAATTTGGTTTAGCGCGGCGTTCAGGCACATTTCTTTTGGATGCGGGAGTTGCGAAGCAACGGGCAGACAAAAGTTCAGCTTTAGCTGAATGTGCCTGAACGACTACAGGTATGAACCGTTGCGTCTTCAAGACGCTTTGCTGTCTATGTGGTACAAAGTAACCATGTGAACCAACCTTTGAAAAACCTATACCAGCAATGGTTTATACCTGTTGTTGAACTAAATCCCGTCTTCACGGGATAGCTATTTCAAAAGTACCCGATTCTTACTATACTCAGAGATTATTAAACACAAAAATTTCTGATTATGAGAAAAAAATCGGGTTTTACTATTGTAGAACAGGCCATCATGCTTGTTCCTGAATTTGAAAAAGTTGTTGTTAAGTTGGGACAACAGGTTATTTTGCGTGGACAGAGTAAAAGTACATTAATAATTACATTCGTCGCATCGCTTTAATGGTAATCAATTTTGAGAGACTTCCCGAACAAGTTGATGGGGAAGAGATCAATGAATACCTAATCTTCCTGGCAAGGGATCCGAAGTCACCCTCTCGTAGCAGCTTTAAACACATGGTCTGCGGACTACGCTACTATTACCGTCTTTTGGGAATGAACAAAAATGCCATCGCTCTACCTTCCTTAAAAAAGGAATCCAAACTGCCGGTTATCCTTAACCAGCAGGAACTAAAGGAGCTTTTTGCGACGCCCTCTCTGTTAAAACAACGAGTTGTTCTGGCCCTGATCTACTCCGCTGGCTTACACGGTCAGCAAGTCATTAACCTGAAAATCTATGATATTGATTTTGAGAGAAAATGTATTCACATCCGTCAAAGTAAATATAAGAAAGACCGAGTTGTTCCTTTGGCAGCAAGTATGGCCGCAGGACTAAAGAAGTATCTTTCAGCAGAAAATCCACACATTTGGTTGTTCAATGGCAAAGAGGCAGATGGGCTTTACAGCGTACGCGGTCTTTCATGGGTCATGCGAGAGAATCTGAAGAAAACATCCATCACCAAGCAGGTAAGCCTGCACTCATTAAGGCATTCTTACGCCATGCACTTGCTGGAACAGGGTGTTAATATAGTAACACTCAAAGAGCTCCTTGCAAGGAGGAAAAAAGCCTCAGGATTCATCCTGACAGGATACCCGGAGGACAGTCGCTGCTTGCCTGCACAGGAACCGGATGAACCGGGGTAGTTCCGGAATGTTTTTACAAATTCACCACATTTACGGCATTTCCTGCCAGATATTCCCTGATATTGCTGACGGCAATATCCATAAGCCTTTTTCTCGCTGACAGGGTTGCCCAGGCAATATGAGGCGTTATGATACAGTTCCTGGCCGAAAGAAGCGGATTGTCCTCCGGCGGGGGTTCCTGTGAAAGGACATCAAGGCATGCACCCGCTATTATTCCTGTATTAAGCGCCTCAGCCAGATCCTGCTCAATCACCAGCGGCCCACGTGCAGTATTGACAAGAAGGGCAGACGGCTTCATCATCCCGAGGTGTCCTGCATTTATCATTCCCCGTGTTTGCGGGGTCAGGGGACAATGAAGTGTGACTATATCACTGGTTTTTAGAAGTTCATCCAGAGAGCAGTGTTCATAGTCATTCACCCTGCTTCTCGTATGAACTATCACCTTCAGTCCGAATACCTCCCCGATCCGTGCAACAGCTCTACCTATCTTCCCAAAACCGACAATGCCCATGGTAAGACCATCAAGTTCGGTCAGTGTCCTGTCCCAGTAGCAAAAATCAATATTCCGGCTCCATCTGCCTTTCCTGACTCCCTCAGACAATGAAGCAGTTCCGTTGAAGAATTCCAGTATCAGTGCAAAAACATGCTGAGCGACAGACATTGTACTGTAGGCAGGAACATTGGTCACAATAATACCCTTTCTCCGTGTGCTTTCCAGATCAACAACATTGTATCCCGTGGCCAGTACCCCGATATATTTCAAATCCGGCAATTTTTCGATAGCATCAGCCATCAGCAAGGTTTTGTTTGTCAGTACAATTTCTGCTCCTGAGGCACGCTTAACTGTTTCTGCTGCAGGCGTGCGGTCATATATTTCCACCTCACCAAGAGAGTTTAATTCCTCCCATGAAAGATCACCGGGATTAAGCCCGTATCCGTCAAGTACAACAATTTTCATTTAAACTCATTAAAAAATTATTATTCAGGCATTACTTTATCTGCATCCTGCCAAAAATATTTTTTCAGCGTATATTCCGGTTGCCACCTGTCGGGCTCTCTCACAAGCTTCCGGTAATCGTATTCAGAAGATTTTATTTCAGGAGCAGTAAGCGGAATGGTATCACCGGCCGTAAGCTGCCATTTTTTCATAATCTCGAGCAGGGCCTCTGTTTTTTCGACAAAGGTTCCATCTTCTGCAAGATTATCTGTTTCCAGGGGATCATTTGAAAGATTGAACAATTGTGTAATGTCTATTTCGGGATAGCGTATCAGCTTCCATTCCTTTGTCCTCACAGCCCTTACCGTGCCACGGTATGCGGTGAAGAGGGATGAACGCACCTCAGCTGATTTCCTGTTAATTACCGGAACCAGGTTTTCACCATCAGTTCCTTCCGGAAAGGAAAGATGTGCCAGTTGAGTCAGGGTAGGATAGATATCAAGAAGGTAAACAAGGGCGTCAGATATTTTTCCCTCCGGGACTCCCGGACCGGCAATGATAAAAGGCACATTCATGCTGTGCTCATAAAGGTTTTGTTTTCCGATAAGTCCGTGACTTCCGAGTGCCAGACCGTTATCTGCTGCATATACAATTATTGTATTGTCATACAATCCGTTCTCTTTTAGTGTCCTGATTATTTCACCGACTTTTGCATCCAGATGTGATATCAGCCCGTAATAGTCGGCCAGTACTGATTTGATTATTTCCGGTTCACGCGGCCAGTCCGTGAGAAGTTCATCCCTAACCATGAGATCATCAAAGGCAAAGGGATGCAGAGGCATGAAATTCCCGGGCAATTCCACGGAACCGGGTGAATACATGTCAATATAATCTTCGCGCGGCGAAAAAGGATCGTGCGGGGCAGTGAATGCAACGTAACAGAAAAACGGGTTTTCCCTGTCCCCATCCGCATAATCCCTGATAAAATCCATTGCAGCATCCCCTATAATATCCGTGGAAAATCCCTTATACACCGGCTCGGATAATTTCCCGTCGTCACCCAGATCACAGACAGGAATATTAAAGTGATCGGCCATCCCTCCAAGGAAAATATTTCTGCCCTTCTGAAATGAAGCCTCGAAAGCACTTTTCTCATTATGCCATTTGCCTGTACCGAATGTAACATAACCATGATCCGCAAAATGCATTGGCATTGTTCTGACTCCGTCCAGTTTGTCATAAACGTTGAACAGGTATTTCCCGCTGAGCAGCATTGCCCGGCTGGGAGCCGAAATGGCACCGTGATGTCCGCCCATGACATAACAATTCAGGAAGCGGACACCATTTTCAGCAAGATTGTCAATATTGGGAGTTCTGATATACCTGTTTCCCGAACATCCCAGTGCGTCTGCCCTCTGATCGTCGGCAAAGATAACAAGCACATTAGGCTTGCCGTCATCCTTACGGCATGATACGACTGAGGCCAGAACTGATATGCCGCAGATACATCCGGTAAGCAACTGAAGATTATTCATAGAAATTTATTTAGTTTGCTGATTTATAAATACTTTCAAATCTGTATTTTCCAAAAAAGAACTACTCCCCGTACCGGCTTTCCAAATGGTTCACAATAATATCAAATTTTCCCGTCAGACCGGCATCCATCTCTGCCAGTTTCCTCCATTCATCAGAGCCATATACGCCTGACAGGCTATAATCGAAGGGAATGAATTTGATTCTCCGGGCAACATTAAGCTTTCTGAACCTGAAATCAAATCCCGACGGATCTGTAAACAGGGGATCTGCAATGACTGAATGAACATCCCTTCCTGCCGATTTCCATTCCATAAACGTCATACCGGCAAATCTGACATCCTTTGTTCTGGTGTCCCAGTAACAGTTATTATCTGACAGAACATTGAACTTATGCCAGTTGCTGCTCAGCAAAGTGCCCCTGTCAAAATAAATGATATTGTTTGTGAAGGACAGCGACCTGTGGTCCTCTATTCTGGTGGCCTGTAACTGAGACCTCAGATTCAGTGCAAAGATATTGTTCCGTATAATATTCTCCCTGCCGTAATGCTGATGAAATCCCGAATTTTTGCAGGCATATACCAGATTGTTTTCCATTGTTATGCCGTATGAACCTTCATCAGTATACAATCCCCAGCCCCCGTAATCAAATGAATAGACATGATGAATCAGGTTATCCGACACAGAGGTTCCTTCTGATGCACCCAGGGTATATACCCCACCCATGTCGCAAAGCTCTCCCCATCCGAGATGATGGATGTGATTATACCTGATAATATTCCGTTTTGCGGGACTGTGGGCATATCCCCATACCCATCCGGCCGAGATTCCCGAATATCGCAGGTTTGATATTTCATTATGTGTAAGTTTGTTATCGCTGGCGTGGAATATTATTATACCAACTGCACATGGGAATACATGTCCCGCATCAGTAATTATATTGTTATCAATTTTGATATTGTTTGTGATTTCGGAAGGATCCTTTCTCAGAATTGTTTCACCGATTTTTATGCCTCCTGCGCCTAGATCATGAATATAACAATGATTTACAATACAATCACTGCATCCCCTTCGAAACCAGAAAGCATAAGTGCCGGTATGGGCCACTTCACAGTTTACAAAGGAAATATTCCTTGCATAATCAAGTCTTATTGCAGCATCAACCGCTGCAGCTGCCTGTGAAGGTTCATTTCCGGAAGGTGGTGTCCGGTAGCCGGCCACCCGGAATGAGATGTTCTCAAACATGACATTGCCGGCAGGCCGTTCTGACGAGCTGCCCCTGATAACCAGAAATTCCTCCGTGAGTGGAGCATATGCTTCCGTTGTTTCAATACTTTCTCCCGGCAGGGGGATATAATACAGGTAACCGGACCTTTCAAGATACCACTCACCGGGAGAATCCAGGGCAGCTTTATAATTCTCCAGCCTGTATCTTGTTTTGTTGTCAAGGGCATTCCATGGTTTCATGCCTTCACCGGAAATAAATACTGACGAATCCCGGCTGCTGTAGTGTTCAACTCTCTTTCTGGTATTGTCCCATTTATGGTAAAACGTTATTAGGGCATCCCGGAAATCCTGATCTGTAAAAGATTCAAAACATCCTGCGCCGTCACTGCCAAATTGTATTTTCTGTACAGCATAATCAGGATAACGGCCCTCTCCTTTTTCAAAAACTGTTTCCGCAACATCCCTGACCGTATAAAATCCTTCATTTGGAGTCCGGGCCCTTGTTGCCCTTCTTCCGTTAACATAGAGCTGTTCAAAATATAAATCCTGCCATGCCACCCGGGGAATAAAAACCCTCCAGAGCCCGTCATTCAGTTCTTC
Source organism: uncultured Rikenellaceae bacterium (assembly GCA_964522415.1). Lineage (GTDB taxonomy): Bacteria > Bacteroidota > Bacteroidia > Bacteroidales > VadinHA17 > LD21. The sequence continues at coordinate 16,557 of CAZFVQ010000028.1, read as the reverse complement.
AAATCCTTCTATCCTCAGCCCGCCTGTAAATACAGGTCTCGCTCCGCTCTCAGCCCTTATTACCAATGGTTTGTCAGCTGTTCCACCATCCTCTTCCGTCATTATGATGGGTTGCGTCATGAAATAATTGCCGCCAAGCACAATTATCCCGGCACCATCTTCATTCAAACCATTCTTCTTAAGGACTTTTATCCTTTCCAGCGCAGCATTCAGGCTTGCCAGGGGATTTTCTAACGTCCCGGAACCTGAATCATTTCCATCCGGGGAAATATAAATCCTCTGCCCCATACTATACTGCAGACAATTAAATAATATTGCAGCTGCGAAAAATACAGTCAGCAGATATTTCATTTCAGGGATATTTTAATTTCCAAACTATTTGAACTATTGAACTATTGAACTATTAAACAATTGTATTGAGATATCTTTTACACAGATCCAGGGAATATTTTCTTGCTTCAAGTGTGCCTTCATAGGATTTATCTTCAACCTCCACACACACCGGCCCTTCATACCTGATATCATTCAGTGCCGAAAAGAATTTTCTCCAGTCAATATCACCCAGCCCGGGCAGCTTGGGGGTATGAAATTCCAGGGGATAGGCCATTATGCCAACCTCATCCAATTTTTCGGGATATACTCTTGCATCCTTCAGGTGAACATGGAACAACTTGTCCCTGAATTCATAAATAGGCTTTATATAATCCATCTGCTGCCACAGTAAATGTGAAGGATCATAGTTCAGGCCAAAATAATCACTCTCTATCTCTTCAAACATTCTGCGCCAGATCACCGGAGTAGTGGCCAGATTGTTCCCGCCGGGCCATTCATCCCTGGTGAAGATCATCGGACAGTTTTCTATTCCGACTTTAACCCCCCGGTCAGCAGCATATCTGATGATATCGGACCATACCGGCCTGAACAATTCAAAATTCTCATCAACAGACATGTTCTTGTCCCTGCCGGTGAAAGTGTTGATCCGGTTTATTCCCAGTTTCGCGGAAGCGTCAATCACCTTCCTTATATGCTGTATATAAAAAGCGCTCTTTTCCCTGTCCGGGTCAAGCGGATTAGGATAATAACCCAATGCAGATATCGTGATATTCTTCTTTGTAACATACTGACTGATATGGTCTCTTTTCTTTTCATCAAGCGTATCAACATCAATATGAGTCACGCCTGCATATCTTCTTTCAGCTTTTCCCACAGGCCAGCAGCATATCTCAACACATTCATATTTCAGTGCCGCCGCATAATCAATGACTTCCTCGAAACTCAGTTCGGGAAGAATAGCACTTACAAATCCCAGTTTCATGATAACCTCCTTTTTCTGTTAAATATATGCATAATTAAATTATTATAATTTTACCCCCGCTTAAATTATCAGGACTTATATTACATGTTATCACGATTTTTTTGGTTTTTTTGCATTATTATTTTCACCCTGACCCGGAACGGGCCGGCACCGGCAAAACTGCCCTGCTTTGAATACTCCGCCGGTCGGTCACCTTACGTTGGAAATGAATGAATAAACCTATCTTCACCAACATATTGAAACATATTAAAAAATGCTGAAAATAACATTAACAGGAGCCGGAGGCAAAATGGGATTACGACTTACACGTAATCTGATGAAATCCAGATATAACGTATCATATCTGGAAGTAAACAGTGTCGGAATCCATAAACTGAAGGAAATGGGTATCACAGTTTGCCGGCAGGAACAATGTCTGCCCGAGGCTGACATTGTTATTCTTGCCGTGCCTGACACATCACTGGAACGGCTTTCTGAAGAAATCATACCGCTGATGAAGGCCGGATCAATGATTATAATGCTCGATCCGGCAGCAGCCCTGGCGGGCAAACTGTACCTCCGGGATGATATTTCCTACTTCATTGCTCATCCGGCCCATCCCTCAGTATTCAACTGGGAGCCCGACAGGGAAGCCATGAGTGATCATTTTGGCGGACTGGCAGCTAAACAGTCCATTGTGTGTACACTGATCAGGGGAAGTGAAAAGGATTATAAAAGAGGAGAAGAGCTTGCCCGGGTTTTTTATGCCCCTGTTGAAAAATCGCACAGACTGAGTCTGGAGCAGATGGGGCTTCTCAAACCCGCATTGGTTACAACTCTTGCTTCAGCCTGTATGTTTATTATACGTCAGGGACTTGATGAAGTTATAGACAAGGGTGTCCCTGCAGAAGCAGCCAGGGATTTTCTTTTGGGACACCTGCGCATGCAGATGGCAGTACTGTTTGATGAACTTCCCGGAGCTGTCTTTTCAGATGCAACAAACAAAGCTCTCCAGATAGGCCTGGAAGAAATTATCAGTGAAGACTGGCGGGATATTTTTGATTCTGAAAATATAAGGGAACAGATAAAAATCATCACTTCACCGGCACCCATTTACTGAATATCCTGCCATGTACCGGATATCAGGAGCTACGGCAGCCGGAATCCGGTATTACAGACCGGGAGCGGCAAATATGAGTTTTCTCACCTGGATTTTTTTCAGGTTTCTGTAAACATTGCCTCATAGTGAGGAACAGGATCAAAAATACCACCTCCTGTCCGGTAATATTCCCTGTCAAGTTCATAAAATCCCTTCCTTATTTTAATCCAGGGTGCCTCACTGCGCGGGTGGTACTCAAGCATGCTGTTCCAGTTCAAATAGTTCTGATGACCGTTGCTTTCCATAAGTCCGACACTGCCAATACCGGGAAATGGCGACAGCCTGGCTGCCACATTCCTGTTCCATTCCACCAGCACGGGATTAACGGTAAGATCAGCACAAAAACAGGGAATATTTCTTTCATATGCTGCCTGTGCAATTTTCATGGTCATACTGAGGGTCTTGGCAATTGCCTTTAATGCTATGGAACCGTAGCCCATCTCAATACGTCTGATGGCATCTTCGGCTGTATGTGCACTTTCATCCGCAGCAAGCCTGACGGGAATGTCACTGACATCAATCTCCATCTCTTCCGGGAAAGGTTCCTCAATAATGACTATCTGATCACCGGCCCCTATGCTTCTGGCATGATCCAGGAACTTCATCAGTGTTTCCTTTTTTTCATAACGGCCGTTGGCATCGAAATAATAAGGCAGTCTGCCATTTTCCGTCCAGGCGGTTTCAATATTCCCGATGGCTTTGTGGATAGCGCTAAGCCTCTCCTTGTCTTTTTCCAGCATCTCTTCCTGTGTTCCCGGCTGACCAATCTTGATCTTCATAAAAAAATACCCTTCTTCGGCTGTTGCCTTTATTTCTTCAACCGGTACGTTGTAAGCTATCAGGGGAATTCCCGCTACCCTGTCGTGTCTGAAGGAAAAAGCCGGTTTACAGGCAGCCGGTATCAGTCCGTCGAAAGTTGTGATCTTATTTTCCCTGGCATAGAGGAGCCACAAGGCATTATCAAGTCCAACAAGTGCATTGAGTACGAATGTTTTCCTCAGCCTGGGATTGGCAGTCACCTTACAGCCATAGGAATAGATTTCAGGCAAAATTGCATCAAGGAGATCGGACGGAAGGGTAAATGTCTGGCCATTGACCATCTGCATTGCTCTTTCCGTTATTGCATACATCAGCGCATTCCCCCCGGCTTCCGAATGGGATGCAAACACCGACTCATCCGACCAGAGGATGCTTTGAGTGGAAAGTCCTGTCGAGTGTATACCCGAACTGCTCTCAAGGTAAGATACTGTCTGCCATAATTCTGTCAGGTAGCCGCCTTTAAAGCCGAAGGGACGGATCAGTGGTTCTCTTTCAAAATCTGAACTGACCCCTGAAATGCTTATTCTTTTCGTTGCGGCAGGGGAACAGGAAGCCATCACTATTTCCAGGGGTGAAGCTGCCGCAGCTGCACCGGCAGCCATAAGGCCCTGTTTTATAAATTTCCGCCTGTCAGTCATAACAGCTTAGGCTAATTTGAATTTTGTCAAATATCCGTTAAGGAAATCCATATCTTTTTTAAGTTTTTTTACAATAATATCCTGCTTCCTGATCAGTGAATAATTCTCTTCATCCCGGGTGAACCAGGGATATTCAACATGAAGGGTAATCGGTACAGAAACATTGAAATCTTTCAATGTGCTGAAAAAAAGATCCCAGTTTACCATTCCCTCGCCGAGAGGGACAGTTACCGGCATTGGTCTGCCTTTTACGGTCTGCCAGGTAAAATCCTTTACTGCCAGCGAATTGATCATTGGCAGCAAAAGCTTCAGTCCAAGTATCCACGAGTTTGTCCCTTCGACCATTGCATGCCTCACATCATACTGACAGCCGATATATTTTGCAGGAAGACCTTTAAGAAGTTCATACAGATCCCAAACCGGTCCGCCTATCCAGGTGCCGGCATGATTCTGATAACCTCCGCAGATATTGTATTTCCCGTTGAGACCGGCAATCCCCATCATTGCAGATTTATAATCCTGTAAAGCCTTAATGATATTCACACCGGATTTATATTCTGCCCATCCGAGCCTGTAATGGCTTACTCCGGCCGCAGAAGCTGTTTTGAGAATCCTTTCCGTGAACTCTTCATCGGGATAAAGTATCGAAGTGACCATCATATCCAGGGCAAGATTATATTTTCCAGCTTCTTCAGCGAGGCGCGGCAGATCATCTTCCACCCTCTCCGGAATCACCTTTCCCCCCGGCCGTACGGTCAGATCAAATCCTCCTATACCCGAACGTTTCAGGCATTCGCACATAAAACTGAAATCGTATTCATCCATGGGTTTTGAAAATAATCTGACCGGAAATCTTTCGAAAGCTGAATACCCCCAAACCGGCGGATGCAATTTTGAAAAAGGTACTGCCGCACCTGCAACTGCAATTTTTGTTAAAAATTCCCTTCTGTTTTGTTTCATATTTTTTCAAATTTAAGAATCCGCATGGAAATAATTTTATAAATTACTGATCCTGATTACATATGCCAGCTGATAGTCATCGGGATTAAGGCGGGGAAGGGTAATCGCCACACTGCCCCCGGTATTTCTTATTCTTGCAGTGCCGGAAGAACCCAGGAGTGAGGCCTTTGCAGAGGATTTTGCTCTTATCCCCCTGAGAATCACATCCCCTTCCGGCCAGTTCAGCAGAATAACATAGAGATCGGAGCCTTTTTTTGTAAAGAAAATATTTTTATTCGCTCCCGGATTAATGCTCTCCTGGCTTTTGTCCGTGATATACGGACGTGTGCCATAAATCGCTTCTCCATTCACCCCGAGCCAGTTTCCGATTTCCATCAGACGCTGCTGCATGATAACCGGTATTGTGCCATCTGCCGCCGGACCAATGTCAAGAAGCAGATTGCCCCCTGCAGCGACCGTGGAGACCAGTATCCTGATAAGTTCTTCCGCGGATGAATAGCTGTCGAGGTTTTCCGTCCGGTTGAATCCGAACGAAGTACCTATACCGCGGCATTCTTCCCAGGGATGATATTCAGCCGTTTCCAGGCCTTCGCCGCTGTGAACCAGTCCATACTCGGTGGTGAATATGCCTCCGTGCATGCTCCTGGTTTCAGTTCCCCACCTGTCATTCACCACAACAGTCTCCCTGACCGGTGATTCGTTATAAAGCCAGGCAAGGAATTCCTCACTTTTCCAGTCACTGCTGGGCCTGTCCCATTCACCATCCGTCCACAGAATATCAGGAGTATATCGTGTTACAAGATCTTTCATCTGCGGGATCATGTGCTCATCCACATATTTTTCAAAATTATTCAGATATACAGGATTATACCATTCATAAAGGGAATAGTAGAATCCCATGTGAAGACCTGCTTTTTTTACCGAGGCAGTAAGTTCGCCGCAAAGATCACGGTGGGGTCCGATGTCAACACTGTTCCAGTTCCAGCTCTGTGCACTCGGCCACAGGGTAAATCCTTCATGGTGCTTCGATGTCAGAACAACATATCTGGCTCCCGATTTCCTGAACAATTCAGCCCATTCGTCGGGTTTGAAAAGCTCTGCCCGGAACATGGGAGCAAAATCCTGGTATTTGAAATGAGGTCCGTAGGTGCGGAGGTGGAAGTCGGCAAAATGCCTGTTCACCTTACTGTCCTTGTTCATTAGCTTGCTCCAGTACCATTCCGAATATTTGTCATATACACCTACATCATCGCCTGCCGGTCCCCAGGCGGGTACAGAATAGACACCCCAGTGAATGAATATCCCGAACTTGGAATCTTCAAACCATCCGGGTGTGGGGCGTTTGTCAAGGGACTCCCATAAAGGGCTGTAACTTTGCCCGGTCAGGGTGAATATGGCTGCAAAAAAGAGAAAAACGGAAAGAGTCTTTTTCATGGTTAAGGTGTTTAAATATTTCAGATTTAAATTCATGTTTCAGTATCCTTCCATTGCTTTCTGTGCCCGGGCAAGAGGCAGCGGAAAAATATTCCGTGGCAATGTGTTACCTGAGCAGGTCCGGATGTCAGTCATCAAGCCTTTCCAGCCTGATATTCCTTAACTGGGAAGCAGTGTTCCATGATGCTATCCCGAAAGGTTTTGACAATTCCACTTCAGGCCGGATTGACAATTCATCATTTTCCCCTTTCACAAAATTCACAACAACTTCATCATCGATCAGTGCACGTATGGTATCAGCATGCACCAGGAGGCTTATCCGGTACCAGCGGTCCTTCTCAAATTTCATGAAACTTGTTGTCTGATTCTCTGAAGCATCCAGGGAATTTACAGAACTCAGGCCCACAGTTGTTCCGCCCCAGCCGCCGACAATAAGAGTACACGGCTCCTTCCCCGCGGGAAAGGTCATTCCGCAAAAAAAGTCATTCCCGGCAAGCCGCCTTGCTTCCAGGCTTATCCTGTAATTCATTTCAGGAAATTCCCTCTTCCAGGTTATTCCGGTACATCCTTCACCCATTCCCAGTACTATTGCTGCTCCCGAAATATATACAGGTCCCTGGGGACCAAAATTTGTTATTTCCCAACCATCCAGATCCATGCCGTTAAAAAGGTAAGTGCTGTCATATTCCGCTATGGCGGTACCGGTATCCGGGGATTTTGGCTTTCCCGGACCCCCGCTGCAGCAAATCATTACCAGAAAAATTGTCAGCCATAAAACTGTTCCGGCTGCCCTGTTACGATTTGTCATTATGGTATCGTTAAAAGATTTCTGCATACATGCCCGGGCTGCCTTCCTACGATTTGTCATTATAGTATCATCAAACGTTTTCCAAATACATATCCCACGGCCTGATTTCAAATTTAAAAGATTTAAGCGAACCTTGCTTAAAAAAACCCCTGTTTTATTAACTTCGTAACAAATAAACCTGTAATTCTGACTAACATGACAAGATCAAAAAGAATGAATCGTCGCAAATTTCTTGGTTCGGCTGCAGCCGGTTCTCTTGCGCTGACAGTTGTTCCAAGAAGTGTGCTTGGAGGTCCCGGATATGTGGCTCCGGGTGACAAGCTTACTGTTGGCTATATTGGCTGCGGCACGCAGGGATTGAGGGAAATGGTCAGCCTGATAGCTAATCCTGCCCTGCAGATAGTCGCAGTTTCCGATCCCAACAAATTCACTACTGATTATATCGACTGGTCGCTTCATGGAATCCGAAACGGTATAAGAAAAGCTCTGGGAGACCCGGGCTGGGGCGAAAACTTTAAAGGGATTCCCGGGGGAAGGGATATCGGACAGGAATTTGTTCAGAAATATTATGCCAAATCCCGGGACATGGCATCTTACAAAGGATGTGCATCCTATGAAGATTATCGCGAACTGCTGGAAAAGGAAAAGGACATAGATGTCATCAAGATTATGACACCCGATCACCTTCATGCCCATGTCGCCATACATTCGATGAACAAAGGCAGGCATGTTGTCACCCACAAACCAATTGCAAACCGGATGAGGGAATTCAGGGCAACATATGATACGGCAAAAAGGACCGGATTGAGAACCCATCTCCTTGCCTGGAGCCCGAAACCGGGATATGACCTGGCTAAAAAATGGATACAGGAAGGCCTGATAGGAACACTCAGAGAGATACACAACTGGTCAAACAGGCCGGTATGGCCACAGTGGCAGACCAATCCCGCTGAAACGGTTCCCGTTCCCGATGGTTTTAACTGGGATCTGTGGCTTGGACCGGTTCCTGCCCGCCCCTATCATCCCAACTATACACACAACGTATTCCGCGGATGGTATGATTTCGGAGGAGGCAGTATTGCCGACATGGGGCACTACAGCCTCTTTCCGCTCTTCCTCACTTTCGGGATAGACAAGCCTGCACTGAGTGCCGATGCCTGTGGAACAACAACCGCTGTGGCAGAAAATCATGTATGCAGGGGAGTTGTAAACAATGTAGCCTTCCCCCAGTCATGTATGATACGCTTTGAAATGCCCGCAACCAGGGAGCTGGGAGCTTTTGACCTCTACTGGTGGGACGGGGGGATGAGGCCCTTTACTCCTGAAGAGCTCCTTTCCGACGGAAAATCATTCGACAGGGAAGGAATGATGTTCGTTGGTGACAGGGGAAAGATTCTGGCCGGTTTCAGAGGTGAGAATCCAAGGCTGATACCCGAAAACAGAATGGCCGGAATAAGCGATAAGGAGCCGGAATCAACAGAACCCAACACAAATGAAGCCTGGATCCGGGCATTCAGAAACAATACCGAAGCCAGAGGCAGCTTCCTTCTTGCAGGACCGGTTACGGAAACCATCCTGCTGGGTACCGTTTCGCTCCGCGCAGGAAAAAGAGTCGAATACGACAGCGAAAAGATGACCATCACCAATGTCCCTGAGGCCAATCAGTTCCTTGGCAGGGAATACCGCCCCGGATGGGAGATATGATAACAAAAAACCTGATCTCAACTTAAGATTCAATATCATGACAACTCTATCAAGAAGAAATTTCATTGGAAAATCCCTTTTAACAACTGCGGCAGGTCTGGCTGCACCTTCACTTATGGTAACATCCCTGGCATCCCCCACACCAAGATGTGTAAAGGATGATATCTCTCTTGCCCAATGGGCACTGGTTGATGAAATAAGAGCCGGGAAATGGAAAACACTTGATTTCCCGAAAATTGCCAAAAATGATTTCGGACTGAACGGAATTGAATTTGTCAATACACTCTTTGAAGTCCCGACTGAAGGTTACCTGAAACGTCTGAAAAGAAATGCGGAAGACCTGGGCGTTTCCATGGTGCTGATAATGGTTGATGATGAAGGTGACGGCTGTTCGGTTACCAGGGAAGAACGGAAACAGTTCGTGACAAATCACAGGAAATGGATTGATGCAGCTGTTTATCTCGGATGCCATGCAATCCGCACAAACTGCGTGGGACCCAAACAAATTGACAAGGATGAGGCTCTTAAACATTCTGCAGAAACGTACCGGATGCTCCTCGAATATGCAGTACCCCTTAACATAAGTGTCCTTATCGAGAACCACGGAGGACTTTCAAATGATGCCGGCTGGATGGTTTCTCTCATGAAAACGGTCAACAATCTCTATTTCGGCAGCTATCCTGACTGGAGACAACCTTCAGACAATTTTGACAACGTGGATTACCTGGTAAAAATGCTTCCATGGGCGGGCGGTATGTCCTACCGGAATCAGCCAACCGAAGAACTCACTGCCAGGATGATACACCTTGCAAAAAGCAACGGATACAGAGGATGGTACGGAATAGAATCATCAGGCCGTGAAGAAATAAAAAAAGGAATTACACTGCTAAAAAAATATCTTTTTTAATTTAGGCCGCATATACAGCAACCATACAGCTGATAAGCATACAGGAGAATAAACATAAAAAACAACAAATGACAAGAAAAATGCTTCTGCTCGCGATAACAGTAGTTACAGCCTGCGCCGGCCCGGAAAGCAACAAAAAGGAGGCTCATCCGGCAATGTTTATCAATGAAAAAACCATTAAAACCGCAATCAGCGATTTTAAACCGGAATCACCGGAAGCCAATGTTGCACTCTTTGAAAAAGGTGTGAGACATACTGCCGCATTATGGAGACAGAGCGACGGAACAGCCGATGAATTTCTGCAATTCGTAAGGGATAATTATATCAGCGATCCCCTGAAACGAAAAACTGTTTTCAAAAAGACAAGTGACTATTTCGAATCAATTAATGGCTATTTCAATGAAATAACTTTAAGCCTGAGAAGGAATCTGGATGAAGCACGGGGGGAAATAGATGAGATTGACAGAATGTTCGGTAATTACCCGCCGGGAGCCCACCTGCAGGATGATCTGTATTCCAACAAAATAGCATTTATGATTGCTCTTAACTTTCCTTACTACACCCTGGCGGAAAAAGAAGAGTACGGTCCCTCATGGAGCCGTGAACAATGGGCAATGGCACGTCTGGGAGATATATTTGTCTCGAGAGTCCCGGCAGAACTTTTCCAGGCACTTTCATCGGTAACAGGGAATGCCGAGATGTATATTGCCGGTTATAATATCCATATGGGAAAACTTCTGTCTGATGAGGGCCGGAAAATTTTCCCGGACGACATGGTTCTCCTCTCCCACTGGAATCTCAGGGATGAAATCAAGGCGGACTACGCGGACAAGGTTAACGGTCCGGGGAAACAGGAGATGATATTCAGGGTGATGGAACGGATAATACGCCAGGAAATACCGGCGGATGTCATCGATAATCCGGATGTGGAATGGTCTCCCTTTTCAAACAGCGTGACGAAAAATGGCAAACCATTTGAAGCGGTGGCTGAGGACAACACCCGTTACCAGCATATTCTCAATATATTCAGGACAATGAAGGAGATAGATCCCTATTATCCGGAAATGAACACTGCTATCCTTCGCAGTTTTTCCCTGGAAATGGAAATCTCACAGGAAGAGGCTGAGACACTTTTTGACAATTATCTCCGCTCACCCCAGCTTGCAAAAATAGCTGCTGTGATCAGGGAACGCCTGGGGCGGGATCTCAGGCCCTATGACATATGGTACGACGGATTCAAGACAAGAAGCAGTATATCTGAAGATTTCCTCAGTTCCAGAACCTCAAAACTGTATCCTTCTCCTGGAGCCTTTCGTGCAGGAATGACCGCAATGCTCAAAAAACTTGGATGGAGTCCGGAAAGGGCGGAATATATTTCTTCCAAAATTGTGGTTGATCCGGCAAGAGGATCAGGACATGCCTGGGGGGCAGGCAGGAAAGGATCGCTTTCCCATCTCCGTACAAGGATTCCGGAAAACGGAATGGATTACAAGGGCTATAATATAGCAGTTCACGAATTCGGACACAACGTGGAACAGACCATCAGCCTCTATGATGTTGATTACTACATGATGTCAGGAGTCCCCAACACTGCCTTTACCGAAGCGACTGCCTTTATCTTCCAGCAAAGGGACCTGATGCTTCTTGACATAAAGGATGATAATCCGGAAAAGGAAAAATCAGAAATCCTCGACAACGCCTGGTCACTGATGGAAATCATGGGTGTGGGAATGGTCGACATGAAAATGTGGAAATGGATGTATGAGAATCCCGGGGCAACACCGGCCATGCTTAAGAAAGCCGTGGTCAGTATCGCAACCGATACATGGAATGAGTACTTTGCTCCCCTGATCGGAGTAAAAGATACTCCCCTGCTGGCAATCTATTCCCACATGGTTAACGCCCCGCTTTACCTTGCAAATTATTCATACGGACATGTCATTCAATTCCAGATCGAGGAATTCATGAAAGGGAAAAAACTGTCTGACGAAATAGACCGGATATACAAACTGGGGCGCCTGACTCCCCGTCAATGGATGACAGAGGCAGTGGGATCAAAAATCTCAGCGGAGCCGCTTACTGATGCGATTGACAGGGTACTCGGGAACCGGTAGACCCGAAAACAAATGGAAAAAGAAGAAATAGATTTAATACTTGAAGAGCAGCAGAGGTTTTTCAGATCAGGAAAAACCCTTGATATAAATTTTCGTCTTGAGATTCTAAAAAAGCTCAGATCATTGATAATATATCATGAGAAAGAGATAACGGATGCCCTATGGGAAGATTTTCACAAGCCGGAATTCGAGGTAATCGCTACAGAAACAGGTTTTGTATTGAAGGAACTGAACCTGGCAATAAAAAAACTCAGAAAGTGGGCCAGGCCTAAAAGTGTAAGAACCCCGCTGATCCACTTTATGGCCCGCAGTTATGTCACTCATCAGCCTTACGGTCAGGTACTCGTGCTCTCACCATGGAATTACCCCTTTCAGCTTGCTTTCCTTCCCATGCTGGGAGCGATTACTGCAGGGAACTGCGTAATAGTGAAAGCTTCCGGAAAGGTTCCGAATATAACCCGCGTCATGCAGAAGATACTCGGAAACTTACCCTCCGGACTCGTGACCATGGTGAAAGGGGATCATTCCATAAGCGAACACCTTCTCAGTTATAAGTTCGATTATATCTTTTTTACAGGCAGCTCAAGGATTGGCAGCTACGTGATGCAAAAAGCATCCGAAAACCTTATTCCTGTTTCCCTTGAACTTGGCGGCAAGAATCCATGTGTTGTAACATCAGATGCAAAACTCGGCTTTGCTGCAAAAAGAATTGCATGGGGAAAATTCATTAATGCCGGGCAAACCTGTATCTGCCCTGATTATCTGCTGGTGGACAGAAAGGTGAAAAACCGCCTGCTTAATCTGATACTCACCAGTTTAAAAGAGTTCTACGGCGACAATCCGGAGACAAGCGGGGATTTTGCCAGAATTATCAATACAGAAAATCTGCTCCGGCTTGATTCCCTTACAAAATCAGGACAGATTATTGCGGGAGGGAAAATCAATAATGAAACTCTCTACTTTGAACCAACGGTAATAAAGGACATAACACCCGGAGATCCTGTTATGCAGGAAGAGATCTTCGGCCCTGTACTTCCTGTTATAGAATTTGAAAATATTAATGAAGTTTATGATATAATTGAAAAAAATCCGAAACCTCTTGCAGTTTATATTTTCACCCGAAATAAAAAACTCGCCCGCGAATTCCTTGTAAAAACAAGATCGGGAACAGCTGCAGTCAATGACACAGTAATGCAGATTGCTTCTCCCTTTCTTCCTTATGGCGGCGTGGGATACAGCGGTATCGGCAGGTATCATGGCAGAAAATCATTTGAAACATTCTCAAATACCCGGTCGATACTCGTTAAATCGAATCTGATTGATCTGGTTTTACGCTATCCTCCATATACAAAATTCAGTAAGAAAGTGATCAGGCTGCTGATGAAATGAGCACTGAACAAACAAATATATTCCCGTTTCCGTTCGGTACCGGCAGCTCAGACTGCCTCAATGGTTGAAGGCGGTTTGGATGTTATGCTGTAAGTTACGCTGACGACACCGGGAACCTCATTTGTAATATCGGCAGCCAGTTTTTCAAGGATTTCGTATGGCAGCCGTGAAGGAGTTGCAATTCTTGAATCTGTGCTTTCCCAGCATCTGACTTCTATCTGCTGTCCGAAATCACGCCTGCCCTCCCTTACACCTGTCACCCTGTCGGAATGCAGAATGGCCATATACTGAAATGCTCCGCTGCCGGCAAAAGCTTTTTCAACTATCACTGTAGCTTTTCTTACTGTTTCAAGCCTTTCAGCTGTTACTTCACCTATTATCCTGGCTGCAAGTCCCGGTCCCGGAAAAGGGATCCTGTCCAGCATCTCTTCCGGCAGGCCCAGTGCCCTGCCTGCAAGTCTTACCCCGTCCTTTCTCAGCTGAGCAAGAGGTTCTATTATCTGGTAACCCAGGGTTTCCCGGGGATCTATCCCAAGCTGGGCAAAAACATTGTGCTGTCTCTTGATACCCGCCACTGTTTCATCGATGTCAGTAAGAATAGTACCCTGAAGCAGGAACCTGGCACCACTTTCCCTGACAAGTCTCCCGAAAACCTTTTTATAAAAAGTATTTGTTACTGCCTCTCTTTTTTCCTCGGGATCAGTCAGCCCTTTAAGTGAATCAAGAAATTCCGTCCTGGCATCAGCTATCTCCACATTAACCCCAAGTTCACGAAACACTGATGAAACCCATTCAGCCTCGCCCTCACGCAGGAGTCCGTTCTGAACTATGACAGTCCTGAGCTGTCTGCCCAGCGCCCTGTGCCCAAGCATTGTCACCACTGAAGAGTCAACTCCGCCCGAGAGGGCATTAATGGCAATACTGTCTCCGACCGCTGATTTAATCGACTCTGTCTGTTCCTCAACAAATTTCTCCGGATCCAGGTCATTAAGATTTATCTCTTTTATCATTGTTTATATATTTAATGTTAACAGCTACGTTCTTGCTTCTTTTTGTATAAACACCGGTTTGTTCATATTTCCAACATTTTTAAACCAATTCAAATATATTTTGTTTTTCTTAATTTACTCTGATATATCGGTACATCCTTTATATTTTTATGACCTGGCAAAATATTATTACAACAGTTTCAATAACTTATAATTCTTTTATTTACCTTTAAAATCCATCATTCCCAACAGTGATTTTGTATAAAATTCAAATTTTTAAATAAATCAATTTCAATTTAACATGACAAATTTTATTGACGATTTCATGAGAACCTATGGTCCTGAGGTAAGCAGACAACTATCCTCAAACCTGAATGTTGACCAGGGAACTGTTCAAAAGCTTATTCCCGAACTGACTCCGCTAATCCTCGGCGGACTCAAAAAACAAAAGGACGACTGGGGAGGAGTGGAAGCAGCCCGGTCCCTCGGCAAAAAAATGAATATCGACCCTTCGATTATTATGAAGATTATTCCTGCTCTGGCTCCTGTTGTCCTTGCTGCCCTTACAAAGAAAAGAGATACAGGCAAAACCGGAATCGGAGGAATCGGATCACTGCTTGATGCCAGCGGTGACGGAAAGATCATTGATGATATTGCAGGTTTCATTTTAAAAGGAACAGGCGGCACACCGGCAGATATGGGTAAAAATATTCTCGGATCAATCCTGGGCGGCATGACGAAAAAAAAATGAATTAATATTACGTAATATTTAAAACAAATTTTCATAATCATGACGCGAAAACTACTTGTTTTTATAATGTTAATATTGCTGTCTTCAGCAAAGACATCTTATGCCCAGCAGGTCTATATTCCTTCTGAAGAAAACCTGAAAGCCCGTGAATGGTTCCAGGATGCAAAATTCGGAATGTTCATTCACTGGGGCATTTATTCGATACTTGGCGATGGTGAATGGGTGATGAACAACCAGAGAATTGACAGGCAGACATATGAGAAGCTTCCTGCCTTTTTCAATCCGATTGACTTTGATCCGAAGGAGTGGGTTGCCATTGCAAAAAATGCAGGCATGAAGTACATTACCATCACAAGTAAGCATCATGACGGATTTGCCATGTTTGATTCAAAACTCACCCACTGGAATATAGTCGACCGTACACCCTACAAAAAGGATATCATAAAAATGCTGGCTGATGAATGCAGGAAAGAGGGCATAAAGCTTTTCTTTTATCACTCACAGCTGGACTGGTATCAGAATGATTATTATCCGCGGGGCAGCACGGGTCAGGCATCAGGACGGCCCGATGCGGGCGACTGGTACAGGTATCTCGATTTTATGGACGGACAGCTTACAGAACTCCTCAGCAATTATGGTGAAATAGGCGGTATCTGGTTTGACGGATTCTGGGACAAGAAAGATTCCGACTGGAGGCTTGATCAGACATACGGGCTGATACACAGATTACAGCCCGGCTGTCTCGTGGGAAGCAATCATCACCTGCCTCCTTTCCCCGGTGAAGATTTTCAGATGTTCGAAAAGGATCTGCCGGGACAGAAAACCACCGGTTTCAATCCCGAACAGACAGTGGGACAGCTTCCGCTGGAAACATGTGAGACCATGAACAATTCCTGGGGGTTTAACCTTCAGGATAAAAACTACAAATCAATAAAAAACCTTATTCAGTATCTTGTAAGGTCCGCCGGCTTCAATTCGAATTTTCTTCTCAATATCGGTCCTATGCCTGACGGGAAAATTCAGCCTGAATTTATTTCGACCCTGAAGGAAATCGGCGAATGGATGAAAAAGAACGGAACAACTGTCTACGGAACCCGGGGCGGACCCGTCAGTCCGAGATCGTGGGGTGTTACGACACAAAAAGGGAATAAGGTGTACGTGCATATTCTTAACCCTGAGGATAACAATATTCTTATTCCTGATTTTGGGAAAAAAATCCGGAATATAAGCACCTTTGGTTCGGGAATCAGGCTGAAATACAAACAGGATACATATGGGATTGCTGTTACTGTTCCTGATGAGCTAATAGACGAGACAGATACTATACTGGTGATCGACATTTAAAATCCTGCTCTCCCCTGCCCGTTGCGGTGATCCTCTCCCTGTTCATTATCCATTCATGTCTTGCCGGCATGGAATACAAGCCCCAGTGTATGAACGTTCCGAAACGTACTTCAGTCCGTTTAAAAATATCTTTTCTGCAGGATAGCCATCAGATCCCCGGCAGCCAGATTAACCGGATTGTTCTTGGATTCTGTGTTCTTCTATGTTGTAAACCAAATTTTCAGAGTATTATTTTTAAAAAATATTC
>CAZFVQ010000027.1:0-47585 GCA_964522415.1 uncultured Rikenellaceae bacterium | reverse complement strand
TAGCTTATGCTTTATACTACACATTCATTGGATACAAACATAGGGACTTTGAGAATCATATTAATTTCCGTTGAAAACCATTCCATCTATCCATGCCCACCTTCGTTAATTAATTTTCTAAGAAGGAAGAGAAAAACATGATAAAAATAATTGCAAAACAGAATTACGACTTATTTTCAGCCAATAATTCCAATCACTTGATATACCTAAAAAAAGCTATGGCTGCTACCTAATTCTGCAAAACTTTGCTTAATAACTCTGTCGATTCTGCTAGATCTGAAATCATTGGCACAGCAGTGAGAATCAAATTAATCTTTCTATTGCCAGCGTATAATGAAGCTTTGTGAAAAGCTCTATCTCTTGAAATCATAGATTGCCAGGTGGATTCGCGGCATGGATAGATCAAACAGCTAGTAATATTCTTTTTATCTGATAGGGTAGTATAAGCTAATATTTGAAGTAGGTCATTTCGGTGTTGCTCCCTGATTACTTCTTCTACTTTGCTCCAAGGATTAAAACTGAGCTCTTCCCAATGCTGCTTGTATTTTGCATCGAGGATTATTATATCGTTTTCTCTTTCAATAATTACATCGGGTAATAGAAACTTCTGTGAGCCTGTGAATGGAGGATCCCAGGAGATAGGTGTAATGGTCTCACGCTTTCTCCCAGCTTTCACCTGACCTCCAATAAAACGAATAATGTGGCCTGCAATAGTTTCTATCCATGCTTCAAAGAATTGCTCCATTGGCATTATCCACGGCAAGCCCTGCAAATTCGATAGTCCTGCGAGTCCCCTATCTTCAATTGTCCACTCAATAGCCTTGAGACCCTCTCTGAAAGCTTCAGTACGAATGGGAATACTATTCCAACGCTGCATAGCAAGGGAGGAAGGTGGCTTGGGCATTATCGAATTTACTCTCAACAGAAGTTTATAACATAATTCTATAAGCTGAAGAACATAAATGCCGGCTGTTCTTTGGCTTTGTAGTGATGACATAATTAACTTAAGAGTATAATGAATTCCCGACTTAAGATCATCATTATCTTGCAGATCAGGGTATTTACAAGGTATATCAAGCAGACGTAGTGTGGGCAAACACCTGGTTGCATATTGATTCCAGTTTACTGATCCCTTGGGTGCTGGCAGGTCCGTCTCTATAAAACTGAAGTTTCTATTTAGCTGGTCGAGCATTAGTTCAATCCGATGCAATGTGATGCTGGCAAGTACCCATGGTGGTATCTTCCTTTCTGTGCCCGGAACCAGAGGTAGCTTTAATGGGCTTGGTACAATTTTCCATCCCATCGATGAAAGCATAGGCCCTAATCCAACCCAATCAAATCGTGGCTTGATAATAAGACCATAATCTACTCTCCCTGAGGTGGGTGATAAAAGAGGAGCTGCCCCAATAAAATTAGATGTGTTAAACTGAAGTGACACACGATCTCCATCAAATTTACTTTCAACATTTACTCCAAAACTATTTAGGATACCTCTATTATCGTTGATGAATTGGCTGGCAAGTCTGGCTGTTTGGGATTCAGGATCACGAGATCTATTGTCTTTCATTAAAAAGCTGGCAGGTATCTCGCTTACACTCAAGTCAGTCATCTCAATACAATGCGAGATGGACTTCTCCATTGCAACTAATGGAGCCTTTGAATATCGCCTTCTGCCTCGTATTTGCTTAGCCATAGTATATTATATAGCTTATAAACTTTCAATCCATTGTAACTGCCCTCTGATTGAATCGGCAAAAGAAGTCACATAGCCCTGTGCCAGATATTCCTCTAATAGAGGTGCAAGTTCAACTTTTAATGTTTGTTTTGCTTTCTCAGAATCGATTTCAAGAAAGTATGAATGACCGGGAACAAGGTTGAAGGCTTCCTCATTCGAATACTCTACAAAAATCGAAATGGTTTTCATAAAAGCATCTTTCATCAAATCGCAAGAGTGTTCCTCGACCACTTCCATTTGGGGCCATAATTTTAGATAGGCAAATCTCCTGCGAACAGCTACATCAACAATAGCAATACTCCTATCAGCAGTATTCATGGTACCCAGGATATGAAGATTCTCTGGAAGTTGTAAACGATTGTTGATAGGGTCACCATAGTCGTGTGCAAGCTTAACCTGCCTCCTTGTATCGCTCTTTGGCTCAAACAGGTATATAGCTTCTCCTAGAACTTTTGAAAGATCTGCCCGATTGATTTCATCAATATGTAATAAATAACTACTCTCTTTAGAATCTAATGCTTCGACGACTGCGTTCATTAAATCACCTTTCTTTGGCGTGAAATGAAAGCCTAATTCACTGGTATTCTTTTCTGGTGAAAGACCGCCTATAAAAGTTTCATAAGTTGTGTTTGGATGAAACTGAATGGTTGTACCGTTACCCTGATAAAATTCATTTAGAATTTGCATTGCCATCCTTGTTTTTCCTGTTCCTGGAGGTCCTTCCAGAATAATATATTTTCGATCTTTCAACAGATTTACAACCTCTTGTTTATCAATTTTAGGAAATAGATGTGCAAAATATTCAGACCTAATGGCCTCATAATCTCTTTTGTAACTTGCCCTTGGATTAATTCCTCTTTCTTCAAACATGAGATCAAGGAAGGCTTTTAAGAGCTTGGTAGTGGCCTCCTGATTTTTAGTTGGTCGAAAAATGCCATAAAGAACTTTACCGTACCTGTCAAAAACCGAGGAGTAATCGTTAAAGATCTGTTTAATGTTAAGTGGAATGTCAAGATCTG
This sequence comes from uncultured Rikenellaceae bacterium, assembly GCA_964522415.1. Taxonomy (GTDB): domain Bacteria; phylum Bacteroidota; class Bacteroidia; order Bacteroidales; family VadinHA17; genus LD21. Next base: position 44,831 of record CAZFVQ010000027.1, on the reverse strand, counting down.
TTCTTGTAGGATCTTGTTTTGTCCATGCTAGCATTTCACCTTTTCCATATTGGGAATTAATCATATTACAGATTGCTCCAACTTTCCTGATATGACCAGGGCGTCCAAGTATGGTTTCATCAGGACTCAAACCTTGAGTACCAATAACCAATGAAATCAAACAGGGGCTGTCATCAATGGGAAATATTACAAAAGACATACCTCCGTAAGCTCCAGAATCAGGATTGGAAGGGTGAATTAAAGCTGCAAATGGCACGCCGCTATCTGATGAAAAACTAGGGGCACGTAAAGTGGTTACTTTTTTTGCTTTCTCTGGATACCTGGAATTGGAACCAGAATAAAGTTCTTCGAATGCTTCTTCACATCTCTGCTTCCAATTTTCTGCCCCTGGGGTGTGGATCAGCTGAATTAGTTTTTCCATATCTTGTTTCTCTTTCTGTTTAAATCCGAATAATGTCTATCATTCGATTATGCTCTATAGTCTGGAAATGGTTTCTTTAATGCTGTACAACTAGATTTTTTTCTTCATTTGGGTAGTCCCAAAGATCCTGTTCATAGCTCTTATGCTAGAGATATAATCATATTTTCTGTCTCAGATTGTTAAAGATAATCATCTAATCTCAATTATATTACATACCAATTAAAATTCAGTTGCTTAGTGGATAAAGTAGCCAATTCCCCGTTCTGCAGGGATTATTCTCTGCTGAGCATTAGCTCCGGAAGAAGAATAAGATACTCCTTGTTCTCTTTTTTTGGTTTCCAGTAAACGGAGTAATTCACTGTTGCTGATTCGGGACTATAACCTCTTTCATAAAAGGAAGCCAGTTTTTTTCTGAAGCTTTCGGAAAACCTGATTACGTACAGGCCATTTTTGTCGCAACACCCGGTTTCATCAACCTTCAGTCTGTCACCTGAAATGATCTGTCCGGCAGTTGACTGTAATGATCGGAAATATCCAAGATATACATCAGCATGTGTCAGCCTGATTACAACAGATGAGGGCTCATCGTATAAAACCGGATCTGAAATATGCTCAACCGACGGTAAGCTGATCTTGTCAAAATATGTACCGTTGTGATGAATGGCAAGATATTTCTTCGCACGGGTCATAGCAACATACAGAGCCCTCTTCTGATCTTCTTTATTCATCTGATAATTCTCAAGCATCAGGAAGACATTCTCAAATTCCCTGCCCTTGGATTTGTGATATGTAGATACATAAACCGTTTCAGTATCAGTATCAAGGACATCATCAAACCTTGCTTCCCGGAAATACTGCCTGAGATCCGAATGGTATTTCTTAATCTTATTAATCCCGGCAAATTCACCGATCAGCTTTATGCATATTTCATAGTTATGACTCCTGCCATATTTCAGCCGGAACTCATTCAGTGATACTTTCCAGTCTTCATCACTGATGGTAACCGGCCATGAATTGTTGTCTGAACCTTCTCTGAAAAAGTTGCAAAACCATCTGATTTCCTTAAGATTGTAAAGAACAAAATCGTCATTGCTCTGGATAAGCCTGGCTCTTGCACCCATTCTGCACAGAAGGGCAGTAAGGGTGGCAGCCTGGTCATTCGTATGTGTAAGCAATGCGGTGGAACCGGACAGAGGCGTTTTAAGAATATCACCGGTCACCGGCAGGCAGAGGTTGTTACTGTGGTAACTGACAATTTTTATTTTCCCTTTTAACTGATTGGCAGACCGGATCGTTTTGCTTTTTAGTCTGTTTCCTATCGTGCCCGCAAAAATATTTGTAAGTGCCACCAGCTCTGAAGCACTCCTGAAATTGTCTGTCAGCTCATAGGTTGTGGAATTATTACGTTTTGCCAGCAAATAGAAATACCTGGAATCCGAACCCCTGAATTCATAAATGTTCTGATCATCATCTCCGACCGCAATGATTTTTAGTCCCTCATTGTACTCAGCTATTGACCGGATAAGCCCGTATTCTTCCTGCGACATGTCCTGTGCCTCATCAATTACAAGTACCGACCGGGAAATTTTTCCGGGTTCTGCCTCCCTGTTTTTTATCCTTGCTGTTGCATCTTTTATGACATTCTCCGATTTCTCAACTGTTCCTGTAATTCCAAGAAGATCAAAACAAAACGAGTGGAATGTTCTGATCTCAACATAGTATGCTGCTGTTCCCATGAGGTCCTGAAGGCGTTTCTGAAATTCAGTGGCCGCAGCCCTGGAAAAAGTAAGCACAAGAATTTGTTCAGTCTTAAACTGTTCCAGCATAACGAGGGATGCTATCTTGTGTACAAGCAATCTCGTCTTGCCGCTGCCGGGACCTGCCGCAACAACAATTGTCCCGGAATTATCATCGTCAATTATTGTTTTCTGGGCGGGACTGACGTCAGTAAGCTCCCTGTATCTTGCAGGTGTGATGGTCTTCGAGATTTCCCGACCGCGGGTACCGGGGAAATATTTATTAAGAAAACTGCTGTAGTTCAGCCGGAAATAATCATCAACAAATGTCAGGGCACCCGCATAGTCAGAAAGCATTTTTTTCGCATATTCTCCTACTATATGAATCTGCTGTACCTTGTTGGCATAATGTTCTTCAAGCTCCCTGTAATCATCACTTTTATACTGAATCCTGTTGTTCATCTGCAGGCGCTCAATGGACAGCCGGTTGTAGATTACGAAAAAAGCCCCGTCTATTTTAATTGCTCCTGTCCTTGAAAGATAGAGAATCGCATTTTCCACCTCTGTGTTCGTAAGCGGATTCTTAAAAAGAGTGGATTCAGCCTGCAGCATATTCTTCAGTTCCAGGATGGAAAATTCGACTTTCCGGTATTTCCGGTCCGGATCATCAATCCCCGGCTTGCGGAAAAGATACCTGACAATAAATGAGGCTGTTTCATGCCGCCTGTGAATCTTATCAATGTTAAGCTCATCAGGCTTTCGATTTTTGATACGGAGCATATGATTCATGCTTCTGTTGCCGGAATATTCCGCCCAGTTCCGCAATGCCCAGAAATTGGTTAGCGTTCTAATGCGCCTTGGATTAATGCCCGGGCAACCATTTAAAGCACCCTCTTCATTAAGGTCCCTGACAGATGATACAAGCTGATCATCCCTGAATCTGCTGAACAGGTATTTTTCAATACGGGCATAGCTCTCCAGTGTTGAAAGGGATTTGTTTTCTTTATCCTTTCCGAAAATAAAGGCAGTCAGATCCTTGTTGTCTGCCAGTATCTTTTCCTCCCTTAACAGAACAACGGTTCTGATAATCTCTTCCTTTTTGATACCCAGATTATCAGAGAGGTAGTCTATTCTGGATTCAGCAAGTTCATCACCTGACCTTTTCCGGCTCCGGCTTGAGATAAGTGCCTTGATTATCCTGGTGGCATATTCTCTTTCCTTACCGGAGAAACGTTCTGATCCGTTTATAATATCAATGGCTTCATCTGCAGACCTGACCTGGATGCTGGTAGCGTATATCCTTGGATTATTCTGGTCCCGTTTTATGAAACTGGCCATTTCCAGCGCAGAGAGTGCCGTCAGAACACGTGTCTCCAGTTCGGGTCCCGTGTCATTCCATCCCGCTTCTCTTGCTATTTCAAGAGCAGAATAGGATATTTTTTCCTTCATCCGGGAGATGGTTCTTATGGCACGCCACACCTGCTGTATCTCTTTTATATTTACCTTCTGCCGGTTGTAGTTATTGAAATGCTTGGCCAGATCGTTCTCATTAAACAATATATAACAGTCTGCAATGATGGAGAAATCCCTTCCGGCCCTACCTGCTTCCTGAATATAATTTTCCAGGGAATCCGATATGTCATAATGGATTATAAGTCCGATGTTATCCTTGTCAACCCCCATTCCGAAAGCAGACGTGGCAACCATGGTGCCAACCCTTCCTGTCATGAATGATTCCTGATTCCGGGTCTTGACATCACGATCCATCCTGCCGTGAAAGGGAAGGGCATGCAGGCCGTTTTCATTCAGTTGATATGCAAGCTCTTCTGCTTTTTTTGTACGGGCTACATAGACTATTGAAGGACAGTCATACTGTTCAAGGATTTCACGCAGTCTGAAAAACTTGTCGCGGTCATCCCCGACCTCGATAACCTTGTAGTACAGGTTCTGCCTGGTTTCATCGGTGGTGAAGAGTTCAAGATCAAGACCCAGAATCGCCCTGAAATAATTTCTGATATCTTCAATCACCTTCCTTTTTGCTGTGGCTGTAAAGCATGAGACAGGAATAGGCCGGACAAGACCCTTGCCTTCCTGAAGTTCTTTAATGAACCGGCCTATATACATGTAGTCAACACGGAAATCATGTCCCCAGGCAGAAAAACAATGCGCCTCATCAATAACGAATCTTACTATATTCCTTCCGATGAGTCTGTGCCTTATTGATGCTGTTCTCAATGATTCAGGGGCAATATAGAGTATGGATACCGATCCGTTTTCCACACGGTTAAGAGCATCCTGCCGTTCTATCGGATCAAGCATACCTGATACTGCAACTGCTTCTGTAATGTTTTTGTTTTCCAGATTGTCCACCTGGTCCTTCATGAGCGACTGAAGAGGAGAAATAACCACTGTAAGACCTTTTACGGTTTCACCGCTGATAAGGGCAGGCAGCTGGAAAGCCAGGGATTTACCACCCCCTGTCGGAAATACGGCCAGTATGGACTTGTTGTCAACAGCCGCTTTCACAGCCTGCTCCTGGAGAGGCTCTCCACCGAATCTCCTGAATTCTGAAAACCCGAAATACTTCTTCAGTCCGTTCACGGGATTCATCACCGACTCGCAATAACTGCAGGCCTCTATGCAAGGGTTATCCCGCAGGCTGCGCATTACCTCAGCCGTTTCCGGGAAGGTCTTCAGAATCCATGGCGGAGTGATTGAATCCCTGTCTCCGGCATTGATGACTGCAAGTGAGTAGGCAAGTTCAACCGGCCGTTTCAGAATTAACTCATCAAGATTACTGTTGTTACATATTAATCCCCGGAAAAAGTCCCTGACCAGTTCCTTTACCGGCAGTGACGATGAAGGAGTGAATGAAATAAACCGGAAAAAACCTTCAAAACCGGGTGAGCAGAATAGAAGACTGTAAAAGATGCTTTTCATTTCCTCAGGAAGGCGATGGAATGCATGTATCTCATCATCCAGAAGGTTTCGCGCCTTAATTGAATCACTTATAGGGTTATTGATCTCTTCGGGCAGGAGCTTGTCGTCTTTTATGAGTCTGTGGTAAGGTTTTTTAGGGAACAGCAGAGGTGACCAGAAGAGGGTGTCGATGATGGTGTTTTGCGCTATCGTGAAACCGTGAACCTGCTGTTTTATATATTCAAGATCATGACGGATAATGTTATGACCGCAGATAAATCCGGAGTCTTTGATAAACTCATGAAATTCCCTGCCTGAACTGGAATGGAATTTTGCACCGTCAGCACGGATTGCGCCGTAAGCAAGGATCTGATTATTTCTGTCCCCTACTTCAGTATCTATAAAAACAACAGACTCGTTTGACATAATGAGGAAAAGTCTTAGACCTCAACAAGGTGTACGGGAAATTATCCGGAATGTTATACTGCATTGCTGTTATCTTCACATATCATCTGATAATCAAAGATAGAGGTATTTTCGGATTTGCCGGAAAGTTCATCTGACAAATGACCTGAATTCAGGATATCATATACAAATAACGTGAAGCACATTCAATGAATTCATATTAAAAAGGAAGAAAATATAAACCGGCAGAGAAGAAACCACCCGGCAGACAGAGGTGGTCCGCATGTGATAATCATGATGTTTGAAGATTAGGGAAACAAGTAAAACCTCCTTCACCGTAAAAAGCACCAACCCTTACAGATACTCCTCTATTTTATTCACAAACAGCCTGTCCTTGCTTAGATACATGGCTCCGGCTAACCGTGCCGAGATATAAGGAGGAGCCGCCCGGGATCAAGTATCTCAATATTCTTACCGGAGACCCTTAGAATGCCGTCTTTCTGCATGGAGGTAAGGCAGCCTATAACACTTTCCTTCGAGAAACCCACAGTGTCGGCAAACTCATCGCGGTTGAAGGGCATGCGAAAAGAATGACTGTTGAAAATCTCAGCCAGGTCAAGCAGTATGGTGGCCGTAGCTCCGTTGGCCTGCTTGTGACTCAGCCCGATAAGGTCGGATACTATCTTAACGGTCAGATCCGACATAAGCTCAATAATATGCATGGCAAACTCACCATTTTCGCGGATAACCTGTTCAAAAACCTCGCGGTCAATGATTCTTACCACACTGGTGTTGATGGCCAGTGCAGAAAAATCGAAGTTCTTCCTGGCAAAGGAACACATCAGCCCCACAAAGGTATTGTCGGCAATGATCTTAAACACTGTCATGCGGTTGCCGTCTTCCGAAGCCAGCTTAACCAGTCCGCTGGTCAGCAGATATATATGCGTAACCGCAGTGCCCTGCTTGATAATGGTTTCTCCCTTCCTGAACACAACCTCACTGGTGGAAGTTCTGATCTGTTCCTGCTGTTTGTCAGTGAGAAAGTCAGACCACTGTCTTTTATTCGTTTCCCTGATTGTCATAGGGCTATTCAAAAAATGTAATTTTACAGCTTTAAAGCTATTAAACTCCTTTATTCCTGTTGTAATTGCCAACCTCTTTTTTTCAGGGTTATCATATCTTTTACAGTATTTTTACACCCGGAATTTAATACACTAAATATACAGAAAGATTAGAATTATGGCAGATTTAACGTTTAAAATAAGCGCACATAGTGCAAGTCCCGCAAAAACGGTCGTCAGGGCCCGTAATTTTCAGATAATTGTCGATGAGCCGGCCGATCTTGGCGGATCAAACGAAGGCCCCAATCCGGTTGAGTATGTACTGGCATCACTGGCAGGATGCCTCAATGTTATGGGGCATGTCGTTGCAGGAGAGATGGGTTTCGAATTACGCGGTGTGAAAATTGATATCTCCGGCAATCTGAATCCGGCCCGCCTCTTTGGCAAGAGCTTCGATGAAAGGGCAGGATACAAAAATATTGAGGTTAAGATGACTCCCGACTGTGACGCTGACAAAGCTACCCTGGAAAAGTGGATTGAAGCTGTTGAGGACAGGTGTCCGGTGAGTGATAATCTTTCAAATGCTACTCCGGTTCAGGTTAAGCTTGCTTAATAACAGGGGAAGTTCCCCTTCAGAAAGACGGGATTACGCAATAGGTGCCGGATAATGTATCCGGCAGAAGCACCGTAATGCCCGGGACTCAATGCTCCGGCGGGAAGGTGACAATGTCGTGAAGCTCTTTGAGCAGGGCAGTGGATTTGCTGCGGGAAAAATGTAAGGGATCAAGCACATCAAGATTGTCAAACAGGCCTGCACAGGTCACAATACCCTTCCCGAGCAGCAGCTGCTTATCCCTGTTGGTAAGTTTCGTCAATACAGTTATGGGATAGATATTTTCCCTTTCAATGATTTCCCTGAGACTGTGACCGGCGGGATAATCCCAGCTCATAAGTCTCAGTCCGGCACACTCCCCATAGCTTATGGAATCGGATGAGAAACGGGTGTTGGTAACCACCCAGCCGGTAAATCTGTAGCCCTTGAAAAGATTGTCGGCCCTGTACCGTGCCAGGATATCGTCGATGCGCGACTTCACATACAGCGGCGTCTGCACCGGTATGCGCCTGCCCTGGGCCTGACTGTACTTGCACTCCACAAGGTGCTGCTCATGATCCCTGGTGGCAATCACATCCATCTCGTGGGTGACACACCTGCCCTGCACAATCTGACCCGTCTGTACACGATAACCCTGAAGCTCGAAAATCCTGCTGATAAAATACTCAAAGGGATAGCCCGCAGGTCCCATGTCATACATGGCCTGCTTAAGCCGGTATCGGATGGCGGCTACTCTCCTGATGCGCGTCAGCAGGTGAAAGGCGCGGGAATAGATCTTTCTGGTGGTCACTCCCGGATAGACCCACCCGGTAATATCGCTTATTATCTCTCTGACGGCGGCATTGTCGGTTCCGGCATTGCGCAGTGAAGACTCGAGCTTGGAGAGGAGGAAAGGCTCCTGTTCCCCGTTTGCCTTTATGACATATATCTCCCCGCTGTGATGCTTATCATCCCTGGTTATCATATTTTGCTCCTGGTTTAGCAAATCACAAGATAATCAGAAAAAAAGAAACCACCCGGCAAAATGGGTGGTTCCGCATGCTATAATCATGAAATGTGGAGATTAGGGGAATCGAACCCCTGACCTTTTGACTGCCAGTCAAACGCTCTAGCCAACTGAGCTAAACCCCCGTAAAAAGAACTGTCACCAGCCGGATCCTGTTCTGATTTTGAACGGCACAAATTTATACAAAATATCAACATTATAAAACATACTTACGGTGCTCGTCCTTCGTTTTGTCAGTAATCCGCTATTTTGTAATTTTGCAGGACATTTTAAACAGGGAATGGCATTTTTAGATGATACACCGGGTTTTGATGAGATTGTATTCGCCGGCCGGAACAGGGAATATGGTGCATATAAAATCAGAAAAAGGTATTTCTCGGCTTTACTTACGGGACTGATATCTGCCATTTTTATAGCATGTATCGTAGTACTGATTCCCTTCCTTCACAAACCTCCCAAGGATAAAATACTCGCCGGCGGAAGCAGATACGTCAGTGTAATGATGGACAGGCTTGATGCTCCCGCCGATCAGATCTATATTCCTCCGCCTCCGGCAGCTCCTGCACGTCCTGTTCCGAAAGCTGCGCAGGAAATAGTCAGATATGTTGCCCCGGAAGTGATTGATACCATAATACCTTCAGTTCAGACACCGGTATCCACAGATGAACTGATAGTCCAGTCCGGCGAAAGCACAGAGGAATATGCTGGTTTCGGATTCGGCGACGATATATTTGACGGTCACGGAACAGGAGGCTTTTATACCGACGAGCCATTCTTCCTCGTCGAAGTGATGCCATCTTTCAGGGGCGGCGATATCAACCGTTTTCGCGAATGGGTTCAGAGAAGGACAAACTATCCTCAGGAAGCCCTCGAAAAAAAGATACAGGGAAGGATATTCCTTACTTTCATAGTTGAAGCCGACGGTGCTGTCAGTAATGTAACAGTTGTCAAGGGCATAGATCCGCTTATTGACGATGAAGCGGTAAGGGCCATTGCAGCTTCCCCGAAATGGACTCCCGGACTCCAGAGAGGACAACCCGTAAGGGTCAGGTACTCGCTATGGCTCAGTTTTGTTATCTGATTACCAGAAACTGTGAACAAGATTACATCTTCCCGTGTTCGTACAATTAATGTTTTTCTTATATTTGATCCCGTCTAAGTCAATGCAATATGAAACGACCATGTAAAGACGGGAGTCCTCCCGATAAACAGGGAAAGACTCCCGGTAAACCGGAACTGGTTCCCGATAAACAGGGAAAGACTCCCGGTAAACCGGAACTGGTCCCTGATAAACAGGGAAAGGTTCTCGGTAAACCGGGCAAATTCCCGATGAATCCCTACAGGTTATCTTACCTTTAAAATTAAATCACAGACAGATGAAAAGAAATCTATTAATTATTTTAATACTGCCGCTCCTCCTGTCAGGATGCGGATCCTCAAAAAAGCAACTTGAAAGAGGTAATTATGATGCTGCAGTTACAAGTGCTGTAAAGCAGCTTCGGAAGAAACCCGATGACACAAAACAGATCACTACTCTTGAACGGTCATACACAATTGCCAATGAACAGGATCTTGAAAGGGTGAGATTCCTCAAAATGGAAGGAAATCCCCGGAATTATGATGAGATATACCAGATATACCTGAGACTGAATGACAGGCAATCCCTGGTCAGGACAGTTCTTCCGCTGCGTTCGGGAAGCAGAACGATTGATTTTCCCTACGTGGATTACATGCAGGAAATGGTAGCCGCCAAAAAGAAGTCAGCCGATTTCTATTATGCACACGGAATTGAGCTGATGAAAAACGGTCTCAAGGATTCATACAGACAGGCTTACTATGAATTTGTCAGAGCCAGGGAATATGTCGGCGACTACGAAGGTATCGACAATAAGATCACGGAAGCAAAATACCTGGGCATGAGCAGGGTCCTGGTCAATCTGCAGAACAGTTCAATGATAAGATTCCCCGAAGAATTTGAGGAGGATCTCCTGAATGTCAATCTTCAGTCACTCAACAGCGAATGGGTGGAATACCACACAGTCAGCTACGACCAGAACACCAGCTACGATTATTATATCAATGTGAATGTCAGAAATATACTTGTCAGCCCCGATCAGACATCCCAGATTGATTCATTGGTAAGGAGGGATGTAGAGGACGGATTCAGCTATCAGCTTGACAAAAGGGGCAATGTAATGAAAGACAGTCTCGGGAATGATATCAAAACAAAAAAATACAAGACTCTTCAATGTGCCCTGATATCCACACTTCAGACAAAATCCTGTCAGATCGAAGGGGATATTGAGATAATACAGATAAATCCGGATAAACTTCTGAAAAAAGATCCCATCGGCGCCCATTCAATATTTGAATATGTTTCCGCAAGGGCTGTCGGCGATGAGGCGGCACTCAGTCCGGGGCAGCTGGCCAGGACGAGAGCGCAGATTATCCCCTTTCCTTCGGATATTGAAATGATACTGAGATGTTCTGAATCGCTGAAAAATGCCATAAGGGGATCGGTTCAGAGCAACAGAAGACTGATCATATAATTGATGATAGAAACAGGAATTCCTGCAGAAAGAGCAGTACTGATAGGTATTAATTATCCCGGTCAGGATGAAAATGATACAAATGAATTTATCGACGAACTCGCTTTTCTGGCCGAAACCGCCGGAGCGACACCGGTGGAACGTTTTATTCAGAAACTTAACATTCCCAATGCAGCAACTTTTGTCGGTTCGGGCAAAACAGCAGAAATAGCCGGATTTGTCGCTGCCAACAATATTGATCTTGCCATTTTTGATGATGAACTCTCACCTGTACAGATCAGGAATCTTGAGAACACACTTCAGTGCCGGGTTCTTGACCGGACAAACCTCATTCTGGATATTTTTGCCCGCAGGGCCAGAACCGCCCATGCCCGGAAACAGGTTGAACTGGCACAGTACCAGTATCTTTTACCAAGACTGCGACGAATGTGGACTCACCTGGAACGGCAGAGGGGAGGAATAGGAATGAGAGGTCCAGGAGAAACAGAGCTTGAAACTGACCGCAGGATCATCCGGGACAAAATTGCATTACTGAAGGAGCAACTAAAAAAGATAGACGTTCAGATGGCGACACAGCGGAAAAGCCGGGGCAAGCTTGTCAGGGTTTCGCTGGTCGGATATACCAACGTGGGAAAATCAACCCTGATGAACCTTCTGGCCAAATCGGAAGTATTCGCAGAAAACAAACTGTTTGCAACACTCGACACAACCGTGCGCAAGGTGGTTATCGGGAATCTTCCCTTCCTGCTTTCCGACACGGTGGGATTCATCCGCAAACTGCCCCACGATCTTGTTGAATCATTCAAGTCGAGTCTCGATGAAGTCCGGGAGGCAGATCTCCTCCTTCACATAGTGGATATATCACATCCGCGCTTTGAGGAACAGATAAATGTTGTGAACGAAACGCTTCTCGAGCTGAACACTTTAAATAAGCCAGCAATAATCGTATTTAACAAAACGGATATCTTTTCCCATATCCCGAAGGACGATGACGATCTAAGTCCCGTGACAAAAGAGAATTATTCCCTGGCAGATCTGAAGAAAACCTGGATGGCAAAAAACATAAACCACCCTACAGTATTCGTTTCAGCAAAGACCGGGCAAAACCTGGATGAACTCAGAAAGATACTGTACGACAGGGTAAGAGAAATACATGTCACCCGGTATCCCTATAATGATTTCCTGTTTGAGGCAGATGATGATTCACTGAGCTGATAACATCAATAACCCTCTGGGACGTTAGCACTGACGGTTCCCCGTATTGCCTCCTGATCCGGCAACAAACTCCGAAAAATTTTTCAGAACTTCCTCTTCTTCCTCAATGAATCCCATATGTCCGGAATTATTAAGAACAAGAACTTCCGCATTCCCCGGTAATCTGACCCTGCCCTGTATCTGCTCACAGTCAATGAAATTATCGCCGGCTCCGAGAATCCACAGACAGGGAACTCTCCCCTCTTCCATGACGGAAAGTCTTGAAGGCCTGATCATCATTCCGTTAAGAACAGAAATAACAGCCTTGTCCGGAATTGTTCCGGCAATTTTCTTTGAACGCTCAAGTTCCGCGGCAAATTTCCCGGTATTGACAGGAGCATACATCCTGCTGATACTGTCAGCAAAAAACATATTCCTTTTCCCTGCATTTATAAGACGAATCTCCATTTTTCTCTTTTCAACAACTTCCGGAGTGTCAGCAAAGGGATGGGAGTGCAAAAGGCAGAATCCTTTCAGTTTTTCGGAAAAAAGCTCTGCAAAGGCAAGGCTTACATACCCTCCCATTGAATGACCGGCGAGGAAAATTTTTCCTTCCACAATACTTCCGGCAAGAGCATTAAGGGCAGCAGCCATAAATTCCATTGTATGAGTCTCCCCGAACATATCTGATTCTCCGTGACCGGGAAGGTCGGCGGAAATAACCCTGAAATCCGCTGCAAGCTTCTGCGCAAAACTCCGGTATATTTCCGAAGTTTCAAGATATCCGTGAACAAGAAAGATGACATCACCCTCACCTTCGTCATAATAACTTATCTTTCCACCGTCGTAAATAAAAGATTTTTTCATGCCGGATGTTATTTATGATAATAATAAGCAATTTGGAATTTGGTTCATTATAGTGTTTTGTAAATATATTTGCAAACAATCCTTTTTCATGAAAAACCTGATCTGACAACAGAAACTAACCAACAAGCATGCGACACAATGAATAAAATCCTGTTCTCATCAGTATCCATGAAGTTCGTGATGGCCCTTGCAGGACTCTTTCTCCTGTTGTTCCTGCCTGTTCATCTGGCAATCAATCTTATGCTTCTCAAAAATGATCCCGTACCCTTTAATTCTGCTGCAGGCTTCATGGCATCATTTCCTGTTATAAAGGTAATTGAAGTGATTTTATTTGCCGCCCTCCTGATCCATTTATTCTACGGTATATACCTGCAGATAAAAAACCTGATTGCCCGTCCTGTACGCTACACCGTCAGTACCAGGACAAAAGTGTCATTCTTTTCGAAATTCATGATCTGGACGGGATTGTCAGTACTCACCTTCCTGGTACTGCATTTCTTTAATTTCTTCTTCATAAAACTTGGTCTTGTACCCGGTAATCCGGAGGATTTTTATTCCCATGCTCATGCACTGTTTAAAATTCCGGCATACAACTATATTTACCTTACCTGCTTTGTCCTTCTCGGCCTTCATCTCTTTCATGCATTCTCCTCGGCTTTCCAGACACTGGGACTGAACCACAGGATCTGGACTCCAGTGGTAAAAGTGCTGGCAAGGGTCTGGGCAATAGGCATTCCCGCGGGCTTTGCCCTGATTTCACTGACTCTCTGGCTTTTCAGGTAGAAATATTATTCACTATGGAAAAACTTGATTCAAAGATACCGGACGGACCCCTGGCTCAGAAATGGACAAAATACAAGTCTTCATCCAGGCTTATCAGTCCGGTTAACAAGAAGAAGCTTGAAATAATCGTTGTAGGCACGGGTTTGTCGGGAGCTTCAGCAGCATCGGCACTGGGAGAGCTGGGATACAGTGTCAGCAATTTCTGTTACCAGGATTCCCCGAGACGGGCACATTCCGTTGCAGCCCAGGGAGGGATAAATGCTGCAAAAAATTACCGGAATGACGGGGATTCGGTTTACCGCCTGTTTACCGACATGATAAAGGGAGGTGATTTTCGCTCGCGGGAAGCCAATGTTTACAGGGCAGCCGAAGTGAGCAACCAGGTAATAGATCATTTCACAGCAATTGGTGTCCCCTTTGCACGCGATTACGGGGGAACACCCGAAACCCGGTCCTTCGGGGGCGTTCAGGTTTCCAGGACTTTCTATGCAAAAGGGCAGACGGGACAGCAATGTCTTCTCGGCAGCTATTCCTCTCTCAACAGGCAGATCAAAAAAGGAAATGTAAAAATGTATCCCCGCAGGGAGATGCTCGACCTGGTACTTATCGGCGGAAAAGCAAGAGGCATAATAACCAGAAACCTGGTAACAGGCGAAATAGAAAGATTCGGGGCTCATGCCGTCGTTCTTGCAACAGGAGGCTACGGAACAATCTACTATCTTTCCACCCTTGCCGTAAATTCAAATGCATCTGCTGCACTGAAGGCATATAAAAAGGGGGCCTTCTTTGCCAATCCGGCTTTTATACAGATACACCCGACATGCATTCCCCAAATGAATGAGTTTCAGAAAAAACTCACCCTGATGTCCGAGTCGCTTCGCAACGACGGACGGGTATGGGTACCCCTGAAGGCGGATGATAAACGTCCGCCCAACGATATTCCGGAAAAGGAAAGGGATTATTTCCTTGAAAGAAGATATCCTGCATTCGGCAATCTCGTGCCGAGGGATGTGGCATCAAGGGCTGCCAAGGAACGGTGTGATGCCGGTTACGGTGTAGGGGAAACGAAACTTGCCGTATATCTCGATTTCAGGGATGCAATAGAAAAACAGGGAAAGAAAGCCATCGAAGACAAATACGGTAATCTTTTCCGGATGTACAAAACCATCACGGGAAGCGATCCTTATGAGGAACCCATGAAAACTTATCCTGCAGGACATTATACCATGGGCGGCCTCTGGGTTGACTATGAACTGATGACAACCATTCCGGGTCTGTATGCCATCGGAGAATCTAATTTCTCGGACCACGGCGCCAACCGCCTGGGGGCAGGCTCACTGATGCAGGCTGCGGGTGACGGCTATTTCATTCTGCCGAATACAATAAACAATTACCTTGTTGACGAGATACATCAGCCGAAAATTACAACCGGCACTCCGGAATTTGATGAAGCCGAGGGATCTGTCCGCGAAAGGATTAACAAACTTTTGTCAATCAGGGGAAAACAGACAGTTACTTCATTCCACAGACGGCTCGGAAAAATAATGTGGGATCATGTGGGAATAATCAGAAATGGGGAGGGACTTAAGGAAGCTCTTGAAATGCTTGGGAAACTGGAAGATGAGTTCTGGCAAGACCTGAATATTACGGGAAGCGCTGATGAACTCAACCAGGAACTCGAGAAAGCCGGCCGCCTGGCCGATTTTTTTGAACTTGCCCGCCTGATGATTACTGATGCACTGAACCGCAGGGAATCGTGCGGGGCTCATTTCAGGGAGGAATATCAGACTCCCGACGGGGAAGCACTGCGAAACGATGAGGAATTTGCCCACGTGGCTGTATGGGAATATGCCGGTGAAAACAAGGAACCTCTGTTTCACAGGGAAAAACTGGTTTTTGAGGAGACGGAGATGAAAATAAGAAGTTACAAGTAGAAACGAAGGAAGTTAACAGGAGGAAATCGGGGATCCGGAAAAAAGGGAAAGAGGAAAAGGGGCGGAAATCGGGAAACCGGAAGGAAGGAAATCCGGAAAAAAGGGAAAGAGGAAAAGGGGCGGAAATCGGGAAACCGGAAGGAAGGAAATCCGGAAAGAAGGGAAACCGGAAAGAAGGGGATCCGGAAAAAAGGGAAAGAGGAAAAGGGGCGGAAAGAGGAAGTGAACAGAAGGCAGGACTGAAAAGGAGAACGGAAAGGGAAGGGGGAAAAGAAAAAGGAAATACGAAACAGAAGCAAAACAGTGTAAAACGAATATCCGGAATAAATGAATCTCACTCTGAAGATATGGAGGCAGAAGAACGCGAAAGCAAAAGGAGGTTTTGTGACATACAAAATGGAAAATGTATCTCCTGCCATGTCCTTTCTGGAAATGCTTGATGCCCTCAACGAGAAACTCGTGGAAGAAAACAGGGATCCCGTTGCTTTTGACCATGACTGCCGTGAAGGGATCTGCGGGTCATGCGGAATGTATATAAACGGTCATCCCCATGGCCCGGTTCCCGCGATAACCACATGTCATCTCCCGATGAGATATTTCCGCGACGGCGATACAATCCGGATTGAACCCTGGAGGGCAAAAGCATTTCCGGTTGTAAAAGACCTGATCGTTGACCGCAGTGCCTTTGACAAAATACAATGCGAAGGCGGCTACATCTCACTAAACACCGGTGCTGCACCGGAAGCCAACTCGGTTCCGGTAAGGAAAAGCGATGCCGATAAGGCATTTGATACAGCAATATGTATAGGATGCGGCGCATGTGTTGCCGCCTGCAAGAATGCATCGGCAATGCTGTTCGTGTCGGCCAGGATATCACAGTATGCCCTGCTTCCCCAGGGCCGTACCGAAGCAAGGGAACGTGCAAGGGCAATGGTTGCCGGCATGGATGGATCCGGATTCGGAAGCTGTTCCAATACGGGCGCCTGCGAAGCCGAATGTCCGAAGGAAATCAAGCTTACAAGCATAGCCCGGCTGAACCGGGAATATTATAAAGCCTACTAAACCGGGGAACAGAGTTCCTCAATCTCCCTGACGGTTTTTGGAATCGGACTGCCCAGGACTTTATGTCCTCCGGCGGTAATGAGTATATTATCCTCTATTCTTATTCCGCCGGTTGGCATGTATTTTTCCAGCTTGCCGTAGTTGATGAAATCAGTGAATTTCCCTTCAGCCTTCCAGCTTTCAATGAGTTCGGGAATGAAATAACATCCGGGTTCAATGGTAAAAACATGTCCGGGTACATAGGGAAGCGCAAACCTGAGGAATGCCAGCCCGAACTGTTCGCTTCGCCTTACTTCATCATTATATCCCACAAAGTTCTCTCCCAGGGCTTCCATGTCATGAACATCCAGTCCAAGCATATGGCCAATGCCGTGCGGCATGAACAATGCATGAGCGCCAAGTGCAACGGCTTCATCAATATCTCCCTTCATCAGACCAAGATCCTTTAGTCCCCCGGCCAGTATCCTGCATGCCAGCAAATGAACATCACGGTTCGAAACACCGGGACGGCTGGCATTTATTGCCTCATTATTTGCTTTCAGGACTATTTCATAAATCTCTTTCTGAAGGGTGCTGAACCTGCCGCCGACAGGGGTGGTTCTTGTTATGTCCGATGCATAGCGAAGATTTGTTTCTGCTCCGGCATCGGTAACCATCATCCTTCCTTTCTCAAGAATATTATCATGTGAATGATTATGCAGCGTCTGTCCGTCCATACTCAGTATGACCGGAAATGATGTTCCTGCCCCCATCGAAAGGGCAATACCTTCAATTGCTCCGGCAATTTCCTGTTCCTTTACACCCGGTCTGCACATCTTCATTGCAGTGGTATGCATCTCCCGGGCTATGCCGACAGCTTTTTCAATTTCGCTGATTTCCGCTTCATCTTTTACCGATCTCAGGGACACAACTGCCTTTACAAGTTCAACTGATGAACCGGTTTTCATGTTGCAGGGATTCTCCTTCAGAAGGGAAGCCAGCATGATCCTTGTATCCCCGCGATAGGGCGGAAGGAAATGGATCCTCCTGTTTTTCGCCAGAGCCCCGGCAATAAAATCCTCAAGTCCTGACAGGGGAGCCGTATCAGTGATACCGCTGCGTAAAGCCAGTTCCCTGACAGTGGGCTGGGGGCCCATCCATACGATATCATCCATATCGAAATCATTCCCGAAAAGGATTTCCTTTCCGGAATCAAAATCCATCAGTCCGGTGAATCCCGGCAGATCAAGTCCAAAAAAATAAAGAAAATCACTGTCCTGCCTGAAACGATAGGGATTGGCAGGATAGTTCATCGGAGCTTCAGTGTTTCCGGGGAATAATCCGATTCCGCCTTTCATCCTGCTGCGTAGCTCCGACCTCCTTCTGATATATACTTCCTTGCTGAACATAAAAATGCTTTCTGCTTATTAATAATGTGCTAAGTTAATATCATTGCTTCACGAAACAATCACCGGAAGGCAAATTGCTGTTGATAAAATCAATGTTATTAACAGCGAAGGGCCGGGAAGTGCATCAAATTGACATTATATTCGTATAAAGTTTGCAAGCACATTTATAAAACTCAGTTTCATGCCATACCGCAGATTGCCGAACACGGATGCTGCCCGAATGAGGGCAATGAAAAAAGCGCTGAAAACATCACGGGAACTGCCTCCGAACAGAATGGCAATCTCGGCCAGATCACTGGTTGCCCTTCAGAGATTCATGCCATTGTTTGAACAGGAGATATTGCTTCAGAGACAGGCTTTTGTCTTTCAGCAAAACCGCAGCGGAGACTACAGCGAGATATCAAGAAAAGCGAGACTCTATCTCACCCATTTCATGCGGGTGATGAACATGGCAATCCTGCGCGGGGAACTGCCTCCGGAGACGAGGGAATATTATGGCATGAAAAAGCATAACAGCACCCTTCCTTCCCTGAGAACAGAGAATGAACTCATTACCAGGGGTCAGAAAATAATTGAGGGTGAAGAACAAAGAATAAGAGACGGTGGCTGTCCGATAACCAATCCGACAATTGCCGTCGTGAAAGTCAGATTCCAAAGCTTCCTTGAGTTCAATAATCATAAAAAATCAATGGCAAAACGAATCAGCGACTATTCGCTTAGAGCCAAAGATTTCAGAAAAGAAGCCGATAAGCTCATCCTGCAGATATGGAACGAGATAGAAGGGTTTTTTGCAGATCTTCCACAAGAAATCCGCTTAAAGGAGTGCCAAAACCATGGAGTTGTTTATTTTTACAGAAAAAGTGAAAAGATAAAACAGACCATTCCCACAGATCAGCTTTCCATATATTACAAGAAGGTTGGCTGATCGGACCTATTCATATTCACAAACTTATCTGTCTTGACCATCGGTAAAATATCACTGGGTGATTATCCCCTCTTTCTTGCTCCAATGGAGGATATTACTGATCCTTCATTCCGCTATGTATGCAAATTATTCGGTGCCGATTTCATGTATACGGAATTCATTTCCTCCGACGGTCTTATCAGAAACGGACAGAAGAGCGTGGACAAACTTGATATCCGGGATTTTGACAGACCGATAGGGATTCAGCTTTACGGACATATTACCGGAGCGATGGTCGAAGCGGCTCACATGGCCGAAGCGGCAGGACCGGAACTTATTGACATCAATTTCGGCTGTCCGGTCAGGAAGATTGCAGCCCGCGGAGCCGGAGCCGGCATGCTGAGGGACATTCCCCTGATGATTGAGATGACCTCCGCAATAGTCAGGGCAGTAAATCTTCCCGTAACAGTAAAAACAAGGATTGGCTGGGATGAGGAAAATAAAAACATCATGGAAGTGGCCGAAAAGCTCCAGGATGCCGGAATAGCAGCAATCACAATCCATGGAAGGACGAAGGCCCAGCTTTACAGGGGAAAAGCCGACTGGACCCTTATCGCTGAGGTCAGGAAAAATCCCCGCATAAAAATCCCTGTCATAGGAAACGGGGATATTGACGGACCGCATAAAGCCAGGGAAATGTTCTCACGCTGCGGGGTTGACGGAATAATGATTGGCCGTGCCTCTGTGGGCAGACCATGGATCTTCCGGGATATAAAACATTTCCTGAGTACCGGTGAACTGCTGCCGGAACCGACAACAGAAGAAAAAGCTGACCTTGCGCTTCTGCACTTTGAAAAATCGCTTGAGTTCAAACAGGGGAAAAGAGCAATACTTGAAATGCGAAGACATCTTTCAAATTATTTCAAGGGACTGCCCCATTTCAGGGAAACCCGCCTCCGGCTGCTTACAAGTCTTGAACCTGACGAGATAAGAACTATCATAAACGGAATCAAAGATAAATACGGAAATTTCAGGACTGACGAAAAAACATCAGTCTATTCCGTCTGATCAGTTAACCTCCATTGCAGTTATCCATTATCAATGTATTTGTTGTTTTATGGTTGAATGGGTGCAAGTCAAAGTCCGTTTTCAAAACCCGGAACGTGTATTCTATATTCTAATGTCTGACAAAATAAACAAGAAAAAAAGCTCCTTTTATAACAAAAGGAGCTTGAAAATTATTTAATTATATTCTACCACCCCGGATTCTGAACCAGGTTTGTATTCATTAGCCTGTCGGCTTCTGGAATCGGATAGTAATACATTTTATCATTCCATGTCCTGGGAATTGTATTCAGCCAGGTGAGTTCACCGTGATTTCCGTTTTTAAGTCTCTGGGAATTTGGTTTTCCTCCGCTCATTTCTGAAACGTCGATATACACTACTCCGGGTACTGCCGGTGAAGGCATTTCACCCTGGTAAAATGCCACATCAGGGATTCCGTCTTCGTTTAGATCCATTGGTGTTATCAATTCCGGAACATACATTCCGTTCCATTCCATTGCAAGCAATTCTCCCCTCTTCCACCTGATAAGGTCATAGAAACGGAATCCTTCCATGCAAAGTTCAATAGGCCTTTCTCTGCGGATTTCGAGTATCACAGGATCGGTGATATCAGGAAAGTATGTGTTCTGCAAATAAGGATCAATAACTGTCGGCCTGGTAGTCAGGCCCCCGGTTATACCCCCTCTTGCCCTGAGCTTACCGATTGTATTGGCCCAGTCCTCATCGGTAAGGGTTCCGAGCTCTGCTTTCGCCTCTGCGTAGTTAAGCAGGACTTCAGCATACCGTATCAGGGAAACCGCATTTATATTCAGATCCCTTGTATCGTAGTAAGTGTCGTCGAGGCTCCATTTAATGGGTTGGTAACCCGTATACGAGTAGGAGAAGCTTGGAGGAGCAGGTACAAAAACACCTCCGTTAATTCTTTGGTAATCACCCAAGCGGATAGTCTGCTGCAGCCTTTTGTCCCTGCCCTTTACCTCATCCATAAACAGCATTGTTTGATATCCCGGAGTATCTGTGAAAGGAGTGCCATCGGTTTTCAGATATGTGTTTATGAACGTACGAATGAAATTGAACCTGAATCCCGTTGTGGAACTGGTGAATATCCAGTTTGCGGTATGCGTTACACTAAGGGAAAGATCCATCAGGACAGCCATCATCACTTCTTCTGCCAGGGGATCTGTACTTGTAAACACTTTCCTGTAGGATGCTTCCGTTCCATCACCATCATAAATTTTATGGCCTGATTCGTCCATAACAATTCTGGCTGCATTTGCAGCTTCCGTAAGCCACCTGTCGGCAGTGGAAGCAAGGTTCAGTTCGTCGTGATATTTTCTGAAGGTTCCTTCAAACAAGCATACTCTCGATTTGTATGCGTAGGCAACATATTTTGTTACCAGGCTCCTTGAAGGATCGTTTGTCAGCTTGATATTTGCACATGCATAATTCAGGTCTGCCAGGACAGAATCCATAACCAAAGTCCTTGGGTCTCTTGATTTATGCAGATCCGGATCGGTGACATCAAGAAGCTTATTTATCCAGGGAACATCTCCGTACCTCTTTACCTTCTCAAAGTAGAACCATGCCCTGAAAAACCTTGCCACTCCAAGATAGTTTCTTATGACGTCTTCGGGAATTTTCCCGGTAAGCGCAGGATCCCTCAGGTTCACTATGAAATAATTAATATTCCTCAACGAAGTCCATACCCAGTTAGCATCTCCGCCAAGGGATACCCTGGTATAGCCTGATTCATTTGTGATATCTGTGGATGTTACGGTATATGACCCGGCAACCATGAATGCAGGGGCATCCCTGCGTGCACCATAATCGGTTATTCCTTCAGTTCGATAGATATCACTTCCGCTTGGAAGCATATTATAGAAAGAATTGGCGTAAAGTTCCAGACCCTTTTCATTGCCAAAAACCGCCTCCTTGGAGGCGCTGCCCTCAGGGAGTTGCTCCAGTTCACAACCAGACAGAGTGACAATTATGAACATAAAAAACCAATATATTTTTTTCATGACCAAAATGTTTGAATTTATTTTAAAATGTTACGGACAAACCGAATGTCATATTTTTTAACATCGGATAATTATAACCGTCTCCCGCATTATCGTCATTGAATAATTTATCCGACGGCCCGGTGTTTTCGACATCCAGATGGCCTTTCCCGACAATTTTATACAACGGTGAATAAGTCCACAGGTTCTCACCCGAAATGTATACCCTTAGCGACGATGCGCCAATCTTTGAGATCAGGTTTCCAGGAAGGCTGTATCCGAACTGTATGGATTTCAACCTAAGGTAAGCTATATTCTGCAGGTATTTTGTCTGGGGAGCATCCCTTAGCATTGCTCCCGCTCTGTTTGCAAGCCTGGTGACATACCTGGGCAGATATGCATCAGTGTTATCAGATGTCCAGTAATTATTAAGATGCCATACTGGCAGCGGGTTATAAGGTCTGTTATACATACCCCAAAAAAGACTGGCTTCGGAGCTCGGCCACCACTGCTGTTTGCCAACCCCCTGGAAGAAAGCAGTAAAGAAGAAATTGTTCCAGTCGGCATTTACGTTGAAAGTATAGGTAAAACGGGGAGCGCTGTTTCCAATGATCCTTTTGTCACCTGTATTTCCTACCCGGTTTGTTCCAAAATCCACCTTTCCGCTGTTGTCTGCATCAAGAAGTTTAATATCGCCGGGATAATTGGCTCCGGAAGAAGTGTTTTTAAACAGGCTCTGATCGGCATGATTGGCAATATCCTCAGCATCCACAAAAAATCCCTCAGTCACATAACCCCAGATCTCACCAACAATCATACCTTCATAATAATCGGTCAGCACTTTTTCCGGGTTATTGTACTTTGTTATCTTCGAACGGCTGTCGGCAATTGTGAAACGCAGTTCATAATTGAGGGTTTTCTCACTAACATTGAATCTGTCCCTCCACGACAGGCTCGTTTCCCATCCGGTGGTCTTCAGGTCAGCATAGTTCCCCTTCGGCGGTGTTGCACCGAAAACAGCGGGCAGCGTCATGCCAATTGTATACATATCGGTTGTATTCCTGATATAGGCATCCCCCACAAATCTCAACCTGTCTGACAACGCTGTAATATCAATTCCGGCGTTCATGGTTGTGGCTGTTTCCCAGGTCAGCCCTTCCGGAAGCACGCTCGGATTCCTGGTGTATTGTGGCTTGACTCCGTCAAGTACCCGGCCTGACTGACTTATTGAAAGGTTCTCCTGGTAGGTGTATGAAGCAATGTTTCCGTTTCCGAGTGATCCATAGGATGCTCTCAGCTTCAGGTCAGAAATAATTTTCGGGGAAACATTCCAGAAAGACTCCTTGGAAACCCTCCATCCCAGGGAATATGAAGGAAAGAATGCGAATCGCTGGTTTGCAGGAAATTTTGAGGAACCGTCATAACGACCGTTGATTTCCACAAGATATTTGTCCTTGAATGAATAGTTTATCCTGCCGAAACCACCCAGGATATTCCATCTGTCCCATCCTCCTGAAGTTGAAATTGACTGACCGAGCGCAAGGTTAAGATCCGACGCATCGTCAAAAATCAGCCCGTTCCTCTGAACCCTTACCCTCTGGAATGTTGACTGCTCGTAATTGTAGCCGGCCAGAAGCTTCAGATAATGTGATGCATTGAAAGTATTTTCATATTCGGTATAAAAGTTTGTGGCGAGATACTGCCTTTCATCCCTTGTTTCCCTGAGGTCGTTTGTTTTAGTACCAACATAGGCAATCACTCCGGGGTGGTTACTGTAGGGAACGGGAACCTGACGCCGCTTTTCATTGTTGGTGGTATTCCTGATCGTAAAGTCGCCACGGAACCTCAGTTTGTTATTATAGAAACTTGATATGAATCCCGCTGTATTGCGAAAAACCTTGTCTTTCATATCATAGCCATTTTTCCCATACCACAGGTCACCCACATTATAGGCTGCCGACATTGTAATGGTGCCGTCCGGATTGAACATGGGAGCCAGCACATGACCCTCATCACCAATATTTCTCCATATTCCCGATCCTTCACCCACATTCAGAGGATTGTGATAACTTCTGTCAGAATATTCGGAGTTGTTCTCAATGGTCAGCCACGGATACAGCTGAATGGCTCCCTTTGCCCTTATGTTATGCATGCTGTAATCATCCGAATTATAACGAAATAGGCCCGGCTGATTAAGCAGCCTGCCGGTAACGAGAAAGCTTGCTGTCTGAGTGCTTCCCGAAACTGAAATGTTCTGCTCATAGCCTGTTGTGACATCCTTATACAGCTCCTTGTATTTATCATGACTTGCATAATAGACATAATCACCCGTTACAGGATCGATCTCTACTTCCTTATCCGAAGATTGGGGGTTTAGTGCCCTCCTTTCCAGTTCATCGAGATAGGTCTGCGAGAATTTAAGGGTTTTGTTCACAGCAGCGGGAAAGGTGTTTTCCCAGTTGTAATATGATTCTGCAAACATCTTTGCAAAGGTGTATCCGTCGGTGACAAGGTCAGGTACCGCAATTGGTTTTCTGATGGCAAAGTTCGAAGAGTAGGAAATGCTGGTTTTACCCCTTGCAGGATTCTTGGTTGTTATAAGTACTACCCCGAAGGCTCCCCTTGCACCGTAAATAGATGCTGAAGCAGCATCTTTCAGGACAGAGATATTCTCAATGTCGTTCGGGTTCAAAAGACTCGGATCACCCTCAACACCGTCAATAAGAATCAGTGCGCTGCCACCCTGCCCGATTGAGGTAAGCCCCCTGATGTTATAGCTGGGAGACTGATTCGGCTTGCCATCCAGAAGACTGATATTAAGATTGGGTACCACACCTTTCAATCCCTGTGTAAGGTTTGACATCGTGCGGTTTTCAAGGGTGGAACTTGTTACCTGATCAACGGCTCCTGTCAGGTTGGCTTTCTTCTGGGTTCCATACCCGACAACAACAACTTCCTCCAGACCCTGTATGTCCTCCCTTAAGGCAACATTAATTTCGGTCTGATTCTGAACAACTATTTCTGCAGGAGCATAGCCGACAAAAGAAAAAACAAGAATTGAATTCGGACCAGGCGCCTCTACTGAATAATGCCCGTCCAGATCAGTGAGGGCCCCTGCAAGAGTACCCTTTATCTGAACGGTTGCCCCAGGCAGGGGAACCCCGTCAGAATCGCTTACGATCCCTGTTATTGTCATTCGCTGTGCAAAAACAGTAGTTGATGCCAGGAACAACAGGATCAACAGATTTTTTTTCATAAGATTTGATTTAGTTAGAAATAGGTTTTTATTGGGATTTTCACTTGCGGAAAGCTAAACAGCCGGTTTATGCTTTCCAATGTATTTATATTATCATAATACCAGGGAGTATTTGAAAATTATCAAAGAACTTAAAAATCATGTTGCTTATTAATTTTTCTGCTTGATTCTCAGCACTTTAAAAAAGTATAGAGATTAAGCAAGGTAATAAGAAAATATATAAAGCCCAAATATTATCCGTCTGTCTGACCAGGATATTGGCCACTTGGAATTTATAAATGGCAGCCTTTCTGTAGTTTTATTTTCCCTGTCAGGAATTTTCCGTGTTTTCGGCTTTTGCCTCCACCTTTCCCCAAAGCAGGCTGAAGCTTCCCCAGTTGAATATCTTCCTCAGAATAAGGACTGTCAGTATTCCCATTATCAGCATGAACACGAATTCCGTCCAGGGTTGTACCGAATGCTGTTCCCAGATGGCGGGCGTCTGCAGTGCCGATGATTTATTGGTGACCATTATACAGAGAAATACATTGTTGGCTGCATGAATTCCGATCGCTGATTCGATTCCGTCATCCATTACTGCAACAACTCCGAATATCAGTCCGAACAATATATACTGGGGCATCATTGTAAGAAAGCCGAATTCATCGACCTCCGGATTAAGGGAATGCATCAGTCCGAACAGGATGGAAGTAATGACAAGCGGCAACAGCCTGTTCCGGAAGATCACTGTGAAACCCTGCATGAAATAGCCTCTGAACAGTATCTCCTCAAAGGCAGCCTGAAACGGCACCAGCAGCACTGAAACAATCACCAGCAGGATCAGTGATGAAGAGAAGTTGTTAACCGAGAAATTGGCGGAATCCATCTTCAGACTCACAAAGAGGTATACAATGGAAATACCTGTCCATACAGCTGCCGGTATGAAGAACTTTTTCCACCTGAAGGTTCCTGTTCCGTTTATTATGGTCATAGGACTTCTGCCGTTCAGCGGACGGACAAGAAGAATGAATGCAGCCAGTGCAACAATAAAGGGAATGAGCAAAAAGATAAAAGCTGTAATCGGACTGAGTCCCAAAACAGTAAAGTCGGAAGGACTGGAAGCCAGCTCTCCTGCTGCAACCGGATTCCGGATTATACTGATCATCAACGGTAATGCCCCTATAGTATTTGAAACAGCAAGCACTGTGGCAATCATTATAAGATATCTCCAGAGGGCATTTTTGCCGGCAAATGATGATTCAAGATGGTTCATTGACAGATTATTTAAAATTCACTAATGCTCTTTTCGGGTAATCAATGGAATAATGAAGTCCGACACTCTCTTTCCTGTTCCTGGCATACTTGATTATTATGTATCCCACGTTGATCAGGTTCCGGAGTTCACAAATCTTCTGGGAAATAAGCGACCTTTTATAAAGATTTTCCGTTTCCTCAAAAAGAATCTCCAGACGGACCAGTGCTCTTCCCAGACGAAGATCCGATCTCACTATTCCTACATAATTGCTCATTATTCCCTGTAATTCTTTCAGACTCTGGGTTATCAGCACCATTTCCTCCAGATGCGCGGTTCCCTTGTAATCCCAGTCGGGAATATTTTCCGTGAAATCCGTTCCGGCAAGTCTGGCTCCGGAGTGAAGGGCAGCCCGATGAGCATAAACGGCAGCCTCAATCAGTGAATTGGATGCCAGCCTGTTTGCTCCATGCAGACCGGTTGATGCCACTTCGCCTATGGCATAAAGCCTGTCGATATTGCTCTGGCCGTTTTTGTCAACCTTCACTCCCCCGCAGGAATAATGAGCAGCGGAAACCACGGGTATCATGTCCCTGGTGATATCAATTCCCCTCGTGAGGCAATGTTCATATACTGTCGGGAAATGATCCTTCAAGCCTTCGGGGTCAAGATGCGTACAGTCAAGCCATACATGATCATCCCCCCATATCTTCATTTCGCTGTCAATAGCCCGGACAACAATATCCCTCGGGGCAAGAGAGCCGCGACTGTCATATCTGCCCATGAAGTCCTCACCTTTCAGGTTCTTCAGTACGGCTCCGTATCCCCTTAATGCCTCAGTGATAAGAAATGAAGGTCTCGTATGGGGATCGTAGAGGGATGTCGGATGAAACTGCACGAATTCCATATTCTCAATCGTTCCCTTGGCCCTGTACACCATGGCGATGCCATCGCCTGTGGCTATCTCGGGATTGGTAGTGGTCAGGTACACGTTTCCTATTCCTCCCGTTGCCATAACCGTCACCCGTGAAAGGAAGGTTATCACTCTCTGGTTTACAAGATCGGCCACATAGGCACCATAGCATTTTATTCCGGGATGGCTGCGCTTTACAACCTCTCCGAGATGATGCTGCGTCAGAACCTCTATCGCGAAATGGTTTTCAAAAATTTCTATGTTTGCTTCCTTCCTTACTCTCTCAATAAGTGTTTCTCCTATGACTTCACCTGTCTTGTCCTTGTGGTGCAGTATCCGGTATTCGGAATGTCCCCCTTCCCTTGCGAGATCATAGGATCCGTCCTCCTTCCTGTCGAAGGGAACACCGAGCTCTATCAGATCCTTTATCCTTTCCGGCGCTTCACTGACCACCATTCTGACAACCTCCTCATCACATATTCCGGCTCCGGCAATGAGAGTGTCATTGATATGTTTTTCGAAATTATCCGGCTCACTGAAAACAGATGCAATACCTCCCTGGGCATATCTTGTGTTGGAATCTTCAATCCTTCCCTTGGTAACAATGGTCACCTTTCCGTACCTGCAAGCCTTGAGTGCAAATGTCAGTCCCGCAATACCCGATCCCAGGACGAGAAAATCAGTTTTCCGCTTCATATAGGCAATGAATATTGAACTGATAAAGATAGTAATAGAATCAATGAGATGAATTAGTCTTTGTGAAAGCAGATTTTTTGAATTATTTTTGCCTTCCTTATAATAAAAACTCCTATGGCTCAGGAAGATATTTTTAAAAAGCTGACAGCTCACTGTAAAGAATACGGCTATGTGTTTCCTTCAAGCGAGATTTATGACGGATTGAGCGCAATCTATGATTATGGTCAGCATGGCGTTGAACTGAAAAACAATATCCGGAAGTACTGGTGGGACAGTATGGTTCTCCTGCATGAAAACATCGTGGGTATTGATTCTGCAATATTCATGCATCCCACAATCTGGAAGGCATCCGGACATGTGGACGCATTCAATGATCCTCTCATTGATAACAGGGATTCCAAAAAGAGGTATCGCGCCGATATCCTTATTGAAGAACACATGGCCGGGATAGAACAGAAAATAGAGCGGGAGATTGGAAAAGCAGTCGCCCGTTTCGGTGAGGCATTTGATGAAAAGAAATTCAGGGAAACCAATCAGCGTGTGCTTTCATACCAGGCAAAGATTGACGGGATATCTGAAAGATTTTCAAAGGCCATGAATGACAACAACCTGCAGGAGCTCCGCCAGATCATTCTGGATAATGAAATTGTCTGTCCCGTTTCCGGGACGCGCAACTGGACTGAAGTAAGACAGTTCAATCTCATGTTTTCCACCGAAATAGGTTCCACTGCCGAGGGAGCAAGCAAAATATATCTCCGGCCCGAAACCGCCCAGGGTATTTTCGTTAATTTCCTCAATGTCCAGAAAACGGGCAGGATGAAACTGCCATTCGGGATTGCCCAGGTCGGGAAAGCCTTCCGCAATGAAATAGTTGCCCGGCAGTTCATCTTCCGGATGCGCGAATTTGAACAGATGGAAATGCAGTTCTTCGTGAAGCCGGGAACAGAGCTTGAATGGTTTGAATACTGGAAGGAAACCAGGATCAGATGGTTCAGGGCACTTGGCTTCGGAGCTGACAATTACCGCTTTCATGATCACACAAAACTTGCCCATTATGCAAATGCGGCAACTGACATAGAGTATAAATTCCCCTTCGGCTTTAAGGAAGTTGAAGGAATACATTCAAGAACTGATTTTGACCTTAGGCAGCATCAGCAGTACAGCGGAAAAAAAATGCAGTATTTCGACCCCGAAAAAGGTGAATCATATATTCCCTGTGTGGTTGAAACGTCAATCGGACTGGACAGGATGTTCCTGCATGTCATCTCGGCTTCATACAATGAAGAGGAACTGAAAAAGGACGACGGAAGCTCCGATATGCGCGTGGTAATGAAACTGCCCGCCTTCCTTGCTCCTGTCAAACTGGCTGTAATGCCCCTGGTCAGAAAAGACGGACTCCCGGAGATCGCTGAAAAAATTATTCAAAATCTGAAGTTCAGCTTTAACTGCCAGTATGACGACAAGGATTCCATTGGAAGAAGGTACCGCAGGCAGGATGCGATAGGCACGCCCTACTGCATCACTATTGACCATCAGACCAGAGAGGATGAAACGGTTACAATACGCTACCGCGACTCCATGATCCAGGAAAGGGTTGCAGTCAGCCGTCTGCCGGAAATTATCGGTAAAAAGGTCTCTTCCGAAGGCCCCCTGAGAAAAATTCAGGATGAATAAGGTTCTGATCATAACCTATTACTGGCCGCCAAGCGGCGGAGCCGGAGTCCAGAGATGGCTCAGATTCGCCGGATATCTTCCTTCGTACGGCTGGGAACCGGTCATTCTTACCGTGGATCCGCAATATGCATCATACCCCCAGAGGGATGAAAGCCTGGTGAAGGAGGTTCCGTCTTCCACAGAAGTCATCAGGACAAAATCATCAGGAGGTATTTTTTCGGCATACAGGTTTCTGACCGGAAGCCGCGAAATTCCCTACGGAGGATTTGTCAATGAAGATGATCCGGGATTCCTGCAGCGCTTTTCACGATTCATCCGGGGAAATTTCGTCCTCCCTGATGCACGGAAAGGCTGGAACCGACATGCACTGAAGAAAGCAGAGGAAATCATAAAATCCGGGAATATTCAGGCAGTTATCACCACCAGTCCTCCACATTCCACGCAGCTCACGGGCCTGAAACTTAAAAAGACACTGAACATCAAATGGATAGCAGACCTGAGGGATCCGTGGTCGGAAATATATTATTCCCGCCGGATGTATCAGACCAGCCTGGCACGAAAAATCAATCTTTCAATGGAAAAGAAGGTTCTGAATGCTGCCTGCCGGGTGATATGCACATGCAATGCCACTGCAAATCTTTTCAGGTCGAAGCTCTCAGACGATCAGCCGCCGGAAAAAATAATCACGGTCACCAACGGGTACGATCCCGATGATTTCAACGCCGTTCACCCCGGACCGGAATCCTTTACCATAACATACCTCGGGACATTCTCAGGAGATTATGATGCAGAAACCCTTTCCGGGGCAATTGATTACTTCACATTACATGATTCCGGTACAATAAACCTGCGGTTTATCGGGAAAACCGACAGCAGGACAGAAAGGCTGTTCCGTAACAGGGAAAACCTGAACCTGGAGATAATACCCTATGTTGAGCATGCCAGGGCAATGGAGTATCTTGCCGGATCGGCTGCCCTTCTTCTTGTTGTTCCCTCACGGGGAAAAGAAGATGAAATGATACCCGGGAAATTGTTTGAATACCTTGCATCAAAAAGAAAAATAATCGCCCTGGGTCCGGAGGACAGCGATGTTGCAGATATCCTCCGCAAAACAGGCGGGGGAAAGATATTCTCCCGGAACGATTCCGAGGAACTCGGAAAATATCTTATCAGCCTTCATAATGATTTTAAAAATGGTATTTTCGAAATCATGCCTTCCGGACTGGTAGAATATTCCAGACCTGCCCTGGCAGCAAAAATTGCTGCTGTTTTAAATTCTCTCTGATATTGAGCACAAAACCGGTTTAAAAAACTGTAACCGGTTCAAAAGTACTGTTACCGGTAAAAATATGATCACATGAAGGTTTTAATGCTGCTTGAAAACGATTACGAAAAGGACCTGAGAGTAAAAAGGGAAGTTCAGGCACTTCATGAAGCAGGCTTTGAAGTGACAGTGGCTGCTATTTCACACGAAAAGGATTTTCCGCCGGAAAAACGGGAAAACTGCATGCTTTACAAGAAGAAGATCCCGGCATTAATATATAAATCCAGCGTAGGCGCATTGAAATTTCCTTTCTACTTTAATTTCTGGAGAAGGTATATCAGCGAAATAATAAGGGATAATCCGGTTAATATCATTCATGTGAATGACCTGCCTCTGTCCCGGCCGGGGCTTGAACTGAAAAAATCGAAAAACGTAAAACTGGTACTGGACCTGCATGAGAACTGGCCGGGACTGTTAAGAAATGCGCAGCATACCCGGACACTGGCCGGACGACTCGCCTCTTCAGACAAGCAATGGGTCCGGTATGAAAAAGACATGCTTCAGGAAGCTGATCTGGTGATTACCGTGGTTGAGGAAGCCAGGGATCGTGTGACAGCGCTTCTGGACGAACCGGAAAAAGTATGTATAGTATCCAATACCATTGATACAGAAAGTATTTCCTTTTTTGAAAGGAAGAAGAAAAACAAGGACTTCACCCTCTTTTACGGTGGTGCAATAAACAAACACCGGGGTCTGCAGATAGTAACACAGGCAATAAAAATCCTGAGGGACAAAAATATTTTAATCAGTCTTCAGATCGTTGGGACCGGCAGTTATCAAAAAACACTTGAAAAAGAGATTGAAAAAAATGATCTTTCATCCCGGATAGTCTTTCACGGATTCAAGCCGCTGAACGACATGCTCGAAATGCTTTCACATGCTGATGCTGCCATAATCCCGCATCTGAGGAATGAAAACAATGATGCCACCATACCCAACAAGCTTTTCCAGTATATGTTCACCGCTACACCGGTTGTGTCGTCCGATTGTATCCCTCTTGAAAGAATAATTCTCGAAACAGGATCGGGATTTATTTACAGGAATGACTCCCCGTCAGAACTTGCATCACTGCTTGAACAGCTCTGCCACAACAGGGATATGCCTGAAGAGAAGGGGAAAAAAGGCAGGGAAGCCGTGCTTGCGCGCTACAACTGGAACCACGACAGGAAACAGCTGACTGACGCATATAAAAAACTCATCCTGACATAGTCAGGAATTATTTTTCAGCTGTTCCCCGTTCCCGGAACTGTCACCGGTATGCCACTTCCCTTCTCCGGAACAGTATTGGTTATTTTTCAGCATAAACCATATAGTAACGAGGGTATATTCTTCTCAGGAAAGGCCTTATCCCTATTTTATTATCCCAGGATCTCCACGTCACTGAATCCATGATCTTCCAGCCGGTCCTTTCCATCAGATGATCAAACTGCCTGATTTCAAATTCATGATAATGGCAGTTAAGCCTGTCGTTGTAATCCCAGAATGCAGGGGCAAACCATAATCTCAGGGGTACCGAGGCAATTAATTTTCCTGAAGCTTCATTAAGCAGGTTAAAAGGCGCGAACATATGTTCAAATATCTCAAATGCAGTGACATACTCGTGATCCCTGATGAATTTATAATCAATATCCAGATCCTGTCCGCCCGTGTTCTGTATCTTAAACCCGTCCGCTCTCAGATATTCGGCAAGATCATTGTTTACCCCAAGATCCAGTATCGGATCTTCCCTGTTGAAATATTCTCTGACAAAAGAAAGGGTTTTCCCATATCTTTTCTGTAAAGGATCGGCCATTTCTGAAAAATAAATCTGTAATTATATCCTGTTAAAATCCCTGATGCAAATTTAAATTAAATAGCTTTTAGTTTAAATATCCGGACAGTGGAATTCACATACGGATTAAAAATGTAATTTTAAGGTTTTCAAAATATTTGTATGGCGAATCAGGCCGAATGATCTGTAATTCCTATGCTCAAGTCGATAAAACTGACAATAAAAGATTCATTGATATATGGATTTGGCAATATTGCCGTTAAAATTGTCGGTCTGATACTGATCCCCCTGTACACCAATCCGAAATATTTCTCAATAGAAGAGTTCGGAATAATCGGTATTCTTGACATTTCCAGTCTTGTACTGGTAACATTCCTTACCTTTTCCCTGCCTCACAGCTTCTTCAGATGGTACTGGGACAAAGATCACAGGGATAATCAGAAAGGTCTGTTTTTCATGACACTGGTGTCGCAGATTATTATTACCGGATCACTCTGCCTCCTGCTGATCCCTCTTTCAGGACCCATATCCGGACTCCTTTTTAAAACAGGCGACTGGAGAAATGTAATTACCCTGGTGATTATTTCATCTGCCTTTCAGGCAATAAATTACCTGGTCAGTGTCCTTGTAAGACTTCAGTCAAGATCCGCTCTTTTCACCGCCAGCAATATGTTCAAGCTTACAATTGTACTCGTGCTGACTATTTATTTTATAATAGTCAAAAAAATGGGCATTGCAGGTATTTACCTGGCACAGGTGACGGGAAATGTACTTTATCTTCTGGCTCTTTCAGGATTCATAGTGAAAAACTGCAAAGTCAGCTTTAACGGAAAAATACTCCGGGACATGCATGTTTATGGCTTTCCCCTGTTCCTGGGAAGTATGGCAACAATACTTATGAATGTTGTTGACAGGTATTCACTCAACACATTGTCTGTTCTGAGATCAGTGGCATTATATACCCTTGCGGTGAAGCTGGCAAGTGTTGTAAAGCTTGTTATTGTGGATTCCGTAAAACTCACCATCATGCCCATTTTCATGAAAAAAATGGATTCGCCGGACAGCAGGAGATTCCATTCAAAAATCCTGCTGTACACATCTCTTGTAGTAATGTACGCAATAGTGGGCCTGTCCATGTTTTCTCTGGAAATAACAAAAATAATAACCGGATCGAAGGATTTCTGGAATATTGTTTTCATAGTGCCGCTACTGTCTCTCTCGATATTTTTTATATCAATGAAGGAAATCACCATATATGGCCTTTATATCACAAAAAAGAGCAGGCTGATCAGCCGGATCATTGTTACTGCAACTATACTTAACATTGTACTGAACATAATTCTGGTTCCCCTATGGGACATTACCGGAGCTGCCGTCTCAACACTTTTATCACAGATCTATTTCTGGTATGTATGCCATTATTTTTCCCAGAAAGAATATCACATTCCCTATGAAACAGGGAAACTGGTGATCCTCTTCATCTGCGGAGCTCTTTTTTCCTTTTCAAGTCTTCTGATGGTCAATGCTGAATTACTACCCAGACTGGTCATTAAACTGTTCCTGGTGATTCTGTTCCCTTTTATCCTTTATTTTCTGAACTTTTTTGAGAAAGCTGAAATAAATGCAGTCAGGGGCTTTGTTGCCAAATGGGCTGATCTGAGGCGACTGGGAGATAATCTGAGATCATTAAAAAACATATCTGATGATTTATAATATCCCGGAATATGTAAATTGCCTCCTTTTTGTATTATATTGAATTGATTATTAATTTTCATTCCAGACAAAAGTTCCGTATATGCCAATGAATGTCAAAATAAAGAACTTCCTGCCCCACCTTCTGGCTGTAGCCTTTTTCATAATCCTTTCATATATTTATTTTTACCCGGTCCTGGAAGGCAGGATACTGATAGCCAATGATTCAAATGTATCGAAATATTCATCAAAAGAGATTGTTGATTACCGGGAGGAAACCGGCAGGGAGCCATTATGGACAAATTCCATGTTCAGCGGTATGCCTGCCTATCTCATTTCAGTTAAGCATCCCGGTAACCTGATCAAGCCTCTTGATCTTGCACTGCGTGTCTTTAAAATGCCGGTTTCTGTTCTCTTTCTTGCAATGACGGGATTTTACATACTGCTTCTCATGTTCGGGACAAACCGCTGGATAGCAGTTACAGGAGCCATAGCCTATGGCTTTTCATCCTTTCTGCTTCTGATACTGGCAGCCGGTCACAATACCCAGGCAATAGCCCTTGCCTACATGGCTCCCATGATTGGCGGAGTCTGGTATGCATACAGGCGCGATGCCATAAAGGGAGCTCTTTTCACTGCTTTTATCCTTGCGCTGGAACTGGTGGCAAATCACCCCCAGATAACCTATTATGCCGTAATATGTCTGCTGGTATTCATTATCGTTGAATTCATCCGGTCGGTAAAAGAAAAGCTGATCCCCCGCTTTCTGAAAACCTCGGCTATTCTCATTGTCCCTGTTATTATTGCCCTGGGTATAAATTTCGGGAACCTGTACACTATATATGAATACAGCAAATATTCAATGCGGGGCAAATCGGATCTGATCACCGAAACCAGCAATCAGTCAAAAGGGCTTGACAGGGACTATATCACTCACTGGAGCTACGGTATTGATGAAACCATGAATCTGCTTATCCCAAACTACAAGGGAGGTTCCAGCAAACCTTTCGACCGTGATTCAAGAACTGTTAAGATTCTCAGGCAGAATGATCTCGCTTCAGCCTCCGGTCAGATTCTGAAATACTGGGGTACTCAACCCGGTACAGACGGGCCTCACTATATGGGTGCCATAGTAATTTTTCTTTTCATACTGGGCCTGATAATCACCAGGGGACCTGAGAAATGGTGGCTGCTTATTGCCACGCTCCTTTCGGTAATGCTTGCATGGGGGAAAAATTTCATGCCCTTTACAAACCTGTTTATCGATTTTTTCCCGGGATACAACAAGTTCCGGGCCGTAACAATGACGCTTGTCATTGCCCAGTTCTGTATACCGCTTCTGGCTGCACTGGCCCTCCGGGATGTTTTTGAATCGAGGGTCACAGGGAAAGATCTGATGAAAGGACTCAAAATCGCTTCGGCTGTCTCAGCAGGAATCCTTTTGCTGGCTATAATATTTCCCGGAATAGCAGGATCATTTCTCAATGAGGGAGAAGCTCCTTACCCCGACTGGCTCAAGACTGCAATGATTGCCGACAGGAAGGAACTTATGAGGACCGATGCCATACGGTCGCTGGCTTTCATACTTGCCGCTGCAGGAATTGTATTTGCGTTTGTAAAAAACAGGCTCAGGAAGGAGCATTCGGTTATTCTGATAGCTGTTCTTGTCCTGCTTGACTTATGGACCGTAGATAAAAGATACCTTGATGCCGGCCGGTTTGAGAAGCCTGTATCTTTCCAGAGATTGGTCACCCCCTCTGCCGCCGATGCATTCATCCTTGATGACAAATCGTATCACAGGGTGCTGAATCTGGCAGTATCAACATTCAATGACAACACTCCCACTTCTTATTTTCATAAATCCATAGGCGGATATCACGGAGCAAAGCTGAAAAGATACCAGGAGCTCATTGATTCGGCAATGATAAGAGATCTGAATATTTTTATCGAATCGGCCCGGAATGCGACATCAGCTGAAGACCTTGTCACGGCACTGTCCGAAACTCCTTCGCTGAACATGCTCAACACAAAATACATAATATATAATCCGGATGCTCCGCCGGTCATTAACCCTTATCGCTCCGGCAATGCCTGGTTTGTGGAAAATCCGGTTATGGCCGCCAGTGCAAACGAAGAAATAAGTGCCATAAAATACCTTGATCCCGCTCATTCGGCAATAATCGACAGACAGTTCGGAGATCTTGTACCCGCAGACAGCTATCCCGTTGAAAACGGTGATGCCATCAGTCTTGTATCCTATCAGCCGGATGAACTTCTTTATAAATATTCGGCAGCATCAGAAAAGCTGGTGGTTTTTTCGGAAATCTATTATCCTGCCGGCTGGAAATGCTTTGTTGACGGTATTGAAACACCATATTTCAGGGCAAATTATGTTTTGAGAGCAATGGTGGCACCTGCCGGTGAACACGAAATAAGGTTTTCATTTGAACCTGAATCATACGCAAGCGGAAACAGGGTTTCCCTGGCAGCTTCAGTTCTCCTGATTCTGCTTACGGGAGGATATTTTACCTCAAAACTTGTAAGGAAATCAAAATCCCGGCCGGTAAATGGTACATCTCAGTAAATGCCCGCTCTGCGATTCGGAGGATATCAGTAATTACCTGGAATGCAGGGACCATTTTCTCAGTGACGAGATATTTGAACTTTCCAGATGCGAATCATGCGGATTTATATTCACACAGGATCATCCCGGTGAAAAAGATTCAGCCAGATATTATGATTCAGATGAATATGCCTCGCATAATGCCGGTTCAGCCGGTTTTTTCAATATGATTTACAGGTTCTCCAGGAAAATTATGCTGACCGGGAAACGCCGTCTGATCATCCGGGCCACAGGCATGAAAAGCGGCAGACTTCTGGATATGGGAAGCGGAAGCGGACATTTTCTGTCAGGGATGAAAAATGCCGGCTGGGATGTTACGGGAATAGAAATTAATGACAAGGCGCGCGACATATCAGAAAAATTATTCAGCCTTAATGTGATTCCCCCCGGAAGGATTGATACCCTGGAATCGGGAACTTTTGACTGTATCACGCTGTGGCATGTGCTGGAACATTTTCATGATCCCTTCCTTTATGCAGGAGAAATAAAACGCCTGCTGAAAGAGAAGGGTATTTGCATTGCAGCCCTGCCAAATGCCGCTTCATACGATGCCCGGCATTATTCCGGATCATGGGCTGCATATGATGTGCCAAGACATTTATGGCACTTCAGTCCGGAAACATTCAGACTGTTTTCCGAAAAAGCAGGATTCCGTCTGAAAAAGATTATTCCGCTTCCCCCGGATGTGTTTTATATTTCCATTCTAAGCGAGAAATACAGGGGATCCGGTATTTATTTTATAAAAGGAATACTGAGGGGAATAGGGTTTTCGTTCCTCTCCCTGTTCAGGAAACACAGATCCAGCTCACTGGTATATATTCTTGAAAACAGGTCTGACAGGTCTGGCAGGTCTGACAGGTCTGACAGGTCTGGCAGTTCTGACAGTTCTTCCGGTTTTTAGGAAAATCCTGCCTTTCACGAACCTATGCCCCCTAATTTTCGCGGACCTGCAACAGAACCCTGTCTTGCCGGGGGATACGGAACCTGCAGCAAAGCCCTGTCTTCCGGGAGATCTGTAACGAACCCTGCCTTACGCCATTTAGTAGCGGTCAAGCCAGCGGTATTTCCTTGCACTGTCTCCAAGCTTTACCGCAATAGTTATTTCATGTGTTCCGTAAGTTATCCTCTGGATTTCCTGCAGCGTGAAGTCAAATGCATATCCTATAAACATCTTGTTATGCTTTACGCCTACATTTGCAATGATTGCACCGTTTGTCCGGTAAGAAAGGCCAGTCCAGAACGCTTTATTGTAGGTATATGTAAGTCCGATATCTGCATGCGGTCTGAACTGCTCCGACATCATGACAAGGAATGAGGGATCCAGCTCCATCATTGAATTCAGCTCGAAGGAATATGATCCGAACAGGTAATAATGCCTGTCCATCCTGAAGTATTTATATGCCCTGCTCCCTATCTTTGCAGATCCTCCGAACAGCTGTTCAGCCGAAAATCCCACATTATACCTGAGGTTCAGCAGATATATTCCGAATGATGCATCCGGCACGAATATTCCACGGCGTAATTCATTGTTAAGCCAGGGTTCATCAGGATCCTCAAAACTTATCTGGGTCTGATCAATCTTATAATGATAACCTGTGAATGACAGTCCGAAAGAGAGCTGTGTGCTGTTTCGGAGCCATGTATGGTATGCATAGGAACCCTGCAAACCGGTACGGGAGATCAGTCCGTTCCTGTCGCTGAATATATATCCTCCCACCCCCACTCTTCCATCTGACTTGGGCCTGTAAACCTGTTTCCCGGAACTATTTCCCTTAAGGATATAACTTCTCTTTAAAAATCTTGTCTGACCGCTGACTGAAAATGTCCTGGGAGCTCCCGAATAACCAACCCATTGTTCTCTTGCCGTAAGGTTCCAGCTGGTATAGCCATCACTGCCGGCAACCGCCGGATTGATAAGAAATTTATTATACAGATACTGGCTGTATATGGGCAGCTGCTGCCCTGATACCACAGAGCCCGACACAAACAGGAAAGCCAGTATGTACAACGTTTTTTTCAAAATCCTGAATATTAACTTATTATCATCTTACAATAGTTACATTTCCGACAATGGGCTTTCTCCCCTTACCAAGGTCAATGATATAATGGTATGAATCAACGGGCAGTAATGTTCCGTTACTTCTTCCATCCCAGGGATGAGGATATCCCCTTTCCGATCTCCAGACCGTTCCCCCCCATCTGTTGAATATCCTTACTTCTGCTTCAGGATAAAGCTCTATCAGACCTATGTTCCATTTGTCATTTACAAGATCTCCGTTGGGAGAGAATGCATTGGGAATAATAAGGCATGTCTTGTTCAGGGGTTT
Organism: uncultured Rikenellaceae bacterium; assembly: GCA_964522415.1. Lineage (GTDB taxonomy): Bacteria > Bacteroidota > Bacteroidia > Bacteroidales > VadinHA17 > LD21. The sequence goes on along the minus strand of CAZFVQ010000027.1, from coordinate 5,417 downwards.
CACAATCACGGAATCCTTAACCGCACATCCGTTTATATCCATGACCGTTACAACATATTTTCCCTCGACAATATTCAATATTTCTGTTCCGGTGGAACCATCCGACCACTGGTAAGTGTAGTCTGTTCCCGGCACTCCGCCGGTCACATCAAGAACTACCATGCCGTCAGGCTTGTCGGAACACCACGGAGGCGTGACATCGAAGCTGAGTTTTATTGGTTCAGGTCCGGTCATGGTGAAGAGTGAATCAATCATACATCCGTTTGCATCTTCGGCAAAAACACGGTAATCACCTGCTGTAAGGTTTTCACGCACTGCAGTACCCGCCCCGTCCGACCACAGATACCGTACCTGTCCTGCCTGATTCACCGGCTGTATCTCAACTGAACCCGAATTGTCGCCGGCACAATTAATATTAAATCCTCCGGCAATGCTTGATGACTTCAGTATATTAATTCCGAATTTTCCCTGTTCGCGTATCTCAACAGTCTCAGTCGCGGTACACATATTTGCATCCGTGATATTTACTGAATAAAATCCGCTACCCAGGCCGGAGATATGGTCACTGTCCGAAATGAATCCGCCTTCAGTGTCCTTCCACTCATAAACATAGGGAGCCTGCCCGTCATTCATGCTGATCCTTATCCATCCGTCCGTCCTGCCGTTGCAGGTTACATTGAATCCGTTATAATCCGACACCATAAGTTCATATGTCAGCGGCGGCGGCAGGTTTATTCTTACACCGTCGCTGAAGAAACATCCGTTGGCATCGGTGAATGTCACACTGTAATAACCTTCGCTCAGTCCGTCAATATCTTTGTTTGCCACACCATTGGACCAGAGGAAGTTGTTATAGGGTGCAATTCCTCCCGAAGGCGTCAGGCTTATTGAACCGTTGTTAAAACCGGGGGGATGGCAGGTAATGTGTGTCGGAACAAATATTGCAGATACAGGGCCGGGCTCTGTGAGAGTGATAACTGTATCCTTCACGCACAGGTTCCCGTCCCGTACATTAACACGATATGTTCCTGCCCTGAGTGACAGCTGTTCAGCCTGCCCTTCTTCGGGTACTGAACCATTTTCAGTACTCCAGGTATAGACGTACGCACCACTCCCCCCGGTAACATTCAGCCTGATCCATCCCCTGTCTCCGTTACAGTCAATATTGTATGACCCGTCAGCCGATTGTGAAGTCGTGGCATTAAAGAAGAGTGCTTCAGGTTCTGTAAGAGTGAATGAGGGATAGCTTGAAAACGGCATGATCTTCAGTTCACAGCCGTTGTTGTCTGTCACCCTGCAGGTGTAGGTTCCTGCAGTCAGATTTTCAATATCTTTTGTTTCTGCCATAAACGAAGCCGCGCCGGTCCAGAAATAATCATAAGGCCCCGCACCTCCGGAAACATTAAGTTGAATGAATCCGTCACTGCCCCCGTTGCATGAAATATTATGCAACTCATCGGGACTGGCAGAGAGCGTAAAGCCGAGGAGTTCCATTCCTTCAGGCTGCTCCATTATTATGGTATCCCGGCGCTGGCATCCCCTGCTGTCTGTTGTGGTGAGATAATAAATGCCGGCTGGTATATTGTCAAGTGTGCTTTCATTAACCGGTCCGGATATATATCCTCCCTCTGTTTCCCAGTAATAACTGTATGGTCCCCCGTTGCCTCCGCTTACCTGAACAGCTTCAACAAACCCGTCATTGTATCCCCTGCATTTGATGTTGTAGCCGCTATAATCCGATTTCATGAATGACACATCCATCTGAGGAGGCTCTGTAATCAAAGCCAGCGGATAGTTCCTGTTATAGCATCCATTGGCATCCCTGATTATCAGTTTATAAGAACCTGCCGGCAGATTGTATTCCTTATGATAGTTCTCCTTTTCCATAATAATACCCGATCTGATAGTATCCTCTTCATTATAAACCAGCCAGTATTCAAGAGGAAGTTTCGCAGTAGACTTCCATTCTTCATAAATCCATATTTCTCCGTCGGGAACTCCCGGGCAGAGAGTCCCGTAAACTCCGGGTTCTTTTTCTTTTACATATAAATTAGTTGAAAACACCGTACCCAGCACCAATTGATTCATGCTGTTTGAACAACCATGACTGTCCCTGACAGTCAGGTTATATTCACCTGCATATCTGACCGGAAGCTGTTCAGAATTAAGCGTTGTAGAATAAATGGTATCCCCAAGCCACGGCCATCGCGTCCAGCTCAGGACATCAGGCTTGGATCCCTTTGCAAGTTCCGCGGTAATTACACCATTCGTTGCACTCTCACATGTAAACGGAGTTGAGATGTACATAGCCTGAAGCGGATTCGGATGAACTTTCACCTCGGGAATAACAATGCTGTCATACTTACAGCCCAGATAGTTGTTTTTCGGAATAATGGTATAGAATACCGACAGGACAGTGTCTGAATTATTCTTATAACTGTAACTGATATACTGGCCGGGCAACAAAGTCGCCGGAGAATTATTTCCAATAATTTGTCCGGAAGTCCCTTCAAATTCAATGGAATAGTCAAATACGATTTCACCTGTGGTCATTGTTGTCGGGGTGGTCAGCCTGATTGAAGTTGATCCGCCGTAACAGATTACGGAATCTTCATTGATCGGAATGACCCTGGGTGTGGGATTCACGGTTATTGTAGCCTTAACCCCCTGACCGGCACAATATGTCGGAGCCGGTCCGACCGGGGTTATAAAGAAGGTTACTGTAACAGGATGATCCTTTCTGTTTATGAATGATCCCGACAAGGCATCACCGATATTAACTGCACTTCCCGCTTCAGGTATCTGCGTTTCAATTCCTTCGGGATTATCACGCTTCCATACAAAGGTTGTTCCCGGATCCCAGTGGTCCAGTCCAAGAATAATATCCTCAAAATCAATGTCGGAACATTCATGAGGCTGGTGTTCAGGACTGATATTTGCAACCGGAATCTTCATCACAACAAGTGTGGTATTATTGCTTCTCACCTCATTTTTGTACCTGTCGGTCACAATACAGTAATATTCCCCGGCATCATTCAGACCTACACCCTTAATAGTAAGTTCAGGTGTTCGTGCCCCCTGGTAATGAGATCCGTTTCTTATCTCTGTTCCGGGTTCCCTGTACCATGTGTATTTGAGTTTTTCTGCCCCGCTTGCCTGAACACTGAATGTGACATCGCTGTTTTCACAAACCGTTGTATCACGTGGATGGGAAATGATCAGCGGCCTTATACGGCCGGCAGCAAACTGTGTTCCTGAAGAAGAAATATTACCCTCCAGATTATCCCTGTTAACAATATCTTCCACGGCATCCCTGTGGATCCCGTCTGTAGTCCAGTCTCCGCCGGCAGTCCGCTTAATGACTCTTGTAACATCACGTATGGTATCTGCGAAACCTTCAGTACTGAGGCTTATATTGAAATCTGAAACAGAGAATCCTCCTTTTGCGGTGAGATCCCAGTATCCGTCGGGATAGCGGTCAGATATTTCAACCGGAGGATCAGGAATGGGAAGACCGTTGTTTCCCGGGTCTTCATTTATATACCTTGATAATACTGAACCCGGAACAGAAATAGTGTTTATTTTCAGATCCAGGGAATTATAAAAATCAGCCGTACCAAGCGGAAACAGGTAAGCGGCTGGTTCAGCTATTGCCCTTTCGAACCTTCCGCGTATCCGGCTTTTTGTTTCCGATATATAGTTAAGGGATGCTGCAAGAGGATTTGAAAGATGAAGCAGCCAGGTGCCGGCATCAATGTTGCCAAGCGACATGGTAAGGGTTCCCAGCACTTTCACATCATTCCTGATCGTCAGCCATCTATTTGTTGGGGCACCGCTGTTTTCAACTCTCAGGTTAAAAAACGTTTCTCCTTCCGTCCTGGTAATGTACTGATCATCTGAACCATTGAAGATCACAGTACTTGATCCGGGAATAAATATCCCCCCGGTATTTGTCCATGACCCTTCAAGGGAATAAATACCATCTCCTTTCGTGGTACCGGTGCTGGTATAACTTCCGGAAAGTTGTATGTCTCCGTCGTTTGTCAGTGTACCTTCATTATTGACCACGTCCCCCGAACTGACAAATGTCCCTTCCCGGACGGAAACAGCAGCTTTTTCATTGGTTATAACCTGTGAGAGTATTCCCTGTGAAAAGAGCATAAGCATAGAGAAACAGAGAACAAACGTCTTCATAAACCTTGAAGCGTTTCTCTTATCACTTATCTGCAATGCTTTATTGCTCATTATTATTAAATAATACTAATTCGTTTTTTCCTGTTTTATGCCTTTTTGTACATAGGACACAGGGATCTTATCAATTATCTATTCCCCAATTTCAATCAGTCCGTAATAATTCACTATCAACACTATTTATAATGGTTTCCATCTGCCTGGATACAAATACATGATTAATACTACAATTCAACAATCGAAACACTCAGATTAGAAATATAAGCTGTGCCGCCTGATATTGCAGCTAAACATAAATCAAACCAGTATTCACTCCCTACGCTTAAACCTGTGATAACTGAATTTACCGTAAATGGATACCTTCCGGTCGTAAATAATCCAGCATTCATTGCTTCAATCATACTTCCTGCTGAAGTTCCCTTAATCCCGTCACCATAAGATGGTGAAATTCCGGAACCATACATGATTTGGACCTTTGCACCATTACTACCACCTAAACTAATATTACCGGAAATGATTATCAGGACAATACCACTTCTGTTTGGAGTGAGTGTTTGTCCGAGTCCCATCATTAGTCCGGATTGATCATTTGTTCCAATGGAATTTGCAAGTGTTTCTTGCAGGGTATTTACTGCAGTTGAAACAAAATTGGTTCCATCTGATCTCAGGATGTTTCCTGACATACCGGCATCAACCGGATATGCGGCATTGGAATAAGCCGGATCAGATTCGGGCCCGCCACTTTGTAATACTTGCCCTACAGAACCTGTGCCGGTCACTGTAACTGCATCCGTACCACTTCCAATAAGAATACCATGATTAGCTAGAGAAGTGGTACCAGTTCCGCCATTTGATACAGAGACTGTTTCTCCCGATCCTGTTGTTGTCAATTCATTGCCATTCAGGATCAGACCACTACCCAATGTGATCTCCTGCACCGATGTAGAAGTACTGGAACTTCCCAATAACCTGCCTGCAGCACTTACATTCTGTATCTTATTATATGTTACTGCATTATCCTGTAATTCATCTGTGCCAATGGCACCATCAGCCATCTTTACATTCGTCACAGCATTATTTGCTATCTTGGCTTCGGTAATATTTGCATCTAGTATCTTATTTGTTGTTACTGCATTGTCTGCCAGTTTTACTGTATTGACTGCACCGTCAAGAATTTTCGTAGTCGTGATACTGTTGTCACGGATAGTTGCCACACCGGCATTGGT
>CAZFVQ010000026.1:0-50762 GCA_964522415.1 uncultured Rikenellaceae bacterium | reverse complement strand
GGATTCATTGCAGCAACCTGCATTACAATATCCTTGTAGATCTGCTGGTCGAGTCCTCCCCGGTCAAAACCGGTGATGGCAGCAAGTTTATTACCCGGATGAATATATGCCTGCACAAAAGGAGCCTCAATCCTGTAAAATTGTGAAAGCTCCATCTTCTCGCCGATAATTCCTATATATTCAACCACTTTCTCCCCTACACTTACGCCATCCATGGATAATGATTTAAGTTCTTCAAGATCAGCTGGGTTATTTTTCAGGGCAAGATCGAGTATCTGATTGGCAAATCCAACAAACTCAGCATTCTTGGCAACGAAATCCGATTCACTGTTAAGCACTATCATCATACCTGTTTTTCCGTCGTCGCTGATCCTTGCCAGGACAACTCCTTCGGAAGCTTCCCGGTCAGCTCTTTTATTTGCTACTGACTGTCCCTTTTTCCTGATTATTTCCACTGCTTTTTCAAAATTGCCGTCAGCTTCCTCAAGAGCTCTTTTGCAATCCATCATCCCTGCAAGGGTCATTCGTCTCAGCCTGGCAATATCTGCCGCACTTATTGTAGCCATAGATCCTGGTTTTAAATAATATTAAACTAAATTATGTGATTCAATCCTCTTCATCAGTAGCGGAAGACTCGTCTTCATCCTCATCCGCTTCTCCTGCGTCTTCATCATCCTCTTCCAGATCTTCAGAGTCTGTATCTTCAGCCTCATCAAGATCTTCAGCATCCCTTTCCTGCCTTCTTTCTTCCTCTTCCTCCTCTTCATCCTCAGCAGGCCCGGTGACCGGGGCAGATCCTTCCGATGCAACAGTATCCTTCCTTATTATCCTTCTTTCCCTTGTTCCCGGCTCCTTGTCCTTTTCCATCTTTCTTTCATTAAGACCTTCCTCCACTGCCTGACAAAGGATTTCAGTGATAAGGGATATTGATTTGGATGCATCGTCATTTGCCGGGATCGGAAAATCTATTATTGTGGGATCGGAATTTGTGTCCACCATCGCGAATACGGGTATTCCCAGACGCTTTGCCTCTCTTACGGCAATATTTTCCTTGCATATGTCAACGACAAAAAGTGCCGAGGGAAGGCGTGTAAGGTCGGCAATGCTTCCCAGGTTCTTTTCAAGCTTGGCTCTCTGCCTTGTAATCTGGAGCTTTTCACGTTTTGACAGGTTTGAAAATGTCCCGTCCACAGCCATCCTGTCGATGGAACTCATTTTCTTGACGGCCTTTCGGATGGTCGGGAAATTTGTAAGCATACCCCCGGGCCAGCGTTCGGTCACATAAGGCATATTTACTTTGTTGACTTTTTCGGCAACGATCTCCTTCGCCTGTTTTTTCGTAGCCACGAAAAGGATTTTCTTCCCCGATTTGGCAATCTGCTTCATTGCTGAAGCTGCTTCATCAAGCTTTTCTATAGTTTTCTCAAGATCAATGATATGAATACCATTGCGTTCCATAAAAATATATGGAGCCATGGCAGGATTCCATTTTCTTTTCAGATGTCCGAAATGTACTCCTGCATCAAGTAATTCTTTAAATTCTGTTCTGGGCATGTATCAATATTTAAGTTTACATTCTTTATTGTCAATCGCAGAGTAGTTCCCTCACGGGAAATCTTTGCAATTTAGATACTAAACTTGCATCTAATCCTTTAAGGCAGCTGTTCCTAGCGCTTGCTGAACTGGAATCTCTTCCTGGCCTTGGGCCTGCCTGGCTTTTTCCTTTCAACCACGCGGGGGTCGCGGGTGATAAAACCATTTGCCTTGAGAATTGATTTGTTCTCCTCATCAATCCTGACCAATGCCCTTGATATTCCGAGCCGCAGTGCTTCAGCCTGACCTTTTACCCCGCCTCCTGTGAGATTGACGGAAATGTCATACTTGTCTGCAGAATCCAGAAGAAGCAGTGGCTGGGTAACAATATACTGAAGGGTATCCTGTCCGAAATAATCCTTGTAATCCTTGCCATTAATTGTAATATTACCCCTGCCGTTGCTCAGGTATACCCTGGCTACAGCTGCTTTTCTTCTTCCAATAGCATTGATAGGTTCCATATGAGTGAGTTAGTTGTTTGTGTATTCAATTTTCTGAGGTTGCTGGGCTTCATGGGGATGGGAAGATCCGGTATAAACATACATGTTTCTGAATAATGCCCGGCCCAGGCGGTTCTTGGGAAGCATTCCCCTGACAGCCTTTTCAAGGATGCCTGCCGGATTTTTCTTTAAAAGTTCAGAAGCAGTGGTGAATTTTTGTCCGCCGGGATAACCGGAATAGCTTACATATTTTTTGTCCGCCCATTTATTCCCGCTCAGTGAAACCTTTTCAGCATTTATAACAATAACATTGTCGCCGCAGTCAACGTGAGGAGTAAAATTCACCTTGTGTTTTCCTCTCAGCAAACCTGCAACCAGAGTTGCAAGACGCCCCAGGACTGCTCCTTCCGCATCAATAACTACCCATTCCTTGTTTACGGTTGCCCTGTTTGCCGATACTGTTTTATAGCTTAAGGTGTCCACTTGTCTTACTTTTTTTGTTTAAAAACTTTGACTTACTGTTAAAACCCGCTAATTTTCGGGATTGCAAAAATACAACATATTTGATAAAAAAAAAGAATTTTCCAGGAATTTCTTCCGGCATCCCAAACAAGGCTTATTTTTGCAAACCATTTCAACAGTAATATATTTGAATTAAATTACCATATGGAAAAGGAGCGTGTTTTTTTATGCAGGGCACTGGAGATTGCAGTTCAGGGAGTGGATGAAGGGGGAGGACCCTTCGGTGCACTTATTGCAAAAGATGACAGGATAATTGCCGAAAGCTGGAACAGTGTTGTTCTTTCAGCAGATCCCACTGCCCATGCCGAAATCAATGCAATAAGGAAAGCCTGCGACATACTTGGTACCCACGATCTTTCAGAATACGTATTATATGCTTCGAGTGAACCCTGTCCCATGTGCCTGGGTGCCATTTACTGGGCAGGAATAAAAAAGGTTGTCTATGCCTTTGACAGGACGGAGGCAGAAAAGGCAGGCTTCAGCGATAAATTCATCTATGATGAAATAATGCTGGAACCTTCCTCAAGGCAGGTCCGCTTTCTTCATATTCCCGGTTGCTGCAACGGAACAGACCCTTTCAGGAAATGGGATGAATATGAAAATAAAATCCCGTACTGAAATGGAAGGAGACAAAAGATTGTCCGGGGATTTTTTCACGCGCGACGTTCTTGAGGTTGCACCCGGACTTATAGGAATGGAACTGGTGATCCGCCGGGGCAATATCCCGGAGAAATATATGATCACTGAAACCGAAGCATACCGCGGGATGGAGGATAAGGCCTGTCATGCCAGCCGGGGTGAGACCCCGAGGAACAGGGTGATGTTCGGAGAAGGGGGCAGGATATATGTCTATCTCATTTATGGCATGTACTGGATGTTGAATTTTGTAAGCGGTGAGGAAGGAAACCCCCAGGCTGTACTTATCAGGGCAGTTGAGGGACTGGAAGGTCCGGGGATACTGACCAGGGAGCTTGGAATAGACCGTTCCTTTTATGGTGAAGACCTGACAGACTCAGACAGGATCTGGATTGAGGACAGGGGAATCAGACCATCCTTCCGGCAGGGACCCAGAATAGGAATCGATTATGCCGGTGAATTCTGGAAAAACAAACCATGGAGATATTATATCTGATATTTTTTTACGTTCTTTAGCTCAATTATTCAAAATACTTCCTTATGAATTCAGTATTGGACACTTTCCGACGCTGGAACAATATTGCCGGTTGGTCAGTTTTTGCCATTTCGGCAACCGTTTATATGCTGACAGCCGAGCCCACTGTGAGTTTTTGGGATTGCGGTGAATTTATTCTTTCCGCCTTCCGGCTCCAGGTTGGTCATCCGCCGGGAGCGCCACTGTTTCTGATGCTGGGCCGTGTCGCCACATTCTTCGCCGGAGGCGATGTGTCAAAAGTAGCTTTTACGGTAAACAGCTTTTCTGCTATCTGCAGCGCCCTTACAATTTTGTTCCTCTTCTGGTCGGTCACGCATCTTGTCAGGAGAGTTGTAAACAGGGACGGAGGTATGCAGAAAAAAGATATTCTGCCGGTTATCGGAAGCGGAATTGCCGGGGCCCTGGCATACACATTTTCCGATACTTTCTGGTTCTCGGCCGTTGAAGGGGAACTGTATGCACTTTCATCCCTCTGCACGGCACTTGTTTTCTGGACAATGCTCAAATGGGAGGAGGAAGCGGATAAGGCTTACGCCGGAAGATGGATCATACTCACAGCCTATATAATAGGACTCAGTCTGGGAATTCACCGGCTGAATCTCCTTGTTATCCCGGTTCTCGTTTTTGTGGTATATTTTAAAAAATATGAAGTCAGCGGAAAGGGGATCCTGAAAACTTTGCTGCTTGCCATGCTGATACTGGGTTTTATGGTCTTTGTCCTTATCCCGGGGGTGCCAAAGGCTGCCGGATGGTTCGAACTGTTTTTTGTAAATGTCCTCGGACTTCCTTACAATAGCGGCCTGTTTATCTTTATTGCCGCCGTCATTGCATTACTGATCGTGGGGATCAGATATTCACTCCAAAGGAAGAATGTAATTCTCAATTATATCATTACGGCACTAACGGTGATAATGATAGGTCATTCGTCCTATGCAATGATAATGATCCGTTCATCGGCAAAACCTCCGATGAACCAGAACAATCCATCGGATATTTTCGCTCTCGGATACTATATCAACATGGAACAATACGGAAGTGCTCCCCTGATTTTCGGACCGTATTACAGTGCTCCGGCCATTGATGTAAAAAATAAAGTATCTGGATACAATAAGGTTGACGGGAAGTATGAACCCTATTTCCGGCCTGAATATAAATACGACAACAGGTTTGAGACTGTTTTCCCGAGAATGTACAGCCGTGACCCCGAACATGAGGAGGCCTATAATTTTTGGGCAGGGACAAAAGGAAAGAAATATACCATCACTTCCGGATCAGGCAAACGGACTCTTGTATGTCCGACTTTCGGGGAGAATCTGAGGTTCTTCTTCAGGTATCAGACAGGATTCATGTATTGGAGATACTTTATGTGGAATTTTGCCGGCAGGCAGAATGACATACAGGGTAACGGAAACAAGATACACGGAAACTGGATATCGGGAATCAGATTCATTGACAATGCCAGGCTGGGCAACCAGGATCTGCTGCCCTCGGAACTCCTTGAGAATCCCGGAAGAAACAGCTATTACATGCTTCCCCTGCTGATTGGACTGGCAGGAATATTATGGCAATACCGGAAAGACAGGAATGGCCTTTCCCTTGTCCTCCTTTTCTTTTTCATGACAGGACTTGCAATTATATTATATCTCAACCAGTCGCCCAACCAGCCGAGGGAAAGGGATTATGCCTATGCCGGTTCTTTCTATGCCTTTGCAATGTGGATAGGAATGGGAGTGATGTTTTTATATGAATTGCTGAACAAAATAGTGAAATCCACTCCGGCTGCAATAACAGCCCTTATTGCCGTCACTGCAGCCGGTCCCGTGCTTATGGCAGCGGAGAATTGGGATGACCATGACCGGTCGGGCCGCTACACTGCAAGGGATATAGGTGCCAATTACCTGGAATCATGTGCTCCCGGTGCAGTAATTTTTACTTATGGCGACAATGATTCCTTCCCCCTCTGGTATATTCAGGATGTTGAGGAAGTCAGAACTGATGTCAGGGTGGCAAACCTGAGCTATCTGCAGGCCGGATGGTATATAGAGATGATGAGACAGAAGGCATTCGAATCGGATCCTCTTCCCCTGTCACTGGATCAGGATAAATACCGCGAAGGCCTGCGGACGCAGATACCTGTACTGTCACGAATTGATGATCCGGTTAATATCCGGGAGATCGTGAATTTTGCCGGGATGGATGACAGGAAATATCTTGTTGACATCTCCGGAAGGGGAGATTATGTGAATTATTTCCCCACCAACAAAGTGCTTATAGAAGTTGACACTTCCGTTGTGCTGGCTAACGGAACGGTTAAGGAATATTTCAGGGACAGACTTCTTTCTCCTGTTATCTGGGAAATTACCGGAACGGATGCATTCAAGAATGATCTTGCAATAATGGATCTGCTGGCAACCAGTAAATGGAGCCGTCCGGTTTATTTTTCAACCACCGTGCCTTCCACGCAGTATAACGGTCTTGAAAAATTCTTTGTACAGGAAGGCATGGCATACAGGATTGTTCCGATAAATACAGATAATTCGCAGGGAGGGGATTATGGCATAATCGATCACAGGGTCATGTATGAAAACATGATGAACAAATTCAAATGGGGCAATGCGGAAGATCCCTCGGTTTACCTGGATGAGAACAATAAACGGATGTTCAGCAATTTCCGGAGACTGTTCGGAAACCTTGGCAAGGCATTACTGGCAGACGGAGATACGATAAGGGCAGTGGAGGTTGTACGGAAGGGCCTGGAGATTGTTCCGGCAGGAAAGCTTCAGCATGACTTTTTCAGCATAGGACTGGCCGGGGTGCTTGTGAAAGCAGGACATAAGGAGGAAGGACTGAAGCTGGCAGGGGATATCATCAATCACGCCCGGGAATATCTTGAATATGCCGTCAGTCTTGATCCCGGCAGGAGGTACGGACTTGATTACCCGACAGGAATAAATATGCAGGCTCTTCTGGATCTCTACCGCTTGTCTGTTGATCTGCAGGAGAGCGATCTGACAAATATTACCGAGACTCTGATAGGCAATTACTATGACAGGCTTTACAGCAGGAACTGATTACTGATGAGATTCTTCACCATACCATCCCTTGCTTCACGGATCTATCCCGAAGCCCTGTTCAGAATCAGGACAAAGGAGAAAATCCTTTGCCTGACCTTTGATGACGGACCCGATCCGGATTCAACTCCCGGACTTCTTGAAATACTGAAAAGACACAATGTCAAATCAATTTTTTTCTGTGACGGAAGAGCGGCTGAAACTTATCCGGCCCTGGTTTCCATGATCAGGGAGGAAGGTCATATTGTCGGCAATCACGGGTATAATCACCTGAACGGCTGGAGTACCTCGCTGAGTGAATATTGCAGGGATGTCAACCATGCTTCCGGATTTACTTCATCAAGTTTATTCCGCCCCCCGTACGGTCTGTTACGTATTAACCAGTATTTTCGCCTTAAAGCTTCATTTAAGATAGTATTCTGGGATGTAATGCCCTATGATTTTGACCGGGCAATTCCGCCGGCCCGGTCACTTGAGATACTGAACAGGCAGATCAGACCCGGATCAGTGATAGTGCTCCATGACAGGCAGGATTCGACTACGGTCAGTTTTCTTGATGAATTTCTTGACACTTCAGCCGGAAGTGGATGGGAATTCCACTGTCCGGATTTACAATAATTTGAATTATTGATCAGCAGGCTTTAGTTTTACAGTCTTGAAATATGATTTTTGAGAAAAGCCAAAAAAATGTGAAGATGAATATTCTTATCCTGGGCTCGGGCGCAAGGGAGCATGTTCTTACATGGAAACTTGCACAGAGCCGGAAAGCCGGAACTATCTTTGCCGGCCCGGGTAATGCCGGCACTGCCGCGGCCGGAACAAACCTGGCGATTGATCCCTGCAGCTTTGACCAGGTCAGGGATGCGGTGCTTGCACACGATATCGGGATGGTGATAGCCGGACCTGAGGCTCCGCTGGTTGCAGGCATACGTGATTATTTCCTTGCTGATCCGCTGCTGAGAAACATTCCCCTTATAGGTCCTGACAGGTCGGCTGCCCGCCTTGAAGGCAGCAAGGATTTTGCAAAGGCATTTATGATGCGTCATGGTATACCCACTTCACGCTACCGGACCTTTGACAGGTCGACAGCGGGTGAAGTGTATGACTTCCTTGCTACTCTCCGTAGCCCTTATGTGATAAAGGCTGACGGACTGGCTGCAGGCAAGGGCGTGCTGATAGTTGACGATATAAAAGAAGCGGCCGGGGAGGTTAATGCCATTCTCGGCGGGAAATTCGATACTGCCGGGGAAAAGGTTGTGGTGGAACAATTTCTGAAGGGTATTGAATTATCGGTTTTTATTATTACTGACGGGGAATCCTGGAAATTACTGCCCGAAGCAAAGGATTACAAAAGGGTCGGGGCCGGCGATACCGGACTGAACACGGGTGGGATGGGCGGAGTGTCGCCTGTGCCTTTTGCCGGCGGTGAGTTCATGAACAGGGTAAGGAACAGAATAATTGAACCGACGATGAAGGGTCTTAAGGAAGAAGGTATTGTTTACACCGGATTCCTGTTCTTCGGACTGATGAATGTTGACGGGGATCCCTATATGATTGAATACAATGTCCGTATGGGCGACCCTGAAGCGGAAGTGGTTATCCCGAGAATAAAATCGGATCTTTATGATCTGTTTGAAGGTGTTGCTGAAGGCAATCTGTCGGAGCGATTCCTTGAAACTGACAGTCGCTTTGTAACAACTGTGATGCTTGTATCAGGGGGATATCCGGGGAACTACAAAAAAGGTATGGAGATCTCGGGACTGGAGGAAACAGATGACTGTGTTGTTTTTCATGCCGGCACAACAGCGGAAGGAGACCGGGTGCTGACCTCGGGAGGCAGGGTCCTGGCCGTGAGCTCATGGGGAAACAGCCTGGAAGAGGCTCTTGAAGGATCATACAGTAATGCATCACATATTTCATTCGGTGAAATGTATTACAGGAAGGATATAGGCTTTGATCTGAAATAGGATATGCTTTCAAAATTATTCAGGGGAACGGGACCGGGAGTGATATTCCTTATTGTTGTCACTCTTGTACTCATGTGGCTCAGCGCCTTTATTAATCCGGGAATAAGTGAATCAGCCGCTTATGAGTCCGCCCCCATGCCACTGTATGCTCTGCTAAAGCTCGTGACAGGCACAAATGTTTATTCCGGACTGCTGTTTACACTGCTGGTACTGATATTCGTCCTTTTCCTCCTGGTCAATTTCAATACATCGGTATTTTTCATTGGAGAACGGACATTCTATCCGGCCGTACTGTATATCCTCCTCACCTCGCTTCTGCCGTCCGTTCAGGTTCTTAACCCGGTCCTGCCGGCAACAGTGTTCCTGATGCTTGCCCTGAAAAGGATAATGGGAGCTTACCGGAAATCCGGAACCGCATTTAATTTTTTTGATGCAGCCCTTCTTATCAGCACCGGATCACTGTTCTACGCGAACCTTATCTGGTTCGGGACACTGGTGTTTATTGGTATTATTTTACTGAGATCGGGAAATATTATTGAGATCATAACTTCTGTCACCGGTCTTGCCATACCCTATATCATCCTGGCCGGTATTTATTATGTTATCGGGAAAGATGTCGGTTTGCTGATCTCCGGAATAAGCGGGAATCTGTTTGCTTCCGTGCCTGAATTCACGGTTTCGGGAATGGAGATGCTTACATTGCTTTATACGGGACTTATGATAATGACAGGAATAGTGTTCCTGCTGAAACTGATTGCCGGCAGGAAAATAAAATCACGGAAGACTTTTTATCTGCTCCTGTGGCTGCTGTTGATAACGGTTCTGATTTATTTTATTGTCCCCTCCGCTTCAGCGGAACTGCTGTGGATTATCGCAATACCCGCTTCATACATCCTGTCGCATTATTTTATTTTCGCAAGAAAAAAGGTGATCCCCGAAATTATGTTCAGCGGTTTTTTCCTGCTGGTACTTATAGTACAGGTTCTCAGGTTTTTTTAGATATCACTTGTTATCCCGTTAGATATCGCTTGTTATTCCGGATTTATTCTGATTTTCAGGTTCGAAGATTTTTTCCGGGATTCCTTCCGCTCTGTTTATCTGCCGGATTACCTGTCCGGAAATTATTTTATCATTGAGACCACTCCGGCGCCGGAACCTTTCATCCCGTCGGTAAAATCGAAGCTTAACCAGTATATCCCGCTTTTATTGCAGATAAAATCGATGAAGGTGTAGGTTTTCCCGGTTGCCGGATCCCAGGATGACAGTACCGTTTTATTTGCATCATCCTTAAGGTTCAGATACAGCTTTCCCTCGGAATCCTCTGAATTGCACAGGGAGAACCTGTATTTGGTGTTCTTCCAGAGCGACATCTGGGTTTTGTATCTTGGTTCCCCCGGACTGTCTGCTTTTCCAAGCTGAATCCTGAAATCCTTGAGATATTTTGCATCGGGCCCGGCATTCAGGATACAGTTGCTCACCAGGGGATCCGATGACTGCCCGTATACCGTTAAGCATGCGGTAATCATCATAATGATCAGTGATAAGTATATCTTCATATCATTTATTTATAACCAGTTTGTTGCGAATGCTTCCGGTAATCTCAATCAGTCCGGCAAGCTGATCATCGCTCATCTCGACATTGCTTGTTTCAGTCTGTTCAACAACAAGTCCCCCGTCCTTTTCAACACTTACAGGATCTCCCAGGGTATAGCTTATCTTTACATTCCTGAATTTTTCCCTGATATCCTGAAGATAACCGCAGAGTGTCCTGAATTCCGAATCCCGTTCACAGTATGGTGCTGCAAGCATAATGAGATCGTTGAGAATAATTTTCTGTTCACCTATCCTGTCACGGAGAACCGGATGGGGGTATTCTTTAACAACCTGTGTGGCAAGATGCTGACCTTCAATCCATACTCCTATTATCATAAGTGCAGACAGATGTCCCCTGCCGTTATCCCGGAGGTATTTGTCAATCCGGGTATAGGAATCAATGGACAGGAAAAGGAGTGAATCAAGATTGGATCTGTTGAGTGACAGCCTTTTGATTGCATCAAAATCAAAAAACTGACCAACCTTCAAACCTTCTGCCAGTTTCTTGATGTCGGAAAGAATATTGATTGCAGTAGCGGTCTTTTCATACATGTTCAGATAACCAAGGTCTGCTCCCAGAATACCCAGTGCAAGAGCCTTGTCAAAATCCGTGGGCTGCCTGTTGGCATTTATTGACGAAGCCAGGTAATCGGGCGAATAGGGTACGGATAATACCTGGAGAAGATTGGCTATTTCTACCGGAGAGGCGATATTACTTGCAATATCAGCTATGGCTTCAGCACTTAATTTTTCAGCCTCGGCCAGGGGTATCGAATCAGCTTCTGGAAATACAAATCCGGTGCTGTTTTTCGAAGAATTCCTGCAAGAGACGGAAAATATAAGTGAAACGATCAGAACACAAAATAAATTTCCTTTCATCAGACTACATTGAATACTGCAAATATATAAAAAAGTATTTAACTATTTACTGATTAATTGTTTTCGTATTTTAAATTTTTCAAGGAAGCTGATGGCTCCTCCCAGCAGATTGAAATACAAGACCAGGTACAACAGAAGGCTGCTGATGAGTACTACCCTGATATTAAACCTGTAAGTGTCGGTGCTCATTCCCAGGAAATATTTAGTGGGTGCGAAAAAATGTGTCCTGAATGATAATAATCCCTTTTTCACGGGATCCAGGTATACAGGATCAACGTTCTGGATGATTGAATTGTTGTAAATGAGCATCTTATGCCGTTCAAAATATTTCGTGACTATCTGTTCCAGCTGGTAATTGTAATGCTGATCCTGCAGTTCGTTCAGTTTTGAAGAGTTCAGGTTGTAAAACTTGTCCCGCGTGTCGGCTGCTGAATTGAACTGCCTGCTGAAGATATCATCAAGACGGCTGAGGTATGCGCCCAGTGAATCCGCAATCTCATTGCTGAAGGCTTCAGGATTGAGTGAAGCGCTATGACTGAATTCCGGAACCTTGTACACATTACTTATCTTTATTATTTCGTTTTTCAGAAGGATAAGGTCCCTGTTCCGCTGCCTGGCTGCTTTTGCGGCTTCGTCTGCGACTGCGAGAGTGCCTGCTGTTGTGGTTGTGGCTGTGCCTGCGCCTGCTGTTGTGACTGTGCCTGTGCCTGCGACTGCGAAATCTCCATGGGAAACCGCCGATAATCTTCTTTTCAGCTCGGGTATCCTGTAAACCCTGTTGAAGTCGGATTCGCTTATTTTCTTCTGAAGGGAATAATAGGTTTCCCCTTCACGGCTGTATCGGGCGGTACTGAAGCGGTTGTTCCTGAACTGTGTAACCATGAGGGCCTCGTAGGTCCACCGGGTAGGCATCAGTTCCGCTATAAAGGGCACCTTTTCAACATTTCCGATTTTCCTGTTAAGCTTGTCGAAGGCAAACATTGCCCCGCTCAGAACCATCATCGGTATGATGAGCAGGGGTATTATAATATAAATGGTAATTACGGAGTTGAAAGCCGAAGAAATAATCAGTCCGAGCATATTGGCGCAGAAAGATGTGGCAAAGAGGGCAATCCAGTAATACATAAAGAGTCCCTTTATTCCCAGTACGGAATTGGCCACGGCACAGAACAGGAAAGTCTGGATAAGCGAAATGATCAGCATCACGCTTATCTTGGAAAGAAGATAGCTGTTGCGGCTCAGGTTCAGGAATCTTTCCCTTTTGAGTATGTTCCTGTCGCGGAATATCTCTTCTGCACTTATTGTCAGTCCGAGGAACAGGGCCACTATTATGCTCATGAAAATATATATGGGGATATTTTCATTTTCCGAGAACAGGTAAACATTTGAATCCGGATCAGAAATATATCTGATTATGAAGGAAAGGATAAGACCAAGAAGGGGAGCCTCGGCAAGAGTGAGCAGGAGGTACTGACGGTTTGCCAGTTTGCTTTTCAGGTCCCGCGACAGGTAAATCATGAATTGCCGCAGTCCCGGAGGTCTTTCAAGATTACTGTGCGGTTTTTCCGTTTCTTCCGGTTCCTCTGACAGGGGAAATTTCTTCCGGAAGACGGAAGCCCATTCAGAGGGTTTTATCTTTCTCTTTTCGGTGTATTTCCCGAATTCGTCAACCACCTGTGTTTCGATAATATTGAATATCGTTTCAGGGTTTATATTCCCGCAGGAAGGGCATTCCCCGACCGATGAATTGATCTGTGCATCGAGAGTCTTGAAATAGATCACGGCATCAACGGGATTGCCACAGTATGCCATGCTGCCCTGCTGATCCATTATCAGGATCTTGTCGAACATTTTGAATATTTCAGAAGATGGCTGATGTATTACGGAAATAACAAGTTTCCCCTTCAGGGTCAGCTCCCTGAGCAGATCCATCAGATTTTCGGAATCCCTTGACGACAGACCGGATGTGGGTTCATCAAGAAGGAGAACAGATGGTTCCCTGATCATTTCCAGAGCTATGTTGAGCCTTTTTCTCTGGCCGCCGCTGATGACCTTGTTGTATGGCGATCCCACCTTCAGATTTCTTTTTTCGTAGAGACCGAGACTCAGAAGAGTTTTTTCGACATGCGATATTATCCCGGCTTTCGTTTTGTTTTTAAAACAAAGACAGGCTGCATAATAGAGATTTTCAAATACTGTGAGGTCCTCTATCAGCAGGTCATCCTGCGGAACATATCCCAGGACACCCTCGGGGAAGGCATTTTTATTATTGATATCCAGTCCGTTGATCCTGACTGAACCGGCTGATGGCTTTACAATTCCCGAAACAAGGTTCAGGAGTGTCGTTTTGCCCGATCCGCTTCCTCCCATTATACCGATGAGCTGACCCTGTTCTGCAGAAAAGCTTACATCATCAACTGCCGGATGGCCTTCCACAAAATAGTATGACAAATGTTCAATCCTGAAGGATATTTTATGAACAATGGTTTCGGAAAGAAACCTTGAGCTGATATCGCTGTAGTATATCGGGTATCCATGAGCAGATCTCAGTGAACCGCCTTTGGGAAAGATGTAGATATTTCCTGAAAATATCGGAAGACCATTCAGACTCAGCTGTTCCCCGGAAATATATTTCATAAAAAGCAGATCAACGCTTGCCAGCCGTATGCAGATCAGAACCGTTCCGGCATATCCGGCTTGTGTTTCTACACAGGCAGTGCACTGCGGGGAATCCGGATAGAAAAGCTGTATGGAAGGATCGGACAGCTTTTCCGCTTCATTGTTTGTAACAAAAATTTCAACCGACCTGAATTCTTCCGGGGGGATATTGAAAACCTCCGCAACGGTATTGATAATATTCATTCTCTGCGGGGTGAAGCGGCGGTCGGCATTTACCAGCTCGAACAGGCGCATAAGGGCGATAACCTTCTGTTCCCCGTTAAGGGTGCGGTTGATCTTTTTACATATGGCAAGTATTTTAACGGAATCCCTGACTGATGGTTTTACATTTGAATCCTTTGCCTCTTCCTGGTCATTCACGGGACCGGCATGTTCATCAAACAGAGCCAGGTACTGACTTACATTTTCACTGCTGAGCTGCCTGGTCAGAAAACTTTTTACATATTCCCGCTCGCTTGACAGCATACCCCCGTCCTGCTTGACGATCAGGGCAAATAATTCCATCAGGGCCTTTAGAATTTCTTCACTCATGGATGCTCAATGCTATATCTCTTGCAGACGCATCTAAGTTATAAAACTATTTCTTTTTGAGAGAATGTTTTACGAATTTTCTTTGTATCCAGCCCGGTAATATTATGCTTCCAATGATAAAATAGGGATAGTAACTTATCATTCTCCAGATTATTGTCATGGTAAGGGCCAGTCCGACGCTATGCACAGGATCGGCAGGAATGACATCGGTAATATAACGCCCCAGTATGACTTCGGCAAATCCGCTGCCCCCCGGAGTGGGACTGATAATCATCATGATCCAGGTGATCAGCTGCCGGGCAAAGATCAGTAAATGATCCTTTATTGTAAAGAATGCAAGCAGTATTGCATTGATCACAAAATATCTGGATGTCCATGAAAGAAATGTTGCAGTTAAGGCTTTTATCCAGAAAAAAGCAGATTTTCTTTTCAGTTCTCCGGAGCTTGAAATAATGTCATCTCCTGCCTTTTCGGCTGAAGCTTTCCATTTTCTCAGTATGGGCAGTGTGAAGATCCAGACAAGGATTTTCCTGATCTTTTCCGGATCGACGAAAAGGCCGTATCCTATCAGAACTACCCAGGCAAGTATTATTGAATATCCTATGACAGCTACAATCACGAGGTTATTTAGCAGGGAAGGGCCGGTTCCCTGCAGAGATGTGGTGAAGAGGACATCTTTCCCGACGATCAGAAGGATAAGAGGGAACATAATCACGAAATACAGTTCATCGAGGAAGGAAGTTGCCAGTACAATGGAAGTACTCCGGCCTACTGAGATATCTTCCTTGTGAATAAAAACGACTGCCACGGCAGTACCTCCCACGGTGGACGGAGTTATTGCAGAAGTAAATTCCCACAGCATGATTACTCTGAATGCCTGTCTCCATGTAAGGTCATTCTCTGACAGGATGCGTATCCTGATCATATAGCCGAGGTCTCTTCCTATCATGAAGCATATTGCTATGAAAAGCCAGAACACTGATTTCCATGTGAGCTGAAGATGGCTCAGCATATCACGGCTGATCTCCCGTGATATGAGCCAGGCAACCACAGCCAGTCCGATCACAACGGGAATAATTATTTTTGCCGGATTCAGTTTCTTTACCAGTTCAAAATCTCTTTCCTCACTCACAGTCTGCCTGTTTATTTTTGCCACTCAAAAATATAGGTTCCGCCCGGGATTTCCGCTACTGAAAATTCATTTCTGATATCCTTCCCGTTCATCCTGTACTTTTCTGCATGTCCGGGTATGATTACCCCGGCTTTGCTTCCGGGAGGAATGGTGACTTCCATGTGAAAGCCGGCATTTGTAATTTTCCAGTTTACGGTTACCGTACCGTAGGGTGTTTCCTGTGATGTGTTTGCCCAGCTGATCCCATCCGGTACCTGGGGATCAATTATTATGGATCTGTAAGCGCAATCCTTTTCGTCATTTTTTATTCCTCCCACTGCCTGGTAAAACCACTGGCCAATGCCGTTATAGCAGTTATGTATCCTGCTCCTGTCGCCGTTCCAGTGTTCCCATGTTGTGGTGGCACCATTTTCAAGCATGTAAAGGTATCCGGGATAGTCCCTTTTAAGGAGCATTGAGCGGAAGAGATCTGTCTCCCTGTTCTTTACTGCCCATTCGGTAAAGACCGGAATCCCAACAAGTCCGCATGCAAAATGGCCGTTGTGCGCGTTCAGTATCACATCCTTCAGGTTTTCCCTGACTTTCCCGGCGAGGCTGTCAGGAACGATGCCTGCCAGCAGGGGATATGCCAGGTCAGTCTGGGAAGCGCTTCCGTAAACCGATTTTTCAGCATCAAAGAATGTGTTGTGTATGAGTTTTTTCAGAGACCGGTGTTTTTGACGGTATATTTCTGAGTCATGTGTCTGTCCCAGGACGGCGGCAATTTTCTCCATGGTTTCATAGCATTCGCTTATAAAGCAGTTACTGACCAGGCTGACAGAGGCGGGGTCCGTCTGGTCAACTCCTTCCGGGACAGCCCAGTCGCCGAGAAACCAGTTCCTGTAATCAGTATCGGGCCATCTTTCAAGAAGGCCATGGGGAGAATGCTTTTCCACGTATCCCAGCCATTTCTGCATTTGCGGATAATATTGCGAGAGTATTCCTGCGTCTCCGTAGTTCAGATATGTTCTCCAGGAAGCACTGATGATGAATCCGCACCAGTAAGGACCTCCTCCCGCGTTGTAGGGATTCGGTGCAGTATGAGGCATTCCCCCGTCTTCCCGGATGCAGTCGGCCCATGCCTGCAGCCAGTTTGAATAGAGAGGCGCAAGGCCGAACATTATCTGGGCTGTCTCCGTGGAGGCGTTTCCGTCTCCTCCGTATCCAAGCCTTTCCACCGACGGGCAGTCCACCAGGTATCCTCCCAGACTCAGACATCTGAGTGTATATCTTATCATGTCATGTATCCTGTTGAGATCAGGATCTGAACATTCAAATGATGAAGCTTGCCTGTATCCCGTATGGATAAGGTGAGCCTTTATGCTGACCGGCTGCGGCTCCTGCGGCAGATTGGATATCATGATATAACGGAATCCGTGATAGTTGAATTTGTTGCGGAAATATTCATCCTTTCCGCCGGCTGATACGAAAATATCCATCTGGCCCTGGTTGACGGTATTGCCATCATCATCAAGATGATCGCAATATTCCATTAGTATCCTGTCGCCTTTGTGCAATTGAGGGAAATGGATCTCGGCATAGCCTGTTATACTTTTCCCCATGTCGGCAAGCCATGTACTGTCATTCACCTTAACAACCGAAACGGCATGGATAGATTCGAAAATCCTGTCCGGCTCGCATAGCTGGGCTGTTGCTTCAGCTTCGGGTTTTTCTGCTGAAAACACGGATGTCCAGACTGCCTTGTCGAGGGATTCTGCCGTAAGATCCGGCAGCAGTAGTGAGGCATCGGTATATTCCCCGCCGAACTGATGCGGACGCCATGTGCCAATGGTGGAATATCCGCTGTTTCTTCCCTCCCAGAGTGTATCCGTTACCAGGATCTGTTCCCGCTGACCCTTGCTCAGTTTTTCAGCCTGAACCCTTACAAGGGGAACGGAAGCGCTTACTCCGGGCAGACCTTCACTGTACCAGCCTCTGCCCGTCCAGACCACCAGATCGTTCCGGCCTTTCCTGAGCATGTGGCTGATATCGTAGGTCAGCACCAGGGATCTTTTGCTGAATTGTGAGACCGACGGGGTAAGGACATAATCACCTGCCTTTATTCCATTTACATATACTTCGTGATATCCGAGGGAATTGACATACAGAAATACCTTTTCCCCCGTGTCATCCAGGGTGAAGGTCCTTTTCAGCTGGGGACTGATGGTGTGCCCGGCTGTGGCGGGCAAGCCTATATATTCTGCATTCCAGTCTGATTCCTCAAGGAGGCCGGTGCTGAAAAATGCTGCATCGCTCCATTCTGAGCAATTGTCACCCCCGTCCCAGATTCTCACTTTCCAGTAGCACGGGGCTCCCGATCCGAGATCCCTTCCCCGGTATGGAACCAGATGGCTTTCCGGGGAGATTATTTTTCCGGAATTCCACAGATCGGCATTCTTTTCATCAAGCAATGCGATATTGCTGGCTGCAAGTATCTGATAGGCTTTCTGAAAAGTGCAGTTTTCCCCTGAGGTTATTTTCCAGCTCAGGCGTGGCATACCTGTTCCCAGTCCCAGGGGACCGGTCAGGTTTTCACAGCGAAGATCCGTAACGTCAAGGGACCTGTTGGCCTGCGAACAGCCACCGCAGAGGAAAATCAGGGCCAGTGGCAGGATGATGAAATAATGTCGTAACATTCTGTGAATATTAAATGCTGAATCCCTTCCGGTTCCCGTTGTGCATCCTGTCGCGCATCCTGTTGCATCCTGTCGCGCATCCCGTTGTATCCTGTCGCGCATCCCGTTGTATCCGGCCATTTTGTAGCTTGCTGCACAAAATTCTTTCCGGAAGCGGATTCTTTGTTTATTTATTATATCTTCATAAAAGCTAAAGATAATCTTTTGGAGAAATGACTTTTTACCATACCGGTCAATTTATTTTTGAAAATTGGAATAAATTACTGGTAAAATGGTCTATATAATGAATGTTGGTTGTACAAAAGTATAATTTGAAATGAGAAAAACCATAATCGTAACTGGGATTGTTGCTGTTGTTGTGCTGATTGCGCTTGTAATTTTTAACAGACTGGTATCCAGACAGCATGCAGTAAGTGAATTCACCGTGGTTAAAAAAGGACTGTTTGAGATAACAATATCGAATGCCGGCGAGCTTTTTGCTGAGAATTCCTTTGATATCATGGGTCCTGAAATACAGGAGAGCCAGTCCCAGAGGGGCGGAGGCGGAAGAGGCGGACAAAACAGGATGCGGATCTCCACTTACAAGATACAGGACATAATACCTGAAGGAACCATAGTTAAAAAAGGGGATTATGTGGCTCAGCTTGACAGAACTGATTATGCCAATACTCTTCAGGATCAGCTCGAGAACCTGACCACATTGCAGGCCAACCTCGACATGAAGGTTCTTGATACTGCAGTAACCCTTACCAATCTGAGGGATGAGATAAAAAACCAGATATATGTTGTTGAGGAAGCCATAATTATTCTTGCCGAATCGAAATATGAGCCTCCTGCAACAATCCGTCAGGCTGAAATAAGGCTTAATAAGGCAGAGCGTGCACTGGAGCAGCTGAAAAAAAGCTATGATCTGAGGTATGCACAAACACTGACTGATATTAGAAAGACAAAACAGGATCTTGTAAACGGACAGGAACTTGTCACTGCCCTTCAGAAATTTCTTGCACAGTTTACGATAACTGCTCCCTCTGATGGCTTACTAATATATAAGCAGGAATGGAACGGAACAAAGAGAAAAACCGGATCAATGATTAATCCCTTTGACCGCGTTGTTGCAACCCTTCCCGATCTTTCTTCAATGTTGTCAAAAACTTATGTAAGTGAGATTGAAATAAATAAAGTTGCCAATGGACAAAAGGTGGTGGTGACCGTTGATGCACTGCCGGGCAAGTCATTTACCGGTACTGTAATGAGTGTGGCAAATGTGGGGGAGACGCTTCCGAATTCTGACGCAAAAATGTTTGAGGTACTTATCGCAATAGATAATACCGGCAATTCACTGAGGCCTTCAATGACCACCTGGAACAGGATCATTACCAAAACGATTAATGATGTCATCTATATACCGACAGAATGTGTTCACACGGGAGCTGACAGTATTCCCTTCGTTTATAAGAGAAACAAAACCAGGCAAATTGTCATTCTTGGCGACATGAATGAAAAGGATATAGTTGTCAGACAGGGACTTGAACCGGGCACTTCCATATATATTATTCCTCCTGATAATTCTTCAAATTTCAGACTGACAGGTGAAAATCTGATAGCTGAAACACAGCAGAGCGAATAATTCCTGTATCCCGCAGGGATTTCTATGTATCAACCTATCGCTTCAATTGATTATGTTTGTAATTCTTTTACCATTATCTTATGGCGGATACATTAAAAGTCCCGGAAACATCAGAAAACAAAAAAGGAAATAACAAAGTACCCCGGGAATATCTGTTTTTTCTGTTTGGAGTCCTCTTCCTGGTCTCATTAATAACAGCTGCTGACCATTTCAATCTGCTGAAAATCGGAAGTAAGGTTCTGATGGTATCCAGATGGATAGCCATATTTGCCATAATTGGCTTTGCATGGTTTCGCAAATCACTGACAACCTGGATACTGATCAGTATGATAGTAGGTGCGGAATTTGGTTATGACCTGCCGCAGGTAGCAGCAAAAATGAATCTGGTAAGCAAAATATTTCTCCGCCTTATCAAGACTATCATTGCTCCCCTGCTTTTTGCAACGCTTGTGGTAGGCATAGCAGGGCATTCAAACCTTAGACAGATTGGCAGGATGGGATGGAAATCCCTGGTCTATTTCGAGATCGTGTCAACCGTTGCACTTATTATCGGATTACTGGCAATAAATATCAGCAGGGCCGGAATCGGGGTTAATGTACCCGACACGATTGATCAGTCCGACATTCCGCATACAGAACCGCTTAAAGGCAGCGATCTCATTCTTCATGTTTTCCCCGAAAACATAGCCAAATCAATATATGAAGGGCAGGTTCTGCAGATTGTTATTTTCAGCATTATTTTCGGTGTTGCAGTTGCAATGGTCAAGGAAAAATACCGGAACCCGATGGTGAGATTCGCCGAATCACTGGCAGAAACAATGTTCAAGTTTACTCAGCTGGTAATGTATTTCGCACCTTTTGCCGTTTTTGCCGCAATAGCATACAGTATAGGGAACATGGGACTGGAAATACTTGTCAATCTGTTCAAGCTGCTGGCCACCCTCTATGCCTCTCTGGTAATTTTTCTGCTGTTTGTGCTTTGGCCGGTCGCCATCATGTTCAAAATACCTGTGCGGGAATTCCTTAAAAAGATTGCCGAGCCCGTGACGATAGCATTTGCGACAACAAGTTCCGAATCGGCTCTGCCCATTGCAATGGAACGGATGGAGGAATTCGGGGTGCCGAGGAAGATTGTGGCCTTTGTAATGCCCACCGGCTACAGTTTCAATCTGGACGGGACAACATTGTACTTGTCTCTGGCCACGATATTTGTTGCCCAGATCAGCGGAATACACCTGCCATGGGAAAAACAGCTTCTTATTGTCTTCACCCTGATGCTTACCAGCAAGGGAGTGGCCGGAGTGCCGAGAGCCTCAATGGTCATACTGCTGGGGACCGCTGCCAGCTTTGGTCTGCCTGCATGGCCGATATATATTATCCTGGGCATTGATGAGCTGATGGATATGGCCCGCACATCGGTAAATGTTCTTGGCAATTGCCTGGCTACTGCAGTGATTGCAAGATGGGAAGGTGAATTCAATCCGTCTCCTCCGGGCCCTGCCCGTCCTGTTATTGCATGAATCCCGTCCGGTTTGAGTGTAGTCTTTTCCGGCATGAAAGCTGTCCGGTGCAGATGGGGCCTCTCCAGTTCATCCGGGACTTCTTTCGGTCTGATTACTATCGGGACTGTACCAGCTCTTTTTGATTATTGTTTATTTTGCGGATTTGAGTTATTTTTGAATTGTTTTTATGATCTGTCTGAATAAATACCCTGTCTGAATGAATTCCGGAAATAAAGCTGTTATATCGCTGATACTTTTTCTGACTGCAGGAATGATGTTCTCCTCCTGCATCAATACGAAAAGTTCATATTCCAGTCCTGATGAAGACCGGCTGATGGTTACAAGGCGTTATGCCGGAGATTATATTGAATACAGGAATACGGATCCGGATGATTTTACCGGTTATGACATTATCTGGATAAGGACATCGCAGGACAGCACCTACGGAAAGATCACCGCAATCGGAAAGACATGTGATTTTGTTTCGGGTGACAGGCTTTTTCTCAGGCGCGAATATTACAGTCCCGGCGGTATTTCAGGATACTGGATTTACATAATCGAAAACGATTCCACGGTCTCATACAAGCTTACCGAATTTCAGCATGACCGGGGAGTGCCGGTCAGATCATGGTTTTAATGCCTTTTGCTCTTCAGTCTTTTTATCGAGATACTTCCTGCCTTTCAATATCCATTCTTCCGGTTCTGCTCCCAGAAGGTAATGATCAAAAAAATCAGCAACCTTTTTCGTATAGTCCAGCTGGTTTTCCTTTTTTGCCAGAGAATGGTTTTCGCCTTCGTAAACAAGCATTATGAATGGTTTTTCCATTCTGCGCATGGTTGTGAACATTTCAATACCCTGGTGCCAGTCGACGGCTCCGTCGCTGGTTCCGAAGGTAACCAGGAGGGGGGTTTTTATGTTTTGTGCCCCGAACATAGGCGAATTGGCCATGTAATTTTCCATCTGCTCCCACCAGGGTTCCCTCAGCCTGCCCTGTGATATCTCAAAAATATTCTGGTTAGGCGTTCCCGTGTTCCAGTATATTTCATTGTACATGCTTATCATGTTAATAAGCGGAGCACCTGCCACCGCCGCCGAGAAAAGATCGCTGCGGGTAATAATGAAACTGGTCTGGTAAGCTCCCCAGCTGTGTCCCATTATTCCGATTTTTTTGCTGTCGATCATTCCTGTTTTCAGCACTTCTTCCACGGCCGGGATGACACAGTCTGCAGCAGATTCCCCGGGATGGTTGGTCCGGTAAACAATATCCGGCTGAAAGACAAAATAACCCCTGCCTGTAAAGTTGGTGGTGTTGTATGCACTTCTGGAAGAGGGTGCTACATAATTATTGAGGACATTTGAACGGATCTCATAGATATATACTATCATGGGATATTTCTTTCCCTCCTCATAGTCTGCAGGATAAAACAGTGCTCCCTGCAAAGGTCTGCCGTCCCTGTTGGTAAAATTCACAATCTCACTCCTGCCCCATGAAAATTCTGCCTGCTGGGGATTGGTGCCGGATATTTTCACAGGATCCCGGAAGGAAGCGGATACTTTGTAAATATTCGGGGATTCCGAATAGGATTCCGATCTGTAAACAAAATAATCCGATTTTTCTGCCCTGGCCAGTGCGCTTACTGATCTGGGTTCAAAAATCAGTTTCTCAAGCTTATTCTTCACCGTCAGCCTGTAGAATCCGGATTCCTTGGTCTTGTCACCGAAAGCTGAAAAGTACAGATCTGTCTTATCCCTGAAGTAGGGATATTCGGTTTCAAGCCTGATCATCCTGAAAATGATATTGTTCTCCCTCCCGTTTGTCAGACGTACAGGCAGGGATCTGTCCATGCCGATTTTCCACACGTCAAACTCGTCATACACAAAAATTGCCTTGTCATCCTTCAGCCATCCCCCGGTGCCGAAGGGGGGTTTTTCATCGCGCGGACTGTCATCGCGGGTATTCCAGAACGCTGTCTCAAGTACGCCCGTCAGGTTAACATGTATATCCTTCTTAATATCATACACCCACCAGTTTTTTTCCCGGAAGTAATACAGGTATTTCCCCGCCGGAGATGGTGCTGCCACTGATGAGAAGGCCTGCAGTAAAAGTTTTCTTTTTCCTGTCAGGGGATCGGACAGGTAATAGTCGGAAACAGCTTCCCTGAATACGGGCCTGTATGGAGTGTCATCCGTGACAATCACACTGGTCCCGTCGCCTGTGAGCATGGTTCGCCTGAGGCTGTCACCGCTCAGCCTGACAAGGGAATTATTGTCGGGATTCCATGCAAACAGATATGTGAAATTCCTGTCTGTGTCATAGGTTTTCTGCTGCCTCGGCTGAATGGGATCGTCTTTCCAGTGCCAGATATCAACACCGGGAATTTTTGGCTTTTCAGAGGGTTCTTTACTGTTCTTATCCTTTACTGTCCAGTTATGGGCACCGAAATAGATTATGCGGCAATTATCGGAAATCAGGGGCTTGAATGACTCCTTCACATACATTTCCTTCGGAAACCTTATTGTGTCGGATGAGGGGTCATAACTTCTTGTTTCGGGTTTCCCGGAGATATTTCTGACCACAAATACTATATGGTTTTCTTCAGTCCGTGTGCTGTCTGTAAAGGATTTATAGAACATCAGTGCATTTCCTTCCTTTTCCCAGACAAGATTCCTGTAAACGGAAGTATCGTTGTTCAGGAAAGAGATGTTGTAGTTGTTCAGATCCATCAGTTCGACACCGTTACCGGTTTTGTCTGCAGTATTTATTATGTATGCCAGCCTGTTTCCTGCTTTATTGACTGCAAACTCCGTAACGTTTCCGATATTTTTTGTAGTTCCGTTTTTAAGATTATGGAGGAAGATATTCTTTGTCTTATTCCCATCCGTGTATCCGCTTAGAATAATATGGCCGGCATCCTTTGTAAAGGCAAAGGATTCTGTGTTTTCGAATACTCTTTCCGTTCCGCTTTCAAGGCAGAGCAGCCGGGTTTTATATTTTACCGCCTTTTTCTCTTCAGTCATTTTTTCCAGTTGTTTTTCGCTGTATCCGATTCTGCTGGCGGCCCATTTTGAATCAGACGAAAAAACATTCGCGGAAGAGAGAGGGTATTTATATAATATTGATGCAGAAGGGTTTTTAATATACAAGGTGTCGTCGCCCTCGTTGAGTGTAATTCTCCAGCTTACCCACTGTCCGTCGCCGGAAAGGGATACGGGTCCCAGGTTCTGCCATTTTGCATAGTCCTTTTCAGCTATCGTTTTAAGAGTATCGGCTGCTGATCCGGCCTGCGAAAAGAGAAAAAGCAGAATGATCAGAAACAGCTTATTTCTTATCATACGCTGCGGTGGTTTTCATCTCACCGTCCCTGCCCTGCCTTACACTTTCAATCATGAGAACCTTTCCGCCTTCTGTAAGTTTCCAGGCCTGAGTGGTTTTCATTTCCCTGCTCTGTCCGTCCCGGTCAAAAACCATTGTGGTTGTTATTGTAAGAGTGCTCTTGTCTGCTGACCAGGCTGCGGTTGATTTGCTGGTGGAGTTGAACATGGGATTTTCACTTACGGAACCGTCGAGGTTGTATTTCGACGTGGTTTTCATTTCACCTCCGTCACGTCCGGGCATGGTGCTTGCAACAGTAAGGACACCGGAGGCCTGCTGAACCGAGAGACTTGTTGCTGCAAACCTGAACTGGCTTCCTCCGAAATTACTTTTGGAGTCATTAAATGCCCAGGTTCCTGAAAAATTCACCTGGCCAAAAAGGAAGACCGGACTTAAAAGAAAGGCAGATAAGCATATAAACTTTCTGATACGGATGATTTTACTGTTTTTCATGAGTTTATTAAGTTATTAGGTTAATGATAAAATGACACTCTCAATTTACGTTTTATTTTTGAATCTGGTTCATTTCCCTTTCTTTTCCTGTTCTGATCCATTCCGGTACAACGTTTTCCACAAAGATTTTCTTTTCGTCCCTCAGCTTTTTCATGTCAAGTCCTATGAGTGCCTGGGCTTTTTCTTTCGTGGAAATATCGGGATAGGGTATTTCCCTGTTCTCCCCGAGATCTGCCAGCACTCTTGCAAGCTTCACTCTTGCATCCTGGGCAAAGGCTATTCCGCCGGCAATAATCCTGCCGGTTTCTACCGGTGAATGGAAGGAATTTCCGTGTCCGGCCGCACAAAAATCCCATCGCCACTGAGCCCTTCTGATATCCCGGAGAATATCTTTCATCCGGGACTCGTCTGCACCCCTGTCCCATGCGGTTTTAGCCTCAACATGGCATCTGACCAGCAATGTCTCCAGAATGATTCTGTTTTCCATGATCTTGTCCTGCCTTGAATAAACATCCTGAATCAGTTTGTCGGTTTCTTCACGGTGGCAGACCTGACATGAAGCGGAAATGTTGTTCAGTGGACTCTGAAGGTGGTGATCCGTAAATTTCTGTCCGCCTTCACTGATGAACGGCATATGGCAGTCGGCACATGAAACTCCCCTGGAGGCGTGGGTGCCGGTCAGATACATCTCATAATCGGGATGCTGGGCCTTGAGCATGGGGGCACGGCTCATGGAGTGGGTCCAGTCTGCAAACTCCATATCGTCATAGTACTTTTCTATTTCTTCCAGGGCGGTTCCGTTTTTCCAGGGGAATACCAGATAATCCACACCTACTATCATTTTTTTATTGAAATAGTATTCAACATGGCATTGTGCGCAGACAAGGCTTCTCATTTCCTGGTGACTTGCCTTCGAAACATCGCGTCCCTGTGACTCAAATGCTTCGACCAGGGCAGGCCGGGATATTCTGAGATTCATTGTTTTTGCATCATGGCAGTCAGCGCAGCCTATCGGATTAATAATCTCGCTTCCCCTGGTTTCCCATGTTCCCCTGTAAAATTCTGCAGGTCCGGTTTCATTCATGAGTCTCGGAACATCCGGACTCTTGCATGCCCAGCAGGTGTTTGGCTGAGGACTTGGAACACCTGCCGCCGGGGCTCCTGTCCTGAGAGTATTGCATATATCTTCAATTGCATAATAATGCCCTCTGCCCTGACCGTACTCCCTTGAAAACAGGTATCCTGCCCAGAGCACCACCATACGTGGTGATTCTTCAAGCATGTCAACCATTGCACTGCCGTTGTATTTACTCCTGAAAGTGGTGTCGGCCGTTTTGAGATATGAGTCATATTCACGCGGAAACAACTCACCCCACAGTGAATTCCTGGGTTCAAACTCAGAAAAGGTCACTGCCGGGGTATAAGCGAATACAGCTTCCGCACGGCGTTGCACAATGGATGAGGCAAGCATGCCGAGCAGAAAAACAATTAATACCGTAACTGTAAAAATAATCCATCCAAACCATGGTTTTTCCTTGAGTAGCTGTTGTATTGACTTCATTTCTGTCAGTTATTTATCTTCGGTTTTCATAATATTCCTTAGCCAGCCGGGTACGATCGGCCCCGGAAGGGGAACCCTTGCCCAGGGTACGCTTGAGAGGCTGTTCACTCTTCCGTGGGGGGTCTCCCTGTGGCAATCCATACAATCCCTTTCCATCCTGAATGTGTGGGTTTCAGTGGATCTTGCAAGCAGCCTGCTGTCGGTGAGAAGCTCTTCATGGCATCTGATACAGTTCCTGTGAACTACCCTCTTTCCCGAATCCTTTATAAAAATGACCTGGGGTTCCCTGCGAAGCGTAAAAATTGTTGCATGCCGCAATCCATCCTTTGCCTTGAAAAAATATTTGGCAAAAATATTATTCTGGGGTACATGGCATTCATTGCAATTGGTTTTTTCACGGTGGGAGCTGTGATACCAGGTTGCATACTGGGGGGCCATTATATGGCAGTTGACACATGTTTCCGGCTTGTCGCCCAGATAGGAAGAGGCATTGGAAATCTTAAAGACGAAAAGTGCCAGTCCGGTGAATACGGCAAGTATAACGATGACAGGGAATTTCCAGTTGTCCGGAGGTACAAGCTTTTTCAGGAATGCCATTGTTTTTTTAGTTGCAATATATTAAAAATATTATGGATTCCTTTTCCGGTATTTTTTCAGAATCCGGATATCACATCCGGAGTGAGCTAAATTTTATGAGTTATAAACATAAGTCACACGGGTGACTGTAATTATGCATCTTTTTATTAGATTTGAATCCTTGTTTAATCATTTTGAACATTATCCTGAATGTGAAAGTTGAAAATCGTTTTTCCTCAGGTTTCAAAGCATGTATTGGCATGCTGATTATATTTTGCTTTGCGGCTGATTTATCCGGCCGGGATTATTATGTAAGCGGAACGGTTAGGGATAAATCCGGAAGGGCAGTTCCGGATGCCAGGATCTCGATGCTGGCAGGCAGTGCGGAATATTCCGGGGTGAGCGGTACCGACGGCAGTTATTCCCTGAGGATTTCAGGAATATATGAACCTGTTCCTGACCTTCTGTTGCAGGGAATTCCGTATCCCAACCCTTTCATGAATTCCATAAACATACCATTTATCATTAACAGTAGCGGTGACATACGGGTGATGATCCATAACATATCCGGACAGAAAATCAGGGAATTCTTCTTTCCGGCAGTGGGAGCGGGCAGTTATCAGCTTATATGGGACGGAAGAACCGGTAACGGGGCTCCTGCGAGGCAGGGCATGTATATTTACACCATTTTGTTTTCAGGCAAATCATGGTCAGGCCGTCTGGTGAAATATTCCTCCGGTCCATCCCTTTCGGCAGTATCAGTCCTTGAGCAGATCCAGATACCCTCTGCTGTCCCGTCCCTGCCTGATTCCTACAGGATACCGGTGATAACCCTGGTTACCTGCAGGGATTACTATCCGGTGAGACTTACAGACATAACGATAGGCCGTGATACGACGATAAATTTTGAAATATGTTCTTCGTCTGAGATACCTTTCACTACCACGGATAATTTCGTTGCCATGCATACCGGATCCGCTTACCGGCCCCTGAACCTTAAGGGGATTAATCTGGGATCCTCGCCTCCCGGGACTTTCCCGGGCGAGATAGCATATGCCATAACGGAAAAGGTGTATGAGGACTGGATAGCCAGGATAGCCCGGGCAGGATTCAACAGTATAAGGGTTTATACCCTTCATCCTCCGGAATTCTATGAGAAGCTGGCAAATCATAATTACAGGAATCCGGACAATCCCCTTCTGCTTTTTCAGGGGATATGGCTGGAAGAGATAGAGGATGGCTCCGTAAGTTCGGACTATGACCTTGTGCTGAAAACAAATGCATTCCGCAATGAGATCAGGGAGGTGATTGACTGTTTGCACGGGGAAAAGGAGATCGCCTTCAGACTGGGGCGTGCATACGGAAGTTACCGTACGGATCTTTCGCAATGGACTGCCGCTTATGTCATAGGACGTGAGATAATGCCCCAGGAGGTTGATTCCACGAACAAATTTCATCCGTCGGTGACATCATTCTCCGGAAACCAGCTGAGCATTTCAGGAGCTACTGCAAGCGAAGTTTTTGTCACACAAATGCTTGATGAAACGGTAACATATGAATATCAGAATTATTCGGTTAACAGGCCGGTCAGTATTTCAAGCTGGCCAACCCTGGATCCTCTGCATCATCCGACTGAAATACATACTGATGAGGACAAGGCCACCTATGATATTTCAAAGATCAGCCGGGAGAATCTCCGGGCAGGGATATTTGCCTGTTATCACGCCTATCCCTATTATCCCAATTTTATAAGCGAGGAGCCGTCCTACCGTTCATATTCCGACAGTGACGGACCAAACAGCTATCTCGGGTATCTGACTGACCTGAAAAATCATTATAATGATATTCCGCTCGTTATCGGTGAGTTCGGTGTCCCCTCAAGCTGGGGAAGTGCCCACCAGGCCTTCAGCAATATGCATCACGGCGGATATTCGGAGCAGCAGCAGGGAGAAAAGAACATACGCCTGATGCACAATATATTTGATTCCGGATGTGCCGGCGGATTCATGTTTTCGTGGATGGATGAATGGTTCAAGCCCACATGGATCGTTTCCTATCTTGAAGCCTACGGAATGGTTTCCGGCGGACTCTTTATCCCGACGCGGCAGCTGTGGCATAATGTTGCCTCTCCCGAACAGAATTTCGGCCTGATAACTTTTGACCAGAAGGATTTGCCTCCTTTCAGGGCATACGGCAGGGACAATAATTCCGGTGACGTGTCAGCAATAGAGGCCACTCACGGCAATGATTACTTCTATGTTGATATTGAGCTTAAAAAGACTTTGTCTTCCGGCGATACCATCATGGTTGCTTTTGATACCTATTCCAAAGGAACTGGGGAGTCCCGCCTGCCCAACGGAAAGGTGCTTGACAACAGATCTGAATTCCTGCTTGAAATCGTTGCCGGTGAGGATTCCGCATCCTATTACGTGACAGAAGCCTATAACATGAAGGGTTTTACACCAAGGTTCAATTTTACGGATCCGGCCGTTCACAAGTTCAGGAGTACGGTTACTGACGGTGCTCCCTGGAAATTAATGGAATGGATCAATGACGGCTTCACCCTGACTGAACAGCGTATAGGAAGGATTGCCATTGAGAATTCAGGGAATCTTTCCCCGGGCGGAATGACAGTTGCAGCATTGAGCGGCAGAAAGGTCAGAATACGTCTTCCGTGGACAATGCTTCATTTCTATGATCCCACACAGAGGAAAGTGGTTGACGGTGCAGAGTCATGGGACGAAGGCCGTTCATTCGAAATTTACACTGCGGAATCTGACGGTATTGCCGTTTCGGTTTATTATAACGGTTCAGTCACCTCCTCCACCAATCGCTATTTCTGGGATAAATGGCTTGTGGTACCGGCTGTCGTTCCCCGGCTGAAGAAATCCTATCATATTGTGGAAGCCGGACTTGCAGCCTTTGCCATGTTTGCTGACTGACGTACTGAAGGCTGGCGAACAACTTTCTTCTTCTTTTCGAATCCGCTTCTTTCAGCTTTGCCCCATCCTTTCTTGCCCCTTAATGCCTCAAAATTGCCCCTTACTGCAAACCAGGTATGGACAGGATAGAAGAAAGGCTCAATAAATGCAGTAGCAATAAGTTTGAAGACGTCTCTTTTCCTCCTGTACTTGTGGAATGTGATCTCTTCGAACAGTATTGCCCAGGTTGTGAGCATTATTGCAAATGAATAGACGAAAATAAAGAGCAGCAGGTAGAATGGCCAGTTGATTCCGCTTGTCAGGATAAGGATGATGGTATAAATGAATCCGGCAAAGGCAAGAAGCGGAGCCAGCCATTCAAAGAACATCCAGTATGGATAGCCCAGCATTCCGAGTTTCTGGAACTCCGGATTGAAAAATAATTTGCGGTGTGTCTTCAGTGATTCCACCAGGCCCCTTGTCCAGCGGGTTCTTTGTTTGCGGAGAGATTTCAGATCGGAAGGAACTTCGGTCCAGCAAAGAGGATCAGGTATGTATGTCACCTCGTACTTTTTGTCGTTCTCGGACATATAGCGTCTCATCCTCAGTACAAGCTCCATGTCTTCCCCTACGGTTTTGGTACTGTATCCTCCTGCCCTGATAACGGTTTCACGGTCAAAGATACCCATTGCTCCCGAGATCAGCATGAGTCCGTCCAGCTGACTCCAGGCCATTCTGCCCAGCAGGAAGGCACGTGTGTAATCGAGAACCTGCAGGCGTGGCAGGATCTGTTTCGGAACATTGATCTGGCGTATGTG
Organism: uncultured Rikenellaceae bacterium; assembly: GCA_964522415.1. GTDB lineage: Bacteria > Bacteroidota > Bacteroidia > Bacteroidales > VadinHA17 > LD21. The sequence goes on along the minus strand of CAZFVQ010000026.1, from coordinate 19,677 downwards.
TCCCAGTTCCGTGTCGCATGAATTCACTATCCTGATAACTCCTCCGGTGCCAATGACCTTTCTGTCCTTTTCTTCAAGGAAGGGTTTTACCAGTTTGAGTATCGCATCGGCTTCAATTATCGAATCGGCATCAATGGAGACAAAAAGAGAACTTTTGCAGATATTTATTCCGGCGTTCAGCGAATCTGCCTTTCCCCCGTTATTCTTGTCAATTACAGTAAGCCTGTTGAAAGAGGGATTCGCGGATTTGTAAACACCTCTTATCTTTTCGCAGGGAAGGCGGTAATCGAAATAGTAATTGACTTTTTCGAGTTCAAAAGCTTCTTCAACCTTTTCAAATGTATCATCTGTTGATCCGTCATTTACAAGTATTATCTCAAAATTGTTGTAATAGAGGGAGAGAAGTGTTCTTACATTATCAATTATCGTTTTGCTTTCGTTGAATGCAGGTGCGATTATTGACACTTTTGGACTTAAAGGCGACAGAACGAGTGAATTGTAATTCACGTAACTATTTTTCCTGAGATACTTACGCAGTGCAATTGCGGAAAATATTCCCAGCATAAGATACGACCCGAAGATTATCAGGGTAAGTATGAATATTACATGTCCGAAAATAAAACCCATAGCCAGTTAGTATATTCTTCTGTCAAGCACATGCCTGACGATTATATTATAATTCTTGTATTCCGATTTCATTATTTTAACCAGTGCCTTTACGCCTTCTTCACCATTATTTTCAATTGCTTTTGTGGCTTCAATCTGTAACTGAACATCATCTTCCTTGTCAAGAACCAGTTTCAGGAATCCGAGCAATGACAGGTCGGGCATTTTTCCCATTGATTTGATTATTTCAAGGCATACATCATAATCCTGGAATTTGTACATGTGTTTCATGGTTTCCAGTGTGGAACGCATGTTCATGTCACCTGCCACCTGTATGGCCAGCTTCTTTATTTCAGGATCGGGATGCATCAGTATGCTATGAACTGCTTCTTCAGCCCCCGATTGTCTGAATTCCCTTATCATGCGCAGCGCAAACATTGTAACAGTGGGATTTGGGGAGTTGAGCCACTGGCTGAATTCAGGAAGAGGCAGATTATGCTGAACTATCAGTTCATGCAGAGAGATCTGTTCCCAGAGTGAAAAAGGCCTTTCGAGCTTATTGAGAAAATCAAAGGGCTTGTCATCACCCAGCCGTACCAGGGCAATCTGGGCTTCCATCCTGAGTATCTCATTCGATGAGTTAAGTGCCTTGAACATGGTTTCGTTTGCACTTTTAATATTCATGAATGCCAGTTCACGGAATCCCTTGATCTTTTTATGCCAGCGGCGGTCGCGTGCCCTCCTTTCAGAATCCCTGTCCAGTCCCAGATGCTTGTATAGTCCGAGCAGCATTTTGGCCTCTTCCCCTTTCAGGTTGATGCTGACGTCAATCATCTGGTCAATCAGGACCTGTCTGCGGTAGGTGTCGGAAGCTATCGGGCGGAAATCTTCCGGGACGGCAGTGCCGAAAAGATAGTTGATGATAAGTTCCTGGTATTTTTCCATGAGATACTGGTGGAGCTTCTGTTTTTTTTCCATCCTCCTCCTGTTAAAAAGAATAAAGACCAGGAGCAGTATCATGGAAGTGATACTGAATAATATTGTAATTATCAGCGCATTGATCAGTGCCAGAGATTTTCCGAAATAAGTTATCCTTTTCAGCCACGGACTGTTATTTCCTATCAGAAGATTGCCGGGCGATTTAAGCATGAATGCCTCATCGTTCTCTTTTGCTGCCGGGGCGGATAATAATACTTCCGAAGTATCGGAAGCAATTTCTGCAGAATATGAACTGTCATAATAGTCTGCACCGGCGATCAGGGATTTGTCATCTGAGATATTTTCAGCTGCAGTATTTCCCGGATTTTTCCTGACTGTCAGATCTTTAGTTTCCATCCCGGAATCCTCCGGCACGGGATTTCCGGAGATCCGGATTTTGTACCAGCCCTCCTCCCTGAACATGATGGCATTGCCGTCAATATGCCTTTTAACTTCATTGAAAAAGGCTTCAGCGTTGAATCTTATTCTGAAAGCCCCGAGCTGAACGGGGAAATTATCTTTTAGTGAGGTTATGAATCCCCTCACATTTGTTTCGTTTATTATATAGTCAAGGGGCTGACTGTTTACAAAGGCAGTTTCATTTTCGGGGATGTTGCTTTCCGCAATTGTCATAAAATCGTCAGTGATCCCTCCGGGAATAATTTCTGCAGTCAGCAGTGAGTCGGACGGAATTTCTGCTGACTGTGCGGCAATTGTTCCTTTTGCTGAAATAACTGTCAATATGAAAAGAAGGATATATCTCATTATTTCATTTTTATCGCGTAAAAAAGATTTATGTGGCCTTCCAGCCTGTTCCGCCAGTTCCCCTCACGGAATTCCTCACGTGAATAGCCTGTTCCCACACGGATGGATAGTTTTTTTGTAAGGAATCCATAATACGCCAGCCGGATGCTGTTTGCACTGAGTCGCTCAATATCCGTCTGTATGTCGACAGGCTCGTCGGGAGCGGCACCTGTTCCAAGAGTTAGCTGCAGGTAATCTGTATCGTTGAAATACTTCCGTGCATTGAGATATACTGCAGGTCTTGCAGTCTCATTCCTGAAAGCCAGGTAACCCTTAAGGGAGAACCAGTATCCCGGGATATATTTTTCGGCCGATAATCCTGCAATAAATATATTCCTGTCGAAGCGGTAATAGTTCATACCTGCTGAAAGCGCCCAGCCTTTCGGGAGTATCTGCCATACTTCGGCTGCTGCCCTGTGACCCGGGAAATATTTTCCCGGACTGAAGGCATAAGCCAGATATGCGTAATTCCTGTCTGACAGTTTGGGCCAGGCTTCGGCTTCAAACTGCAGTTCCGCCGTCAGTGTGTCGTTCATGGTAATTGTACCGATGTTGAGGCCTGCTGCCGCTGGTCCCCAGTCAAACCGGTGACCGGCTCCCGCCTTGAACACCTGCCAGAATCGCCTGTATGGTTCGGAAAAGCTGTCAAAGCTGTAACCCGCCCTGATATCGGTAGCTACCGGGGAATTTTCCCTTGACCACAGGGAGATATCCCTCCGTGCGGAAAGTGCATCAGGATTATGGGGGTCTGTTGCCAGCAGAGTATCTATTACAGCAGCTGCTTCGTCATACTTTTTCTGCCATGCAAGTATTCTTCCGAGAAGTATACGGGCATCACCATAGGAAGGAGAGGCATTGACAAGTTTCCTGGCAGCGGCAGCGGCAGCGGTATAATCGCCTCCGAAGGCAAGGGATCTGATCCTCAGGTATTCAGTTTCGGGATCGTCTGCTTCCTGGCTGTAAGCCGGCCTGCAGACCAGTGCTCCGGCTGAAATCAATATGGTGGCAAACAGAATGAAGAATCTGTTCATAGATTAATTCTTTAAGATGGTCCGTATTGTGCTGATCAGATCAGCAGGGCTGAATGGTTTTATAATATATCCGTCAATCCCCAGTTCGGATGCCCGGCGCCGGATCTGGGGGTCACTGAAAGCGGTTACTATAAGGACGGGAGTCTGAAGCTTAAGGTCCGACCGCAGGTATTGCACCAGCTCCAGACCACTATGATAGGGAAGGTGAATATCCACAATCACCATATCATATATGTTGTTCTGCATCAGTACAATGGCATCAGAGCCATTCTCGGCGGTTTCAGACGTAAAACCTTCCCTTTCAAGGACAACAGAAATAGTTTTCAGCGCCAGCCTGTTGTCTTCACAAATAAGTATCCTCATGCTGTTGTTCATAAGGCATTTCTGCATTTTTAGCCATTCTTATGCCTTATACGTTGTAAAAATGAAAAATATACATTGTTATACCAAAATTCCCCGATAATTTTTGCTAACAATTTCAGGGAATGGATTAACAAATGTTTTTTTATGACGAATTACAATGAAAACCAATAGTTGATCTTGATCAGGAAAATATTTTCCGGATACACATTCTTCAGCATTCTGTATGAGTCCGGCAGGGATGTTCCCGATAAATTATCCTGTCCTGTTTTATCAGCCGACCATACAAGATAGATCCACGACCCGGGCCGGTATTCCCATTTGGCAACGAGGTTTGAGCGGAACTGGTAAAAGTTGAAATCCGGATCGGCAAGGGAGTATTCTGTTCTTACACCGCTGTCGTGGTCAGATAAATAATAATTCCCGTCGCTCAAAACGGGGTCATCGTATAATTCAAACCTCTTACCGTATTCCCCGGCTTTGGGATTTCTGATGCGCTTCAGTTCAGAATAGGCTCCTCTTGAAACAAAGGGGCTGCCGTAGTACTGAATCGAAAACTCAGGTGTCAGATTCAGATCAGCCCTGAAGGTCAGAACTGTTGTTTTCTGATCAATGGTACCAAGTATATATCTCCTGCCCCCGGGAGGATCATCAATGTTTTTTGTGGCAATATATTGAAGCTCATCATGATTTCCGCTGTAATCGACTGTCATTCCTATTTTTAAGAAATTCAGAGGGCGGAAGGATATTCCAGGTCCGATCCGGAAGCTTCGGGCGGATCTGTTACCCGCCACTTCATAGTTATACCCGAGTTCAAGCATATACCTTTTTGACGGATCGGTCCCGGCGTTTCCGAAAGCCATCAGCCGGCCGGGTATTATCATGTCGGGACCACCCCTTAGTTTCCAGGGATCTGCGGCTTTCGAATTAAAAACAAAATTGGCAGATATGCTGTAGTTGTTGGTAAATTCGGCATTTGCAATCAGGTGTGCTCCTGATCCCAGGTAAGTACCGCCGAAATTCCATGAATTGAACTGTTCAAGATTCAGGCTCCAGGTATGGAATATTGATACCGGCTTGTTTACAAAATATTCAAGTTCAACCTGATGACGGATTTCATCCGACTTGTTCATATAACCTATGTCATTCAGTTCAAGTCCCGGTGTGAGCCAGCTTATGGCGGTACTGTATTTCCAGAAGCCTTTTGATCCCTTTCCTGTTTTGATCTTGCCGCCAAAGCCGCTGAGGGATGTTCTCGCAGTATCGTAGATGATGTAATCAGCTCCAGGTCTCTGATAGTAGCGTGCCGGGGAATGCTGCAGTTCCCTGACAGCACTTGTGTTTCCGCTTACATGGCTTCCCAGGAGCTTTGCCTCAAGAAAATATTTTTTGTCTTTCCAGTGATGCCGGAGGTCCAGGCCTCCGGTGAAAGCGTTCCTTGCAGGGAACCCGGGGGAGTCTCCCTTTACATCACGGTTTGTGGAAGTAAACATGCCGCCGGCAATTGTATTTCCGGCATTGTATCCCTTTTGCACCCGGGCAACAGTATAGCTTGTAAGAGGTTCAATCCTGCTTTTGGTAATATTCCCGTGCCGGTCGCTGATCCTGGCATATTCACTTGCCGTAATACTCTGTATCAGTCCGAGTGATAATCCATCTGATGTGGTGCCGCTGAACTTGGCTGCACTCAATATTTTGGTCTTGTCGGGTATGCTGACATATGAATTGCCGTCAGAACTGATGATCTGTGACGGGGATTGCCCTATGCGCCTTGAATAGAAAAGATTCTTATCATCGAAATCATAATTGAATATGGTAAGGCCTTCGAGGAAGAAGGGGCGTTTTTCTTCGTAGAAAGTCTCAAATGCTGTTAGGTTCATTACTGAAGGATCGGATTCGACCTGTCCGAAATCAGGATTTACCGTAAGGTCAATGGTGAAATTGCTTGAGATACCTATTTTCGCATCAAGTCCGGCATTTCCTCCCCATATCCTGCCGTTTTTGGTAAAGGGATTGCCGGGTTCTGCCTGCATTGTTTTTAGTTCGCCAAGGACAAACGGCATTATTTCGAGGCGCCTTGATCTTTTCAGGCCCTTTATGCCTCTCAGTTCACCGAAGTTGTACAGCATTCCCGGTCCCGTTTTTGATTGTATTTCCCAGTTGCTTTCTTCCTGGAGACGTGATATCCATCTCCATGTGTGCATTCCCCATACCTGTTCATCCTTGTTGCTGTATCTGAGCTGGCTGAAGGGAATCTCAAGCTCAGCAACCCAGGCTGAATCCTCCATTCCCACTTTCCCCTTCCAGACCGCATTCCAGTTGAAATCCCAGTCCATGGGATTGAAAAGGACAAGATCGACTTTCTGTCCCCATGCTGTTATGGTAAATTCAAATCCTGTACGGTAATCCCGGTAACTGTCGAAGGTTACTCCCACCATATCACCCACAGTTTCATCACGGCCTCCGGACATCCTGACTATTTTCTCCGGTTCCCCGTCCCAGGCCCGGAAAGCTATGTAAAGATTGCGGTCGTCATACTGGATGTTCATCTCTGTGGACCAGGTGGGGCTGGCACCTTCATGGGGAACGAATTGGTGATAATCACCGGCCCAGGTCCCGTATTTCCAGCATTCATCATCCAGTTTGCCGTCAATAACCGGTTTGGGCGTCACAAGACGGGAAGTGGTGTAAACCGGTTGTCTGATTTCCTGTTTCAGGCTGTCCTGTGTCCCGGTCCCGGTCCCGGGGCAGGGGCAGGCAGACCCTTCAGGGCCGGCGGCAACAGTAAAGGCAATAATGAAGGCAATAATGAGGTACAGGCCTGTAAGTCTGAGTGATGATTTCATGGCAGGTTACTTAAAAACCACAATTTATAAGAAATACCGGAATACTGGTCTGATATCTGATGGTTTTTTAAAATATATCCGGATTCGCTTCCGGCGTAAACAATCCATCCGGGTCATCAGGGAAAACCAAAATTCAGGACCGGGCTGTTGGGACATGACTGTAAACCCGTGTAACTAAAAAAGACCGGTCTTTAATTTCTCTACATACATGTCTATATAATACTGTTTCTTTTTGAGACGGTATTGCATGATGTACCTGGGATGCTCAAGGGGGACTATCTTATCAAAGAAGCGGTGTTTGTCGTTGAGTTCTGACACAAACCTGTAATTTTTGCCGCTTCCAAGACAAAAACATGTATCCCTGTAAATGCCGGATTCAAGCTGTATCCTCAGGGAATCAAGTATGAAATCCATTAACAGGGCAGTGAGTTCCCTGCTGTCATAGTAATTATAGTTTACCTCCCTGCCGTTACGGCCGGTAATGGTAAATCCCAGCGGACTGACGGCACTTATGTAATGGTCCCCGTAAAACGCTTCAGCTCCTCCGTAGCGGTCAATCATGTCGTATATGAAAACCGATGATGTCTCGTATGTTTTAATTCCCGGAACGGACAGGCCGCATATCTGTTCCAGCCGTATGGTATCGGTGAAGGGTATCCCTGTTGCTCCTGCACCCAGCCTTCCCGGATTGATACCGATTATCATATGCCGTTTATTGTTATCGCTGTAATATTTCCTGTAAAACAGAGTTACTGTATTAATTACATCCGGATTGTCTCTGAAAGGATTCATAACTGAGATTCCGGCGGGAAGAGTTCCCCTGAAATCAATTTCAGTGTAAAAGGTGATGATTTTATCTGCAAATGTCTTCATGAAACAAAAATAGTAAGGGCGGCGTAAAATGATGTTGATATTAAAGTTAAAATTTTTAATAACATACTAAATAAACGTATTTTAATGATTAATTTTGCTGAATTCTGATAGCAGGGCATGACAATATGGCAAATAACGATTCCATCCGACCTTATGGTGATAAACAGCCGGTTTTCGATAAGCGTTACCTTGAAATGGCCCTTATCTGGGCTCAGAACTCCTATTGCGAGAGGCGGAAAGTGGGAGCCCTGATAGTTAAGGGCAGAATGATCATATCGGACGGCTACAATGGAACCCCTGCGGGCTTTGAGAATGTGTGTGAAGATGAAAACAATGTAACTAAAGCATATGTTCTCCATGCAGAAGCAAATGCCATTACAAAAGTGGCAAAATCGAACAATTCCAGTGAAGATTCAACACTGTATGTAACAACTGCTCCATGTATTGAGTGTGCAAAACTGATTATCCAGTCGGGTATCAGAAGGGTTGTATACTGCAACAAATACAGGATTACTGACGGGCTGGATCTTCTGGAGCGGGCAGGAATTGATTTGGTTTATATTGATCCTGAAAACGATATTTATGAACAACAATAGCAACAGGTGGAACATTTTTCTGCCGCTGATAGTGGCGATAGCAGTGGTGCTGGGTATTCTTGTCGGAATTATTCTTCCCCGGAAAAGTGATTCTTCTGCCCAGCTGCCCGGTATCCGGCCGAGAAATGACAAACTGGGCACCATACTGAATATTATTGAAAGGAATTATGTGGATTCTGTTAACCGTGACAATCTTGTTGAGGCAGCCATTCCGGCAATTCTGAAAAAACTTGATCCGCATTCCGTATATATACCCGCAAAAGATCTTGTCCGGGCAAATGAATCCCTTCAGGGTAATTTTGAAGGAATCGGGATATCCTTTAACATGCTTACTGATACGATTATAGTTATCAGTACCATACCCGGAGGGCCGTCAGCAAAGCTCGGACTGCTTGCCGGGGATAAGATTCTTTATGTTAATGATTCCCTGGTGGCAGGAAGGGGGATAAGCGATGAGGATGTGATGGGAATGCTGAAAGGACCGAAAGGGACCACAGTCAGGGTGAGCCTGCTCCGGAAAGGCTACAACGAGCTTCTCACATTCAATATTATACGCGACAAGATTCCGATATACAGTGTGGATGTTGCCTACATGGTCAATGACAACACGGGATATATCAAGATAAACAATTTTGCGATCACCACTTTCGATGAATTTATGAAGGGACTGAAAGAGTTGAAAGAGAAGGGGATGACCAAGCTCATCGTGGATCTGCGCGGAAATGCCGGGGGGATTATGGAAGATGCCGTTCAGATAGCCAACCAGTTCCTGAAGGAAGGTCAGCTGATTGTTTACACAATGGGAAGGAATCAGCCGAGAAATGAAGCCAGGGCCACGGGCAAGGGAGAGTTCGAAAGCGGCGATCTGGTTATTCTGATTGATGAATGGAGTGCATCAGCCAGCGAGATCCTGGCAGGAGCTGTTCAGGATAATGACCGCGGAACGATTATCGGAAGAAGGTCATTCGGGAAGGGTCTGGTACAGGAACCGATACCCTTTGCCGACGGATCGGGCATGAGACTTACAATAGCCAGGTATTACACTCCGACGGGCCGGTCAATACAAAAACCGTACAGTGAAGGTTTTACAGATTATTACAATGATCTCAGCTCGCGTTACAACCGCGGGGAATTCGAAATTTCTGACAGTATTCATTTTTCCGAATCCCTACGCTTTACCACAGCCGCGGGAAAAACGGTCTATGGAGGAGGAGGGATTATGCCTGATAAGTTTGTACCGGTTGACACTTCCGAAATTTCATCATATTTTCTTATGGTAAGGCCATTTATCTACCAGTTTGCATTAAAATATACTGAGAACAACAGGAATGCACTGGAAAAATATACTGAAGCAGGAGAGCTGGAAAAATATCTCGACAGGCAGGGTCTGCTTCAGCAGTTCACCAGGTTCATGGCATCCGGAAACTTAAGAACTGCACAGCCCACTGCAGCCGATGGTGCTAACGGGGAAAACGGGGACAGTTCAGACGGTGATGGCAGAAATTCCGTAAGCACCGTTATAAAACCTGATCCGGAAGGCCTGAGGATTTCCGGGAGGGTGATACACACTCAGATAAAGGCTTATATCGCACGCAATATTCTTGACAACAAGGGTTTCTATCCGATCTGGGAACATATTGACACCACACTTAAGTATGCGGTTAAATTCATGGAAAACTAAATAACGGCGCATACCTTTTTCCATTTGCTTACCCTGCCGCCGGCATTGTACATCTCGATAAGCAGGATATATATGCCCGGCCTGACCGGTCTTCCGTCATTTCTGCAGCCGTCCCATACTATTGAAGCATTGTTGCCTGCCATGTAGTTTTCTGCCAGTTTTCTGACAAAAGTGCCGGTTTCATCAAATATCAGTACGGAAACAATGGTTCCCGGATCATCTGAATTTATTCCTATTACCAGTACATCTTCGTATCCGTCATTGTCCGGTGATATCTTCCGCGAGGATAGAACAACCGTTTCATTTTTATCATCCTCCTCTGTGAAAACGGAATTCCTGTTTCCCGGTGTACCCCATCCCGAGCTTTCGGAAGCCGAATGCCAGTTCATCCTTTCATCAGAAGGGAGTTCCGGCCTTATCTTTTCGAGGGAAATACCTTCTCTCCCCGATAAAAGGGAATAATGCATCTTTTCGCTGTATATCACTTCATCAATCCTGTCCAGCTGCCTGTTCATCAGAAGCAGATGCCCCTTTGCATCGGGCATTGAGGGAAGTGAGGGTACTTCGTGGATATTTTCCGGAACCGAAAAGGGGAAAGCCGTTATCACCTTCAGCCTGTCGGTTGTTATGGTATAAAATGTTTCGGGAATAATGCATCGCGGCTGGGGAGAAATGCTGAGCGGATCCGATAACGCGCCGCTTTCTTCCTTTACTGATGAAACCATGAATTCCGAAGCATCAAGTATTTTTCCCGAGATGTTGACGAACTCTATATAATCGGGATTATCCGGAAAGGGGTTGAAAAGAAGTTCATTGAAGACAAGATCCGTCATCTGTGCGGACTCAGGGATTCCGAAACGGAAGTCGTACACCAGGGGATAGTTTCCTGCAAAATCTGATATTTCCGCAGGAAGGCTCAATGTATAAATTCTGCCCTTTTCCAGGGGAAGCTCCGGGGTCAGGGTAAAGCAACGGTACAGCGGATCGGAAAGTTCCCAGCCGGTAATGCCGGATTCACCGAGAAGAATATCTCTGCTTTTTTCCCCGAAATCAATCAGTGCTTCACTGAATTCAATAATGATTTTCATGTTGCCTGCGGGAAAAACATTGGTGATACCCAAAAAAGACCGATCCGGATTTGACCGGTGAGCAGAATTTATTTTTCCCGGAGTGCCTCCCTTCCTGTCGGATGATGCCTCCCAGTTGCCTTCGCCGAAAAAGGGAAAATCGGGATCAATAATTTCAAGTGACCATCCTCCCTTGCTTTTCAGAGTATTACCATACCAGTTTGAGGAATAATCGACACCATTGATCAGGTTTCCCCGGTCGTCGGAGAGAAGAACCAGTCTTCCCTTGTTTGTCAGTGCCGGAAAAGGCTTCAGTCCGACAACCCTCCCATATACACTGAATAGTCCGGTATCGGCAATTGCACACAGAATAAGATATTCCCCGGGTTCAATCTTTATTCCCGGGAAAATTGAATGCTGGGTGGCGGAAGACAGTCTCCAGTTTGTCAGATCCACTGTGTTCCGACTCCGGTTGAGGATTTCGAGATATTCTTCACCGGGAAGGCCCGGAGAGGATACGGGATCAGCCATTATTTCCGTAATCACCACATCACCGGGCATGGCAGGGGATAAAACCTGACAGTATCCGGGTACGGCGCAGGAGACAGTACGGCCCTGTGCCATAAACAGCACACAGCAAGCCGTCAAAATAACTTTTTTCATGCAGCGTGACGAATTGAAAAAAAACCTTATTTTTGACCGTTTTTTGCTTATTAAATTTATAAATAATTTTACAAATTTCAATCGGGAAATAGAAACGACCATGAAAATAAGTTACAAACACAGGTATGACTTTATATTCATGGGAGCAGGCTCCCGGTAAGCCCGGGAAGGTCTCCGGTAAACCGGGACAAGATATCTGACTATTAACATTAAATTACAGAGAGATGAAAGTTGCAGTTGTGGGAGCAACCGGCATGGTTGGCCGGACGATGATGAATATTCTGGAAGAGAGGCAGTTTCCTCTTACTGAGATTATTCCTGCCGCATCGGAGCGTTCAGCAGGAAAAGAAATCACTTTCAGGGGCAAAGCGGTAAAAATAGTAAGTGTCGCGGATGCTGTTGAAGCAAAACCTGAATTTGCAATATTTTCGGCAGGAGCATCCGTATCGAAGGAATGGGCTCCTGTGTTTGCAGCAAATGGAACAGTGGTGATAGACAATTCTTCAGCATGGAGAATGGATAAGGAAATTCCCCTGGTGGTTCCTGAAATAAACAGTCATGTGATCCGCAAGGGTGACAGGATAATAGCAAATCCGAACTGTTCGACCATACAGATGGTTATGGCACTGGCTCCGCTTCACAGGAAATACAGGATAAGGCGGATTGTTGTTGCAACCTACCAGTCGGTGACCGGGACCGGTGTTGAGGCAGTCAGGCAGATGGAAAATGAAAGAAAGGGTATCAGCGGGAAAATGATATATCCTCATCCCATTGATCTCAATTGCTTTCCTCACGGAGGTGCCTTCCAGGAGGACGGATATACCAGTGAGGAACAGAAACTGATTGATGAAACACGGAAAATCCTTGAAGACCAGTCAATCATGGTGACTGCGACGGCAGTGAGAATTCCCGTTGTGGGTGGGCATTCGGAAGCCGTCAATGTTGAATTTGAAAAGGAATTTGATATTGATGAGGTAAAAGCCCTTATTTCAGGATTTCCCGGGAATGTCATACATGATGATCCTTCCCGTAATGAATACCCGATGCCCATTATGGCACATAACCGTGATGAAGTGTTTGTCGGAAGGATACGAAGGGATCTGTCGAGGGAAAAATGTCTCAACCTGTGGGTTGTTTCCGATAATATCCGGAAAGGTGCGGCAACCAATACGATACAGATTGCGGAGTATATGCTGGAGAATAAACTTTACTAAGATTATTCAGGCATTAAGCACTGTACGGCAAGTCAGTGTATATCAAAATTTCCTATCCCGGCATCAGATAAAGTGCTGCCCCGTAAGCCATTGCGGCGTATTATTAATATCCGGATTTTTACAGTGACGAGATCAGGTCGGTCATTATTGTTGTCATCCTGTCCTCAGCTTTTGCAGCTTCCTTAAGTACTGCCTCGTGAGTGTTGTATTCAATTTTTCCTTCAACACCGAGATCGGTGATTATGCTTACAGCAAAGCAGGGAAGATTCATGTGGCGGGCTACTATGACCTCAGTGGTTGTTGACATTCCGACTGCATCCGCGCCGGCTGTCCGGAAAAACCTGTATTCTGCCGGTGTCTCGAATGTGGGTCCGGTGGTTGAGAGATAGATGCCCTTACGGACTTTGATTCCGTGTGTTTCCGCTATCTGCACTGCCTTCCTGATCAGATACTCATCATAGGCTTCCCCCATGTCGGGGAAACGGACTCCGATACGGTCATCATTGGGTCCGATGAGGGGATTGGGCAGCAGGTTGATATGGTCGGTGACTATCATGATGTCGCCTATTTCGAATGCGGGATTCAGTCCGCCTGAGGCATTGGAAAGGAAAAGACATTTGATGCCAAGATACTTCAGTACCCTTACCGGGAATGACACTTTTTCCGGGTCATGGCCTTCATAGTAGTGGAACCTGCCTTTCATTGCCACTACTTTCCTGTTCCCGAAATCGCCGTAAATAAGTCTGCCCTCATGTCCGTCGACAGTTGACACGGGGAAATTGGGAATATCCCTGTAATCCATTTCGATACAGTTTTCCATTTTTGCTGTCAGTCCTCCCAGTCCGGTACCGAGTATTATGCCCGCATCAGGATTGACAAATCCTCTTTCTCTGAGGAATTCAGTTGTTTCGTAAATTTTCTCCAACATAATCTGTTATAAGCTTATTGAATTCTTCTTTTCTGTTATTTAAAAAATCTATTTCCACGGGAATATAGTACAACGATGATAATAAAGGTTCCCGGATGCAATCCAGTTCCCTCAGCCTGACCGCATCCTTTTCAGTGGTGATTATATATTTCAGTTCCCTTTTCCGGTCATTCATAGTGTTCTGAATTTTCGCAATATCCCCCGGACTGAAATAATGATGATCGCCGAAGCGCAGATGCATCACTTTTTTATACGATTTCCGAAGATGATCATACAGAGGGGCGGGATTTCCTATTCCTGTCACCAGAAGGATACCGTTTCCCGGATCACTGAAAGAGGGGTCAGGATGAATATTCCCGTTGAATACCGGGACGGGATCCCCGTAGACCAGGCTTGAGAAAAACAGCTTTGTATCCGGGGTCAGTCCAAGATTTGTCATTGTGCTTTTCTGATCCTCCGCGGTGATGTCTGCAGGTGTTTTGGTGATGATTATGATATCGGCCCGCTTTATGTTTTTAAGGCTTTCCCTCAGATTTCCGAAGGGGAGAAGATAATCACGGTACATCGGCCTGTCATAATCCGAAAGAAGTATTGATAATCCCGGCGTTATTCTTCTGTGCTGGAATCCGTCGTCGAGGATAATGACATCGGTTCCGGGTCTTTCTTCAAGGATTCTTGTTATACCTGATCGCCGGTCGCTGTCGACGGCAACCGTTATACCGGGATATTTTCTGCTGATAAGGAGGGGTTCATCCCCGATGTCAGCCGTTTCCGAAGCCGGACCGGCAAGCCGGAAGCCCTTTGTTTTTCTTTTGTATCCCCGGCTCAGTACAGCCACATTATATTTAGTTCCGAGGAGTCCGGCCAGGTATCCGGCATGCGGGGTTTTGCCTGTACCGCCCACTGTAATGTTTCCGGTGCATATTACCGGGAGGTCGAATTTGCGGGAGTCCAGGATCTTTTTGTCATACAGAAAATTCCTGAAGCCGCTTATTATTCCCCAGATGACGGAAAAGGGATACAGGAATATGCTCCGTCTGTTTCCCATGAATCAGTTGATCTCGATAAGATATGGCAGACGTGCCTGAATTCCTGAAAGCTCCGTTATCTCTTTCAGCTCCCTGTAGAACCTGACTGATTCCCCGAGTTCCTTTTTCAGGAAGCCGGACCTGATCCCTGCACCAAACTGACTTATGATTTTCATATAAGGATCTTCGGCAACCGGCAGTTCCCTTATGGAATATTTTTCAATTCCTGCCAGTGCAGCTGCTCCCTTTATGGCATCAGTCAGTCCTCCCGTACTGTCAACAAGACCCAGTCTCAGAGCACCTGTTCCGCTCCATACGCGTCCCTGAGCAATATTGTCGACTGATTCGGGACTCATCTTTCTTCCGTCTGCCACCTTGCCGACGAAATCGCTGTATGTTTTTTCAATGGCTGCCTGCATTACCTGTTTCTCATAAGAGGTCATGGGTCTGAAAACCGACGGAAAATCTGAATTCTCATTTGTGTTCACCGTTTCGGTATTTATACCCAGCTTCTGTTCCATCAGTTTTCCTGTATTCGGAAGCAGTCCGAAAACGCCTATTGATCCTGAAATAGTGGTCGGACCGGCATATATCCTCGTTCCCGGTGCGGAAATATAATATCCTCCGGAAGCCGCATAGTTACCCATTGAGATTACCACCGGCTTTGTTCCGGCTGCAAGATCAAGTTCTCTCCAGATAATATCCGATGCTGTTGCATTTCCTCCGGGGGAATTTACTCTAAGGACAATAGCTTTTACCGTGCTGTCCTTTCTTTCCTTCCTGATGAGCTCTGCATAGCGGTCTGCGCCAATATTTCCTTCATTTCCCTTTCCCATGGTGATGTTTCCCGATGCATAGATTACTGCAATCCTTGTCTTTGTTGTCAGTACCTTTTCAGGATCCGGAACTTTGGTATACCTGTGCATGGGAACCATGGCTATCTTGTCATCCGTACCGAGTCCTGACAGTATTTTCAGCGTGTCGATAAGCTGGTCGCGGTATATCAGTCCGTCAACCAGTCCGCTTTCAACAGCGTCATCTGCATTGTATCCCGTGAGTTTATCGGCAAGGGAGTTGACCTTTCCGGCTGTCATACCCCGCGATTCCGCTATCATGGCTGCCACATGATTCCAGATGGAGCCGACATAATCTTTTATCTGTTCCCTGTTTTCATTGCTGAGCCTGTCCAGTATATACGGTTCAACTGCTCCCTTGAACTTTCCGTGACGGGTTACCTGCACTTCAACGCCAAGCTTTTCAAGAGCATTCCTGTAAAACATTATTTCCCCGCTCAGTCCTTTGAAATCGAGGGTTGATACCGGGTTAACATAGATTTTGTCTGCGGCAGTCGAGAGATAATAACCAGCCTGAGGCAACAGGTAATCGGAATAGGCGATTACAAATTTATTGCTTGTTTCCCTGAATTTCAGGAGTGCATTCCGGATCTCTTCCGTTGTGGCCCACCCTGAAGCCAGTAGCCCGTTTTCGATGAGAATCCCTTTTATTTTCTTATCCTTTGCGGCCTTTTCAATGTTCCTGAGAATATCATTAAGACCCGGAGTCTGGGTAATTGTCATGTTAAGGATATCCAGGCCCGCAAAGGGATTGGGATCTGTTCTGTCGGGAACGGGAACGCCGGCCTTGAGTACCAGTACCGAATTATCGCCCAGGGATACACTTTTGTTTCCGGAGGCAATTATAATGCTCAGACTGGCCGTCATGACCAGGAAAAACAATAATGATGCAATTATAATACCTGTAATTGTTGCCAGTACGTAAACAAGAAAGTTTTTCATTGCAGGAAGAGTTTAAAATAAAGAGAACCAAATATATGAAAAACCTGAAAATTATATAAAGTTATCACAGGATTTAATAAATTTGAATAATATACAGAGAGGTATGGAAACAGTTTTTCTCGGTCTGGGAACAAATCTGGGAGAGAGGGAGGAAAATCTCCGGAAAGCTGTTTTGCTTATCGGAGAACATATAGGAAGGGTTATTGCGGAATCATCCGTTTATGAAACGGAACCCTGGGGTTTTACGAGCGAAATCAGTTTCCTGAACATGGCAGTAAAGGTTGAAACGGATCTGAGTCCTTCCGGTTTGCTGGGAAGGGTCCTCATGGTTGAATCAATGATGGGACGGCTGCGGGAGGGCAAAGGGTACAAATCCAGGATAATAGATATCGACATTTTGCTTTTCGGCAGCAGGATAATTGAAACGGCTGTCCTGATTATTCCCCATCCGCGCCTGCATGAACGAAAGTTTGTCCTGGTTCCTCTTTCCGGAATAGCCGCAGACACAATTCATCCCGTACTGGGAGAAAGTATTACCGAATTACTGAAAGGATGCCGGGACGACGGTAAAGTAACAGAATACGGCAAAAATAATTTGTAAGCGTCAGACTTTATCCGGTGCCGCCGGTGATTCCGGGCAGTAATTCCTTTTTCGCATTACAGCAATCCGTTATCAGCAAAACTGTAGTAATCTTTTTCCGAAATTATCAGGTGGTCCAGGAGCTGGACATCCAGATAAGTTCCTGCTTCCCTGATTTTTTTGGTGATTTTTGTATCTGCTTCGCTGGGATTCAGGTTTCCTGACGGATGGTTATGGCACAGTATTATTCCCGAAGCCAGGCATTCAACGGCTTTTTTCAGTATCAGCCTTACGTCAATGACTGTTCCGCTGATTCCTCCCTGGCTGAGTTTCATTCTGCTGATCACCTTGTTTGATCTGTTAAGGTACAGTATCCAGAATTCCTCGTGGGCAAGATCAGACAGGATCGGCTGGAAGATATCCGCCACATCCTTTGAAGATTTTATCCGGACAGAGCTCTCTGCCTCCGCCAGTTTTCTTCTTCTTCCCAGTTCAAGTGCGGCAGCAATGGTTACAGCTCTTGCAGGACCGATACCATTAAGCTTTGTAAGATCTGAAATTGTTAGTTTCCCCAGATTGTTCAGATTGTT
This sequence comes from uncultured Rikenellaceae bacterium, assembly GCA_964522415.1. Lineage (GTDB taxonomy): Bacteria > Bacteroidota > Bacteroidia > Bacteroidales > VadinHA17 > LD21. Next base: position 2,036 of record CAZFVQ010000026.1, on the reverse strand, counting down.
TTTTGCCATGCTGAGAAGTTCCCTGCCCAGATCGACAGCAGATTTGTCCCTTGTGCCCGAGCTTATCAGAATACCCAATAATTCGGCATTGCTTAAACTGGAAGTACCTTTGTGAATAAGCTTTTCCCTGGGTCTGTCCTCGGCAGCCCAGTCAGTAATTTTTAGCGACATACAGCGATAATTTTTATTCCTTATGCAAGATAGGAAATTGCGGCGGAAATAAAAAAGGCCGTCAATATTGACGGCCCGGAAAATATTTGTCTGATTTTATTTCAGGCTGTTTACATGTTTTGCGACAGAAGATTTGAGGTTTGCTGCTTTGCTGTGGTGAATGACATTCTTTTTGGCCAGCTTGTCGAGCATGGAATTCATTTTTGGAAGCAACTCCGCAGCCTCGGTTTTGTCTGTGGAAGTACGTATGGTTTTCAGTGCATTACGCATTGTTTTTGCATAATACCTGTTTCTGGCATTCCTGGTTTCTGTCTGCCTTATCCTTTTTTTCGCTGATTTGTGATATGCCATTTTCTTCTGCGGTTCTGTTTTAGCGGGGCAAAGATAATTATATTTTTATAAAATGGAAACGACAGAGAAAAATTTTAGTTTGTCAGCAGCTGCATGATCTCTTCAAGTTTGGGAGAAAGAACTATTTCGGTACGCCTGTTCCTGGCCCTGCCTTCAGCTGTGGCATTATCTGCCTTCGGAAAAAATTCACCCCTGCCCGAAGCCGTCAGACGTGTCGGGGCTATATTATAGTCTGCCGATAATATTCTGACAATGGATGTTGCCCTTGCAACACTCAGGTCCCAGTTATCCTTGTACACTGCTGTCTTGATAGGTACATTATCCGTATGTCCTTCAACCAGTATATCGATATCCGTGTTCTTGTCCAGAACATCACCCAGAACTTTCAGGGCCTCGCGTCCCTTTGATTCAACCGTGGCGCTGCCGGAACTGAACAACAGCTTGTCTGACATTGAAACATAAACTTTGCCGTTCTTTATTTCCAGCGACAGTTCATCGGGATTAAACCCGAGCAGGGCATTGTGCAGAATACTGTTAAGCCGTTTTGTGATTGAATCCTGCCTGGCAATTATTTTCTGCATCTCCTTCAGTGTTTCTTCCCTTTCGGAAAGTTGCTTTTCCTTCCTGTCGAGCTCATCCGATTTTGCCATCAGGGCCTGGTTAAGCTGTTCGGTCCGGGACAGACTGTTGTCGATAAGAGTATTGTATTTTTCCTCCAGTTCCCTGTTAACTGCCAGTTGATCGTTATACTGGTTCCTGACTTCGTTATGCATTTTTGTCATTTCAGTCAGATCGCTTTTCAGTCCGGCATTTTCTGCCTCTCTCAGTTCCAGTTCAGAACATACTATATCCCTTTCCCGTACCACATTCCTCAGATTTTTACTCCAGGTAAGAGGGGTTTTTGCAGGTCTGGGCTCCCCGCATCTGTAAACAGGTGCACAGGAAGCAGCCAGCATTACAATCAGTACAGGCAGTGCAGCATAACGGATATTTTTCATCTCATGTGGTTTTTAATGAATTAACTGTTGCAATATCATCTTTAGACAATCTGTTCTCAAAGATATATTTTCTTTTGATTCAACGCATTTTTAACCCAACTTGAGCAAAATTTCCGAATGTATCGATTCCTGGATTTCTTAACCTTGCTAAATACATCCTCCGTCTCCTGGAAAATATTATCCTCTAATTTTAATGTTAGTGTTTTCATATAATAGTTCGTTAAACTTTTGAGTTTGTTGGTTCTTGAAAAGCCACCGGATTTCAAAATCAAAAATGCCTCTGATCGCATATCAGGATTTATCTGTATTTAAGCTGTTTCTGGTTGATCTGGGCCTGCTTGCAGCAATGACGAACATTCATATCTGTACTCTGATTTCTGACGTGGAATGGAATGATTCAATATGGTGCGAAATGTAGTAGAATTTAAAGTGTTACACTACATTGTCCGGTTCTATCCTATTTAGTGTCTGTCCATAAAGTCCCTATTTTGTGTAAAATCGGGAATTTTTTTTTGT
>CAZFVQ010000025.1:0-54318 GCA_964522415.1 uncultured Rikenellaceae bacterium | reverse complement strand
TAAATATGCCAATAATACAAACTTAAAATTAATGTGTTTTTAAACTGGACTCATTCATATTTATATTACATTCGAAAATATTATTATGTTATTGTAAGTTAAGTGGTTCGTATTCTCTGTTCCGGTTTATCGGGAACCTGTTCAAATTTATCGGAAGTCTGCCTTCATGGCTTCACCGGGCCTGCAGGCTAGATTGATTTGGCCGGGCCCGTCCTGCATATTGTCATAGTGTTCTGGCATAGATTTGCTTTGGGTCACCGGGACCGTAAAAATCCTTCAGACTGGCTTGTAGTTTATAACCGTTTCCTTTATAAAATTCTTCAGTGGGTTTATACAGGGGACGCCCGGATGTTTCGATCCAGAGAATTTTCCCTCCTTTTTGCCTGACTTTTTCCTCTGTTTCATGCAACAGGGCTTTGCCCAGTTTACAGTTTCTGAAATCCTGATGGACGGCGATCCAGTAAAGTTCCCATGAATGAAGTGAGAATTCATTTTTCCCGTAACAGGCAAATGCAATTATTTCATCCCCTTCAATAATTTTAATCCAGAAATAGCCGCTTTCCTCCGTTCCTTCCGAAACAGTATCTTCAGCTATTTCCAGTGCGGTACGGATTTCGAAATCGTAGAAATATCCGGTGGATACAAGGATCTTTTCCAGGTATATTATGTCTTCTCTGCTGATCCCTTCAGATATTTCCATATCAGATTCAGTTATTCAAATCGCTGATGATGCGGCGGATAATTTCTGAAAACTGCAGTCCTGCAACCCTGACGGCAGCTACCAGACCACTGTCGGGTGACAGGCATGGATTTGCATTGACTTCAATCACATAGGGAATATTGTTTTTATCAACACGCATATCTATTCTTGCATATCCTTTGAGGCCAAATATTTTCCAGCACTTAAGAGCAATATCACAGATTTGTTTTTCAAGAGCCGGATCCAGTTTATTCCCCGGAAAGTCTCTCACCGTATTTTGAAATTCAAAGGAACCCTCTTCCCATTTTGCCTTGAAATCAAGAATTTTTGGCTTATCGTCCCATGAATCATGAAAAATCATTTCTGCTGCAGGCATGACTTCCGGCCCTGTTTCACCGGAAATAATACTGATGTTAAATTCCCTTCCCTCAATATAATCCTGTATAAGCCAGTGGGTATCGTCATATTTCTGAAGGTTTTTGACCATTTCCGGCGTGTAGGTGAAAACCGAATCACTTGTTATGCCCAGGGAGCCGTCTTCCCAAACCGGTTTAATTATATAGATGTTGCCCGGAATGAGCTGTCCGGACTGGGAAGGAGGACATCCTCCCGGATTATTTATTCCTGCCTGTTTCAGCGATTTCGCTGTAAAAGCTTTACTGGTTGTAACGAAAATCGCCTCCACGGGATTGCCCGTATAGGGAATTGAATATGCGTTCAGGAGTGCGGGTATGAAGTAGCATAATTCCCCTTTGCCGATGATGGATTCCACAAGATTGAAAACAAAATCTGCCCTGCCGTCTGCCAGTTCGGAAATTTCTTTCATGAAATCAACGGTAATGCCCTTCCTGAATGTCTCAATCCCTATCTCATTAAGGTTTTCCTCAACAAATTCCACCTGATCAAGAACATCAAGCTCATCTGCTGATGCATTTTCAAGCGGCTGGTTGTAAAGGATACAGCATTTCTTTTTACTCATTACACAAGATTATGGCGTTTAAGCGATGATTTTACAATCATCTCAATTAAAGTCTGAAAGTCAATTCCCCGCATTCCTGACAAAATAGGCAGATCAGAATGAACCGGATGAAGACCTGCAAGCAGATTGACTTCCATAAAGCATATTTTTCCTTTCCTGTCTGTCTTCAGATCAATTCTTCCTGCATCAACACCCCTGATCGCCTTCCATGCACCTAAGGCAATTTTACTGCATTCATCACTGAATTCTTCAGATATGGGAACATATTTACAGTACTCCCTGTAATTTTCCTTGAATTCCACTGAATAAGGATTATTGCCGGAGCACTCGATTTCCATACCGCCGATCACCATGGCATCGTTGCCCGAATCAACAACACCGACAGTGAACTCTCTCCCCGGGAGATATTCTTCAACAAGTGCAGGTTGTCCGAATCTGCCAATAAGATATCCTGCCATCTCTTTCAATTCCTGCGGCGAATTTAAAAGATTTTTTTCAGTAATGCCTTTTCCGGTACCTTCCGATACAGGTTTTATAAAGAGAGGATACTCCAGTCTGAGGTTTTTTATATCTTCCGGGGAAGTAATAAGCATCCCCGGACTTACAGGGATTCCTGCCGGTTCAACAATTAATCTTGTAAGATATTTATTCAGGGAAATCCCCATGGTCACCGGTCCGCTGAATACATAGGGAATGCGGTATTGATCAAGAATGGCAGGTATAACTGATTCTCTGCCATCGCCATAAAGTCCTTCGGCTATGTTGAAAACCAGATCCCATCGTTTGCCCGAAGAGAGTGCATCAATCAGCTGAAAACAATTACCCACCGGTTCTGTTTCATATCCCATTCTGTGCAATGCTGTGGCAATTGCATCAACAGTTTCCTGCCTGTCAAATTCTGCAGTATCTTCCATAGAATACCCGCGGTCGAGATACCACGACCGCAGGTCATACGTCAATCCTATTTTCATTGAATATTATTTTTCAGGATATTCGCACAAAACACCCTTATAATTGCGAAGCACTATCTTTTCACTGTTATGTTCAAGCACATAATCGGGAAGGAGAGGGATTTTGCCGCCTCCTCCGGGTGCATCCACAACAAACGTTGGAACAGCATATCCGCTTGTAAAACCCCTCAGGCCTTTTATTATCTCAATGCCCTTTTTGACAGTTGTCCTGAAATGGCCTGAGCCGGGTATAAGATCACATTGATACAGATAATATGGCCTCACCCTTATTTTCAACAGCTTATGCATAAGTTCCTTCATAACGGTGATATTGTCATTTATTCCTTTCAGAAGGACCGTCTGACTGCCAAGAGGGAATCCGCTATCAGCCAGCATGGTACATGCTTTAACACATTCCGGTGTTATTTCTGCCGGATGAGAAAAATGAAGGCTTATAAAGAGCGGGTGATATTTTCTGAGAACTGAAAGCAGCTTGTCTGTTATTCTCTGTGGCAGAACAACAGGTACTCTGGTTCCAATACGTATTATTTCGACATGTTCAATCTGTCTTATATTGAAAAGGATGTAATCCAGGGCTTCGTCGGTAAGGGTGAGAGGGTCCCCGCCACTTACAAGAACGTCCCTTACTTCTCTGTGAGCCGCAATGTAGCTGAAGGCTTTCTCGAAATCCTGTTTCCCCAGTCTGTCAAGCCTGCCAACTGAATGTGAACGGGTACAGTATCTGCAATAATTTGAACAGACCTGGGTTACCGTGAAGAGCACTCTGTCAGGATAGCGATGTACAATACCCTTTACAGGTGAGAAGGATTTTTCATGAAGGGGATCCGGTTGCTCGGAAGCGGTATGAAGCAACTCCTCAACAACCGGAATGACATTCCGGCGGAGCGGGTTGGAAAAACCTGTATTATAAATCAGGGAGGCAAAAAACGGCGTAACCCTCAACGGAAGACGGCCTTTAAGATTATTAATGGCCATTATTTCCTTTTCAGACAGTTTCATGATCTTCTTCAGCTCATCAATTGTGGTGATTGAATTTCTGAGTTGCCATTTCCAATCGTTCCAGGAATCGATAGTTGTTAGGGGAAAGAAGCGTTTTCTGAAGTCCGTGCTTCTGTTGCTAACTAACTGAGTTGGGATCTCGTTTTGCGAAAAAATCATGGTTTTCGCGCCAGGCTCTTCATCTGAAGAACAACCCACGAGGCGGCTCTCTCCGCGGAGTGCCGTAGCCTCATTCTTGTTAGCATTCATGGCTGGAGATGAAATAATTCATCCTGTTGTTTTAATAGATAATGTCTTTTAAATTATTACTGTACTTATTTTAATTTTTAATGATGCGAAAGTATATAATCTGACAATACGTTGTACCACCTGAGAGTTATAAATATTAACAGGGGATTCAAATTATCAACACCGCCATGCCGCCTCCATCCATGGTAATAATGGCCATGCCTATGCCTGAAAATTAAAGGATCATACCCAAAAGATTGAGTATGGTCAGATATTCTCCCGGCCTTAAATACTATTTGTCCGGAAAATGACCGTATGGAGAGCAGCAAACTCTCCCGGTTCTATTCAGTGTATTCAAACGTATATTCTCCTGATCCTTTTACAATGCCGGTTTTCCTGCCATCCACGGTTTCTTTACTAATGACAGTCTGGTTTTTCAGCCCGGTCAGGGGCAGACCGTCCAGGGTGATTTTTGCAGGATCATCAACCGGAAGGAGTACAACTGCATCGGCATTTACCGGGATTTTCACTCTTACAATTATCTTTCCATCTTTTCTTTCCCATCCCGAGGCAACTGTTCCGTAGGGGCTTTCGTAGCTTGCCCTGGCAAAATCCAGCATTTTGGCCGGATGAGGCTGCAACAGGAGATGCCGGTATCCTGGTGTTTTTGTTTCTATTCCGGCAGATACCCTGTACATCCAGTCACCTATTGCGCCATATGCATAATGATTGAAAGAATTCATACCTGCATCCTGGAATGTGCTGTCGGGCTTCTGTCCGTCCCATCTTTCCCATATTGTTGTGGCGCCCATTTTAACCGGATACAGCCATGAGGGATAAGATTCCTGAAGAAGGAGATCATAGGCAATATCAGTAAATCCTGCATCGGTAAGTTCATGGCAGATATATATGGTACCAAGGAAACCGGTTGATAAATGGTTTCCTCTTTTTTTAATGTCCTCCACAAGGAAGCGTGCGGCATTTTCACGCAGCTCATCCGGCAGGAGCCTGAATTTAAGTGCCAGTATATATGAAGTCTGTGAACATGTGCCGACTCTTCCTGCCGCTGTTACATATTCCCTTATGAATACTTCCCTGATTTTATTGAAGAGTTCATTATAGTATTTTTCATCTTCCGTTTTTCCAAGTTCTCCCGCTGCTTGTGCAAGAAGACTTGCAGAATTGGCAAAAAAGGCTGTTGCAATGAAATCAGGTTCAGTATACCCGTCAGCAGCAGTATGATTGTTTACCGGCGGATGATAAAAGAGCCAGTCACCATATTTGCTTCCGCCTTTCCACTGGTAAGTATCGCCGGCTTTTTTGCGGATATATTCAACCCAGTTTTTCATGCTTGGATATTGGGTTTCCAGCAACCTTTTGTCCCCGTAAACAAGGTACATGGTCCATGGCGTAATGACAGCCGCATCACCCCAGCCCGCTGATGGCTGTGCACTGACCGCGTTCTGAGGGTTAAGAACATCGGGTATTACATCAGGGACTTCTCCTCCCTGTTTCTGATCAAGTGCAAGATCCTTAAGCCATTTGGTAAAGAAGGGAGCAACATTGAAATTAAAGGCTGAAGTTCTGCAGAATGCCACCACATCACCTGTCCATCCCAGGCGCTCATCCCTTTGCGGGCAATCGGTGGGGACATCCAGGAAATTTCCCTTTTGTCCCCATACAATGTTATGCTGTAACTGGTTGACAAGCGGATTCGAACTTTCATATGTTCCCGATTTCTCCATGTCGGAATGAACAACAATTCCCGTAATGTCTTCAGGGCTGAGATTACCCGGGAAGCCATTTATTTCAAGGTATCTGAAACCCATAAAAGTAAAACGGGGTTCAAATATTTCATCTTCACCCGTTCCGGCAAGAGTCAATATGAATTGGGCTTTTGCGGCTCTCAGGTTTTCCGTATAGAATTCACCATATTTATCGAGAATTTCGGCATGTCTCACTGTGATAACAGTTCCTTTCGGACCCCTGGCTTTGAGCCTGATCCATCCGACCATATTCTGACCCATGTCAACCAGCAGGCTGCCTTTTGGTGACCTGAACACTTTTAAAGGTTTGATCTCTTCAATCTTCCTGATGGGAGCTCCTTCCGGGGCAACAAGATTATCATTATAATTACCAATGCTTACCTTCTTCCATCTGCTGTCATCATAACCTGGATTGTTCCAGCCTGTAAGCCGTTTTGTCGCATCATAGACATAACCGTCATAAATATCAGACATGCGGATGGCCGGATCATTGTGCCCTTTCCATGATTCATCGGTAATGACCATTGTTTCAGTTCCATCTGTGTGAACAATCTTCAGCTGCATAAGCAGACCGAGTCTTTTCCCGTAAACAGCCCAGTTATTGCCCCAGGCCAGTGTTCCCCTGTACCATCCGTCACCCAGAAAGGCTCCGATGGCATTCCTGCCTTTTATAATCTGAGATGTTACATCATATACCTGATACTGAAGCCTTTTTCCATAGGATGTCCATCCCGGCATCATTTCCTGGTCACCGACCTTCCTTCCGTTGCAATGCAGTTCATATAATCCGTGAGCACTTACATATACAGTTGCTTTTCTTACCGGTTTTGATATTGTGAATTCCTTGCGGAAATGTGGTGAAGGTGAATATCTGAGAGTATCATCTTCCAATTCAATCCAACTGGCTTTCCAGTCGGAAGGGGAGAGAAGGCCCATTTCCCAGAAAGCGGTTTCACTCCATCGTGTCGAACGGCCCTTGTTATCCCATATCCTTACCTGCCAGTAATATCTCTGTCCTGATTTTAAATCCGGTCCTTTATAAACAAGCAGATGGGATTCATCTGAAGCGATCCTGCCTGATTCCCAAACAATATTTTTTGAAGCAAAACGGGAATCAGTTGCAACCCTTATCGAATAGGCTGTCTGGAGAATATTGCTCCCGGCAGCGTTTATTTTCCAGGAAAAACGCGGCTGCAGCACATCAATACCCTCAGGATTGATTTTATATTCACACCTGAGGTCCATGACTGCAAGGTTCTGTGCAGAAAGACATGCAGTTAAGATAATCAGAAAAAGAGAAATTTTTATTGATTTCATGATTGGTTATTTTGGGTTACAAACCCCAAGATCATAAAAATTATGTAAATAAAAAACAGATTCGCTAACGTTTTCCTGACTGAAAGTTATTAAATTGCAAATCACTTCAACAAACACACAAATATGGATCCTGTTAGTGGTATTATACTCATTGCACTGGGCAGTATCGGAGCTGCCAGTTTTTATGTACCCTTTAAAAAAGTCAAATCCTGGGCCTGGGAATCCTACTGGATAAGCCAGGGATTTTTCGCATGGATAATTATTCCCTGGATTTTTGCCTTCATATTTATTCCCCAGGGTGAACTTCTTCCAATAATCAGAGAATCCCCTGCATCTGTCAAGCTTATGGTTACATTTTTCGGGGTGTTATGGGGATTTGGCGGACTAACCTTCGGACTTGCACTCAGATATCTGGGGATAGCCCTCGGACAAAGTATCGCGCTCGGACTGTGTGCTGCCTTCGGAACACTTCTTCCCCCTATCATTGCAGGCGATAATCTTTTCTTAACAAAGGGGGGTATTCTGACCGTGATAGGAGTAGCGATTACTGTTGCGGGAATTATCATAATAGGATATGCAGGATCCCTCAAAAGCAGGGAAATGCCTGAAAAAGAGAAAAAAGCGGCAATCAAGGAATTTGCTCTGAAAAAAGGGATTCTGATAGCTGTCTTTGCCGGGATCATGAGTGCCTGTTTCAATTTCGGATATGAAGCAGGAAAACCAATAGAAGAGATAGCCCTGGCACATGGAACAAATCCTCTTTACCAGAAAAATCCGTCTCTGATTTTTATCCTGCTCGGAGGATTTCTGACAAACCTGGTATACTGTGTGTTCCTGAACATAAAAAACAAAACATATAAAGATTATTTCACGGTATCCGGCGGTGTCTTTGCCAATAATCTGTTATTCACCTTTCTTGCCGGATTGTTATGGTTCCTGCAATTTCATTTTTTCGGAATGGGATCCAGCAAGCTTCCTGCCGGAATGGCAATTTTCGGATGGAGCATCCTTATGGCGCTTAATATATCAATCAGCAATATATGGGGAATAATACTGAGGGAATGGAAGGGTGTTTCAACAAAAACGATTGTAGTCCTGGTAACCGGAATAGTTGTACTCATTCTTTCAGCATTCATAGTTAAACTGGGATAGATGATTCATTTGCGCTTCCCCCTGACGGGGCAGGTTATCAATTGCAATAGTTCGTTAAACTCTTGAGTTTATTGATTAAAATTACAGACAGATGAAAAAAAGATATGGATTCAAAATGAAACTGTTTCCCGGATTCAGGGAAGAATACAGGAAAAGACATAGTGAAATATGGCCGGAGCTGCTCAGACTTCTCCGTGAGGCAGGTATTGGCAATTATTCAATCTGGTATGACGAAGAGACAAATTTTCTTTTCGCCTATCAGGAACAGTCGGGCGAAAGCTCGTCCCAGGATATGGGATCAGCCGGGATAGTTCAGAAATGGTGGAAACATATGGCGGACATAATGGAAACAAATCCGGATAATTCCCCGGTCAGCGTTCCGCTTGAAGAAGTATTCTATATGGAATAATCACAAAAATTAAAGAATATGATACGACCATAAAAGAATTTATCTACAAACCTATACACACGGGTATAAATTTGAATTCATGGAAATTCTCCGATAAACGGGACAAGTTCCCGATAAACCGGGACAAGTTCTCTGAATATTAAAATTAAATTATAAAGAAATGAAAAAAGAGCTGATTGAAAAGACTTATAAACTAGCAAAGGACCAGTATGCAGAACTGGGTATTGATACAGATCAGGTACTGTCCGTTCTGTCGGAAATAACTATCAGTCTGCATTGCTGGCAGACGGATGATGTCGGCGGATTTGAAAAGGAAGGAGCCGAGCTTGGCGGTGGCGGCATCCAGGCTACGGGAAATTATCCCGGCAAGGCAAAAACCATCGGCCAGATGAGAGACGATCTCGACAAGGCCATGTCACTCATTCCCGGGAAAAAAAGACTTAATCTTCATGCAAGCTATGGAGAATTTGGCGGAAAAATTATTGACCGTGATAAAATTGAGCTAAAGCATTACCAGGGATGGATCGACTGGGCAAAGGAAAGGGATACCGGACTTGATTTTAACTGTACCTGTTTTTCTCATCCCCTGGCTGATGACGGATTTACTCTTTCAAGCAAAAATGAGAAGATCCGCAACTTCTGGGTTGAACATGTAAAAAGATGCAGGGCTATCGGCGCTGAAATGGGGAAACAGCTGGGAACTCCCACCGTTCACAATCTGTGGATACCCGACGGTTCCAAAGACATACCCGTTGACAGATATGGTGTCCGTAAATTACTGAAGAAATCACTTGACGAAATATTTTCTGTAAAATATCCGAAAAAATATCTCAAGGATTCTGTGGAAAGCAAGCTTTTTGGTATCGGATCCGAAGCCATGGTAGTGGGTTCACACGATTTCTATATGGGATATGCCCTGACAAATGATCTGATGATCACCCTCGATAACGGACATTTCCATCCGACAGAATCGGTTGGTGACAAAATATCTTCACTTCTGTTGTTTTATGATGAGCTTTTGCTGCACATGACCCGGGGTGTCAGATGGGACAGCGATCATGTTACAACCCTGAATGACGAAATTATCCTGATAGCCCAGGAGATTGTGCGGGCTAAAGCTCTGGGGCGGATCAATATAGGGCTTGATTATTTTGATGCGAGTCTTAACAGGGTTGGAGCTTATGTGCTTGGAACCAGGGCTGTTCAGCAGGCATTTCTTTTTGCTTTGCTGGAACCCCATTCAAGCCTTGTAGAAATGGAAGAACAGGGAAAAACCTTTGAGCGGCTAGCAATACTGGAACTTATGAAGTCAAAACCTTTTGGGGCGGTATGGGATTATTATTGCCTCAAAAACAATGTTCCTGCAGGCGGGGATTATATTACTGAAATAGAAAAATACGAAAAAGACGTTCTTCTTAAAAGATAATTTGTATATTGAACTTTTTCGGATAATCTGACCAGCTATTTATACTTTCCATAGCTGTGTATTGATTCTTTTCACATTACTTCCGGAGAATAAAAACAGACAAGAGACAGCTGCTGCTCTTTTGTCTTCCCGGCCTGATACCGGCCAGACAAGAAGTAATTGTTCTCCCGTACAGTTTCCGGAATGAGAGGGCAGTCATGCTGCATCCCTGCAATTTATTAAATATCACTACCTGTATATGAAAGAAAAAGTTATTGCTGTATTTGATGTGGGCAAAACCAACAAAAAGGTTATTCTGTTCGATTATAATCTGAAGCCGCTTTCAGAACTGGAAGAAAAATTTACTGAGATAAGTGATGATGACGGATTTCCATGTGACGATATCGGACATATCGAAAGATGGATCAGGGAATCGGTAAGCAAACTTATCCATTCGGACAAATATGATCTTACAGCGGTTAACTTTGCCACATACGGTGCCACACTTGTATATCTCAATTCCGAAGGGAAAAGAGTAAATACTGTTTACAATTATCTAAAACCCATGGACGACAGAATACCGGAAAGGATATACAGGAAATACGGCGGACAGGATGAATTCTGCAGGAGAACTGCATCGCCCGCCCTTGGAATGCTTAACTCGGGAATGCAGATAGTATGGCTTAAACATGAAAAGCCGGAGTCATTCTCGGGAGTCAGGCATATCCTCCATTTTCCGCAGTATCTTTCATATCTTCTTACAGGAAAGATATACTCGGATCATACTTCCATAGGCTGTCATACGGCCCTGTGGGATTTTGACAATATGGCCTATCATCCCTGGGTGGGGGATGAGGGGATTGTTCTTCCTGAACCTGCAGATGTCGGTACACTTGATGAGGTAGAGATTGAAGGCAAAAAAATACTGGTTGGAATAGGTGTCCATGACAGTTCTTCATCACTGGCACCATATTTTTCCAGCAGCAAAGGAAAGTTCCTGCTTGTTTCAACCGGCACCTGGTGCATAAACATGAATCCTTTCAATACGGAAATCCTGACTGCCTGGCAGCTTGATCATGATTGTCTGTGTTATCTGAGCATTGCAAAACAACCGGTCAAGTCTTCCCGGCTGTTCCTCGGAAACCTCCATGAGATTGCCGTAAGGAAGCTGTCAGAATATTTCAAGAAGCGGCCTGATCATTACAAGACTGTAAAAACCAATAAAAAACTCCTTGAAATCTGCAAGGCCAGATCAGCAGATAACAGATGCTTTTTCGATATGCTGCCATATTCCAGGGAACTCAGGGAAAAACCTGACTTTTTTATTTTTAATTCATTTGAGGAAGGTTATCACCAGCTTATGGTGGAGCTCTCCGAACTTGCCTCAGAGGCAATCAATCTTGTTATCCCTGAAAATGACGATATTGAAAATTTTTATATCACCGGTGGTTTCTCCGCCAATCATCTGTTCCGTAAGCTGATTTCCGCCTCATATCCGGAGAAGAAGGTATATACTTCGGAAATATTAAATGCCACGGCTCTGGGAGCTGCACTGGTAATATTCCGGACAATAAACCCTGCCGCGAATCCTGTCCTGAATCTGGGACTCAGGCAATGCTGAACGGAAAACAATTAATCCGGTTTATTCTTTCCGCAGACGGAAGATCAGCTCACTGCTTTTAACCCTTCTTACAGAAATGGCCAGAACAGCTGTTCCGGTTACAATCACCACAAGTATCATTATTATTATCAGGCTCCAGGGCATTTCACTTCCGCTGCGTATTGATGGTAACGTGGCAATAATGCCTGAAGCAGCACCGCTGGTTACTCCCCATGCAAGGATTATTAGCTGATCCCTCAGAATAAGTCTTCTTATTCCCGCAATTGTATAGCCCGTTGCAGAGAGAAAGGCAAATTCACGTTTCCTGATATTATAATTACGAAGAAGAACAAAGCCCAGTCCTGTTATTCCGAGTATCATTCCAAAAGCACCGAATACTGCGAATACGTTCAGATAAGTATTGGTAACCCGGAAAAAGGACGCAAGCTTTTCACCGGCACTTATTGCAGAAAAGCCGTAACCTGACAATCTTTGGTTAAGAGTGTTCCTGTAAAGTCCGGATGATTCCTGCCTGCCATCCACAAGAAAGACAGAACTGCCTTCCACTGAAGGATAGTATAAGGAGAGATTTTCCCTGCTGATCAGCAGGTATCCCTGAAAAACAGACGATTTCAATCCGGCTCCTATAATGATATTCAGGGGCTGGCCGTTTTCAGATCTGAAGACAAGGGTATCGCCGGTTCTGACCTGAAGTCCCCACTGAAGAACTGTCTGGTCAGCTATCCCGTAAATTGTGTTATCCCCCGGATTATTACCGAGAAGTTCCCATGGACTGGTTTCCTCATGAAGCTTTATGCCTGATGCAAAGGAAAAAGCCTTCTTTTTTATAAATTCCTCCGGATCAACACCCAGGAGGGGAGGGGATGCAACGTAATTGAGATTGAGGCAGCTTGCATCGTCGCCGGAAACCCTGCTGCATTGCACTATAAACATGTCCTTCAGTTCCTCTTCATCAAGATCATATTCCATTTTTCCTGATACACCCGCAAGATCTTCCTTTACCGGAACGGCTGACTCGGCCCATAAGAGATATCCTCCGGTACCTCCCGGGCGCTCAAGCATCTTGTCCGTCAGTATCAGTTTGTTGGCTCCTGTTATCATTACTGCAAAAATGCCTGCTGCAATAAAAACCACGGGAGTAACAATATGGGAAGGATGAAATGAATAATACTTTTTTTGAAGAGTTTTTCCGGGAGGAATGTCAATGTCTGACCCGGCACTATCCCTTATGTAAAAAAACCTGATGAGGAGTACAAGAGCGGCAAACAGGAAAGTTCCCGAAGCAAAAAAGAGTATGGTGGAATAATCCGGGGCAGTAAAACCTGAGATAAGCAGAATTATGAAAATTATCAATACGGCAGAAAAAACGAACAGGTTTTTCGAAGGGGAATGTTTTTTCAGTTCACCGCCTGCCGGCCGTGTCAGGTGTTCCAGGAATTTGCCGGTTTTGATGAATATCAGTACGGCGGAAATGATCAGCACTGATAAAAAGCCGTATACAAGCGGAATTATACTGAAATCAGCTGACAATGCCGTTGTATGAACCGCCCCGGACCATACGGTGTTTAATGCCCTTATGATCAGTAAGTTTAACAAATATCCCAGGAACACTCCGGGAATTGCTCCGGCAGCCGATAACAGGAGCGTCTCGCTGAAAAGCAGTTTTTTTAAATATTTGTTCCTGAAGCCCAGTGCGTACATAATACCGGTCTGATTCCTTCTGGTGTCGAAGTACATTGAAACAGCCAGTGACAAAAGGATCAGGCAGGATATGATCATGAAAAAGCTGAGACTGAGAAAGAGCGAGCTGAAATCCACGCTTTGCGCAGCACCTTCACCGGCTGAATCCCTGGCATTTACAACGGCAAAACCGGCAGTGGCCGGATCAAGGTTGCCCCTGAGCCTTTCCCTGATTTCATCAGGGGAAAGTGTTGCGGGAAACCTTATGGCAGTGGCATTCCCGAAATTGTTTCCCCAGAGCATCTCCCCGGTCTCATAGCTGATGAAGGCTTTTGGTGTTCCCCTGTACAGGTTCCAGTAATCTTCATCCTTTTTCCTGATCTGATCCAGAAGGATGGGTACTCCGGCGTCCCATCCCGCGCAGGTGGTGCTGCCCGATATTCCCGGAAAATCCGGCATAAGTGAGGGATCAGCATATAAGTCGTCATTTCCGGCAATGGCAGATATGTAAAAATCCTTGCTTTTTTCTTCCAGACTTTTGCCGGATGAGGGATCATACCAGCTTAGTGTCACCGTATCTCCGGGAACAGCATCAATATCCTCCGCAAGCCATCTGTTGATAATGATTTCGCCGGCACCAATGCCGGGATACAAATTTTCGGGAAGAGCTGTAACAAACGAATAGGGAGTTGATTTTTCGTTGATCCTGAAACTGTTTACAAGATAGGTAAGGACGGCATCACCCTCCGGTACCCTTTCAAGTATATCCGACACCATAAGTCTGTCAAGAAATATCCGGTCAGAAACAAGCTCTTTTTCAGCTGTTTTAGGGGATGTTCTCAGAGTAAGCCCGATATCATCAGGTGTAAGGACAACGGACAGTATTTCGTTATAATCAGCCCTATTAAGCTGATCAATCAGAATCCTGTTTGCCTGTACCTTTTTACCTGCCCCCGGGGCAAGATCATTTATGTTCAGGAACAGGACCATCGGTATCTGCTGGCTGACACCCGGAGAAAAATCACCAGCATCTTCGGGGGGAATGATGCGGCTTACTTTCATTACTCTCGAACCATGATCATCCCTGGCAGGAGCAAAAGGAGCATTTGCCGGCAAGGGATCAGTTTCCCTGAAACGTACAATTATTTCTTCACCTTCAGCTATATCCAGGTGCCGTGCAAGGGAATTATTTATTCCTGCTTCACCCGGGCTGATAAAAAGTGAGCCGGATCCTTGGAAGGGAAAAAATTTTTCATCAATGCCGTATATTCTTACATTCAGAGCAGTCAGGCCGGATGAGAAATTACTGCAATACCCCTCTGTTTCAATTATTGAAACAGAAGGATTGCCTGTATGTGCCGAGGTTTTTTCTGCAAGGGAGGGATCAAAATACCTTAATCCTGAATTAATTATAATGTCAGTATTACCAAGTTTTCCTGCTGATGTCCGTTTCAGGCTGCTTCGCACGGAATGACCGGTGAAAAGGGAGCCGGCAATGATTGCTGAAAGGATTAATACAATAATGATTTGATAAACAGCATCTTTTCGGTGATAAATCAGGGATTTTAATATCAGTCTGCAGATATCCGGCTTCATTCGTTTTGATGTTGATCAGTTCATGAGTTTGCCGTTTTCCAGCTTCAGGTGAATTTTCATCCTGGAAGCAAGTGTCGCGGAATGGGTTACAACAAGCAGTGTGAGGCCCATTTCCCGGTTTATCTCTTCAAGAAGTTCACCAAGTATTTCTGCATTTGCTGCATCAAGTGAACCAGTCGGCTCATCGGCGAGAAGGAGTGAGGGATTGTTGATCAGGGCCCGCACAAGGGTTACTCTCTGTGCCTCACCACCCGAGATCTGAAAAGGATATTTACTGACAAGGGATGAGATACTGATCCTTTTCATCAGACCGGATGCATTGTCTTTTCTTTTCTCATATTCCGGAACTTCAATATCCTGGGCAAAAAGCGGAAGAAGGATATTTTCCCATACTGTCAGATGGGGAAGAAGCAGATGATCCTGGAAAACGAATCCAATATTTTTATTCCTGTAGGCAGCTGATCCGTCTGCATCAAGGGAACTGACAGATCTGCCCCTGAAGATGACTTCTCCTGAATCGGGATGATCAAGTGTACCGATAATATTAATAAGGGTGGTTTTTCCTGAACCAGAAGGACCTGTAACTGCAATTGAATCACCATCTCTTACGACAAGATCCAGATTTTCGAGTACAATACCCCGTTGTGAGTAGGACTTTGATATTTTTATAAGTTCAAGCATCCGATATTTATTTTATTGTTTATACGTCCCGGAACAAGAATATTTCAACTTTTTTTATACACTTCCGAGAGGACAGCCGACATCTTATCAAGTGAGAAATCTGACAAAACCCGTTCTTTCCCTGTTTCACCCAGTTTTGATGCCAGTTCCCTGTCTGTAAGCAGCTTCTTCAGTGATACGGAAAGCTCTTCAACTGTGTCAGGCACATATGTAATTCCCCCTCCGGTTGCTGCAATTATTTCAGGAAATGCACCCGTGGCGGGCTGCACAACGGGGACTCCGCTGCTGTTGGCTTCAAGTATATATAGGCCGTATCCGTCGTATTTCCGTACGGGAACACTTATTACATCAACATCGTTGAAAAATTCCATTTTTTTATTGCCCTGGAATTCAGGATAAATTTTTATGCTTTTCTGGAATCCCTGTTCCCGGATCTTTCTGATCTGGTCAGAAATGAATGTTTTGTCAGTACCGGTATAACCTCCGCAGATATTGAGGTTAAGGTCAGGTATTGAATGTTTTGTTTTCAGTTCAATGAATGCATCCACAAGTTTGTCGAATCCGTTGTAATGGCTGATACGGCTGAAATAACCCAGGGCAGGAGGACGGTCCGTGTTTCTTTTCCCAAAGGGTGGTTCCGGTTCGAAACCCAGCGGGATAACATGGATATTGTCTCCATTCACACCCGTCTTTGAAATAAACAGCTGCCTGTAATAATTACTGGGAGTGATGAAATGATCAACATAAACCGATTCCCTGCCGATCATTTCCCAGGCTTTGCTGCGCCATGGCTCAGACATGTCATCAATCCAGTCATCCTCGTTGAGCAGGGAACATACCACTTTTGCCTTTATCCTGTTCTTCAGCTGTCTGGCAAGACCGAGTATAAGTGCGTTGGAGAGGTGAACAACATCCGGCTTCCCGTCCTTTACCAGGTAGCTTACCAGCCTGTCAACTTCTTTTTTCCGGAAGGCATTATCACCTTCTATCATATTTATTGTGAGTTCTTCATATCCTTCCGTACTGGTTGTTCCTGCCTGTCTGGCAGCAAGTTTCAGAAAGGGTTTCAGATCAAAAAACTTTTCCAGAAAGACCGGCATGTTTTTAAGGAAGCCAACCTTTTCCCTCAGAAACATTGAGATGGCACCAAAAAAGATATGCTTGTCAAAGCCTGTTTCTGTACCGGCATCATCCGGCGGGAGATAAAGAGGAACAGCGTTTGCCGTGATTCCCGGCATTTTGCGTATTGCCCTGAAATAAAGCATGTCGCGATAGCAGTTCGCACAGTAAAATGATCCTCCCGATCCTGTTATCAGATAAATGACTTTCATATTTCTGCTCTTTCTGTTATATTTTTTTCTGAATATTTGCGTGATTCCCGGCAAATCCGTGTACGGTGCCGTTAATCTTTATTTTGTTCCAAAGGCCAGCAGACGTCCGTCTTCGGCAAGAAAATAAAACCTGCCTTCTGTGACAGCCGGTGAACTGCTGACCGGCGCTCCTACATTAAAGCTCCATTGTTTTTTTCCGTCCTGTAATTCCAGGATGTAAATATTTCCGTCCATGCTTCCGAAAAGCACACCCGACGGCGTAATCACTGCCGAACCCGTAATCCTGCCGTTTGTCCTGAATTTCCAGACAGGTTCACCTGATCCGGAGTTGTAGCAGTACAGATATTTATCCTCATTTCCCACAACAAGGATATTCCTTCCTTCTGCAGGGATTGCCATTATTGCACCGGATCCCTTTCCGGCAGGCACTTCCCAGATCATTTTGCCGTTTATCATATCAAGGCAGTACAGGTTTCCGTCATAATCACCGAACCATGCCTTTTCACCGGATATTGCCGGAGATGCGGCAATATATCCGCCGGTTTCGAATTTATTCCTTTCCCTGCCGGTGAGAGGATCAGCAATTCTCACCATGCCATCGCATCCTCCGAATACTATCCTGTTGTTCATCACGGCCGGGGTTCCGTTGACATAGTTGTCCGTTTCAAGCTTCCACATCAATTTGCCTGTCTGAAGATCCACACAATGAAGATAATAGTCATAACTTCCGAAAATCAGTCCGGATCTCTTTGCGGATATCCATATATTGGCAGATCCCACTATCTGGTTATCTGATGAATATGACCATATAAGCCTGCCCGACTTTTTGTCAAATGCGCGCATCACTCCGTCGACGGCTCCAATATAAAGATTATCTCCGTGAATCACCGGTGGTGCTTCAAGCGGGCTTCCCGTTTCTTTTTTCCAGATGACTTTGCCTGCCGGGGAAACAGCATATACAGTACCTTTCAGATTGCCGAAATAGATTATCCCCTCACTGATGACAGGCGAGGATTTGGAACCTTCACCCGTTGACAGGCTCCAGAGTAATGCGGGAGACAGCGGCAAGGCTGAGGCGGTATATCCTGTAAGATTATGTGTTCCGCGAAAAACGGGCCAGTCGGCACCAGGCTTTTGCGGTACGGCAACAAAACTGAAAGCTGAAAACAATGTCAGGATTGCAAATTGCTTCATTATGATTTTATTGTGTTTTCCTTATGTCTGCCAAAATGGCTCAGTGCACCGGTGGGACATACACTGATGCACAGGTCTGCCCGGGTTGTCAGTATATCATCAAACTCCGCCGTAAGAGGTTCTGATATGAGTGATACAAATCCTCTGTTAATAAAACAAAGGACAGGTTCTTCATTTTTGTCCTCACAAACTCTCACACAAAGACCACATTTAATACATTTTGCATGTTCAAAAATCAGGCCGGTCCTGTGATTGATCTTCTTTGTCAGCGGTGCATTGATCACTTTTCTTCC
Source organism: uncultured Rikenellaceae bacterium (assembly GCA_964522415.1). Classification (GTDB taxonomy): domain Bacteria; phylum Bacteroidota; class Bacteroidia; order Bacteroidales; family VadinHA17; genus LD21. The sequence goes on along the minus strand of CAZFVQ010000025.1, from coordinate 35,996 downwards.
CCTGTCCCTTATTCCAAGTTCATGTGCAAGCTCTCTCAGACGGCAGTCATCCGATGCCCTGCAGTCGCAGTGCATACAGTTTTTTGCTTCTTCGCCCGCTGAAATGAAATCATTGATTATCTCATAACGCTTTTCAGCACCGACACATTCCTTCAGCCATTCCTTCAGTTCATTTTCCTCAATTCTTCCGGTGCGGGATGAAAAAATCTTTTTAAAACCGGTGTTTTCCGGCAGCCCGGCAAACTGATCCGGCAGCTCAGAAGATTGATGCGGCAGTGCAGCAGGTTGATCCGCCAGTCCGGCAGGCTGATCCGGCAGCTCAGAAGGTTGAAAATTCAGATTTTGATAAATGAAAATTCTGATGTTCCGGATTGACAGCTGTCTGTCAATTTTTTTCCTCCGGCAGGCATTTTCACAAAATCCCCGGCAGCTGAGGCATCTGAATTCTGCTGTGTCAAGCTCCGACATAACAAGTTCAGAGGCTTTAACATATTCACCTGAAGCCAGCAGTCTGTTCATCAGCGGGATATTATATCCTGCCGGACAGACAATCCTGCATGGTGCTTCGCATTCGGCGCGGTGTTCCGAAAGCAGCAGTTCAACTGCCTTTTTCCTGATCGAAACAACATCTTCGCCTGAAGTATCTATATCCATGCCTTCACGGACCAGGGCCGTACATGAGGGAAGATAGCTGTTTGTGCTCTTATCCCTGACCATACATACCATGCATGAGGTATAATTTTCAATTCCGTCCATGTGACACAATGTGGGAATGGAAATACCGGCCCTGCGGGCAAGCGATAAAATGGTTTCACCGGCCGCGGCTTCCATCTCAATATTGTTTATTCTGATCTTAGGCATTGGTACTGATTATTTCAACAGCGTTTTCAGGACAAACAATTCTGCAATTGTCACATTTTGTACATAATTCCGGGTTTATTTCATGCTTCTCATAAGGTCTGAAGTCTATTGCATTTACCGGACATTCCTGAAAACATTTTGTACAACCTGTACATTTATCAGTAATAACATAGCTGATCAGCTCCCTGCACTTTTTTGCAGGACAGACACCTGAAGCATGGGCTTCATATTCCTCACGGAAATATTTCAGTCCTGTTATAACCGGATTGGGAGCAGTTTTCCCCAGTCCGCAAAGACTGCCGTTTTTAACATGGTAACAAAGTGTTTCCAGTTCATCTATTTCTTTAATATCTGCCTTCCCTTCACTGAGACGTGTAATTATGTCCAGCATCTGCTTTGTGCCAACCCTGCAGAAAGTACATTTCCCGCAGGATTGCTTATGTGTGAAGCTAAGAAAATATCTGGCAACATCCACCATACAGTCTGTGTCGTCCAGGACAACAAGACCTCCTGATCCCATCATTGCACCCATTCTGTTTAATTCCTCATAATCCACCGGGGTGTCAGCCATTGAGGCAGGAATACAGCCTCCGGACGGTCCTCCAATCTGGACTGCCTTGAATTTCCTTCCGTTTTCCACACCTTCGCCTATTTCCTCAATTATTTCCCGGATAGTTATGCCCATGGGCACTTCGATCAGTCCGCCCCTGGAAATTTTACCTGCCAGTGCAAAAACCTTGGTTCCCTTGCTTTTCCCGGTTCCCGTTCTGCTGAAGGCTTCCGCACCCTCATTTATAATCCAGGGAAGCACTGCAAGGGTTTCCACGTTATTTACAAGAGTGGGCCGGCCCATATATCCCTTTACGGCAGGGAAGGGGGGTCTCAGATGAGGTGTTCCGCGCCTGCCTTCAAGTGATGTTATCAATGCGGTTTCCTCACCGCACACAAAAGCGCCGGCACCTTCAAATATCTCAGCCCTGAATGAAAAATCCGAATCAAGAATATTTTTACCCAGAAACCCTCTGTCAAAGCAATATTTCAAAGCAATCCGGATTCTTTCCACTGCCAGGGGATATTCCGCCCTTATATAGAAAATTCCTTGCGAAGCGCCTGTTGCATAGGCAGCAATAAGCATTCCTTCAATTATCCGGTACGGGAATGATTCAAGAAGCATTCTGTCCATGAAGGCACCGGGATCACCCTCATCGCCGTTGCAAACAATATATTTGGACTGCCCCGGCTCATTTGCGGCTATGCGCCATTTTTCACCCGTGGGGAATCCTGCTCCGCCGCGGCCCTTCAAATCACTGTTTATTATTATATCCCTTATCTGCTCCGGATTGCCGGACTGAATTGTTTTCTTCAATGCCTCAAAGCCTCCGAGCATCAGGTATTCATCAATAGAATCGGGGGTAAGAATGCCGCAGTGCAGGGTAGCCAGCCTGACCTGTTTCCTGGTAAAATTATTCAGATATTTTTCCCTTTCCTCACCCGGTACACTGACCGGACTTGTAAGCAGATAATCAGTCAGAAAGGTGTCGGCCAGATCATTGATCCTGTACCTGATCTTTTTCGTCAGTGATCCCGGGGCAACATGTCTGAGAATAATTTCCTCAACCTGATCCTGTGTAACATTTGTATATCTTGAATGTTCACCGTTCCTGTCCACAATTTCCAGCAATGGGGTCTGATTGCATACACCAACGCAGCCTACCGGTTTTATTTTTATTCCGAGGTCAAAGCTGTCCGTGATTTCCATAAGTCTGGACAGAATTTTCCTGCTTCCTCCGGCTATGCAGCATGAACCAAGACCGATTCTTACTTCGGCATCATGATCATCTGAAGAAATCCTGTTTTCAGACTGAATGACTTCTTTTCCGGATGCAAGAAAATCCCTGAGAATATTTTCCGTCTGTGTAGGTTTTACATGTCCGTATGTTTTGTCGTCAATCTGAACGACAGGCGCCAGGGTACAACAGCCAAGACAGGCAACTTCTTCTATTGAAAACTGATTATCAGGAGACGTGTTTCGTCCCTCACCGATATTCAGGACTCTTCTGAATGAATCGCTTATTAGTTGTGAGCCTTTCACATGACAGGCAGTACCGGAGCATATTTTTACAATATGTTTTCCTGTCGGAAGATGATGAAACTGACTGTAAAATGTGGATACCCCCGATACTTGTCCGGGTGTTATATCGCTTATTTCGCATATATGCCTGAGAGCTTCTGACGGGAGGTAAGTCAGCCTTTTCTGAACTTCCTGAAGAATGGGGATCACCTTTTCTTTTCCTCTTCCCGTAAGAGCAACAACTTCCTCAACAACCGATATGATTTTGTCTGTATCGGCCGGCTGACAGATACATGTCTGTCCTTCCGTATTTCCTGTCTTTGTATTCAATTTCCGGATATACAATATAAATTTTCTCTTCCGCGTATATAAATATGTCCTTCTGAAAAAGCCGGGGTACAGTCAGCAGCTTCTCCCAGCGGTGATTCAGCAAGCAACTCAAATTTCAAATCCGCCTTAACCACGTGCATGACACCGCTTCTGTTAAGAAACCAGACTTTGTCATCGGCAATCATTGGTGAAGCATAGAACTGATCCATGAGATAACGGGTCCACAGTGTGTCACCATTCATTGCATCATAGCAGATAACATCACCATAGCCTGTTGCAAGGAAAAGATACTCATCCGTTGCAACCGGACTTGACACATCAGGAGTGAACATATCGTCCGACCATATTATTGATGCTCCTGTTCCGGGCCTGATTGCAGCAAGTACTGCATAATCAGTTACGGCATATGCCAGAGTGCTGTTAACTGCAGCTGAAGGGGCAACGTCGCCCGACATACATTCAACTGCCCACAATTCTTTTCCCGTAACGGGATCAAATCCTGTAACATGGGGATTGCCGTTTATTATTACCTGGCTGACACCATTGAAATCTGCAAGAACAGGTGACGACCAGGAAGCCCTGCCACGCCGGATTGTTTCCCATTTCAATTCACCCCCTTCTATCTCAAAGCCCATAAGGGAGACCTTTTCATCCGCATCATACTGTACAAGCAGGAGATCCCCGTGGATTATAAGGGAGCATGAATATCCATAAATATTTTCAGGTGTTTCCAGGTTTTTTGCCCATTTCCTGTTTCCGTCGTGATCCAGACATATAAGATTTCCATTGGCAAATATTGCACACACTGCATTGGCGTTGACTGCTGCCGTTGATACTGCCATTCCGGCATCATAGTCCATATCAGGAACTTCAGATGGTTCCCCCGGAATTCCCGATGCAGATGCACTCCAGAGAATTTCTCCTGATTCCTTGTCAATGCAGTAGACTTCACACTGCGTATTTTCAGCCCCGGTAACGAACAGTCTGTCGCCCCATATTACCGGGGAACTCTTGCCATCTTTGGGTAGTTGCAATTTCCACTTGATATTGCTGCCTTCCTCGCCGTTCCAGTGCATGGGATAACCCGTTCCACCGGCGATGCCGCGGCTGTCCTGACCCCGGAAAAACGGAAAATTGACGGGATCCGGTTCGTAACTGTCCCTGACGGCCACCCGTCTGACTGCTTTTTCAGTCTTTTTTGAAGGCCTTTTCCGGGCAAGATCGGGAAGATTGTCTCTCAGGAGAAAGGAGGAAATGATTGCCACAGCAACTATTACCGAAACGGATACAAGCATGTGCTTCATTCTCTTCGCCCGTATATCTGTTTCATCAGGCACCTGGCCGGGAATACCGGGAATTGTTTTTTTATTTCCGTATATGAGGTACTGGCAGAAAAAGAAAACTGCTGCCCCCGCCAGTAAAAGATATGAACCGGTTTCGACCTGTCTGCGTGAAGCAAAATAGGCTTTCCGTGCCATAAGATCCATTGCCCTTACCTGTTCGGCCTTAACGGCATTATCAGGATCATTGTCATATTGTTCCTTTATTTCAGTCAGTACGGGATTATCCAGTGGATCTATGGTTTTCAGCTGGATAATACTGAAGATCATTGTTAATGCAACAACAATAGTGAAGACCCCGGCAACCAGGCTGATCTTTTTCAGAAAATCTTTATCTGTAAAATTCATTTTCAATCTTTTCTGCTGACTTGAACAGGACAGTATTTAAAGCATCTGCCACAACTGTAGCATTTGCCCCTGTGTGGTATATATCCGGTCCGGCTGGTTCTTATTGTCAGAGCAACCAGACCTATTCCTAAAGATAATCCAAGAAATCCTCCCGCCCAGGGTGAAGCTTTTCTGAATCTGTAAATAACCGCCAATTCCCCGGCGAAAAGCTCATCTTCTGTTTTTCCTGCTTCCTTGAATGCAACAGCATCCTTTGACACAGCCTCTATACCCGATTCCTTTTCAAGCCTTATTTCCCGGGCAAGACGCACTTCCTGGCTGATGCCGGCCAGTCCCGGACCAAGATTGTAAAAAATCAATGCTCCTGTTGCGGTAAAAACAGGAACAAGGACAAGCCAGGTCAAAAACATTTTTCTTGATTTCTTTCTTTCCGCGGCCGGTAAGATGGTATCCGGCGGGAGTATTGCATCATAGGGACATGCATTTTCACACAGACGGCAATTAATGCATTCAGCAGGGGTAATGGTAAGATGTTTCCCCGAAAAACGTGAAAATATATTGAGGAGCACTCCGTAGGGACAGAGATATCTGCAGTATGGACGGTTGATAAATATCCCGGAAAGCAGGAGTAAGGCACCGAAAATCACCATGGTATAGGGAGCATCAAGCCTGAATATACCCACAAAGGGATCATAGCGGCAAATGATGAACTGACTTTCCATAGCTGCAAACAGTATTGCAAGAGCGAGATAAATAAAGGGGACAGCCGCAAGGGCCGATTCAACAGCCTTCGGCAGTCGTAAAGGATGGATCCCTGTCAGCTCCTGTATTGCACCCAGCGGACAAACACCGGCACAAAAGACTCTCCCGTACAGGAGGGCAAAAACCAGGGGAATAATAAAGAAGAGGAGGGCAGTCAGAGGAATTGAATAATTTGTATTAAATAATGCCAGTGCAACATTCTGAACCGAACCTACCGGGCAGATACAGCCCTGTCGGAAAAAACCAAAATAAGCGAGAGAAAAAACAGACACCCAGACAAGTCCCCGCCTTGATCTTTTTTTAATTGCAAGCCAGGATGTCACGGACAAAGCGGTAATCAGTACAATTACGTCAATATAATCCCGGAGATAGGATCGTTGCAGGGGAATCTGATGTTCAGGATGTTCATAATCAGATTCAAATTCCGGCCTGGGAAATCTGTCCTGTCCGGAAAGGTCCGGATGCCAGCCCAGACAAATCAGAACAAATATATATGGAATCAGTTTTTTCAGCATCTCATTCTTATTGTCTCAGCATCTCATTCTTATAATCTCAGGAGTGAAGATTCAGGATTCCTGTACCGGTGGCCCGTCTGCCTTATGGATATACTGCCGGTTTGCCGGTACCCGGGATATTGCATCCGAGGGACATTTCCGGGCAATGAGACAGTCATTGCAGTTGTTGCAAAGCTTCTGGTTTATTTGCAGATACAATGATCCGTTGCCAAAATCGATGCAGCCTTTTACACATTTTCCACAGGCATCACACAGGTCTTCATTTATGGTATACTCAAAATATGGTTCCTCCACAAAGCTTCTGGTAATGGCTCCCGTGGGACAAAGCTGATTCTCTGCGCCCGTGCTGATTGTCCTCACGCCCTGCCGCAGATAACCGCCACACAGATCACAATATCCGCACATAACAAATGCATGATAACATTTTACGGCCGACGGGGTTTTTATGCAGTTGGTTTTGCACTGACCACACTGTGTGCATTTAAATGGATCAATCTGCCACACATATCCTGAAGCAGTAGTCTTTCGTGCAAGTGCCAGCGGCAATACAACAAGCGGAGCTGTAACCAGTAACTTTCCCGCTTTGTTTACAAAATTTCTTCTGGAGCTGTATTTATTTCTTTGTTCAGCCATGCTGTATTTAAGTCAGTCATAACATCTGACTATCCCTTTTCCGGTACTTTCATTTAAGTGCCCGGCTTTTTGACCTTATTTCCGTATTTCTCACAATCCGTGTTTCCCGCGCATATTCCAAAACCCGGACAAGCCGGACAGTTTTTGTCTGAAACAATCCTGCTTCCAAGTGCGGCAGTAATAAGCGCCAGAATACCAGCCATGAGCAATCTGACAATTTTTCTGACGAATTCATATCTTGTAAACAAAGTATCCATATCAATATCTGTAGTGCAGCATGCTGCCATTAAACCTGAATTCAGCCGGTTTCTTCAAGTCTTTTAAATACATACAACTTTGAATCATCCGGATTCGCGGCATATATCGTCTTTCCGTCAGCTGAAGCTAAATCCAGGGGAACCGACGGGGTAAAAGTATTCCGGGATGATACATATTCAACAAAAGCACCCTGATAATCAAGTATCTTAATCCTGTTGATACCTTTTTCAGCAGTGACGAAGCCCTGTGGTATCAGGGCAAAGTGTGCAGGATTGCAGCAGCCGCAAAAAGCTTCCGGAGCAGTTCCCGCTTCCCCGAACTGTCCTTTCTTCAATCCTTCAAGGGTCCATGTTTCAATTCTCCTGTATCCCGTATTTGCTGCATAAAAGAATCCGTCATCCGATAATGCAACATCGAAATAGGGACTTGGTATGATAAATTTATTATCGGATTGTCCTGCCATTAAGACAACTTCCCCTGTCCTGTCAAGAATAAATATTCTTTTATTTCCTGAATCTGCAAAGCCTATATTTTTCGCTGAAACGGAGATTGAAGTGATCAGGCTCCGGGATTCATAGGGTCCCCATTCCGTGATTATTTTTCCCTCATTATCCACCAGATGAATAATTTTTTCCGTGGCAGCATAAACAGTATCCCCGTAAACGGATAGAGCAGTAATTTTATCGGGCATTTCAACTCTCCACAGCAGTGACAGTGAATTATCATAGCAGGCCAGGAATGACTTTCCTCCTAGATAGAGGTTTCCGTTGCCGGATACTGCTACAGACAGGAGTTGTCCGTAAGTAATGTCAAGTTGCTTTTCAATTTGCCACTGTTCAGGAGGGTCTTTTACTCCGGAGGTTTCCTCCCGGGATTCCGGGTTTTTTTCCGGCGCAACGGAATCATAAACAATGTAGGCAATAAAGGTGAGTATTATCAGTAATGATATTACTGCATAGATTTTTTTATTCATTATCAAGTATTTTTTCCGATCATCAAACAAATAAGATTTCTTGCATCCCTAAGTATAAGATAGTTGCCTGCAATGGCCATTGGTCCCCATGCCTCTATGCCATTGAGGATATTATATCTGGCGATCAGTGAAGCAGACTCTTCTTCAAGCTGAAAGAAAAACAGATTTGCATCATCATCCATAAGGAACATCTTGTCTCCCTTAACGACATAGGGTCCAAGACCCCGGCCAAATCTGCTGTCCTTCCCGCTGGTCCACACCGGCTGACGGAGATCCGACAGATGATAACAGACAAGCTGTCTTTTCAGGGGGCCGGCATTCTCAGGCAGCACAGACCATATATGATCTCCTGTAATAACGGGGGTTTGCTGATCGCTGGACAAACCCTCCATGGCTTTATGACTTTCAACCACTGATGCTGAATACCCTGCTCCGTCGAAACTGATTTTTATTCTGGCTCCTCCGGCTCCGTAGCTGCCAAATACAGCTATCTCATTATTTTTCAGGAGAACGGGTGATGCAGCCACTGTCAGCGGATTCCATTTCGTGGTCTGCCAGAGCAGTTTCCCCTTATCCCCGCCTTCGGCTGACACGCCGCAAACACCGCCAATGGCATTATACACGTACATTTTTTTCCCGTGTATCGTCATCGGGATAATGGAGCAGTGCGACATCCTGAGAGTATCAGGATTTGGGGTCATCCATAATATTTCACCGCTTTCGCAATCAATACCTGTCATCAGGGCTTTCCCGCCGGGTGCCAGGACTGCCACGCCGGAATCAATCAGCGGACACTGTCCTGTATAAAAATCCGGAGTGATCCTGCCCTTTGCCTTTCCCGGAATCTCAAATTCCCTTTCCATGTCAATGCTCCATCTGAGATCGCCGCTGAGCGGATCCAGACACATCACATGGGAGCGCGGACCAATAGTGACCAGGTATTCATCTGTAATTGCAGGAATTGTACGCGAGTAACCGTGGTTTCGTTTGATATCCACATAATACCATCGTCTCCAGAGTTCTGTTCCGGATTTAAGGGAAAAACATCTTAGCATATCTGCCTTTCGTCTTTCATTATAATCCATAACATAAACCCGTCCGTTCCAGACGGCCGGTCCGGCATAGCCTTCGCCCAGAACAGCTTTCCAGATCACCGGAGGGCCGGCAGAATCCCATAGTTCCGCAAGTGCAAAGGTGTCCCTGCAAATATTGTCGAAATACGTTCCGCGAAATCTGGGCCAGCTTCCCGGAACGTATTCATCAAAACTGTTCAGGGTGTCAAAAAATTCACCAATGATCACGGAATCTGACCTGGGTTCTGTTTTTGGTCTGTTATCCATTCCGGGAATGCGGGTGATCATTTCCGCGGGGTAATGGTCACCCGCAATCCACCAGACCAGCAGGACGGCTGACAGGATTGCAGTAAATATGGTAATAAGCGTATGTTTTTTCCCTGATCTCATATCATGTCAGAACTACGTCAGACCTCAGGCAGACTGCATTATCATATTTTGCCGCATTAATTTCCGGTTAAGGTTCATAACCTTTAATCATCCGGAATTTGCCTGTAATGCAGGATCCGGGCAACAGGATCTGACAAGTCCGCCATTCCTTTTTCCAAAATATTGCAATATATGAAAACCTCATTTAATAAACGATAACAGTCATTAAAGCATATATATTCAGAGGGATTTAAGATTTTTTAATATTTGCTGGAATTTGCAGAAACAAGCGGAATAAAGAAAAATTTAAAGCTGATTCCTCCATATAAAATGGATCTTATATATTATTTCCTTAAATTATTCTAATTTTATTGCTGACGAACCGCTAACACAAACCATCAACCTGAAAAAATGGATATAGATGAATTTGATGATCTGAAAATAATTCTTTGGCTGATACTTTTTCTTTTATTCGGAATACTAATAATAACCTGATTATATCATGAATAATAAGCTTTACCTTACTCTTCTTGCATCAATGGCTGCAATATCCTGTTCCCAGAAGGAGAAACCTCTTCCAAATATTGTTTTTATTCTGGCAGATGATCTGGGCTACGGTGACTTAAGCTGTTACGGGCAAGAGAATTTTTCAACCCCGAATATTGACAGGCTTGCCCGTGATGGCATGTTGTTTACCCAGCATTACGCGGGATGCACTGTCTCAGCTCCTTCAAGATCTTCTCTGCTGACAGGCTTGCATACAGGCCACACACCCATCCGGGGCAACAAGGAATGGGAACCTGAAGGTCAGTGGCCCTTGCCGGCAGATGCATTGACCATCGGAAAGATATTGAAAACAAGAGGGTATACAACAGGCGCCTATGGTAAATGGGGACTTGGATACATTGATACTGAGGGCGCCCCGTCCAGACAGGGAATTGATGATTTTTACGGTTACAACTGCCAGCGCCTTGCACATAACTATTATCCCGGCCATTTATGGCACAACCACGAAAAGATCTTACTCCATGAAAATGACAGTGGCAGGACCGGTGCATACAGTGCGGATCTGACTCATGAAGCTGCCGTTCGCTTCATGGAAACAAACAAGGACAAACCCTTCTTTCTTTTTTATGCCACCACCATTCCCCATGCCGAATTATTTGCAAAAGAGGAATATATGGAGATGTACAGGGGGAAATTTGATCCGGAGAAATCTTTTAAAGGAACAGACAGCGGACCTGATTTCAGACTTGGTCCCTATGGTTCCCAGGCTGAATCCCATGCCGCTTTTGCTGCCATGATAAAACAACTTGATGATTATGTGGGTGAATTGCTGGCAAAGCTCACTGAACTTGGAATTGAAAAGAATACTGTTGTATTCTTTGCTTCTGACAACGGACCGCATATGGAAGGAGGTGCAGATCCTGACTATTTCAACAGTAACGGGGGACTGAAAGGGTATAAGAGGGATATGTATGAAGGAGGCATCAGGAGTCCCCTTCTGGTTAAATGGCCGGGAAAGATAAAGGCAGGTTCAAAAACTGATCATGTTTCAGCATTCTGGGACCTGATGCCGACACTTGCTGAAATATCCGGAGCGGAAATACCGGAAAAGATTGACGGAATATCATTCCTTTCCACACTGCTGGGTAAGGGGAAACAGAAGGAACATAAATATCTGTACTGGGAATTTCATGAGCAAGGGGGAAAAATGGCTGTAAGGATGGACGACTGGAAGGCTGTGAAACTCAATGTCAGCAGCAGCTCTCAGGCCAGAATTGAATTGTATGATCTTTCGGTTGATGCCGGGGAAACAAATAATCTGGCTGATTCATATCCTGAAATTGTCAGAAAAATGGAAGAGATTATGAAGGAAGCCCATGAGCCTTCCCCCGTTTTTCCTTTTGCCTTTGAGGCAGCAAACAAATAATTCAGTAAGCCCTTTTATTTATATATTTCAATATTCAACAAGCGTTACATTAATCAGATTGTTATGAAAAAGATCTCTTCGCCTAATCAACTGATAACCGGTGCCCTGGGTATTGCAGCATTAAGTTCTGCATTCCTGGGATGCCAGCGCCAGACAGACTATCCCAATATTGTCATCATTAATGCAGATGATCTCGGCTACGGTGATATAAGCTGTTACGGCGCAACAAGTCTGAGTACTCCGAACATAGACCGTGTTGCGGAAAAAGGTCTGTTGTTTACGAATGCCCACTCCACATCTGCAACAAGTACCCCTTCGCGCTATTCAATGCTGACAGGTGAATATGCCTGGAGGAAAGAAGGAACCGGTATCGCAACAGGTGATGCACCGGCAATAATTACTCCCGGAAGGACAACAATCGCTTCTGTTCTTAAAAATGCCGGATATGCAACCGGGGTGGTAGGCAAATGGCATCTGGGCATAGGTCCGGAAGGCGGTGCCGACTGGAATGGGGAAATTATGTCCGGTCCCCTGGATATCGGCTTTGATTATAATTACATAATGCCGGCAACCGGTGACAGGGTTCCCTGTGTTTTTGTAGAAAACAGGAGAGTTGTGAATCTCGACCCGGAAGACCCGATCAAAGTCAGTTTCAGGGAGCCTATCCTTGTTGAACCAACAGGAAAAGATCATCCGGAATTACTTAAAATGCATCCCAGTCATGGTCACGACATGACAATAATCAACGGAATCAGCAGGATAGGTTATATGAGCGGGGGGAAATCGGCATGGTGGACAGATGAAAACATTGCAGATGTCATCACAGACAAGGCAGTTGAATTTATCAAAAAAAACAGGGACAACAGGTTTTTCCTGTATTTTGCCACCAATGACATACATGTTCCCAGGGTGCCTCATACCAGATTTGCCGGTTTAAGCAGCATGGGTCCCCGGGGAGATGTCATCCTGGAACTTGACTGGACAGTAGGGGAAATAGTAAAAACTCTCGATGAACTGGGCCTTGCCCGGAATACCATACTGATAGTAACAAGCGACAACGGTCCCGTGGTTGATGACGGATACATGGATGACGCAGTTGAAAAACTTGGCAGCCATAAACCCGCCGGCCCGCTGAGAGGCGGAAAATACAGTGCATTCGACGGGGGAACCCGTATACCCTTTATTATACGCTGGCCGGGAAAAATCAGAGCCGGAAAAACGGATGCCCTTTTTTCACAAATTGACCTGATGGCATCCTTTGCATCTCTTACAGGTCAGGAACTGGCATCCGGTGTCGGACCTGACAGTTTTAACAGTCTCCGGACACTGACGGGAAAGTCAGAAAAAGGACGTGAATGGCTGGTGGAACAATCTCTCAGCGGAAGGTTATCAATTATAAAGGGTGACTGGAAATTAATTGAACCCGGACCCGGTCCGAAGATTGAACATAATACCAATATTGAACTGGGAAATGATCCCGGTCCGCAATTATACAATCTCAAAACAGATATTGGAGAAAGAATCAATCTTGCATCTGACAATGAAAGCAGGGTGGAAGAATTAAGCGGACTGCTCAACGACATCAGGGAGAACAGGCTAATAAAATAAAATTGGAAAAATGATTAATCTGAAATCAATAGCCGGAATAAGTGCTGCTTCTCTGGCAACACTGCCGGTATTTGCCCAGAGGGCGGCTCCCCTGAAAGATTCCACACCAAATATAATCCTTATCCTCATGGATGATATGGGATACGGAGATATTGGTCTGACCGGAGCCAACCAGTATGATACTCCCAATATTGACAGGCTTGCAAAGGACGGAATGCAGTTTACCTGGTTTTACAGTCCTCAGGCGGTGAGCAGTGCTTCACGCGCCGGACTGCTTACCGGCTGCTATCCCAACCGTGTGGGAATAACCGGAGCTCTTATGCCCTGGGCAGTACATGGCATCAATCCTGAAGAAACAACAATAGCTGAAATGCTCAAAACAAAGGGTTATCATACCGGAGCTATCGGGAAATGGCATCTTGGACACCACCGGAAATTTCTTCCCCTTCAGCATGGATTTGATTACTATTATGGAATTCCCTATTCAAATGATATGTGGCCTGTTGATTTTGATGGCACTCCAATTCATTTGAAAGACACAACCAGCAGACTGATGAAATATCCGCCGCTGCCACTTATCGAAGGAAATGAAAAAATAGCGGAAATCGGGAATCTTGCCGGTCAGGACAAGCTGACAATATCTTATACGGAAAAGGCAGTCAGTTTCATTGAAGAAAACCGGAATGATCCGTTCTTTCTCTATATACCCCATTCAATGGTTCATATACCTCTCGGCGTTTCGGAAAAATTCCGGGGTAAAAGCAGACAGGGATTATACGGAGATGTAATGATGGAAGTCGACTGGTCGGTCGGTGAAATTCTGAACACACTTGAAAAACACGGAATAGAAAAGAATACACTTGTTATTTTCATGAGTGATAATGGTCCCTGGCTTAATTTTGGAAATCATGCGGGAACCACCGGCGGTTTGCGTGAAGGCAAGGGATGCAGCTGGGAGGGAGGTCAGCGTGTTCCCTGCATAATGAAATGGCCGGAAATCATTCCGCCGGGAACAGTATGCAATAAACTTGCCTGTGGAATGGATATCCTTCCAACACTTGCGGAAATTACCGGGGCAGCTCTTCCGGAAAAGAAAATAGACGGAATAAGCATATTGCCCCTGTTGCTGGATGATAAGGATGCCGTGCCCCGTAATGAATTTTATTATTATTACCAGGAGAACAGTCTGGAAGCAGTTCAAAAAGACTACTGGAAGCTTGTTTTTCCCCATAGCGGAAGAACCTACCGCGGATTTAAACCGGGAAATGACGGCTGGCCGGGACAGACAGGAACGGAAATTCTTGAAAAAACAGAATTGTATGATCTCAGGCGCGACCCCGGTGAATGGTATGATGTGGCTGAATCCTGTCCGGAGAAGGTCAGGGAACTTGAAGCCCTGGCAGAAAAGGCACGTCAGGACCTCGGGGACGATCTGAGAAATGCGCCGGGAACAAATCGCCGTAAGCCCGGATTTGACTGATTATCATCTCCTGCTCTTTTTATACTGGCCTGCAAACCAAATGTTGTCAAGAATAATTATTTGAACAAGTGACAGATACATAAAGAATCAGACGGTGAATTATGTATGGTGGCAGGGCATTGGGATTTAGGGATATTAATATCCCCTTGTTAACATGCGGAATATTTTAATCTAAAAAGAGTATATTTGGCAATTCAAAAACCGAATTTTGAATAAATTTTTTCTTATCCGGTTTGAATTTATGCTTTTCTTTCCGTATAAAACAAAAAGCATTGATTATGCGATTTTTCCGGGTCGCGGGAAATTTTTCGCTCTGCCCGGGAAAGCGGAAGCAGATAACAACCGGATACAGATACTTGAAAAGATCTGGAACATACAATAATTTTGTCTGCAGATGACAATCAATACTGAAAATATCCTGTTTATTGGCTCTGTACTGGTTTTTGTCAGTATTCTTGCCGGAAAAACTTCCTTCCGGCTGGGGATACCAACACTTATACTTTTTCTTGTTGTCGGAATGCTCGCCGGAAGTGAAGGCATTGGCAGGATATCCTTCGACAATCCCGGTATAGCACAGTTCATAGGAATCTTTGCCCTCTGTTTCATACTGTTCTCCGGGGGATTTGAAACTGACTGGACAATGGTAAAACCAGTATTCGGACAGGCATTGACACTTTCAGTATTCGGGGTATTGCTTACTGCCGGAATCCTTGGCCTTTTTGTCTGGTGGGTAACCGATTTCACACTGTATGAAGCATTTTTACTTGGTTCAATAGTATCATCTACAGATGCAGCTGCAGTTTTTTCAATACTCAGATCAAAAAATCTTGCCCTTAAAGGGCATATCCGTCCAACGCTCGAATTCGAGAGCGGGAGTAATGATCCCATGGCTTATATTCTCACGATAGTTTTCATAAACCTGATACAGAGTGCAGAAAGTACAACGGCTTCCATAATTTTTATGTTCTTCAAGCAAATGATTATCGGGGGAATTTGCGGATTCCTTTTCGGTATTGCGGGAAAATATATTAACAACAGAATTAAGCTTGATTATGAAGGACTCCATCCCGTACTGATAATTTCCATCATGCTGCTGACATATTCCATCACAACAGCAGTGTCGGGCAACGGATTCCTGGCAGTGTATCTGGCTGCTTTATATCTGGGTAACAGTGAACTTCTGCACAAGAGAACTATAATGATGGTTTTTGACGGGATGGCCTGGCTGATGCAGATAATTCTGTTTGTCACACTTGGACTCCTGGTTTTCCCAAGCAGAATTGTACCATTCATAGGTGTCGGACTCCTTATATCTGTTTTTCTTATCCTTGTGGCAAGGCCTGTAAGCGTATTTCTTTGTCTGATTCCGTTCAAGGTGCAGACAAGGATCAAGACTTTCTATGCCTGGGTGGGACTCAGGGGGGCAGTACCCATAGTATTTGCAACATTTCCCCTTATGGCCGGCCTTGAAAAGGCAGATGCGATTTTTAATATTGTGTTCTTTATTTCCCTTACATCCGTTCTTATTCAGGGTACGTCAATACCATGGGTTGCCAAACTGCTCCGTCTTTCCCTGCCGGCAAACGTAAAAAAGGTAACACCGGCAGACATTCTGCTGTCGGAGCCCATTAATTCGGAAATGGCCGAAATTGTTATCCCGGCTCAGTCTGAATCGGTCGGACAGAAGATAGTTGAACTCAAATTTCCCCCTAATGCAAGGATTGCCCTTATGAAGAGAGAGGACAAATATATCATTCCTGAGGGGCAGACAGAAATAATGCCGGGTGACAAACTGTTTCTTATAGCAACAAACAAGGACATCCTGTCACAGGTTACCAGTCGCCTTGAATGACGACCATAGCGGCTTTCCGGCGCAGCAATTCTTGAATTTTCTGCCACTGCCGCAGGGACAGGGATCATTGCGTTCGGGTCTTGCCTGCCGTACCACCTGATTCTCCCTGTTCCTTATCCAGTTCATTACGTTTGCGGGGGGGCGTTTTGCTTTCAGCTCACCGGCCATATACTCCATATACGGTTCAACATGACTAAAAAACATTTTCAGGCCTTCACACAGATAGTTTAATCCATGTATTCCGTCGGGTGTATGAAGAAATCTGTGTTTCGGACACTCGCCGTGACAGGCATATCTGACTTCGCACATGAGACATTGGCGGGGGAGAGTGTTTCTTTTCTCAATACCGAAATCAAACTGCCGCTGTGACTTTACCATATCAATAAGCGGAGTCTCATGAATGTTTCCAAGATAAAAATCCGGATACACAAAATGATCGCAGGAATACACGTCACCATTATGTTCCATTGCCAGTGCGTCCCCGCAGGTTTCGCTGAATACACATACACCCGGATTTTCGCCGACGAAATTTGCAAGTGTTGCATCAAATATCTGCACATAATACCTTGCAACATCATTCCTTACCCATTCGTCAAATATGGTGATCAGGAATTCCCCATAATCTTTTGCGCCGACAGTCCAGGGAGCCAGCTTTGCCTCCCCGTGAACCGGTGCGACAAGTTTCAGCGCATTTGTATCAGAACTTTCCGACATCCTTTCAACCACAGGCAGAAATTGCATGAAACCACTTCCTGTCTTCCTGAGGAAGCTGTAGGTCTCAGATGCCATTGATACATTATAATCGTTGACAACGCTCAGGGTATTGAACTCAACATTATGTTTATGAAGAAACTCAATTCCTCTCATTACCCTTTTAAAGGTAGGTGCCCCGGATTTTGTCCGCCGGTAACGGTCATGATTCTTTTCGGTTCCGTCAATGGATATCCCGACAAGCATGTTGTTATCCCTGAAAAACGTGCACCATTCATCATTTAATAATGTGCCGTTTGTCTGAAATGCATTGTCAATACGTTTTCCGCCGGAATATTTCTTCTGAAATTCTACTGCTTTCCTGAAAAAATCAAGTCCCATCAGAGTAGGCTCGCCTCCCTGCCATGTGAACATTACCACGGGAACCTCATGAGCTTCAATAAACTGCTTTGTGAATTCCTCAAGAAGTTCGCATGACATACGGGTAGTTGCTGTACTATTGAAAAGTAAGCTCTTTTCAAGGTAATAGCAATAATTGCAATTAAGATTACAGGCCGGACCCGCCGGTTTCAGCATCACCTGAAAGGCGTTTGGACGTTTTAGTTTCAGGGCGTCTGTGAACAGAATAGTTGATTTCCTTTTCTGCATATAAGTACAAAAATAATATTCCCGGGAAAATGAGCAATAAGGGAATAGACAAAGCAGAAGAAACAGAAGGCTTTTTGAGAATATTGTTTAAAAAATCATAATTTAGTGAATAGTTAATTTCAACATCCATAAACCTAAACAGTATGAAAAGACGGAATTTTCTGAAAGCCGCAGCCCTGGGATCTGCAGGTATGGCTTCATCACTTTATTTCCCCCGGAACGGGGATGACCGTAAAATCAAAATCGGCCTCATTGGTGCCGGATGGTATGGAATGGTAATTACGACAGCGGCTCTTAAGTCGGGAGCTGTGGAAGTAGCCGGAATATGCGACATAGACAGCGAACACCTCAGTTCTGCTGCCGCTGAGATTGAAAAGCTTCAGGGTATCCGTCCAAAAACGTTCAGACATTATCAGGATCTTATCGGACTCAGGGGACTGGAAGCTTTGTTCATAGGAACTATTCCTCACTGGCATGCCCTGCAGTTCATTGCGGCTTGCGAAAAAAGACTTGACATCTATTGCGAAAAACCTCTTTCATATGATGTCATGGAAGGAATTGCAATGGTAAATGCATGGAAAAAGGCGGGAAACATAGTTCAGATTGGTTTTCAACGGCGTCAGAGCGGAGCTTTCATGAAAGCCCGGGAACTGATAGGCGCAGGGAGGATAGGGGATGTTCATCAGGTTGTTGCCCAGATACACTATCAGCCGGGTAATCAGGATACAAGAATTCAGGCTCCGCCGCCTTCGCTCGACTGGGAAGAATGGTGTGGTCCTGCACCGTTGCTTGACTACCGTCCGGCCATAGGGCACCGTTCATGGAGACTCGAAAAGGAATACGGAAACGGTCATCTTGTCGACTGGGGGATACATCATATTGACATTATAAGGAAGATAATGGATGAGAGAATGCCGGATGCATACCATGCTACGGGAGGTATCTTTGTTCTGAAAGACCAGATAACGACACCGGATACCCTTACTGCCACCCTGGAATTCGCCGGGGCACCGGTGTTATGGCAGCACAGGCTCTGGGGTAGTGGCGATGTTACACGGGAATTCAACAATGGTATCTTTTTTTACGGGGAAAAAGGAAGCTTGTTTGCGGAAGATGAAAAACTTGTAATATTCACTCCGGGGAAAGAATCTAAAAGGGAAGATATTTCAATTCCGGCTCCCCTGATGCAGGAAAATCATGTATGGAATTTCCTTGATGCTGTCAGGACGAAAAACAGAAAACTGATAAGCTGTGATCCGGAAGATGCATTTTATTCAACAGCCACTGTTCAGCTGGCCATGATATCATATTACACCGGAACAAAAGTGAAATGGGACACTGATAAAAAGGAGATTATTGATAATCCGGAGGCATCCGGACTTCTGAAGAGGAAATACCGGGGGAAATATGTGCATCCCGGGGCATAAGGCAGAAATATAAATTTATATCTGTATATTATTGATATACAGATTTTTAAATAAATATTCAAATTCATTTCCGTGATTGTTTCCAATTAATTTTTTTGGAAAAAAGCGATCTTGCTTATATCCTGTAACTTACGAATAAAAAATTTGGATTTTCTCAAATTAGTTTATATATTTGCAGTGCAATACTGTTTGTCCTGAAAAAATGTAACTACTTACTTACTGCCAGTTTGGCTTACTTTGATCTGTTTAAACCAGTGTGCTGCCTGAAAATGATGTGAAGATTAATACATAAAATTATGGAACTGAAAGAAGTAACTGTTGAGAGGCTGACCAGTCAATGCAGGGACCTGGACAGGAAATATGAGCTTCTTCGTGTTGATTATGAGCAAATCAAGGATCTGTATTCCTCAATGCCTTCCCTTGAAAATCACAAAAAGCTGCATGTCATACACAGCAGGCTGATCCAATGTCTGGAAGAATTAAGTGATTCTCAAAACAAACTTATCGAAGCCTACTGGTCATATTTTGGTGTAAGACACTGGCAGTTCAGGTCCGTTAAGCCAGGAAGCGGGATAATGCGTGCTTAAATTCTGAAATAATTCTATGAGTGAACCTGCTGCAGCTCAAAACATGCAGCTGTCCTGGCCGGATCAGGTAATCTTGTCTCTTTGCTTTCCGGCAGATTCCGTATTCATTGTAAAAAGACTTTTTTTGTTAAATTTGCGTGCATGAACCGGAAATAATTTATTCAGAGAAAAATAACACATTTATGGACAAAAAGGAACTGGAACAAACGCTGGTGCTTATTAAACCGGATGCACTTAAAAACTCTTTGACAGGGTATATACTTTCCGTATTTTCAGAATTTCACACAGGACTGCATTACTGCGGAGCCAAGATTGTACATGTAAGCCAGATGCTTGCCGGGGAACATTACGCCGAGCATAGGGGGAAGGTTTTTTTCCCTGCAATTCTTGAATATCTGATGGGGGAGAGTCATTATCCTGACAATCCCATGAAGCGAAGGGTTATCGCGATTGTATACCAGGGAAGGGATGCCATTAAAAAGGTCAGGGATGTTGTAGGTCCTACAAATCCCCTTAATGCAAGAGTGGAAAAACCGGGAAGTATCCGCTCACTCGGCACCCTGGTTCCTCTGAAGGATGATGAGGGCAATGTGATCGGGCAGCGTATGGATAATCTTATACATGCTTCCGATACACCGCAATCTGCAGAACGGGAAATTAAACTGTGGTTCAGACCGGATGATATGCCTCCTCTTATGCACATTTACCAGACGGAAGCAAGCAGTGAATTTTATTATTTTAAGGAGGATAAGCTTTACAGGGAATATGAAAAGGATTGCGTTTGTATCCTTGCACCTGGTGATGTGGCATGGAAGTCTGATCTGGAAATATTGTACAATATAAGCAGGGGACATCCGGCAAGCGGATCTCTTCAGTCAGTTGTTGCCAAATACCTGATAAATTCCAGGACTGAGTAGGAACAACCGGTGATTGGATTTTGCGGCAGGAATTTCACCGGATACATCAAGCTGACTCATTTTCCTATACAGAAATTCCTGAAAATATTCTGAAGTATCTCATCTGTGGTTATTTCTCCTGTGATCTCACCAAGGTAGTGAATCGCATGACGGATATCAATTGCAATAAGATCTTCCTGGAGATTGTTTTCAAGTCCTGATCTGACTCTTTTCAGGCTATCCGTAACCTGCAGCAATGCTTCATAATGCCTTATATTGGAAATTATCACGCTTTCCGTATTCAGTCTGCCGGCATCATCGGCAAGTCTTCCGAGCAGTATTTTCAATTCATTAATGCCATCTCCGGTTTTTGCTGATATAAACAACAACGATTCATCCGGTTCAGGAACAATATTCTGCTGCATGATCCGCCTGTTTCCGTATAAATCGTTATCCGCCTTGTTTACAAGTATTACAATCTTTTTGTCATCTGTAAACTGTTCGCGTATTTTTTTAAGCAAAACATTAACAGGGCCAATACCTTCGTTAATGTCAGCCACCAGGAGAATAACCGATGCGCCTGAAATTTTTTCATGTGCCTTCCTTATTCCCATATTCTCAATCATATCAGTTGTATCCCTCAGACCGGCTGTGTCGATAAACCTGAACTGAATTCCTTCTATGATCACTGTATCTTCAATGGCATCCCTGGTGGTTCCGGGTATTTCGGAAACAATTGCTCTTTCTTCCATTAACAGCCTGTTAAGCAAAGTTGATTTTCCGGTATTGGGATTTCCCGCAATCACAACCGGAATACCTTTTTTTACAGCATTCCCCAGACTGAAGGAGGATATCAGCTCCCGGGAAACATCAAGAACCTTGTCAACAATTTCAAACAGACTGTTCCTGTCGGCAAATTCGACATCTTCCTCCCCGAAATCCAGCTCAAGTTCAATAAGTGAGGCAAAATGAAGCAGGTCAGCTCTAAGAATGCTTATCTCATTCGAAAAAGAACCCTTCATCTGCTTAATCGCAATCCTGTGAGCCATCCGTGACTCAGATGCGACCAGATCAGCGATGGCTTCAGCCCGGGAAAGGTCCATTTTGCCATTTAAAAAAGCCCTTTGGGTGAACTCACCCGGTTTTGCCGCAACTGCTCCATGACTGATAAGCAGTTCCATTATTTTCTGCTGAATATAGGGAGAAGCATGACAGGATATCTCTGCAGAATCTTCTCCGGTAAATGAGTGCGGAGCCCGGAAAATACTTATGAGTACTTCGTCAATTATTTCATTTCCCCTTCGAATATCGCCAAAGACAATGGTATATCCCTTCTGTTCCTTCAGATTAAGGTTCCGGTCAGCAGGAACAAATATTTTTTCACAGATTTCGATACTTTGCGGTCCGCTTATTCTTATTATGGCAATTGCCCCGCCGCCGGATGTTGCCGGTGCACAGATAGTAGTTTCGTTTTTTAACATTCCGGTTCAGCTTAATAAAAGCAAAGTTAAAAAACATTATCATCTGTCAGATGGAATAATGTATCAGTTGAAGGCAGGTGAGACACTCAGGGCAGCAAAGCGGCTATGGCTACGGCGAAATCCTGAAGCTTTTCCTTTTCAGTTCCGGAGGAAAGCCGGAAATCGTGGAAAGTCTGAATTTATTTACCGCTCCAGATTCTGAACGGTAAAAAATGAATCTTCAACACTGACCTTATCATCTATATTGCTGAACAATATTTCGGATTTTCTCCCCGTGATCTGATTGCTGGCGATCATGTTTTTAATCATGTATTTTCCATTCTGAAATAACTGGATGTCTTTTGTTTCAATGATTTTAAAAAGATCATTGTCGAAATTATAGAATTCCATTTTCTGCACCTGGAGTTTGTCCATGCTTATATGACTTATTTTTTTCGAATAACCGTATTCAGAGGCGATATCATCATTTTTCGGAATGCTTTCAATTATCCACATGTTGGCATTGCCGGAATTGCCTGCATGTCTGTGAGTAAAATCCGAAAGTGTGGGAGAACTCATATCCGCATTTGAGAATTCCGAACTCATGAAGCTTTTACCTTTTTCCTTGGATACTATTCTTCTTGTTTTTTTAAGGGCAGGAAGATAGATCCACATTTCATCAGTTTTATCCTTATAATCAATAACAAGCATTGAGGTTCCTCTTACATCGGCAGGTTCGACAAATCTGATAAATCTCTTTTCAAGGCCGCCGGGGAAACTTTTTGTTGTCATTGCAACAGTACGGTTTCTTACTGCTCCGTTTTTTTCGGTTATTGACAGCTTAATGGTTGCTTTCATTGATGAAAGAAGGCTCAGATCGCGACTTTTATTCATGATCTGTCCCGCGTCCTGCTGTTGTGCCGGCAGCTGCAAAAGCGGCCACGCCAGGAATACCAGAAGAAACATCATCTTTTTCATGTTTTTTAAATTTTGGTTTACTCATATCTTCTATTACAAACCGGGGCCTGAATTTCATTATTATGGCCGGAACCAGTATTATTGCGCCCAGAAGACAGGAACTTATCGATACTATAACAAGATATCCGAAGAAGCGTATTGAGGCGAATCCTGAAAATATCAGTACGGAAAAACCTGCCATCACAGTTAATCCGTTGATTACAATGCTACGGCCAATAATTCTCATTGATGATCTGACCGCTTCCTGATAGGACAGACCTTTTACAATCTGACTGTTGAAACACCAGATATATTGAATTGTAAAATCCACTCCCACGCCGATCATTATTGATGACAACAGGGCAGTTGCAGCATCAATGGCAATTCCCGAAAATCCCATAAATCCGAACAAAATGACAATTGATACGGCCAGGGGTATTGTTCCAATCAGTCCGCCCCGCAATGAACGGAATATCAGGGCAAGTAGAATGAATACAGTTAACATTGCAAAAACCAGGGAAAACACCTGACCTTTTATTATGGAGGAAGCAAAATCAGTCATAATAACTGCATAACCGCCTACAGTGATCTGTGCCGGTATTTCCTTTATATAGGATGAGATTTCCGATTTGACATTATTGATGGTTCTGTTGTCCGGATTTGACATTCTCACGAGAACATGCGCCCTGGTATTGTCCAGATTCATCATCTGACTGAAATCATCAGGATCACCACTCATATTGTATAATTCAAACATCTGTGCTATGCCATCACGTGTTTCCGGAATCCGGTCATACATATCTTCACTTTCAGTATAGATAGCCTTGCTCATCTCCCTCACAGCCTGTGAAATGGAAAAAACATTTCCAACTCCGTCCATGGTTTCAAGCCTTTGGGTAAGCCTGTCAATCCCATTCATTATTTCCGGCTCCTTTATATCTCCTTCAATCATTACAGACACAGTCTGGGATCCGCCGAATTTGGAATTGATCAGATCAGAGGCCATTCGTACAGGATTCTTTTTTGGAAAATAATTTTCCTGATTGGTTTCGATTCTAAGAAAAGTGATGCCAAAAGCAAAAATTACAGTAACGGATGCAAAGACAATTATTATACGTCCGGGATGTTTCACTATTACTGAGGATAGCTTGTCAAGCCAGGTTTTAAAAATGAAGTTTTGTCTGGCAGGCTGTTTTTTCGTCCTGAGTTGCCCTTTTTGGGCATAAATCATTGAGGGAATATATAATAAGCTCATTATCAGCGCCACTGTTACTCCCGTTGCAGCAAGTACCCCAACCTGGCGGGCAGGAATTATGGAATGGGCAAGTAATCCAAGGATGCCGGCAATTGTTGTCAGACCGCTGAACAGGATTGGCATGTTAAGGGAACCGGTGAGTTCCTTTAACATGTTACCCGGAGTAGTCTCATCTTTCCTTTGTTTGATTTCCTGGAATCTTGTCACGAGATAGATCCCGTAATTATTTGCCACAGCGATAAGAATAACAGGAACGAGAAGACTGATTATTGACATTTTCCAGCCTAACAGCGGAATCATGCCTGTACATATTGCCGTTGAAAACAGAACCACGCTGAATGGCATCAGAACTGATTTCCAGTCACTAAGGTTTAGTTTCAGCACAATCAGCATAAGGAGCAGGGCTATTGGTACAAGTATCAGTGCATCCCTGTTCACATCCTTCATTATATGCTGACGAATGTATGGCAGGCCGCCTGTCAGCACTTCAGCCTTTCCTGCATGGAAGGAAATTATAGAGTCGATTTTCTGTATGGTTGCCTTTTCCGGTTCTGCCTGATTTATTGTGGCAGTAATTGAAGCTGATGTCATATCCGATGAAATCACGATATCCTTTGCAAATCTGTTTTGGAGGATTTCATCTTTCAGAACAGCAAATTCTTCCGGATCAGAGGGTATCTGCATTATAAGCGGATCTGCGGTCATCATCCCCTCAGTACTTGTAATGGTTCTGACTGTAAAAGGCGATACTCTGTTGCTAACACCGTTTAGTCTTGAAATATCCCTGTCTATCTGTTTTATGCGGTTAAGATTATCGGAAGTAAGAATGGAACTATCCCTGAAAATCACCATTACTATATCCTGCATCCCAAATTCAGTTTCAATCTTATCTGTCAGTATTCTTGATTCCATTGTTGACGGCACATAATTTCTTATTTCCGGATCGATTTTCGAAAACGGAATAAGGACTGCGAAACCAAGTCCCAGCAGAATGCAAATGACAATTATTTGCTTGTAATATTTAATGATAAAATTTGTCATAGTCTTAAAAATCAACTCTTACTGCTATTCTTATACAATTCATAAAATCCTTTACAAGGTGATGTACAGAGCCTTTTTTCCCTGAATAAATATCTCCGCCTGCACTTATTGTAAGTCCGTCAGCGGGTTTATATCTGATCTCCGGCATAAAAAGAAGATCACGTGAAGTAAAATTATATAGTACAAAGACCGAGGGTGCCAGTTTCCCGTAAAAGAGGTCAGTTTCAATTCTTAAGCCTGCGGAGTGATAGGTTTTTTCGAGCTGATAATTGTATAATCTGTTGAACGAAGCTACCTGGAGCCTGACATATTCATCCATGTCAAATTCCGGATCTGCCAGCAGAGCTGACAGTTTTGCAAGATCAGGTTCTGTACCTATTAAAGGTTCGACTGCAGGCGCTTCATATCCTATAATGGTCTTCCCCGAATATTCCGCGGCAAAACGCCATTCCCCCGGCATCCAGTCGATTCCCGCAACATATTTTACTTCTTCGCAGGGTACGTATTCTTCTGTTTTATACGATTTGTACGGAATGGTCCAGGAACCTTCCCCCCGGACTCCAAAACTTCCGATTACAGTTTCGAAATCAAGACCAAGATTCCTTATCCTGTATGGCGTCATTGTGATTTCAGCAGAAGGAGAAGGAAAGGTTCCTGACATGTCGAGATCAAATGAGGTGAGTGCTGCTCCCGGCATTGGATCATACCCGTTAAACCAGGAAAGGCCGATGTCGGTTCCGGGCAGGTGGAATCCCGCTTTCAGTCCATAGCTGAACATGTCTTTTGAAGTAATCAAAGAAGACAGCTGATCAATTTTTATCCAGTCCGGCAGGGGCAGAGGATCAATAAGCAGAACGGAAGATCTGTAATAGGGTACTGCAACTGCCTGGAAGCTGAAAAAACTTGCAGGATAAATTTTCAGGTCCAGCAGAAGATTGCCCATATCCATATCTTCCGTATCAGGGGAACGCGATATATAATTCTGCGGATTGAGTTTTGAAGTGGGATTGGTAAAATCAGTACGTCCCCATTTGATAATGGTCTGTCCGGCAGTAATATCCCAGAATTTACCATTAACCTTTACATATGCTTCCCTCAGATTTATATTTTTTACCGGTTCAAGAAATTCTGTCCCGTATCTGAATCTGATATCTGCAAATGCCTTGAAACGTATGTTGTCCTTTATTTCCGCCTTGAGTCCGAAATCAGAAAAAGCACTTGAGACATAAGGTTTATCGTCACTTTTATCCATGGTGCCATATAAACCGCCTCTTACAAATCCATAAAAAACAGACGGCTGATCTGAATTACCTGAAAAAAGGGAGAAATCGTCCTCCTGAGCAGACAGGATTAACGGGAAAAATAGAAATTGTGTAATAATTAAAATAAAAATTCTGTTCATCTGTGTTTTTTATACAAATGAACAGTATTTAATGAGGTCCGTCGTCTGAACCAATTGTCCCGTACCTCTAAAATCTGAATTACAAGTACGGGCCGTCCGGGAAAGACCTTTCTGTTTTGCCGTTCCGCCTTAATGTGTGTGATTTATGTTTTCCGCGTCATTACATGCATTTCCCCGCGAAAATTTACGGATCCCTATTGACCCCGGATAATTATCCCCTGATTCCGGTCAGTTTTTCCCTGTATTCACTCGGAGTCATCCCAGTCTGTAACTTAAAAATCGAATTGAATGTTGCTTTGGAATTGAATCCGGAATCAAAGGCAATCGCAAGAATTGTAAAATTATTGTTTGCAGGATCATTAAACCGGGCTATTACTTCCTCTACCCTGTATTCATTTATGAAAGTGAAGAAGTTTTTGCCGTGTACTTCATTCAGAACCTGAGTAATATGATGTCGGGGAATGCCTGTAATAATTGAAAGATCATGTATGCTGAGATCCCTGTTGAGAAAAGGCTTGTCTGTTTCCATTACAGAAATGAGCTTTTCAAGATATTCCTGAGCCTGGTCATCTTTCAGGCCGCTTCTTATATATTTTTCCGGTTCCTTTTTATCATCACCGTTGGTTTCAATCTCAGGGACGAAAATGACAGGTTGCCTGATTCCGTAAAAGCTATATACAAATGAAAAAGCAGAAATAAATCCAAAAACCACAAAGTATGGATCAAACGGTATAATATCGCCAATCATGTTCAGTCCACCGAGAATGAACAGGATAAGAAATGCCAGGTAGAAACTTATTGACAGAATTTTCAGCCAGTTCAGTGTCATTACATTTGAGGTAAATGATACCAGGTTCTTCAGATTTTTCTGATGCTTTCTGATCAGTATGAATGCCAGTATACTGTATACGGTCACTGACATGAGCATGGCAGTGCTGTAAACTATCCTGAGCGAAATGAATTTGTCGGGAACAAAGAAACTTCTCAGGTCACGCAGTAGGGGCATGGATCTGAAAATTACCGATATGATGAAAAATGTTATAAATGGTATAAAATGAAGAAGGGAAAGCCAGTTAAACTTCTTCCTGGGATTTACCATAAAACAGATGTACAGATATAAGAAAGGTCCGTAGGTGAAGGAAACAAAATGAAAGGAATACATTTCAATCACCGTTGAATTAATCAGGGCAAAAGTCAGTTCGACACAAATAAGAAATACCCATGCGGCCAGTATCTTGTTGGCATTTGTAAATGGTTTCTTTGTTGAAATCAGTAATCCTGCAAAAAAAGACTGGGAGATACCTATATAAAGAATCGGATCAATATTTATCATCCTGTAAAATACAATAAATCTCAAAGATATTAATAAGGGGTTAAATTAATAAGTATTTTTGAGAGATGTCCCGGATTTCGGAAAGGCGGAAGCATGTGGATTAGAAACAGTAATACTATAATATTTCCCTAGTTGTTATGAGCGTTCTTCTTAATAAGGATTCCAGGGTTATTGTTCAGGGTTTTACCGGAAGAGAAGGAAGCTTTCACTCTGTCCGGATGATTGAATACGGTACCAGGGTGGTCGGCGGAGTCACACCTGCCAAAGGAGGACAAACCCATCTGGGACTGCCTGTCTATAACAGTGTTGCCGAGGCACAGGATGAGGCAGCAGCAGATGTTTCAGTCATATTTGTTCCCCCTGCTTTTGCTGCAGATGCCATTATGGAAGCTGCTGCAGCCGGTATCGGGCTGATTGTTGCAATTACCGAAGGAATTCCGGTTTCTGACATGGTTAAAGTGATGGAATTCATCAAATCCTGTAACTGCCGTCTGATCGGACCTAATTGTCCGGGTATAATCACTCCCGGTGAATCGAAGGCAGGAATAATGCCCGGATTTATTCACAGGAAAGGCAGTGTAGGTCTTGTATCACGTTCCGGAACACTTACCTATGAGGCTGTTGATCAGATCACAAAACTGGGAATGGGACAATCCACATGCATTGGAATAGGAGGAGATCCGGTCCTGGGAACATCTGTTCTTGATGCTGTTAAATTGCTGATGGCAGATAATGAAACTGAAGCCCTGCTTATTATTGGTGAGATCGGCGGAAACATGGAAACGGAAGCAGCAGAATGGATAAAGGGAAACGGGACTAAACCGGTTATTGGTTTTATTGCGGGCCGGACTGCTCCCGGGGGGAGAAAAATGGGGCATGCCGGAGCCATTATAGAAGGAAAGGCAGATACAGCTGCAGCCAAAATATCAGTAATGAGGGACTGCGGCATCCATGTGGCTGAATCACCTGCGGAAATAGGAGATACTGTATTACAGGTTCTGCGGGCTTAAAGTCTTGTCAGGCTCATAATGACAAACCGTATTCAGGTCCGGCGGAATAAGTCCGGTATTCGTGGGTATTCCGATTCTGAATTTAAGGCTGACAGGGATTCGAACAACATTAAAGACTTTCTTTTATCTTTGCGGCTGAATTAAACCAGGATGATATGGGATTATTAACAGGAAAAACGGCCGTAATAACCGGAGCTTCAAGGGGCATAGGAAGGGCTATAGCTCTGCTTTTTGCCGCCGAAGGAGCCAATATAGCAGTTACCAATATTGCTGATGACGATGAATTCAGGGATACAATCCGGAAAGCAGAAGCCCTTGGTGTTAAGGCAAAAGGCTATGTGGCCGATGCAGCAAATCTTTCAGATTCCCTGAAGGTTGTCGATGACATTGTAAAGGATTTTACCAAAATAGATATCCTGGTGAACAATGCCGGAATTACCAGGGATACCCTTTTACTGCGGATGACAGAAGAACAGTGGGATTCGGTTATTGCCGTAAACCTGAAGTCGGTCTTTAATATGACAAAAGCATGTATGATGCTGATGGTAAAACAGATGAGCGGTTCTATTATTAATATGAGTTCCGTTGTAGGTGTTTCCGGAAATGCCGGTCAGAGTAATTATTCAGCGTCAAAGGCAGGTATCATTGGTTTTACAAAAAGTATTGCCAAGGAGGTAGGCTCACGGAATGTCAGGTGTAATGCAATTGCACCAGGCTTTATACTGACTGAAATGACTGAAAAATTGTCAGAGAGCGTCAAGGATGAATGGACAGCCAAAATACCTCTTAAACGTGGCGGAACTCCTGAAGATGTGGCCAATACAGCTCTTTTCCTGGCTTCTGACCTTTCATCCTACATCAGCGGACAAATAATTCATGTGTGCGGAGGTATGTTAACTTAATTTTTTTTACTATATTTACAACTTCGCAGGGTGTCTATCCTTTTAGCACGAGGAAATGCAGCGAGACATATTTATTCCACACTTATTTTAAACAGACACCCTGCTTCTTTTTATTCCCCTGAAAATGTATAATACGATATTCTTCCTGATAGTTCTTATTCCCCTTTCAGGTTACCTGCTTGAACAATATCTCATTCGGCTTAATACCAAAATGTGGTCAGACAAGCTTCCCGACAAGCTTAAGGGAATATGCCCCGAGGAGGAATACAGGCGCTCACAGCTGTATGACAGGGATAATAAGAAACTATTATTCTGGTCATCCACAATAAATCTGGCAGTCATTTTACTGATGATAATAGCCGGAGGCTTTTCATTTGTAGATGGTATTGCCAGGAGCTTCAGCATAAATCTTGTTATCGTTGCGATGATTTTCTTTTTGATCATCGGTTTTGCCTCTGAAATTATCAATGTGCCGTTCAGCTGGTATGATACTTTTGTAATTGAGAAAAAGTATGGTTTCAATACCATGACATTCAGAACATTCATCACTGATTATCTTAAATCCTGGCTGATAGCACTTATAGTAGGCCTGCCCGTACTGGGCCTTTTAACCTGGTTTTATTATAAGGCAGGAGCCCGGTTCTGGTTTTATGCATGGGGACTGGTTACTGCACTGTCGGTTTTTATTAATTTCTTTTATTCGGAGCTGATAGTGCCTCTTTTCAATAAGCAGACACCTTTGCCTGAAGGCAGCCTGAGAGATAAGATTGAGGAATTTGCCGGCAGGACCGGGTTTAAACTGAGGAATATTTATTTTATTGACGGTTCGAGACGAAGCACAAAAAGCAATGCTTATTTTTCGGGATTCGGACAGAAAAAAAGAATAGTCCTTTATGATACATTGCTCAAAGAATTCAGTGAAGAGGAAATAGTAGCAATTCTTGCCCATGAAATCGGCCATTATAAAAAGAAGCATGTTCTGGTAAACCTTCTGCTTTCGGTTATGATTACCGGATTAATGCTTTTTCTTTTTTCCCTCGTTGTTGATAATCCAAAACTGTCAGAGGCACTTGGTGCCGGGGAAACCAGTTTCCATCTTGGTCTTATCGTATTCGGGATACTCTACAGTCCGTTGTCTCTAATAATCGGACTTATTACCAACATTATATCCCGGAAAAACGAGTTTGCTGCCGACAGATTTGTAAAGGAAAACTACAATAGTGAGATGCTGGGTGATGCACTCAGGAAATTATCGGTTAAAAATCTTACAAACATGATGCCTCATCCGCTGTATGTTTTTTTCCATTATTCCCATCCCCCCTTGCTTCAAAGGCTTGAAAGACTGGAGTGAATTTCAGGCGACAGGCAGTTTTATCATGAAAATATACAGTTGGTGAAACTGTAATCAATTCTTATATTTGCAGGGTTTTTGCCACCTTAGCTCAGCTGGCAGAGCAGCTCATTCGTAATGAGCAGGTCCGGGGTTCGAGTCCCCGAGGTGGCTCTTCATTATAAAGCAAGCGGGAATAGCTCAGTAGGTAGAGCATCAGCTTCCCAAGCTGAGGGTCGCGGGTTCGAGCCCCGTTTCCCGCTCTTTAAAAGACCTGACAATCAGGTATGTAAAAGGACTTGCAAATTTGACTGTTGCAAGTCTTTTTTTATTTGCAATAAAATTTGCAATATAAATGAGCTTGATTTTGATGGTTGAATTGCATCGGGAAGATTGCTTTAGGCTATCCAACTTCCACAGTCTACTTTTTCAGTTTGCGAATAGTCCTGTAAATTTCAATGTGATGTGTGAGAACGGTTTTAATCTTAACACAATACAAATTGCCTCTCTGAAGCCTTTCCTGCAATTCATGGTCAGTAATAATCATGATTTTTCTTCCCAATGCCACGCCTGATGTGATTTCAGCATTAATTTGCCATTGGTTCTTTATTGGACGCTTCCTGAAGATGTGAATATCAACTGTTTCCTTTGGCTTTAGGTTTCTATATATCACATCTTGACCATCATATTTTCGTCTTCCGATTTTATGTCCGATTATTGCAATCGCTTTATTTGATATACCTTCTTTTCTGGCTCTCTTGGACAGCTTATCCGCTTCTTTATTGTATTTCCTCCGCTGGTATTCAATACGCACAGGCTTAAATGTCAGCTGATTAAGTTTTGTTCTTGTTTTATCCAAAGTGTTAAGCAAATCCCAATTCAGAATTTCCTTTCCTTCATGATTTTTCCCGCCATTCTTGCGCCAGTCTCTTATTTTAAATGGGCTTGTTCTCTCCTCATCTTGTAAATAAAACCTATCTGTGATTAAGATGATTTTTGTAACTGATGTAAGTCTGAGGTTAAATTTTTTATACCAATCCATGAATCCCTGCATGCCCATTATTAATGCCAATAATTCCAGTCTCTCAATATTCGCATTCTCGAAAGTTCCGTCACAGTCGCTAATATCTTCTAATTCAAACTCGTCAGGAAATTTAATTACGTAGCCGATTCCACCACTTGATTTAGTGTTATGTATCATTGACCCATCACAATGGATATAAATCGCTCTATGGTCTCTTATTAGCATTAATAACGCATAGTTATTTCAATATATGGAAGATAGTAATTATTTCTCTATATATCTTCATGTTAGTTTCAATCCAATTTTAAATTGGCGAATTTGTTAAGGCTTTTCTAAGTATTTATTAAGTCGCTGATATTCAGATGTAAAATTTTTAAAAAATTTTCATCTTTAAGAAAAATATAAACGATTTCAGTGTGTCAGGATTCCACTTTATGGGATAAAAACCACAATAAAATGGTATGAAAATCTTTGTGTTCCACCCCTGTCCCTATGAGGTAGTACACTGGGGGGGATGGGAAGAGGGGGGGATACCTTAATCAAGCCAAATTTTTGATTCCACAGTATTTATAAAAAAGAGAACATGAAAAAAGGGAATTGTCCACAAAGCCTTGAAGAACTGATTTCGGATATGGAAAAAAATCCAGACCAATATCAACATCTGAAAATATTCCTTCGGAGAGAATCTCATTCTGAAAATTCATATTTCGGAAAACAATATCTGGCTGTTTCCCCTACAGGATTTTGCTTATGCAGAATTAATAATGTTGAATATAAGGATTGTGAAATATTTATTTCATTGATAGATACCACAACAGATGAGGAATTTATTCATACAGTTGATATGCATGATAGTCAACCATACGCCATATTCATAAGGTGGGAAGATATTCTGAACTTAATGTCTGAAAAAACGAGCGTAAATGATAACAGCTGATTAATAAGTAATGGAAAATTACTTCTATAATATAAAACTCCCGACACTTATTCAAATTAGTGAAAGCGTCTATCGGATGCCGCATCCATGTTTGTTGTCAAACTCGAAAATCTTAAATGTTGGAGAACTGTTATGGATTATTAGCCCCAATAGCTGTGAACAAGTGACTTATTTTGCTCGATTGTTGGATGTTTGGCAAGAGAGTGAAGGCAGCATCTTTTTTGAAATCTGGAATTTTGATAAACGAAAGAGCGAAGTATATTCTCAAAACTTGAAACAGGAAGGTTGTCTGTTTTTGTTCTTGCCTCTATCTGCCATTACAGAAATGTTACGAGAGCTCTCCTTTTAAAATAACCGATTTTTTCGCTTATGTTACAATTCATTCTACTGAACACAAATTCTTAACTGGTATAGTTTATGAAGCTTGCCTGCCCTATGTATCAGATTAACACGAGTTTATAAATATTATATTGCATGTATATAAAATTGTTGATAAATATATTAACTGTCTGCAATATTTTATGTATATTTGTACCAATAAATAGTTCTTTGAAAAGATGTTCCGAGTCGTATTACTAAATGGAGTTCGCTTGACAGTCTGAAAAGGCAACCCAATTGGGTATTTTAGCGGCACAAGCAATTCTTCCTATATGTCACTGGTATTGATTAATATCAACTGATAGTAATAGGTTAGAATTTATAGTGTAGTTATTAATTGCTTCAATTCTTTGGAGCAGGGAATTTTAAGGAGTGTAATGAGAGCATTGTTTACACATTTAGTGATAGGCAGTTTTGTCGTGGAGCAGGACGATATTGTCCTAACACTAAATAATTTAAATTATGAGCCGACTTAAACAAAATCGGAACATTGATAGTTTGATACAAGGTATTGAAACTATCAGAAAGAGCCAGTGCTCTCTTTCGGAGGAAGACCTGAGGGTCTTAGATGAAGCATTAGAAATGCTAATCATTCTGAAAAGAAAAAAGGGTAAGACGAATGAGCAAATCCTTATGGAAATTGTGAAAATCATTCAGGTACTATCTAAGTTTTTCAGTAATTCAGATACAATTGGTAGGCTATGTTAATCAAGAATCCGAACACTTCTTAATTTTTCACTTTTAAAACGAAAACAATGGATTTAGGTACAACAATTAAAAGCCAAAGGAAGCAAAAAGGATATACTCAAAGTGAGCTTGCCTCGCTTTGTGGCATAAGCCAAACATATCTTTCTCAAATAGAAAGTAATCAGAGAGAACCAAATCTTTCCATTTTGAAAATGATAAGTAAGGAATTGAGAGTCCCGTTACCAATTTTATTTTTCTTATCACTCAATATAGAGGATATTCAACACAACAAAAGGGAAGCATTTGAAATTATAAGTCCTTCGGTAAAGTCCCTCGTGAATGAATTCTTTGCAGTTTAAAAAAAATGAGTTTAAGAAATTATGTTCAATTATTGGCTTCAGGGCTAATGTAGTCCGACAAGTACTTATACATATTGATAAATATTATTACGAAAAAGTAGAAATCAAAAAGGACAAGAAAACAGGGGAGATAAAGAAATATAAAGACGGAACAATGAAGAAAAGAATATTGCATCCGTCTATTAAGGAATTAAAGGCTATTCAAAAATCAATTAAGAAGAACATACTCGTTCCAATTCCACTCCCTTCTGAAATTCATGGTGGTGTAAAGAAAAGAAGTAATATTACCAATGCGAAACCACATAAAGGGAATAAGTATATTTTCACAACAGACCTGCAAGATTTTTATCCTAATATCACCAATGAATCTGTTTATAGAACATTTTTGAGTTTGGGATTCTCTAATCACTTTTCGCATACATTAACAAAACTAACAACTTGGAAATATAAGCTTCCTCAAGGTACTCCCACAAGTACTCATATTTCTAATTTGGTATTCCTTAAAGTCGACTTTGAACTAATTCATTTGTGTAACGAAAACAATATAACTTACACAAGATATATAGATGATTTAACCTTTTCCTCTCCCACAGATTTTAAACACCTGCTCAACGAAATCTTGGAAATTATTAGTAAACATGATTTCAAGGTAAACTATCGAAAAACCAAGTACGAGGGAAAGCAAACAGTTACAGGGATTAATATTTGCCTGAACAAAATTGAAGCCCCAGAACACATAAAAGAAAAATCCAGATTTGAAATCGTGAATAATGCAGCACACAAACCATATACTATATATCTGGATAACATAAAAAAAATAAATAAGCAGGCAGCCGTAAAGAGATGAGACTCACAGATACTGGTAGACTGTTCCCCTACTGATTTTTAATTTTTTTGCGATTCCTACAATACTAATACCATTGCTGCGTAACTTCCTGATTTCTTCTACCTTCACATCATCCAATGGTGGACGTCCTCCAACTCGCCCCTGCTGTTTTGCTCTGGCTAAACCAGCGTGGACACGCTCAGAAATACGAATTCTTTCCTGCTTGGCGAGGGTTGATAATAGTGCGATAATCACATCCTTAAAAATACCGCTTGAGTCGATATACTGCTCGGTATAACTCTTATACATTACTTTATAATCATCAAGCATTTGCAGATAGCGAATCGTATCACGTGTGCCCGAACTTTTAACGTCGGTTTAAACTGATACCACTTACCGGTAAAAATTGATACCACCTTT
>CAZFVQ010000024.1:0-55181 GCA_964522415.1 uncultured Rikenellaceae bacterium | reverse complement strand
TAAATATCGAGCAGATTAATTTTTCCCTCATTTATTAGTTTCAGGATCAGCTCCCCAAACAGGGTATTGGCCCATGCAAACCACGAACGGGTAAAATTTTCCGGATTATCTTTATGGAATGTTTCATGCATAAACCCGGTATCAGCATCGGTCGAAACCAGGGCTTTCAGACATGATGAAATCTCACTATCGCTGGTGCTGGTCATGGCACGCATGATGATACTCATTGGCCAGACCATATCCAGACCTATGTGAGGACCTCCGATTCCTTCACCAGCCTTTCCCTTGAAGAAATACGGATTATCTTCACTCCATAAAAATTTACGCGTATTCTGGTAAACAGGGTCGTTCAACCCAACACATCCCAGATAAGGCAAACCAAGCAGGCTGGGAACATTGGCATCATCCATCAATGCAACATTGCCAAAACCATCGGCTTCAAAAGCGTATATCTGCCCGTATTTCGGATGATTTACTATTGCATATTCTTTTATGGCATCTTCAACTTCTTTGGATAAGGCAAGGCATTTGTCAGCAAATACTTTGTCTCCGGTTACTTTGTTGCTTATTTCAGCGAGCTGGCGTAAGGAAACAACTGCAAATAAATTTGACGGGATCAGGAAACCATAGGTAGTAGCATCATCTGAAGGGCGGAATGTTGAGTTTATCATACCTACAGGTCTTAACGGTTGTCCCCAGCCATCATTGCTGACGGTATCCAACTGACGCTCCGTTTCACGCAGAAAGCTGTACGGACCCAAGCCGTCTTTGCGTTGCTGTTGTACGAATGTCTGATGGATCAGTTGAGCTGCTTTTTGCCATGAAGCGTCGAAAACAGAAGCATCCCCGGTGGTTTTCCAGTAATTATAGGCAAGCCGCACGGTATAGCAAAGGGAATCAACCTCCCATTTCCGCTCGTGTAATTCCGGCTTCATATCGGTTTTATCCTTCATCCAGATGCTGCCTGTCGGACCATCATTAAATGCATTGGCATACGGATCAATCAGGATACATTGTGTCTGGCGATTGATAACACCTGCAAGCAGCATCCTGATTTTTGGGTCTTCGTTGGCCAGCGGCAAATAAGGCCACACCTGGGCGGATGAGTCGCGCAACCACATTGCATGAATATCACCGGTTATAACAAAAGTATCCGGCCTGCCATTTTTCATTTTGAATTCAACAGTTGTATCCAAAGTGTTCGGAAAACAATTTTCGAACATCCAGGCAAGTTTAGGGTTTTTCAGTTTTGACTTAGCCTCCTGAATAGTTTTTTCAATGGTTGCGGAAGTGAATTTCCGTTGACCGACTGCCGGACGTTTACTTACATAACCGCTTTGATTTCTTTCTAAAGCAAAAATATTTCCGCTTCCTGCCATTGCCAATCCTGTTACAGTCAATCCACTGTTCCTGATAAAATTTCGTCGTGTTATCATACTAAATATTAGTTGTAAGTTTTATTTATCATATCTTCTTCAAATATGAGCATTGTTTTATATAACTACAAACACCATATTTCTAATAGTCAGTTGTGTTCAATTAAAAACTCCTGCTTCGTCCATGCCGGCCCATGCAGGATTCCGGCTATTATAGCAATCCCTGCCCGCGTCCATATTTAAAATATGCCACGGTATGGGATTTTGTTATTCAATTTACAGAAGGAGCAGACATTTAAGGCAAATTAGATTCCATTACCTCAATACTTAATAAAGAAAAACAAAACATGAGGAAAATACAGAATCGTTTCTGAAATTACTATTTTGATATTATTAAAAATATCCTGAATAATATGAATTAATGTAATCGTTGTGCTAAATCTATACCACACAAGCCACTGATATTGCATCGTAGTACAATTGATGCTGTAAAATTTGATGACGATATTGACTGGATTAAATTCAGACCGGAACTAAACGATGAATCCTTGGGATAGTTTGAAAGTCAGGTTTCTACCACTCCAATTCTCCACGAGAAATGGTTTTTACCCGTTTAAAGAAGGCCCGATCATGATCACCAAAATGAATTATAAGGGAACTTGCTGTTGTAATCAATTGTGAAAGAGAATACTTGCAGGATGCAATTCGAAAGTCTATCTTTGCAACAAACAAAGACATTACATTAATGCATCGCATCCTGACAGATAATATGGATAAGATAAAAGCACTATGCATCAGACACAATGTGAAATCATTACATGCATTTGGCTCTGTTTGTACAGATAAATTTGACATCAGAGAATCTGTTGAATCCATTGAAACATTCCCTGGGGAAAAAAAAGACTTCAATCTCTTTCTGGATCAGGAAAAAAAATTTATCAAAGCACTCAGTGAGTACGATAGCAATGTTTGGTTCCCACGTATGCGAGGCAGCTATGAAGAAAATGTGCCAGGCAATTGGTTTATATGCTTTGTGCCTGGAGCCTGGAGCCTGGGGCCAATGGAAGACTGCTAACTACGGTGTTCATTTTGATCTCATCTTTGCCAAAGCCAAAGACATACCTTTAAAACGTTTCAGACTTACTATTGGCGTTGAAAAACCATTCAGGGAAGAATACAGGATATCTTTCAAAGAGGTTGTTATTTCAAGGATCACGAAAAAAATGATCAACACATCCGGTTTTACCCTAAAGGCTAAGGATAGAAAAAAACTCCTGGAGGCAGATCCTATTCCATTTGGTCCTGAATCATGGTACATGGCCCTGGAAAAGTATATTGTTTTAAAACCTATTATCGATATAATTGGTGAAGTTTCCAGGGAATACTCAGAAAAGGGTGCATTTGATTCAATAATCCGCTTTCCGGAACAATAACCGGATTGGCAAAACAAACAAATCAATCCAGCAGGCTCCAAGGACTGTGAGCTTTTAGATAAGTTGTTGAAATCTTTTGATTGTGAAGAAAACTGCTTACATTTACATCAACATGCTCACCCCGCTTCCCGTTGGAACAGCGCGCTCAGGGTGAGCCTTTTTTGATATATCCATGAGCCAGGTACCTTATAGCAAAACAGCCCTTTATATGCCGACCAACCCCAGCAACTAAAAGATTGTGGCTTAAACATTGAGGACGAGTCACAACCCGGCATTTGCTTAAGGCAACAAGTTATTATCGTCTGAACGTTTACTGGTATCCTCTTTTAGCCGATAAACAAAGCCACTGGTTTAAATCCGACTCTTCCTTCGAAACTAAGCATGGTTTATTTCAACTATATAGTTGTAATTATTTATCATTCGCAATATTTAATAAATCTTAAAGTTGTATATTATGCGTATATGTCGTATATTTACATTCATTTTTATTAAATGGCGTCAAAGCAAGAAGTTGAAAAATTCTTAAAAGAACTAAAGGTGAAAATGGAAGTTTTTGACATATTGTTTTTGATGACCGGGGAAAGAACATGCAGACACTTCACGATTTGGAGATTTCAACTGCAAAGCGCAAAGAAATAATAGCACACCTTAGGCCGGAAGATTACAGCGAAGGGCCATTAGAAGAAAAGATGAGAGGTATTTTATCCATGTGGATTTTTGGCAGAGAAGTGAAGCAAAAAGAAGTATATATAAAGATTAGTACGGGAACAGAAAACTCCTATGCCGTTTGTATCTCGTTTCATATTGCCGGATACCCTATGAACTATCCATATAAAAAATAAGGGCATGAAACCTTCATGATTCAAACGAACAAAAGGATATGGAAAAATTTACAATAACATAATAATATTTTCGTATGAAAAGTCCATTCACAGGTAAAGAAATGAGCAATCATCAAGAAGAGCGTACCATGAATTTCCGGAAGGACGAATTCATAGTTTTGTTTCATTCATATAAATGCAACGAAACCGGGGAGCAATTCGAGGATGATGCATTTGCACAATTGAATTATATTCAGTTGGTAAATCAATACAGGGAAAAGTATTCAATACCTTTCCCGGAACAAATCATTGCCATCCGTAAAAAATACAATGTATCCGCATCAAGGATGTCTGAAATATTGGGCTTTGGTACAAATAGTTACCGTCAGTATGAAAGCGGTGAAGTACCCAGTCAGGCGAATGCCCGTTTAATTCAGCTTGCCGATGACCCGCATGAATTTAAAAAATTAGTGGATTTATGTAATACAATTGGATCAACGGTAAAAGACAAATTATTGCATAAAATCCAATTTTTACTTGAGGAACAAAAAAGTACAAAATTTGAAAAGCAATTGGAAAATTATTTTTTTGAGACCTGCCTTCCAAATACTTTTACAGGTTATAAAAAACCTGATTTAAAGAAATTTACAGAAATGGTTGTTTTTTTTACCGACAAGTTGCGACCCTGGAAAACTAAATTAAATAAACTGCTTTTTTATGCAGATTTTACAATGCACAAGCAATCGGGATATTCAATCAGCGGAGCTCAATACAGGGCAATTCCGATGGGGCCTGTTCCAAATAATTTCAATAGCATTTTTGAATATTTGACTAATAATGGCGATGTAGATATTTACTACACCACATTCGCTGATGGAGGTACGGGGGAACAATTTAAGCCAAATTCAAAAAGAAAGTTTAATCCAGTACTATTTTCTGAAAATGAACTCCAAATATTAGAAGATATAGCTGAAAAATTTATAAATACAACGACTAATGAAATAATTGAAATAAGTCATAAAGAAAAAGCATGGAAAGAAAATAAAGATGAAAAAAAGATAATTGATTATAAATACAGCTTCTATTTGAATTAGTTGCACGGCCCCCTGTTGCCCCCCATATGATCCGGGAATAACCGGACTATACAGCTTCAATTCAGGGTTCATTATACCGCATGAACAAATCCTCTGCACGAAATTTACATTTCCGTATTTATCAGACCATTAAAACACATTGAAGAAAGTAATCCGCCGCATATCAAGAACCAGACAGTAGATGTCCTGCAGCATCTGAATCATGCTGACCATGGGAAAAACTTTCCGGGTCGTCAGTTGTTTATATTATGAGGTAATTAATTGATACGGAATATGAATTTGCAGAAAGCAGGATTGATTTTTTCCGGGCTCATCATGATGCTCAACGCGTCATGTATGGATAAGGATACGGTAGCGCCTGAGGGATATCCCCCGAAGGATCCGGAAATAAGTGTCAGTACAGTCCTTACAGGCTATGAAATAATCTGGGGAATGGATTTCCTGCCGGGAGGCGATCTGGTCTTCGGTGAGAAAAGAGGGAAGCTTTACAGACTCAGCAACGGAACAGTAAAGGAGATCACAGGCTTTCCCGAGGTCTTCCCATCAGGACAGGGGGGACTTCTGGATATCAGGGTACATCCGGACTATGCTGCAAACGGCTGGATATATGCCAGCTATTCAGGTTCATTGCCCGGAGGCTCAGGCCAGCTGAACCTGATCCGCTTTAAAATAATCAACGACCAGGTACAAAATATTGAAAATCTTTTTTCTTCCGGAGGAATAAACACCTGGTACGGGCATTACGGAAGCCGCATACTGTTTGACAGGAATAACTACCTCTACCTGAGTATAGGTGAGGGCGGACCCGCTTCCCTTGGCGGCCCGAATAGTCCCAATCTCAATGCACAGAACACAAAATCAAACTGGGGCAAGACACACCGGTTCAGGGATGACGGAAGCATACCTGATGACAATCCCGTTCTCCCCGGAAACACAACTCCTTCTTCCATCTGGTCGTATGGCCACAGGAATCCCCAGGGACTGGCCCTGAACCCGGGAACAGGAGAGGTCTGGTCATCGGAACACGGCCCGATGGGCGGAGATGAACTAAACATCATCAAAAAAGGACTCAATTACGGATGGCCGCTGTATTCCATCGGTATCAACTATGACGGATCACGTATATCATCAGGACATACTGCCAAAGGTATCGAACCTCCTCTTTATACCTGGACTCCCTCAATCGGTGTCTGCGGAATAGCCTTTATCACCAGCGACAGTTTCGGGGCATGGAAAGGAAACCTTCTGGCATCCGGCCTCGCTTTGCAGAAACTTTACAGATGCGTGGTGAAGGACAATAAGGTCACGGAAGAGACCGAACTGCTGACCGGATACGGCAGAGTACGAAATGTGATCCAGGGTCCGGACGGGAATATTTATGTTTCTGTTGAAGGCCCGGGAAGGATACTCAGGATCTCACCACAACCCTGAGAGAAAACGTCCTGGAAAATCACCTTCCGCACCACCCGGGCGCACGCCTGATGAAAAAACTACAGAGAGAGACGGGCTTATCCGGTCTAATATAATCCCGGGTCACGCAGCCCCGGCGGGACTCCCCTTCCTCATGCAGCCCCGGTTAAAACAACTATATCCCCTCCCCCGCTTCCCGACAGAACCTTTCAGCATTTATTTCCCTGAATCAAACAATGAAAAACAGGAAAATCATTTCCCCGGAATAAGATCTGTCCGCCGGTAACAAACCGATGTCTTCTTTGTGAATATTAACG
Organism: uncultured Rikenellaceae bacterium; assembly: GCA_964522415.1. Lineage (GTDB taxonomy): Bacteria > Bacteroidota > Bacteroidia > Bacteroidales > VadinHA17 > LD21. The sequence continues at coordinate 48,730 of CAZFVQ010000024.1, read as the reverse complement.
TATATTTGAGTCTGATAAACAAAGAAGCCGAAAAATACCAAAACATATTTCTCCATGGAAGCATATCATATACTGATAGTAATAGGAATAATCCTGTTCATTGCCGAAATATTCCTGCCGGGTTTTATTGCGGGTTCACTGGCAATCGGAGTTTTTCTGGCAGCCCTGGCTTCTTTCCTGGGACTGGGAGTTAAATGGCAAATACTGATATTCTCACTCGGTGTACTGGTTACATTCTTTACCATCAGGCCCCTGATGATTAAATCCGAACGACGGTCAGGCGGAAAAATAAAGACAAACCAGGAAGCCCTCATAGGCAGAACCGGGAAGGTAGTTGAGACAATTGACAATAATAAAAACACCGGCCGGATCAGTATCGACGGTGATGTGTGGCGTTCAAAATCAACAGACGACTCGGTGATACAGGAAGGAACAAATGTCGAGATCATCGGGATAACCAGCATAATACTCATGGTTAAACCTTTAAAATAAATTATATATGGGAGCAATCATAATCTTCGGGGCAATAGCCCTGTTCGTGATAATCTTTGCAGCCGCCGGATTCAAGATCGTCCAGCAGGCTGAAACGATGATAATCGAAAGGCTTGGAAGATACAACAGGACACTGCCTTCCGGCATTAATATCATCTGGCCCATAATCGACAAACCGCGGGAAATAATATGGCGCTATGTTGTCGAGGACGGGGATGGACGAAAAATCATCAGATTCAAGACCAGGAACAGAATAGACCTCAGGGAAACGGTTTATGACTTCCCTCGGCAGAATGTGATTACTAAGGATAATGTAAATGTTGAAATCAATGCCCTGCTGTATTTCCAGATCATGGACCCTGTCAGGGCAATTTATGAGATCGAAAATCTGCCCGATGCCATTGAAAAGCTTACCCAGACCACCCTGAGGAACGTGATAGGTGAACTGGAACTTGATGAATCGCTCAGTTCCAGAGATACCATAAACTCGAAGCTGAGAATCATTCTCGACGATGCCACAAACAAGTGGGGAGTGAAGATCAACAGGGTGGAACTGCAGGATATCAATCCCCCGCAGGACATCAAAACCGCGATGGAAAAGCAGATGAGGGCTGAAAGGGACAGGAGGGCCGCCGTGCTTGAGGCTGAAGGAGAGAAGAGATCGAGGATCCTTGAAGCGGAAGGATTCAGGGAATCGGAGATCAACAAGGCGGAGGGCGAGAAACAGGCTGAAATACTCAGGGCCGAAGGTCTTGCCCAGGCCAGGGTGAGGGTTGCCGAGGCAGAGGCAAAAGCCATAACCCTTGTTACCGAAGCTATGAAAAACAAGGAAAGCGATCCCGTAAAATACCTTATCGCCGTCAGGTATATTGAGACACTGTCGGAAATGGTATCCGGAAAAGATAACAAAACTATTTACATGCCTTTCGAGGCAACAGGAATACTCAGCTCACTGGGCGGTATCAAAGATATATTGTCGAAATAGAATTACAACTACCTCAGGACTTTAAATAGTTCCGGGAAAATGACGGCGCCAGGGATATATTGCCGGCATCCTTTTCAGTTCTTCGTTCAGGGTTCAGACCTTTTGTGCGTATTAGTGCCGGTCAGCGGTAGATCCATCTGAGATCAAGCATTGTAATCTGAGTGACTGCCAGACCGGTTCCGGCAGGCCGGTTTCCCGCACAATATCCCAGGAGTATATTTCTGCCCGTGAAATGAATAGCTGTATAGCAATACCACCCGTCAGGATCATCTTCAATGTTTTTAATACTTTCCCAGGTTTTCCCTTCATCCTTCGAAACGGCAATGGTAAGGGGTGTTCTTTTTCCTTTCATTTCGGGATCTTCACCACCATTATTATTCCAGATCATGAGCAGATCGCCCGTGGAAGGAATCCTTTCTATTGAAGCCGGAGACATGGGCGATCTGATATCACTTCTTTCCACCGGACTCCACGATTCTCCCCTGTCAGCGGAATAGGATAGATATTGAACACCGGTATCGGTACGGACAAACATCATAATATTCCCCGTTTTTAATTCTACCAGGCCTGGTTCCTGCGTCACGATTCCGGCGGGATTCGGCACTTCACTGCCTGCCTTCCAGGTACGGCCGTTATCATCCGAATAATAGCTGAACAGCCGGCCTGTGTTATTCCACCGTGAACTGCCGTATTCCTGGTGAAGGGCCACTGCAAGAACAAGTCTGCCATCTCTGAGTTGGATGACCCTTCCGTTGTTCAGTACAAAATATCCTTTCCGGTCCGTAATGCATGGCTGAGGCTCACTCCAGGTCTTTGTTTCATCATCAGATAACCTGATCATCGGGATACAGTCGTCAGCAGAATTTTTTCTCAGGTAGAAAAGAGCTATCTCACCATTCTGAAGCCTGAGAAGCGACACGGACATGACATTCATTTTACCTTCCTGTTCAATGATCATGCGGCTTTCACTGCTCCATGTCCTTCCCCTGTCTTCCGAACATATCCCTGCCAGGTATGCATTGTCATTGTCAGCTCCGGAACCACCCGTATACCGGGAATAGATAAACAATATCCTTCCGTCCATAAGAGTAATAAAATCTCCTTCACTGTTCCTCGGATTTCCCGGCCCGGGTTCAAGCCTCAGGATAATTCTTTTTCCTGCAGACTTCCCCCTTTCTTTTTCCCCTGATATATTTCCCGGGGAAAGTACGGATATTAAAAGACATAGAATCAGTACCGGCATGTCGCATCAGTATTATTGTGACTCTTTAAAAAGTGCTGCTTCTCCTGTCCTGCCGGAACCGCATCACAGGTCAGCACTGATCAGATATTCACCTTCACCCAGTTCGAATCTCCCGCTGCCCATTCCTTCAGGAACAATGGCTTTTGAAGGCTTTCTTTCCCTGACAAGCTCTATCCTGTTAACCACTAAAGGCTGAAGATCAACAAGAGCGGTACTTCCGGCCGGTATCCTGATGCGATACTGAACAGCATCCGTCCCAAGCTTTTTCCAGTCTGATATTATTTCCCCACCGGGTGAATGCCAGGAACAGCTGACAAAATCGAGACCTTCGGGAACAGCCGGGGAGATGATAAATTTTTTAAATCCCGGTTCATCTGCAAGCGGACGGATACCTCCAAGCCAGCGGTAGAACCATTCCGTCACAGTGCCGAACATGGGATGGCAGTTGGAATAGACATTGTCGCTTTCCATCCAGGTCTCCCATACCGTTGTTGCCCCCCGGCTGACCATGTGACCCCATCCCGGATATTCCGTACTATTCACAATATCAAATACTTCCTGAAAAGATGCATACTCAGAAAGTGTTTCCAGAATGTACTTGGTGCCAAATATCCCGGTTGAAAAATGTCCGGACGGACCATTCCTTACTGCTGTCCTCAGTGAATCTGTTACAGCTTCAATTTCTTCTTCAGGAACAATATCATGATACAGCAGGGTTGAAAACAATGTCTGGCGATTAATCTCTCCCTTCACCGGTCTGTCCCAAAATTCCGCCCTTACAAGCGATTTGAGCTTCGCTGCCAGCTCTCCGTATTTTCTTTCATTTTCCCTTTCTCCCATAACAGAGGCAAAAGTCTGCATGATCCGTGCACACTGAAGATAATGACAAGTTCCTGTCAGTTCAACCGGAACAGGCTCAAGTGACTCATGGTCGCTTAATCCTTCATGAACCATTCCTTCCGGATGAATTCTTGCTGCCTTCTCCATCCACAGTTTGTCAAGATCATAGAATTCCCTTATTGTTTCAGTATCGTTATAATACAGATACAGGTAATACTGGGTAATAAGGAAAGCTGACTCCCAGCTGATACCGCAGTATGCTATTCCGACATAGGGTGCGGTATCAACAAAGGATGAATCATTCATGGCATCCACCCAGTCATATATTGTCTTCCGGTAAAAGGACCGCATGTCGAAATTGTAAATAAAGGATTCACCGGTTGCATTAAGGTCTCCCCCATAACCAAATTTTTCCCTTGCCGGACAGTCAGACTGAACACTTACAAGGTTTGCCCTGAAAGTTCTTTCCGTAATTTCCTGTATTGAATTCAACAGATCGGATGAACACGAAAAATGATTCGGCCTTTGAATATCCGAATGGAAGAATAAACCGGTAATATCCTCAGGATCCGGCTGATAATCCAGACCTGAAATTTCCATGTACCTGTACGTGTGATATGTAAAATCAGGTGTGAACCAGGCTTCCTTCTCCCCACCGAAAATATAACTGTCGGTCTGCCAGGCAATATCCGGAGCACCCGGACCTCCTGTTCCCTTACTCTTGATCTGGCCGGCAACCGTTGTCATCGGATTAAGACTTCCGTCATCATAGATCCTCTCGCCAAAACGGAAAACAACCGTGTCGCCCTTGTTGCCCGAGAGCCTGATCCTGTAGGTTCCGGTAAAATTCACTCCCATGTCCGCTATATATTTCCCGTTTGCGGGAGAGTAGATTCTTACAGGCTTAATCTCTTCGGTTATCTTAACAGGCGGGAAAAATAATCTTTTTAGTTCCCCGCCGGGTGCTTTTCCAGGTATGGCATTTTGCCATGTATTGTCATCAAAACCCTCCCTGTCCCATCCGGGCAATTCCTTTCCGGCATCATAGGCAACACCGATATAAATATCATTTTTCAATACCGGTCCGTAAGTATATTTCCAGCTTCCGTCGCTTACAATTTCTTCCGTTTTCCCGTTTCTGTAGCTGATACGGAGTATGGCAATGAAGGCCGGTTTTCCGACCGGAAGATCGTCCCTCAGATTGCGATGACCCCATTTCTGAAGAGGAAGAGGATTGAAGAAACCGTTTCCAAGTGACACAGCCAGACAATTGTTGCCTTCCGCAAGGAACGATGTGACATCATATTCCCGGTAATAGATCCTCTTTGAAAAATCAGTCCAGTCAGGATCAAGAATATTATCATCAGCAGACCGGCCATTAACGGAAACCCTGTAATAACCTGCAGCGCTTATATATAATCCGGCACTCCGGATATTTTTGTCTGTTTTAAATTCTTTCCGGAACAATGGGGCCGGCTGAACGGAATAAAACAGTGAATCACTTGCAGGCAACGAACGTGCGTCAGTTATCCATTCAGCTGCAGTATTTTCAGTAAAAACATCATTGTCTTGTTTACCTTTATTCCCATTGCAGGCAACAAGGAAGACCAGGATAATTATCAGATTGTACTTTGTCAAGTTACTGTGATTTTATTGTCTGTTTTCTGTTCTTGTTAATCATTCTGAGAAATGAACTTATTGATTCTCCGGAGTCCGAAAGCCAGGTAGATCCGGAAGATTCCATAGAACATCAGTGCCAGACTGATAAGTGCCACGACAAAAATTCCTGCAAATACAGGACTTAATATGAAGATTATTGATGCAATGATTCCCAGAATACCCAGTGCCAGGAACCACCCCCATCCGCGAATGCCGATAATCTGCAGTTCAATGGCTTCCCCGACACTCCAGACGGAGCGGAACAGCACCCAGAAACCGATAATATAAAGCAGAATGGTCGCTATCACGGTTGCCGGAATAATCAGCAAAATAACACCGAAAATAACTTCCAGAATGCCGTTCATCAGACTCCATCCCCAGCCGCGCATTGCGTTACGGTTGATCACGGCGAAAATAATATCGGAGATTCCGCTGATAAAGAACATTATGATAAAAACATAGATCATGGCAGTCAGGGTTTCAATAGGTGTTACCAAAGCCCATACGGCCAGAATCAATGCCAGTATTCCCACGAGAAGGGAAATCCACCAATGTTTCACTTTCCTTTTCAGTTTTTTAACCAGTTCTTCCATAATTGTGATTTTTAAGATTATTGTTTACATGAAAATAACTTCCTGACCCATTGTCAGGAAAATTAACGAATAGAAGAATCCCTGTTTTGCGGGTTATAACAAATATACTCAATAGTAAGAATAAATAATCCCCTGACGGATTAATTTCTCAGCTCTTAAGGCGCCCTCACCATTCAGAATGTTTCCCATACCGGCCTTGCAGACAAATAACTTTTCATTATCTTAAAATCCTGATTTAAGAATGAAACCTTCATGATTCAAACACACAAAAGGTAATGAAAACATTTTTCAGGAACTCACTGGTTTTAACAGCCTTCCTGTTTGCAGGACTGGCTACAGTCACGGGACAGGGTCTGTCAGATTTCAGGGCAGAACCCACAGGTGCAGCGGAAAAATCATCCCTTGTCAGCACCAACAGGTTTAACGGCTACACCAATCACTGGCAGAATTATTATTACGAATGGCACAGGTATGGCAATATGTTCAAAATAGCCCTGCCGGAAACGGAACTTGCAATACTCCAGAGCAAGATTGACATTGCCGAAGATATGGGCATACCCGGCTTACTGATGCAGGAGGGCTTTATTTCCGCTTTGTCCGGGGAACCATACAGAACTGTTGAGAATCCCTCACTGGACGAACTGGAGAAGCTGGTCCGGCAGGAAGGAAACATTCTTGTCATCACAGATCCTTCCGGACCCGCTGGCCGCAAACTGGAAGAAAAGGCTGCTGATATTTTCAGATGGGCTGAACAGATGGACAGCTACCAGCTCGATGATGTTGACCTTGAAGTGGTGAAAGCTTTCTGCCTTAAAAGAGGAAACAGCCGCCTTTTTGTAATATCATCCGGCTCAGCTGAAAAGATAAAGCAATTCCTCTCGCTGAAAGACAGGGCTTCCGCCTTCATGGAATCCTATAATATGTATAAAGGCTGGCACGGGATCAATACAACACAGTATATTGTAACCTGTTCACCCGGTCATCCGCTGGAACTGATCGGAAAAGGAATGAATGAAGGCAATTCATGGTTTATTTTTGACGGTTACATAGCCCCTTACGGCAAGGAAGAACTAGAAGGCTGGGTAAAGGAAGCGGGTCTGCCCGTAGTAGCAAATGCGGGTTATTCACCCATATTCGGATGCAGCGACTATGAAGACCTCCAGGTTCAGAACTATATGGCATCCGGGCAATACCTGATTGATTATGCACATTCGAAAGGCGGTTATGCTTTCCGCGAAGTTTTTAATCCCGCCGCCGACAAGTTCAGATACGACGGATATTTCGTGCATCCCGGAAACAAAGAACAGATAGACAATGAAAATGTACCTTTTATACTCAAATCGGGCAACCTGAGCGACAACCTCACATCATCCATGGTATTGTTTATTGAAAAGGACAGGCCGCTGAGCAATGAGTCGATATGGGATGCAATAATGAACAGACGGGCAGTGGCCGTACTGGAGAAGGCCAACATGATGGGGCCTGCAGAATACAGGAATGTTCTGGGATTGCTTTATCTCGACAGGATATACCTTGAGGAATACTTTGGTGACAATCTGGATATAACTGCCGTAGTTGAAGGACACAACCTCATTGTCACCCTGAGGAACTATTCTTCCGTTCCTGTGAAAGGCAAGCTTGAAATTATCACTTCAGGCAGGCTTAAGGTCGACGACGGACTAAAAGAAAACATCAGTCTGCCGGTTAATGAAGAAAGACAGTTCACTATTCCCCTGCAACCACTGAAGGAAGCCATGGGAAACACCAATCCGGTAGCTGTTCATTTTACACATGGAACCAGGACCAAAAGCACGGTGACCCTGCTCGACATGCCTCCGGCAATCTCGGTGAACCAGCTGCTTTATGGTCATTCTCCTGAAGTTCATTTTCCGGTTACTGTTCATAATTTTTCCGAAAACAAACCCTTTCCCGTGGAAGTAAGCGTCTTCAGAAAGGACAACACCCGGAAAGCAGTTGTCAGACAGTCAAAAATGTGTGAGGCAGCAAAAGCCGCATTCGCGACCTGTGATTTTAACCTGCGCCTGGGGCCCGGTGATTATATTGTAAGAGCAAATGCACTGGGTATTACTGCGGAAAGTCAGTTGGGCGTCGGCAGGGCAGAAGGAAAAACCTTTGTCTATGAGCTTGACCTGAACAGCGACGGTATACCGGAATACCGCATGGAAAACGATTCTGTCCGGATCACTCTTCTCCGGACAGGAGCAAGAGTAATAGAGTATATCGTAAAAAGCAGGAACGATAACGTGCTATTCAGAATATGGCCGCAGAAAAATAACCGGCACGATGCTCCTTACAGAATGAGGGGTTATTATCCCTACGGAGGATTTGAAGATTTTCTGGGACAGGCAAGCATGGAAACACACAGGGTTTATGATGCCAGAATAATTCAGAAGGAAGGAGATTATGTTCAGGTGGAAATGGAAACCGATTATTATGGAAATCATCTGAAAAAAATATTCACACTCTATGGAAATTCTCCCCTGCTGGAAGTAAGGTTTGAATTAAAATTCAAAAACAGGGAAGCCAATATGCTGGGACCGCAGCCCATCCTGGAACTTGGCAAAACGCATGGCCCGGAAGATGTGTTCATGATACCGGCAAAAAACGGATTGCAGGAATACCGGATGCTGCCGGAACAAAAATACGGCTGGACATTTGATCTGAAAGAAGGTTGGAATGCCGGATATGACACCATGGAAGATATTGCCTTTGCAGGTGCATTTCCCGTGAAACAGCCGCTCTTCCTGCATATGTACTTCTGCACTCCGGGTGATATTCTTCCTCCCAGCCAGGGCAACATTGAAGCACCTCATTACTATGTTGAATTTCAGCCCTGGGTACGGATTCCAATGAATACGGTTATGTATTTTTCATATTACATGTGGGGAAGCGGAGGACCATGGGAAAATGCTGTCGAGGCTCTGAGAAAAAGAAACCTGATAACGGTAAAATAAAAAAACAGGCCTTCTGACATAGCCGGGAAAAGGGCTGCCTTCAGCGGCAGTGTATAAGCGGATAAGCAAAAGTTATGCTATTTTTGCGGCTTACATCATCCGGCATGAATGCAGACAGAAAAGAGGCATGGGCATATATTGGCCTTGTACTGATGACACTGATCATCGGTTTCTCCTTTATCTTTGTAAAAATTGCCCTTCGACATGCTTCTGCCGTTGATCTGCTGGCACACCGTTTCACGGCAGCCACTGCCGGACTGCTTATTTATTATGCTTTTTACAGGAGAAAACGGCCGGCCATAGACCGGAAGAATATACCAAGCCTGTTGTTGCTGTCGCTTTTCTACCCGCTGATGCTTTTTGCTTTTCAAACACTGGGACTGAAATATACATCCGCTTCCGAAGCCGGTATCCTTTCGGCAATCACACCGGTAGTCACCGTTATTCTTGCATTGTTCATACTCAAGGAAAAGAACAGCCTTCTGCAGAATATTTGCATCCTGCTGTCAGTCGCCGGTGTGGCCTATATAATGTACAGGAACGGATTGAATCCGCTAAGCAGCGAAAACATGAAGGGTAACCTGCTCATCCTTTTGTCAGTGCTATCAATAGCATTCTATTATGTATTGGGAAGAAAGGCCAACAGGCAGTACAACTCCATGGATATCACCTTCTTCATGAGTGTCTCGGCCTGTGCTGTATTTAACCTTGCAGCAATTGCCATCCACCTGAAATCGGGCACCCTTTCACACTATTTCGAGGCATTCAGAAATCCCGGATTCCTCTGGCCGATACTCTATCTGGGGATACTCTCTACATTCCTGACTTCTTTCCTTGGGAACAATGCCCTCTCGGTGATACCTGCGGCACAGGTATCAATATTCAACAATTTCAGTCCGGTGATATCCGTCTTTGCCGGAGTTATCTTCCTGAACGAAACCCTTCATCCCTGGCACTTTGTGGGAGGCGTGCTGGTGCTGGCCGGAATTATCGGTGTTAATGTGTTCCGGAAATAAACATTCCGGTCTTGTTCAGCAGAGAGTTATTCAGAATATTCTTCAGACAAACTTCGAGGCTATTTCATCAGCCAGTCTTTCAACAGACTTAAGATCATCATCTTTGGGATATCCCTTTACAAGAACAGGCTCAATCAGTTCAGCCTTGATATTCGGAATCATTTCAGTGATTCTTTCAATTGCCTTTCCTCCCCACCCGTAGGAAGCCAGAACTGATACATATTTCGTTTTTGGCTTAAGCATGTTGGCCAGCCTTACGGCATATGAGACCAATGGATGGGGATCAGCCTGAAGTGTCGGCGTTCCTGCCACAATGGCAGCAGCATCCACAAGGCTTATTGCAAGCTTCCCGATATCTGTCACGGTAAGGTCAAATTTAAGGGCTTTCACACCTCTTTGCTCCAGGGCGGAAACAAAATGATTCACCATTTTCTCAACACTGCCGTGCATTGATATATAAGGAATCACCACAATATTTTTTGTTTCATCGGATATCCAGTCACGGTAGGCATCCACAATAAACCCTGGCTTGTCATACATTGGACCATGACTTGGAGCAATAATTTCAATATCAAGCTCTTCAACCTTTGATATGTTCTTTTTTATGAAATTCCTGAACGGCATCATGATTTCCGCGTAATACCTTTTTGCTGCTTCATATACCTGGCATTCATCCGGTACATACATCTCCGTGGTTGCCAGATGGGATCCGAACAGATCACAGGTAAACAGAATCTTGTCTTCCTTTAAATAGGCCAGCATTGTTTCGGGCCAGTGCACCCAGGGAAAATGAATAAACCTCAGGGTTTTGTCACCAAGAGATAATTCTTCTCCGTCTTCAGCCGTGGTGATCTTTTCTTCAGGAACGGATAAATGACTTATAAGCAGATCTTTTCCTTTTGGAGATGTAATCACCTTTGCATCCGGATATTTTTCGAGTACGAGTGGTATGGATCCCGAATGATCCTGTTCTGAATGAAGTGATATAATGAAATCCAGTTTTTCCACATCTTCCAGAAAGGCGGACAATGTATCTGCCATTGCCGGATCAACGGTGTCAATCAGTGCTGTTTTGTCACTGCCCCTGACAAAGTATGCATTGTAACTTGTCCCACCAGGAAGGGGAATAAGTGAATCAAACAAACGTCTGTTCCAGTCAGTGGCGTTCAAAAAGAACACATTCTCCTTAATTTTTCTTGCCATAATAATTTTCTCCTTGTTTTATTAATTGATACTGTTTTTTACTGCAACTGGTTATGTTGTAACTTGTTCTGTTTTAGCCAACTCCATTGCAACTGATTTTGTTGCAATTGGCTTTACGGTAACCGGCTCTGACCTTTATACCCTTGCACCGTTCCGTTTACAAATCTGCCAAAATTAAACAATTAATATTTACCGGACCAGTAAATCTGTCTGAGAATCTGAGCGGAAAGATAAACCACGGAAAAATCAGTTCAGGAAATCAAAAGAATGTCAGCTCTATGGCATTAAATCAGCTTCTCTTTTAAAAATGAAAAAAAATTCTTATCCTTGTTCGAATAAAAGTTTGGTATGGTTTTAGAGGTGAAACTAGATACTAATGTCTCAAAATGAATAATATAAATAAAAAACACATAATACTATGAATAAAATCAACAGAAGAAAATTTATAGAGAAAGCTATTCTATATAACGGTTCCATTGTTTTTGGAGCATCATGGTTCACATCAGGCTTTAACTCTTTGTTCCCTCAGTCGGCTTCTGACTATTATCTGCCCATTCAGCCGGACAATCCGTCAATAGCCAGATATGAAAAAAACTGTAAGGGATGCCGGGAATGTATACCTGTGTGCAGGGATGTTCAAAAAGTGTACGGAACATACAAGTCATCCAAAACCCATCATGTTTGTATTCATTGCGGTGCCTGTCTGAAATACTGTAAATACGGGGCCATGTCGGAAAAGTATAACTGGGAGGATGTTCTGGCAGCCATAGATGATCCGTCAAAAATTGTTATTGCATCCATTTCTCCGGCAGTACCTGCAGGTATCGGAGATTATTTCGAAATGCCCCCGGGCTCCTATTTATCAGGCAATATTATAAGTGCATGCCGCAATATCGGTTTTGATTATGTACTGGACACCAACTTCAGTGCCGATCTGACAATCATGGAGGAAGCTCATGAACTGCAGAAACGTATTGAGGGAAAGGTCAACATGCCGCAATTTACGAGTTGCTGTCCTGCCTGGGTCAAATATGTTGAGATGTATTATCCCTCACTGATAAATCACCTCTCCACAACAAAAAGTCCGATAGGAATGCAGGGTACCATGGTTAAAACATATTTTGCCGGGAAAAACGATATTGATCCTCAAAATATAATACACGTTGCAATTGCCCCCTGTACTGCAAAGAAATATGAAATTACACGGGAGGAACTGGGAATAAACGGAATGTCCAGCACCGATTTTGTTCTTACAACCAATGAACTGGCGATGATGATTAAATCACGCAATGCCGATCTGTCGTCAGCGGATGGCACCTTTGATCCCTTAATGGGAACAGCATCCGGAGGAGGAAAGCTGTTTGGCAACACCGGAGGTGTAATGACTGCAGCAATAAGGACAGCACATTTTAATATTACAGGTAAGAATCCTTCCGGCGACCTTATAGAACTGAGAGATGTTCAGGGTCTTAGCGGAATAAAAAGTGCGGAGGTCAATATAGGCGGCACAACTGTTAAAGTCGGGGTATGCTATGAAATGAGAAATGCCCAGCCTCTTCTGGAACAGATAATCGACGGTACATGTGATTATGACTTCATTGAAGTCATGGCATGTGCGGGAGGTTGTGTGGGAGGAGCCGGACAACCGGCACCAAATCCGGAAATTCTCGCCGCCCGTATAAAAGCTCTTGAATCCGCTGATGCTCAGGCAACAACTCGTTTTTGCCATGAAAATCCTGAGATCAAAACTATCTACAAGGAATTTCTTGGGGAACCCGGTGGAGCTCTTGCAGAACAATATCTTCATACAGAATATTTTGACAAATCAAGTCTGATTGAACCGGCCCTGGCGGAAAACCGTGTTGCAGCTGTTGTCTAATGTGACTATTTTTTCCCCGATTTGTAAATGATGTGTGGTCCCTTGTTGGGAAAAATCCTGACGGACCGGGCATCACGGATTGTTTCTGCTGAACTCAGGAAACGAAGTATAAACATCCGGAAAATTCGTATCTACCATTGAATTTTTCGCCGGGATTTCTTAACTTTTTCATTGTAAAATATCAGATAAATTGAAAAAGTCATGCATAACCGTCGCAGATTCATCAGAAACAGCCTGTTGACAATTGCAGGCGCCGGTTTATCAACCGGAATAAGCAAAGCCCTGCAGAACCTGTCTGAAGCTGAAGGCAGATCGGTGATCCGTACTCTGGGAAAAACAGGCATCTGTCTGCCGGTTGTCAGTATGGGAACAAGCAGTACATCAAATCCGGCTCTTATAAAAGCTGCCCTTGACAATGGTATAAAACTGTTTGCCACCGCTGCGGCATACCAGGAGGGTAATAATGAAAAAATGCTTGGAGAGGTTTTTAAGGATATTCCGAGAGACTCCTTTCTTGTTCTTACAAACTCCTTTGATATACAATGGATAGACACTCCCACAGGCATTCTGAAACCCGGCTTCCGGCAGGATGAACTGTTGAAACGGGCGAGAGCCAGTCTGAAAAGGCTTGGAGTTGAATACCTTGATTTCTTTACCCAGCCCTTTGCTGCCAGACGGGAATCAGTTATTCACGACCAGGCCCTGAGGGCTATGGAAACACTGAAACATGAGGGAATAACCAGGTTCACGGGTATAGCCACGCACCGGTATGAACCTGAAGCTATCAGGGCTGCAGCAGATTCGGGTGTTCATGATTTTATCATGACAAGCTATAATTTCATGAAAGAAAACAGGGAGGAACTCGTAGAAGCAATACAGTATGCTGCTGATGCCGGACTGGGTATTATTGCAATGAAGACAATGGCGGGAGCATATTTCGACAAGGAAAGAACGAAACCCGTGAATACCCGTGCAGCCCTTAAATGGGTGATTCAAAACAACAATATACATACAACAGTGCCCGACTGTACAAGCTTTGACCAGCTCTCGCAGAATATCGGGACGATGGCAGAACCAGAACTTACTGATGAGGAATGGGAAGATCTTTATCCATCATCAGGACAGCACTATTCTGAAATATTCTGCCAGCAGTGCGGAATGTGCCTGCAGGATTGTCCGTATAAAGTGGATATTCCGACTTTAATGCGCAGTTATATGTATGCATACGGCTATCATAATATGATACGGGCTAAAACCGCTCTGACCGAAGCCGGACTGACAGGCAATCCCTGTTCAGACTGTACGGTCTGCCTGGCAAATTGCATAATGGGTAATGATATCCGGAAGAAAATATGCGATGTTACAGGAATACCTGAAATATCCGGAGACGATACAAAGGATGGCAATTATTTAAGTTACAACAACAGCCGGGATAAATAACTTCCACCTTTTCTGCCACAATGAAAAATGCCGCTGTAATTTATTGATTTACAACGGCATCTTGTTTTACTCAGTCGGGGTGAGAAGACTCGAACTTCCGACCTCTACGTCCCGAACGTAGCGCGCTAGCCAACTGTGCTACACCCCGTTTATAAAAAGAACCATTTTTACGTGGTCTTCCGTTTTCCGGCACAAAAATAAGTATTTTTTACAAAGTAAAGAAATGACCATGAAATCCTGATCTCAATGAAATAACTTAATGTAACCGGTAAATAACAATAATTTCCGTTTACACTTATCCCAAAACAGTGAAAAGATGAGAAAAGTTACTTCTCTTTCAGATTACAGTATGAGAAAGAACATTGACTCTTCCGGATTTAACCCTGTCCGGAATATGTCGTCTCTGCGTTTTTTATTACTTTCGGCCGGAAGCTTAAATAAAAACCCCAAAACCATGAAAAAGATATTCACCTTTATTTTTCTTCTTATTCTTACAGGAAGATTTTTTCAGTCACCAGGTCAGCTGTCCTGCAACAAATGGAAAATTTCAGATCCGGTAAGCCTGGTCCTTCCGGTTTTTTCCGACAGATCATCAGTTGACGGCAAGGAATTTGACCGGGCTGCCCTTCTTGAATCTGCCCGGCCAGCTACTGATGGAATCACAGCGTGGAGGGAGCTTGACTCAGACATTGACACTGTTATACCCGGTGTAAAAGGCAAGGATCAGCTGGTACAGCTGGCCGGTTTTCTCAAGACTGACCGCTGGACAAAAGCAAGTATGACAATCACCACCAATGCCCTTTTCGAACTTTACCTCGACGGCAAAAAGATAAAATCCCAGGGCAGCACATCTGACAAGCCCGTAAAAATTGATATGACCGTTGACAACGGGATTCATCAGCTGTTGATAAAACTGCTGACAACAAAGGATTCTCTCCTTCTTTCTGCTGAAATTGCAGCTTCCGGAAAAGATTCAAAGGCGGTGCTGGACTGGAGCAGCATTCCCCGTCGCAACCTGTCAATAAAAGATATCCTTGAAGGTGAAACGGTATCCGGTGCAAGCCTCTCCCCTTCCGGGAAATTTCTCCTGATCAATGTGTCGGAAGTATTGCCGGGCAGCGGCAGGACTCAACAGCATTCACGTATTTACGATACGGAACTGAAAAAAAATATCATTTCCCTGCGTAACACGGCTATCCGTGCCAGCTGGCTTCCTTCCACCGACCGGCTGTGCTACCAGATTGCTAAAGAAAATTATTCAGACATCTACATATATGACATACAAAATGGAGAAGAATCCCTGGTTGCCACAGGACTGAAATCCCCATCCAGGATAAGCTGGTCGCCCGATGAGAGTTATTTCATTTTCTCAGGTATTGCAGAGGCAGCCAAAACAGGCGACCTGAAACGTGTTTTCAGCAATGAGGACCGTATACCGAACAGCCGCAACCGCTATCATCTCTTTCTTTACAATCTGAATACCAGACTGGCACAGCAGCTGACCACAGGAAACCTGTCGGCATCATTACATGATATCAAACCTGACGGTTCCGCAATCCTTTTCTCCGTTTCCAGAACAGATTATTCTGATGTACCCTTTTCAAAACAGAACCTGTATGAAATGGATATCCGTAGCCTGAAACCTGATACTATCTGGAAAGACAGGCCTTACGGGGGATACTGCCAGTATTCGCCCGACGGAACACAGCTGCTTGTATCCGGCGGACCAGAAACTTTCGGCAGTATCGGTGTTAAAGTGAGTGAAGGAAGAATACCCAACAGCAGTGACACACAGCTTTTCCTATATGACCTTAAGAGTAAAAAGGCTGAAAGTCTGACCCTTGATTTTGATCCCGCAGTAAGCCGGGCATACTGGTCAAAGGATGGTACGGTATACCTGACAGCTGTTGAACGTGACTATGTGAACCTCTACCGTCTTGACATGAAAAAGCGGAACTTCACCAGAATTGATCTTCCGGTTGATGTTGCCGGAACGGTTGACTATGCCTCAAACAAGGCCCTGGCTGTCTATGACGGAAGCAGTATCAGCACGCCGCAGAGACTGTATCTGCTGAACCTCAGAACAGGGAAATCAAGCCTCCTGATGAATCCGAAGGAGAAGCAAATGAAAGAAGTGGCTTTCGGCAATTCCGAAGAATGGAATTTTGTAAATAAAAACGGAACAACCATTTACGGACGTATTTATTATCCCCTGGAATATGATCCTGCGAAAAAATATCCGGTCATCGTAAACTTCTACGGAGGCACGACGCCCACGGACAGATCCTTTGGCGGCCGTTATCCCAAAAACACCTGGACTGCAAGAGGCTATATTGTATATGTACTTCAGCCCGGCGGGGCAACCGGCTTCGGGCAGGATTTCTCGGCTCAGCATGTCAACGGCTGGGGCCGCGAAGCCATTGATGATATCATCGAAGGCACCAAAAAATTCCTCAGCGCCCATCCTTCAGCCGATGCCGGGAATGTCGGCTGTATAGGAGCTTCATACGGAGGCTTCACCACCATGATGCTCCAGACCCGGACCGATATTTTCAAAACAGCAATTGCCCACGCAGGTATAAGCGATATCACAAGTTACTGGGGCGAGGGTTACTGGGGATATTCATACAGTGCCAGCGCAACAAAGGGAAGCTATCCCTGGAACCGCCGCGACATCTACGTGGATAACAGTCCCCTTTTCAATGCCGACAAATTCCGGAATTCCATTCTCCTTCTGCACGGTACTTCCGACACCAACGTACCCGTTGGTGAAAGTCTTCAGTTCTATGCAGCACTGAAGATACTGGGCAAAAACGTGGAGATGGTTCTGGTAAGCGGCGAAGACCATCATATCCTCGATTATAAAAAGAGGATTGAATGGCATAATACCATTATTTCCTGGTTCGATAAAATGTTGAAGGACCAGCCTGAACAATGGAATGAAATGTATCCCGACAAGAATCTCTGAATAACTGCCGGTCTGCAGGTTAATCTGCCGGGACCAGCATTTTTCCCGGTAGATTCCTGACAGTGGCTGCTGAAAGATATCAGTTCAGACCCCTGCTGTCGGAGATCAGTTCAGACCCCTGTTCCTGAGCATGGGTTCTATCACAGGTTCACGGCCACGGAAATCCAGATACATCTGTTCCGCATCCCTGGTCCCCATTGCCTCAAGGATATTCTTCCTGAATAAGCCCGCAGTGGCCTGGTCAAAAATATTGTTCTTCTCCTTAAATGCTTCAAAGGCATCATGGTCAAGGACAGCAGCCCAGGTATATACATAGTAGCCGGCATCATATCCGCCGATCATATGGCCGAAATAAGTTGTGCGGTATCTTGGCTCAATCTCCGGGATCAGTCCTATCCTTTTCATGGCATCCTTTTCAAACTGCTGTGGATCAACCCGCGCCGGTGCTTCAAGACTATGATATGCCATATCAAGAAGTGATGCAGCCATCACCTCCACATTGTCAAATCCGGTGTTGAAATAGCTGCTGTTCCTGATCTTGTCAACCAGTGCCTGCGGAATGACCTCACCCGTTTCATAGTGTTTCGCATACATGGCCAGCACTTCAGGTTCCGTGGCCCAGTGTTCCATGATCTGTGAGGGCAGTTCAACTATATCCCATGCCACTGTGGTCTGGTTATACCTGTTTTCAGAAAAGAGGGCCTGTAAGCCGTGACCAAACTCATGGAACAGGGTGGTTACATCATCCATGCTGAGAAGGGCCGGAGCGTCTCCTGCCGGACGGGTGAAATTGCCTACAATGGTTACTACGGGGCTTATCTCCCTGCCATCAGCCACCTCATGGCCCCGATAGCCTCCGCACCATGCTCCCTGACGCTTGCTTTCGCGGGGAAAGAAATCCATATACAGTACTCCCACATGACGGCCATCAGCCTCTTTTACCTCAAAGGCCTGCGCATCGGGATGGGGAAGCGGAATATCATCTATACGGGTGAAAGTTATTCCGTACAATCTGTTGGCCACGTCAAAAGCACCGTCACGAACATTATCAAGACTGAAATATGGTCTGAGTTCATTCTCGTCAAGGTCATATTTGGCTTTACGCAGTTTTTCGGCATAATACCACCAGTCATGCGGCTCAAGTTTAAATTCACCACCTTCGGAAACAACTATTTTCTGCATCTCATCGCGTTCACGCTTTGCCACATTCAGCGACCTCCTGAGAAGATCATTAAGCAGATTGAGAACATTCCCCGGAGTTTTTGCCATGCGTGTCTCGAGAACAAAATCGGCATGTGTCTTATAGCCAAGAAGTTTTGCCCTTTCGGCTCTCAGCCTGATTATATCACTGACAATCTTGTTGTTGTCATATTCATTCCCGTTATTGCCACGGTTCAGATAAGCATCATAGAGTGTTTTGCGAAGCTCACGGTTTTCAGCATACTGAAGAAATGGAAGCATGCTTGGCTTCTGGGTGGTAAAGATCCATTTGCCGTCCAGACCTTCACCCTTTGCCATCTCTGCGGCAGTGGTAATGACCGTTGCGGGAAGACCTTTCAGATCCGCTTCATTATCAATAATAAGCTTGTAAGCATTTGTCTCGGCAAGTACATTCTGGCTGAAACGGACCGTCAGTACCGAAAGCTCCTGGTTCATCTTCTTTAGTATTTCCTGGTCAGCGGAACTGAGCAGGGCCCCGTTTCTGACAAAACTTTTAAAAAGATTATCAAGCAGGAAGAGCTCTTCGGCATCAAGCTGTTCCGTTGCCCTGTTTTCCCAAACAGTCCTTATCCTGTCGAAAAGAGCTGTGTTAAGCAACATCTCATCACCGAAGGCCGACAGCATTGGTGCAATTTCCACCTGCAGTTCCTCAAGCTCCGGACTGGTGTTGGCACTTGTCTGTGAAAAGAAGACTGCAGCCACATTGTTCAGCAGTTTCTCGGAGCGGTCAAGTCTGGCAACAGTGTTGGCAAAGGTCGGTGCCTCATCACTGGCAACAATTGCTGCAATCTGCTGCCGGGCAACTGCAATGCCGGAATCAATGGCAGGCAGGTAATGTTCAACTGTTATCTGATCAAAGGGCGGGACTTCAAATGGAGTTTTCCATTCCGTAAAAAAGGGATTCTCCTTAACTCCTGTTGTTGTAGTACATGATTCAGCCATAACAAGGACTAATATCACAAAAAAACATACTCTTTTCATGGGTTTGTGCGTTTTGAGCCGTAAAGTTAATCTTTTTATCTGATTCCGGTGCTTTCCGGTTTTCGCTTTATCCAGGGTCCGAAAACATCAATAAAAAGTTAAATGTGTCGTCCGGACTCGTTTCATATTACACGAAGGGAAGATAAGCGGAAAAGGCTGGGAAACAGGGTGAATGATGAAAAGTGCCGGAAGTGGAAAAATTTTATGATATTTACATTTCTATAAATCACCTGAACATGGCATCAAAAAACCGAATCCTGTCAATAGATATAATGCGCGGACTCACCCTGCTGCTCATGCTTTTTGTCAATGACCTCAACATGAATGTTGCACCCCGCTGGCTGGGACATATGGAAGCAAATTTCGACGGAATGGGACTGGCCGACTGGGTTTTTCCCGGATTCCTTTTTATTGTGGGAATGGCAATTCCTTTCGCTCTTTCAAAAAGATTCTCAAGAGGTGACCATACTACAGATATCAGCAGACATATACTCACAAGATGGATCAGCCTGATAATTATCGGGGTGCTTATGCTTAACTCTACCAGGGTCAATGCTGAACTTACCGGATTAAGCATGAATCTCTGGGCCCTGCTGATGTATGTAGCCGTCTTCCTTTTCTGGAATGATTACCCCAATGCCAAAGAAAGGATCTATGCGGTAAGTGGATATAAACTTGCTTCACTGGCAATTCTTATTTACCTGGTATTCAAGTTCCGCTCAGGGGAGGAAATAAACAATGGTTCCCTGATAACCGGATGGTGGGGTATCCTGGGTCTTATCGGCTGGGGATACCTTGTTACGGCATTTACATACCTGCTGTTCCGCGATTCGATATGGAAGACACTGATGGTAGTGCTCTTCTTCCTTGCACTTAACATTCTGTCATCACTGAGACTGCTGAATTTTCTTGATCCCCTTCAACCATACCTTGGTGTTCTGATCGGAGGCAATACACCATTCATCGTGCTGACCGGCCTGCTGGCGGGAGTAATTCTGAAAAAGCTCAAATCAGCGGAAAACAATAATATCATTCCCATATTCATTGCACTCGGGGTGTTTTGCCTGATTTCCGGATTTACCCTGCGGCGCTGGTTCATCATCTCAAAAATATGGGCCACTCCAAGCTGGGGATTTATTTGCAGCGGAATAAGTTTCCTGATCTTTATTCTTATTTACTGGATAGTTGACATAAAGGGGAAGAAAGCCTGGGCGGGCTTTATAATGCCTGCAGGACAACATTCTCTCACGACTTATCTTGCACCTTCGGTACTGTACCATCTGATCTGGATGACCAATCTGCCGGTACTTTTTTACAAGCAATCCCAGTCGCCGGCGATAGTTATTGCAGGATCAATAATCTGGGCAGTGGCGATGGCAGGACTTACTGCACTTCTTGCACGCTTCAACATCAAACTGAGGCTGTAGATTGTATGGAGGCAACTACAGAAAGTCCTGATGCATTTATCAGGAAACCCTGAGACAATATCAGACCTGTCATTTTTCAGTACTCATTGAATAGGGAAATGCACTTTTCTCCGTTCCCCTTTTCCTGTTTGGTTCAGCTGACATGTTGAATGTGAGTTTTCCTCCCCGCTGAAGCTCATAATGAGTGATATAATTCTTCCTGAACGATTTTCCGTTGAGACTGATACTGTTGACATATACGTTTTTCCTGCTGTTTCCGGGAGCATCCACAACAAACCTTTTCCCGTCCTCAAAAGTAAGAATAACCCTGTCGAAAAGAGGTGATCCGAAGACATACTCATCTGTACCGGGTGTAACGGGATAAAAACCGAGGGCCGAAAAGACATACCATGCCGATGTCTGGCCGTTATCCTCATCACCGCAATAACCGTCGGGTGTATAATTATACAGCCTGTCCATCACTTCCCTTACACGCATCTGCGTCTTCCAGGGCCGGGCCGCATAGTTATAAAGGTAAATCATATGCTGTATCGGCTGATTGCCATGTGCATAATTTCCCATATTCATGATCTGCATTTCGCGTATTTCATGGATCACTATGCCATAATAGGAATAGTCAAATACCGGGGGTACTTCAAAAATTGAATCAAGTTTTACTGCAAACTGTTCCTCCCCTCCCATCAGATCAATGAGTCCGGCAATATCCTGAAAAACACTCCATGTATAATGCCAGCTGTTGCCTTCGGTAAAGGCATCCCCCCATTTATACGGACTGAAGGGTGACTGGAAGGAACCGTCTTCATTCCGGCCCCTCATCAGTTTTCGTCCCGGATCAAACACATTCCTGTAATTCATTGCCCGACTGGCAAACAGATCAATCTCCTCCTGCGGCCTTTTGAGCTTGCAGGCAAGTTTCCAGATACAGAAATCGGCATAGGCATATTCAAGGGTACGTGCAGTATTCTCATTTATGCCCACATCATAGGGGACATAACCCAGACTGTTGTAATATTCCGCTCCAAGCCGTCCCACCGAAGAAACCGGTCCGACGCCACGGGTATTTTTCAATATAGCTTCATACAGAACATCAATGTCATATCCCCGTATTCCCTTCAGATAGGAATCGGCAATCAGTGAAGCGGAGTTTGATCCTATCATACAGTCGCGGTGACCGGGACTCGCCCATTCCGGAAGCCATCCGCTTTCCCTGTAGGTATTGACAAGTCCTTCCATTATCCTGCTGTTCAGTTCAGGATACATAAGCGTGAAAAAAGGAAACACTGCCCTGAAAGTATCCCAGAATCCGTTGTCGGTATACATGTATCCGGGAAGTACCTCCCCGTTATATGGACTGTAATGGACAATCTCATTATTTTTAGCGATCTCATGGAAAGTGCGCGGGAAGAGAAGCATCCTGTAAAGACAGGAATAGAAGGTCCTCTGCTGATCGGCTGTACCCCCTTCTACCCTGATCTTTTTCAGTTCATCATTCCATATCTTCTTACCCTTCTTCATCACTTCATCAAAATTTTTATTCCCCGTTTCGCGTCTGAGATTCAGTTCTGCCTGTTCAGGACTTATGAAAGAAGATGCAACTTTAACACTGATCTTTTCACCTCTTTTTGTTTTAAAACCCAGAACAGCACCGGTATGCCTGCCTTCATTTCCCAGAACATCAAAATTCAGGTCATCACCGTTCCAGGTATGAGCCGATGTGAAATCCCTGTCGAAAACGGCAACGAAATAGTTATGGAAATTTTCGGGAACCCCTCCGCTGTTGTTCCGGCAGTAACCAACAACCTTCCTTTCGGAAGGAATGATTCTTACCATCGATCCGCCGTTGAAAGCATCTATCAGTATGAATGATGAATCACTTTCAGGGAAGGTAAAGCGGAATATTGCCGCTCTTTCAGTTGGTGTCACTTCCGCAACAACATCATGGTCAGCCAGATAGACACTGTAATAATAGGGTCTGGCAATCTCGGCCTTGTGGGAGAACCATGATGCCCTCTCATCCTCCTTTATCCTGAGCTTTCCGGTAACCGGCATCAGGGAAAAAGCTGCATAATCATTTATCCAGGGACTGGGCTGATGGGTTTGCTTTATACCCATAATCTTCACATCATTGTAGGTATAAGCCCATCCGTCGCCCATCCGTCGGGTTTGCGGCGTCCAGAAATTCATTCCCCAGGGCAGGGCTATCGCAGGATATGTATTCCCGTTTGAAAGCCTGAATTCGGAATCAGTACCCATCAGCGGACTGACAAGCTCAACAGGATCGAAATCATCATCGGGCTTCATGCCAGAACATCCTGAAAACAGGATACTTAAACATATTAAAAGCAGCAGGGAAAGTGATGCGGGATTTTCCGGACAGATCACTTTCAGGAAAAATCTGATTATATTCATAACGATGATTTTATATTATTCCAAGTTCAGTAAGTCTGTTGAATATCTTTTCAGGTCCGAGCCATATCATGCATGCAAAATCGCCTCTCCCGCATTTCCCTTTTCCGTAAATCGTACATGGCCTGCAGGTAAGTTCATTAACCGGAATACTTATGGAGAATTCCTCCGGCTGATTCCAGGCTCCGAAACCCGCCAGGGGATCCGTTGCTCCCCAGACCGATATCACTCTTGTTCCCGAAAGTGAAGCCATATGCATATTTGCCGAATCCATGCTGATCATCAGATCGAGTCTGCTCATCAGAGCCAGCTGTTCATCAAGGGACAGTTCAGCAGCGGCAAGACAAGATCCGGGAATAGCTGACTGAAGAACCGAAAGCCTGTCATATTCATCCCTGCCTCCGAAGATCCAGAATTTTACATGCAGCTTCCGTGAAATCATGTCTGCCAGTTGAAGAACATATTCTTCAGGCCATACTTTCAGAGGATGTTTCGCATAGGGCGCAATTCCTATATTCATCACACCGCTGTTGTCAATAATGCGGTCTGTTTTCTCTCTGGCGACGGGCGCAGGCAAAATACCTTTCCTGATCAGGGGATCAATCTCAATTCCCGCCCTGGAAAATACATCCAGATACCTTTCAACAGTATGTTTAAGCTGCGATTTGTTTTTCCCCCTTATCAGTTTCCTCTTTTCCGTCCTGCCCTTGTCAATCACAAAAGTCCTCTTTCCCGACAGCATGAACAGGCACCGCAGTATCTTTGTTCTCAGAACATCATGAAGATCAATAATATAATCATAATCCCCCGCTCTGACACAATCCCTGTAAAGTTTTATCAATCCGCTGAATCCTTTATGGACTCCATCAAACCGGGCATCAAGAATGTTAAGAGAGGGAATTGAACTGAAGAAAGGTCTGAATACGGATCTTGTCAGCAGGGTCACATTTATTCCGGGATACTGAAGCCTGAGGGAACCAATTACCGGCACTGACAGGGCAACATCTCCCATAGCTGATGTCCTGATAACAAGAATATGCATTTCAATACTTTCCGTATGATTTTTCTTCAATAAAACCTGATGATGTTTTTATATTTATTTCTCTTTTAATCTCTGCCCTTTTATCGTTCCTGAAATATACCGAGCGGGCCGTTTCAATAAATTCCCTGCCAAAATCTTTTTTACGTTCCAGCTCACGGATATTATCCTCAATATCCCACAACTCATTATTAATATCATAAAGAGCTTTATAAAGAGGATCATCCTGATCCAGTATGGCAAAGGCCTGAGTTTTCAATTCATCATACTCCTTTATTATATTACTGAGCTTGTCTTCATCACTGATTCGTTCACTCTTTATCCGGAGAATGGTAAGCTTATCTATAATCTCACCGTTGGATACTTCTATTTTCATACACAATTATTTCAATTACTCAATTATTCAATTACTCATTTACTAAAACTACTTCAATTTTTCAACCGCACCAGTCACCCTTCCTGCTTCAGCCGGTTCTGCACATCATACGCACCAGCTATAAGAACCTTTTCAACCGCACCAGTCACCCTTCCTGCTTCAGCCGGTTCTGCACATCATACGCACCGGTTATAAGAACTTTTACAACTACATCAACAACCTGCCTGCTTATCCTATCCAAAATAACAAAATTTTTCTGCCATCCACAACAAAAGCTAGGGATCCACATCCACTGCTATCCTTAAACCGCCGGCACCCTTCATTTTCCTTATCCTGCCGATGCATTCGCCGATCATTTTCTTTGTCTCCGGTAATGACCTATGTTTCTCAATCTTAATAAGGATAGTTTTGATATAGTATAGCTGAATCTGTGATATAACCGGGAATTCAGGGCCAAGCACACGGTCGCCCAGAAAATTCCTGAGATCATCCCCAAGACAGGCAGAAAAGCTGTTAAGCTGCATCTTGTCACGGTGCTTCAGCACTATCCTGATCATACGGCAAAATGGCGGATACCTGAAAGTCTTTCGTTCTTCTGCCTGCATTCTGTACATTCCGGAATAGTCATGCCGCAGAACCAGCCTGATGATCCTGTTCCCCGGATCTGCTGTCTGTATTATCACTCTTCCCTGTTTCTGCCTTCGCCCTGCCCTGCCGCTCACCTGCTCCATCAGCTGAAAACTTCGTTCATGTGCCCTGAAATCGGGGAAATTAAGCATGCTGTCGGCATTCAGGATTCCTACAACAGTAAGATTTTCAAAATCAAGACCTTTCGATATCATCTGAGTCCCGATCAGTATATCAATACGTTTTTCCTCAAATTCCCTGATTATCCTGCTGAATGAATTTTTCCCCCTTGTTGTGTCCTGATCCATTCTTGCTACACGGGCTGAGGGAAAAATAATTTTTATTTCATCTTCTATTTTTTCGGTTCCAAATCCCCTTGCCGCAAGTCCGGGACTCCCACAGCTGCCGCATACTGACGGAACCGGCCTTCTGTCCCCGCAGTAATGACAGAGCATGCTCTTTTCAGCTTTGTGATATGTCATGCTCACGGCACATTGCCGGCATAACTGTATCCATCCGCATTCAGGACATTCCACATAGGGTGAGAATCCCCTCCTGTTCCTGAACAGGATAATCTGCTCCTCCGCTGCCAGAGCCTGATCCATGGCATTAAGAAGCTCGGGGGTGAAATGGGAAACCATCTTTTTTTTCCTGTATGCCTCCCTTGTGTCTGCAAGGATTATTTCCGGGAGTCTGACTTCGCCATATCTTTCCATTAATCCGGCAAATCCGTATTTCCGGCTGATGACATTGCTGTAGCTTTCGACCGACGGGGTGGCTGATCCCAGAATGGTTTTTGCAGCGTGAAATCCTGCCAGCATAATGGCAGAATCACGTGCATGATAGCGGGGAGCAGGATCCTGCTGTTTGTAAGAAGCATCATGTTCCTCATCAACTATCACCAGTCCGAGATCAGTGAAGGGGAGAAAAACTGATGATCTGACTCCCAGGATGAGCCTGTATCCTTTCCCGGTGTCGTTTTCCGCTACTTTCTTCCATATTTCTGCCCTTTCCTGATGAGTGAACCTCGAATGATAAACTCCGGTAATACTCCCGAAATGTTTTCGCAGCCGATTTATTATCTGTGCCGTCAGTGCTATTTCGGGCAG
Source organism: uncultured Rikenellaceae bacterium (assembly GCA_964522415.1). Taxonomy (GTDB): domain Bacteria; phylum Bacteroidota; class Bacteroidia; order Bacteroidales; family VadinHA17; genus LD21. The sequence continues at coordinate 22,251 of CAZFVQ010000024.1, read as the reverse complement.
CAGGTACAGAACCTGTTTTCCCTTTTTAAGCTGCTCTTCAATAAGATGAATATATATTTCAGTCTTGCCGCTTGAGGTAATGCCATACAAAAGCACAACATCCCGCCGCCTGAACTGATCCTGAACGGATTCAAGAACGGAATTCTGGGTGTTGCTGAGCCTGTTAAGAGGCTCTGTCTGTAATTCTTCGTTTTCCAGTCTTCCGGTTTCGATGAATATATTCTGAAGGATACCTTTCTTTACCAGATCACCCACACTTGCAGATGTTGATCCTGATTTTTTCAGCAAAAGGGACTTTTTTACCGGCCGGACTTCCATACCTGTTTCAAATCCTGAAAGATACAGATATGCATTTATTACATCCAATTGCTTCGGTGCCCTAGTCAGTTTATCCAGTATCCCGTTCAGCTCCTCTTCAGTATAGTTCCCGGCCAGCCTGACAAAAGTCTCCATCCGGGGTTTATATCTTTTATCCACAGGAAGGGATATGTCACCTTCCGGGAAAAAGATCACAGGAACAGCAGCTTTCATAACCTCCCCTTCGGTACACATATAGTATTCCGCCATCCATTTCCAGAGTTTCAGCTGTTTTTCACCGGCAAACGGATCTGAATCTCCTGTTTCCCGTATCGGTCTGATAGTCTCAAACTCCGGTTTTTCGTCATGAATTTTCGCGATAATACCAGAGTATACTTTATTTCTGCCTACCTGAACCAGTACCTTCATACCGGGAACGGCAACATTCTGAAGTCCTGGAGGTATACTGTAGGTAAGCCTCCCCTCTATTGCCAGAGGCAGGATAATATCGGCATACAAATCCGGCATGGGTATCAAGTTGCATGCAATGTAAGAAGAAAAAGGGAGAGATCATTCCCCGGATCACTTCACTCTGATGAATGAAGACATTACCGTGATAAGGTTCTCTTTCAGAATGGGCTTGATGAGGCAGGCATCGCAGCCGGCCTGCAGGATACTGTCCTTGTCTTCCTCAAAAATATAAGCCGTCTGAGCAATAATCGGCAGACTTCTGCTTATTTTCCTGATTTCCCTGGTAACTTCAAGCCCGTTTATTTCAGGCATCTGCAGGTCGAGCAGGATCAGGTCGAGATCAGGGGTGTTCCGTATGGTTTCAATTGCCGAAGCCCCCGAACTGGCAGTAATTACATTTATTCCCGTATCAACCAGTATTGTTTTAAGATATATCAGTACATCAATATTATCATCCACCAGCAGGCACTTGTTGGAGCTCCAGTCTATATCAGTCTTCTCCTGCTGCAACTTAACGCTTTCGGATTCTGCAAATTCACTTCTGCCGGCCCGGATGAATGGAATGGAAAATGTAAAGACCGATCCTATTCCCTTTTCTGACCGGACAATGATCTTTCCTCCCATCCTGTTAATCACTTCCTTAACCAGAGTCAGTCCTATCCCCAGTCCTTCAAAGGGCCGGTGATGGCCATCAATCTCCTGTTGAAACTCTTCAAAGATACGGCCGAGATTTTCCTTGTTGATTCCTATACCGGTATCTTTGACCCTGAAAAAAAGATCACCGTTCTGAGGGTAATACGACAGTTCAACAGTACCGTCGAGTGTAAACTTAATCGCATTGTCCATCAGATGATTAAGAACCCGTTTAAGCCACACCCTGTCAGACATGATACGATCGGTATTCTCATCCAGACGGGTAATCACGTTTAAGGATATATTCTTCTCATTCCTCCTTATCACCTGTCTGGCTTCTTCAATCACCTCCTTCACAACCTCCCCGACCGGCACCTCTTCGCTTGATATCCTGATCTGAGAACTTTCAAGCCTGGAAAGATCGATTATATCACCTATGATCTGAAGAAGCTTCTCACTGTTGTATGTTATATGTTCAAAATATTCTTCCCGGATCTCCCTGCTTATGTCTTCAGAAAGAAGAAGATTGGCAAATCCCACAACGCTGTTGAGAGGCGTCCTGATCTCGTGGGAGATATTGGCAAGAAAGGCTGATTTGAGCTTGATGCTTGTTTCTGCCTCAAGGTTTGCTTTTATAAGAGCCTCATGCTCCCTTCTCAATTCCGTTATATCCCGTGAAATTGTAAGGGAACCGGCAATTTCACCATCCTCATCACTCACAAGGACCGAGCGGGTGGACAGACAGATGTAATTGCCGTCCTTCTGAAGAAATCTCAGTTCACCCTCGTAATGTCCCTTTTCATGCAGATGTCTGAGTTTTTCATCATGATAATCCCGCTTTTCGGGATGTATCATTGAAGAATGGTCCTGTACGCTGTAGGAATTGCTGTCGAAACCGGTCAGCCTGAAAAAGGCTGAATTCGAGTATTTAAGGTTTCCATCCCTGTCATAAAAGGAAATACCGTCATCAGCTGATTCTATAAGGGAATTGAAGAATTTTGAAAGCTTTGTCTTATCCTTTAAGGAATCCTCCGCCTGTCCGAGAAGCTCTTCCAATTCACTGATCCGGCTCTGAAGACCATGGTTAATTTTCTCGCTTTCAGTATTTTTATTCAGAAGGTTGTTTACTTTCTTACGGAAGGAGAATCTCATATAAACGACAACAGTACAACCAATTATAAGGACTCCTGCCATGACCGGCATGAATCCGTTCAAAGCTTTGTAACCAATAAGGACACCTATAAGGCAGATCATCGAATTATACACTTTCCAATCAGACTGATGAGCAAATATAATCAATCAAAGGATTATTCAAACAAATATTTATCAAGAAATAATATTGAATTGCAAACATTTAACAAGTAAACTTATCAACAACCGGAGTGGAAAGGTCAAAGGTTTTCCAGAACCATGCTGACCTTTTCGGCAGCTTCCCTGAATGAAATTGCCGAATAAACTGCCAGTCCGGACTTTTTTATTATTTCTCCGGCTTCTTCCGCATTTGTTCCCTGCAGTCTTATTATCACCGGAATAGTGATTTTGCCGGCCGTTTTATACGTTTCCACGATTCCCCTGGCAACCCTGTCGCAACGGACAATACCTCCGAAAATATTAATCAGTATGGCTTTCACATCCGGATCCTGCAATATGATTCTGAATCCGGCTTCTATTGTTTCCTGACTGGCTCCACCGCCGACATCCAGGAAATTGGCAGGTTCCCCGCCCGATAATTTTATAGTATCCATGGTAGCCATGGCCAGGCCTGCCCCGTTTACCATGCAACCCACATTTCCGCCGACACGGATGAAGTTGAGATTATGTCTGCCGGCTTCCACCTCAAGGGGATCCTCTTCATGGACATCACGCATACCCGCGAGCTCAGGATGCCTGAACAGGGCATTATCATCAAGTACCATTTTGCAGTCAACTGCCAGAATCCTGTCATCACTGGTTTTCAGAACCGGATTGATTTCAAGAAGCTGTGCATCGCAAGCTCTAAAAGCCTCACAGACAGCCATGAGAAAGAGCTGCATGTTTTCAGATGCCGTGCCGGCCAGACCCAGTCTGAACGCAATATTCCGGCACTGCCAGGGCCGGAGGCCGACAGCCGGGTGAATCTCTTCCGTAAATATCGTGTCAGGCTTTTTTTCTGCCATCTCTTCGACCGATATTCCCCCTTCCGGAGTGTACATTATCATGTAACGGCCCCTGTTCCGGTTAAGAAGAATACTGACATAGAACTCACGGATGTCCGATTCACCCTTGTAATACACATCGCGGGCAACCAGGACTTTTCTGACTGTTTTTCCTTCCGGCCCTGTCTGAGGGGTTACAAGCCTTTCCCCCAGCATTGCGGAAGCTGTCATGCCCACCTCCTCAATCGATTCTGCCAGTCTGACCCCGCCTCCTTTTCCTCTTCCTCCGGCATGTATCTGGGCCTTTACCACGAAGCAATCCGATCCGTACTTTTCTTTCAGCTGGTGTGCCACCATAACTGCCTGTTCGGCTGTCTCTGCAACAAAGCCCTCCTGTATACCGGCACCATATGCATTTAGCAGCGATTTCCCCTGGTATTCATGAATATTCATTTCATGCAGTTTTGATTGATTTCACTCTCCTGCAAAACAGGACAATCAATGTATATTTTTTCTAAATTAGCGAAAAAAAAGGATGCGGAAGCTTCGTAACAGTGAACTTGGAAGAAAAAGTGTGGATCAATTCAGAAAAGCCGGCAAATCACCCATTATAATTGTTCTTGACAATGTCAGAAGCCTGAGTAATGTAGGATCGATATTCAGGACAGCAGATGCCTTTCTTGCTGAATGCATTTATCTGTGCGGCATTACGGGTATTCCGCCTCATCCGGAGATACATAAAACAGCACTGGGCGCCACTGAATCGGTGACATGGAAATATTTTGACAGGACTTCCGAAGCTGTTGCAGGCCTTAAATCTTCAGGATACAGGATTATCGGGATTGAACAGGCGGAAGGTGCAGTATGCCTCAGGGATTTCAGGGTGGAAAAGAATACAAAATACGCCCTTGTATTTGGTCATGAACTGAATGGCGTGGATCAGGAAGTGATTGATGAATGTGACAGCGTGATCGAGATACCGCAGTCAGGAACAAAACATTCCTTCAATATAGCGGTAAGCGCGGGAATAGTTCTTTGGGAATTCCATAAACAATGCCACGACTATAATTAAAAAAGGCTGTCCTTCCGGAGCAGCCTCTTTTAATTATAAGGTATATCTGATTATATTACTGAACCAGTGATCTGAATGAATCATCGGCAAAGAATTTGGCCATTTCCATATCGGTTTTTGCCATAGCCTTGAATGCCGGATTAATTCCGACAGCTTCACGAAGACCGGAGAGCATATAATTTCTGTCATCAAGCTTTGCGCCTACAACTGCCTTGAGATAGGGAGCCTTTCCATTGCAGGTTTCAGTCATGGCATCCAGAGTTGCTTTGGCCCTGTTGACATCACCTTTAAGGAGTTGGGCAAGTGCAAGATTGAAACAGGGTTCTGTGCCCAGCAGGTTGACTGCATTGTCATATTCGCCCTTTGTAATGGCAATTACACCAAGACCCCATCTTGATTCGGGTGTCTGGGTCGTCATTGAATTATACAGTTCCTCGGCATTAACGAGTTCTCCCTTGACAAGAGCTGCAGCTGCAAGGTTGTTTTTAACCTCATCATTGAAGTTGATTGCTTTTGCTGCTTCGAAAGCCCTGACGGCTTCATCCGTTCTTCCAAGTGCCAGAAGGGTATGCCCGATGTTGTTATGTGCCCTGATGCATTTCGGATATGCCTGTGCAGCTGCCTGGTAGAATCTCAGCTGTTCGTTGAGATCCGTTATAAGAGTAGGGGCATACAGTATTTCCTCAACACCCAGTTCCCTGGGATTTGATCTGGCCAGTGAAAGAATCTGTTCATCGGTACGGCCGATCTTGTCAACATTGACGGTCATCACTGATCTTCTGAGCTTCGGAAGAATTTCATCCTTAAGAGCTTCGTATGCTGAAGACATGTTCTTGATCTCCCTTTCACGCACAATGGGATCGGAATACATTGAAAGAACACGAAGTATCAGATCTTTGTCGCTGAGTGTGGAATTCTCAACTGCAGTCCTGAATCCTTCCCAGTCTTCGGGAGTGGTGATATTGTCAAAAAAGTCACCGGATTTTGCTGCTTCAATTTTTGTGAATTCCCTTTTGATAAATCTGTCTGCAGCCGAACCCCTGTTGACTGACAATTTTTCATTCAGTGAGAATGGTCCTTCAGGCGACGCATAGGAACTGATGGTTGTTGTTGTGAACCGGCGGTCGGGATCAGCATCCACCTCCTTGATATATTCTCTCAATGCGTTTATGTCAGCAGCCTTTAACTCCGAGCTGCGGACATCTGCCCTGTTGATCACATAATGTATATCAGCTATCTTGTTCTCAGGAATAATCCTCTGGAAATTATCTTTCATAATAACCGCCCTGCCGTGCTTCTGGACCATCGTTGATGTTGAAATAACCCCATCAGCAAGCTTAACCGGTTCAAAATCGATGCTTTTCGCACCCCTGGTTGCAGTTAGCCTTAACATCAGTTGCGACACCCTCATCTCATCCTTGTAGGGAACAATGTCATTGTAGGTGAAATTACCACCGGAATATGTGATTACCTGATTGTTGGCCATTACCTTTTCACCCTGTAATACCTGTACTTTTTCATAAGGAGTTTCTCCACCTTCATAGACCAGAACAGGAGTAGCAGTTAAAGTAGTTTTCTTATCAAAATATTTCTCCGGAAACTCGCCTTTGATAGTGAGACCTACAATACCTCCATGGGCTTCAAGAACCTGTGGTGTAACCTCATACCTGATGGTGTCCTGATTTTTCTTCATTTTATTCAGGCCACTGCAGCCTGTCATTACTGCTGCGGCCAGAAGAAGAATAAAATAGCTGCTGATTTTTTTCATGATAAAACTGGTTATTTGTTTGATAATAGTCGTTTAGTAATAATGGAGCAATATACAAATTAAACTGCAAATGTAAAAAAACTTCAGGTACAGTAAAATTTTTCCTGACAAAATAATACTGTTTTTACAAAATGAGCTTATTCATTCCTTCCGGATATTCCTTCATAAAGATCACATCGCGGATCTTTCTGTAATCGTCTTCACTGGAAACAAAATCCAGACTGTTGACATCAATGACAAGATATTTGTTTTCAGGATTCTGTCTGAAAAAGGAAAAATAACTGTCCTGAATGCTTTTCAGATATTTTTCAGTGATTGTCCTTTCATAGGGCCTTCCCCTGTTTTTGATATTCCTGAGAAGTCTTCCGGTGTCAAGATGAAGATACACAAAGATATCCGGACGCGGAAGAGAGCTGTATACTACATAGAAGATCTGCCGGTAAAGGTTATATTCATCTCCGCTGAGGGTTGAGGCTGCAAAGATCAGGGATTTGCTGAAGTAATAATCTGCAACCGTGAATGAGCTGAACAGGTCAGGATATTCGAGTTCCTCCTTCAGCTGCCTGTAACGGCCGGCCAGGAATGAGAGCTCCAGAGGGAAGGAATATTTTTCCGGATCCTCATAAAATTTGGGAAGAAAGGGATTGTCGGCAAAATGCTCAAGAATCAGCCGGGCATTGAATTCACCGGCAATCTTTCCTGCGAGCGTGGTTTTCCCTGCTCCTATATTTCCTTCAATTACAATGTAATTGTACCTGGTCTCCATTATTGCCGGTTTTTTGCCTTTACCGGGCGGAATACGGGTTCCGGAAAAATTAATCAGTCCTGCCTGTGATCCTTGTGTGGACGATGCTCATGATCGGATTTCGGCGGACGGGGCAGCAGAACTTTCCGGGAAAGTTTAAGCTTGCCGGTTTTCTGATCTATTCCCAACAGCTTAACTTCAATCTCATCCCCTTCCTTCAGAACATCCTCAACTTTATTAATTTTCTTCCAGTCGATCTCAGATATGTGAAGCAAACCATCCTTGTTTGGCAATATTTCCACGAAAGCTCCAAACGGGACAATGGTTTTCACTTTTCCCCTGTAAACCTCTCCGATCTCAGGTACTGCCACAATCCTTTTAATCCAGTCGACTGCTGCTGAAATGACTTCCTTGTTTTCACCAAAGACATTCACATCGCCCCGCCCGTTTATTTCTTCAACAATAATTGTAGCACCTGTTTCCCGCTGTATCTCCTGTATCACCTTTCCTCCCGGACCAATAAGCGCACCGATCATATCCTTGGGTATGGACAGCATTTCTATTCTCGGGGCATGAGGCTTAAGCTCCGGACGGGATTCAGAGATTGTCTCATTCATAATCCCGAGTATGTGCAGTCTTCCTTTTCTTGCCTGTTCAAGGGCCTTTTCCAGTATCCCGAAAGAAAGTCCTTCAACCTTGATATCCATCTGTGTGGCAGTTATTCCGTCGCTGGTGCCGGCAACCTTGAAATCCATATCCCCCAGATGATCTTCATCGCCCAGTATATCCGAAAGAATGGCATATTTATCCGAATTCCCGTCACTTATCAGACCCATTGCAATACCTGAAACAGCTTTGCGGAGTTTTATTCCTGCATCCATCAGGGCAAGGGACCCGGCACAGACCGTAGCCATTGAAGATGAACCGTTCGATTCAAGTATATCGGAAACAACCCTGACTGCATAAGGATTTTCCTCATCGGCAGGCATCATATTTTTAAGTGCGCGGTGTGCAAGATTTCCATGACCGATTTCCCTGCGGCTGACTCCGCGTATGGGTCTGGCATCGCCTGTCGAAAACGGAGGGAAATTGTAATGAAGAACAAATTTCTCACTTCCCTGATTCAGTACTTCATCGATTATCTTTTCATCCAGTTTTGTTCCGAGCGTAACGGTAGTAAGAGACTGGGTTTCTCCCCTGGTGAACAATGCGGAGCCATGAGTGGCAGGAAGAGAATCAATCTCACAGACAATCGGACGTATCTCTTCAGGTTTTCTGCCGTCGAGTCTTACATTTTCATCCAGAACCAGTCTTCTTGCCGATTCCTTCAATACATCGTGGAAATATTTCCCGACGAGAAATTCATCAACCTCATCATCTTCGGCAAAGCCGGAAAGGAATTCTTCGAGAATACCATCAAAGGCTTCAGTGCGAGCCTGTTTGCTGACGACTGAAGATTTTGCTGCCTGATAACACTTATCATATGTCTCATCCCAGACTTTTTTTCTGAGCTCTTCGTCGTCTTCTACAGCTTTATATTCACGCTTGACAGTTTTCCCGAGTTCTTCGGAAAATTCAATCTGGGCCCTGCAATGAATCTTTATCGCTTCATGTGCTACCCTGATGGCTTCAAGCATATCCGATTCCTGAACCTCCTTCATTTCCCCCTCCACCATTAGTATATTATCATAGGTGGCTCCTACCATGAGATCCATATCCGATTCCCTGAGCTCATTTAATGTCGGATTTATGATAAACTCATTGTTAATCCGGGCCACTCTCACTTCCGATATCGGCCCTCTGAAGGGTATGTCTGAAACAGCAAGTGCTGCGGAAGCAGCAAGACCGGCAAGAGCATCAGGCAAAATACCGGTATCGGCTGAAATCAGATTTATTGTTACAAAGGTCTCGTAATAAAAATCTTCCGGGAAAAGCGGACGCAAAGCCCTGTCAACAAGCCTTGAAATAAGTATTTCGTTATCTGAAGGCCTGGCTTCCCTTTTAAGAAAACCTCCCGGAATACGGCCTGAAGAAGCATATTTTTCCTTATACTCAACAGACAGAGGCATAAAATCGGCACCTTCCCTGGGTTCTTTTGCCACAACAACAGTTGCCAGCAGCATTGTTTTTCCCTGTTTCAGAAGAACAGCGCCGTCGGCCTGTCTGGCCAGTTTGCCTGTTTGCAATATAATCTGCCTCCCCTGACCGAGATCAATAGTTTTCTCTTTAATAGTAAACATTATTTTGTATGATTATGTGAATGGTGAAATTACCGATGCAAAAATAGTACGAAAAAAGGCAATTCAAAATTGCCTTTCTTCCTATCTGCGTAATTTCAATGCTTTTACGATTTCGCGATATCGTTCTATATCTTTTACCCTGAGGTAATCCAAAAGTCTTCTGCGCTTGCCGACAAGCTTGATCAAAGCCTGCTGTGTACTGAAATCTTTCCTGTTCTTCTTCAAATGTTCAGTAAGATGATTGATCCTGTATGAGAAAAGGGCTATCTGTCCCTCTGCGTTACCGGTATCTATCTCTGACGTTCCGAATGACTTGAATAACTCCTGCTTTTTTTCTGATGTTAAATACATGTCCTTTATTAAAATATTGTTTGTCCACAAATAAATCAAGTCGCCAATTTTGGAACGCAAAAATAAAGCTTTTTTATGTAAAATATCAAACAATTCAATTTTTTTTAAAAAATTTAGCTTTAATTCTTCAATGTTTCGAAACTTATTGTACCAGACAACAGTATTACTTCTTAACAGAAAGAATCCTTACTACTGATTAGACGTATTAATATAGTAAAAAGTTGCGTAAATTCTGAATTATTTTTTAAAAGATTCCGGAAAAATTTTCGATGCGGGTTCAAGCATCAGTTCTTCCTGATCTTTCAGGCTCTTTCCCAGACTTATAAGTCTGGCTCCGATCCTGCAATCCAGACATCTTCTTTTTTTACAGTAGCTGTTCCTGAGCTGCAGGAGAGCCTGGGAATAAAAGGCTGATTCTGCTTCAATTCCAACAATCTTCCATTCACTGACCACAGTATTTTTTTCAGAAGCTGTCTGTTCAAGAAAAAACAGGGCCTTTTCACATACCCCCTGAAGTCCCCTGGCTCTGCCATAAACGAATATTGCAGGGATCACGGCATTTATCATAAGTATGTCAGATGCCTGTGATCCGCTGTGCTTAGGTGAATGGCAGCCTGGTTTGCCAAAAACGAAATGATCATTCCAGTAATCCGAAGCCCTGACCTCAAATACAGATTTCAGCTGTCTTACATCATTGCATTCAAGGATCCTGGAAAACAATCCCTGTGAGCCTGCAAGCATTGCCGCCAGCTGCGACAGTCTTATAGTAGGAAAATTGGCAGGACGAAGTCTTGCAAATTTCCAAATCCAGCCGTGAAGGGGCTTAAGAGAATATTTTGATGACAGTATCCTGTATTCCCTTACAAGCAGTTTATGGTAATCGTCATTCAGAGCTTCCCTGAAAAGGCCTTTCTCAAGCATTCCGGCAGTGCCGAACAAAAGGGCTTCAAGCTGTAACAGGTTATCGGAATGTTTTCTTATAATCCTGAAAGGCAGGGCTGATGCCAGCATCTCAAAAGGTTCCGCATTGACCCGGAATCCAAAATAGCGTGAAAGCAGCCGGTAGAATGTCTCTTCCCAGTCATTGCCCGTTTCCGAATATATTCGCAATATATATTCCGATTTTTCCTGAAGTCTTTCGTCCAGCAAGGCATCCAGCCAGTGCCTGAGGAACCCGGGATCAATCCTGCCGATATCATCCTGACAGGCAATTATACAGGGATTGTTTACCAGTTCATGGTATTTTTCATACAGGGCCGGATTGAAAACAATGGGAACAGTCAGTATTTTTTCGCCGCGTGAATTATACACATTCCTGTCATTCACGGCAACAATATGCAGTATCACATTGTCAAAAGCCGGATCAAGATTATGTCCGTGAGTATCGAAATGAGAGGCACAGGTATGGATTTCCACATTCCCGGCCCATACGGTATCGCCGATTCTGATTCTGGCATTGAAAAAATCGGGTCCGGCATCGCGATTGTATTCACCCGGATGAATTATCCGCATCATGTTACCCTCATTATCACGGACTGAATGAGGGTCATAAAGGGAATATTTCCACAGATAGTGAAGGAATTCTTCTTTCATAACAGCACGGTTTGAACATTGGCAGCGAAAGAAGAAATATACGAAAAAGGGAAATCCGTGGCAAGTGAAAAAGATAATTATTTTGAAAACAGAGTGCCGGTTCAATCTCTTCCCGGCAGGAAGCAGGGAAAACCGTGTAAGGCAAACCCTTCCGTATCCCGGGCTGTGGCCGGCTCAGACAATTCCCCGTTGCGAAAGGTACAGTGCCATCTCCCTTTGCATCTCCCGTGCCTTTGCAGCAGCAGTTATGTCAAAGCTCTCACTGCTGTCTGCAAAAATGATTCCCCTCGATGAATTCACCAGGAGTCCGCATTTGTCATTCATACCATATTCCGCCACTTCGCGGAGACTGCCCCCCTGAGCCCCGACACCCGGAACAAGAAGAAAATGTCCGGGCACTATCTTACGGATATCCCTGAGCATTTCAGCACGTGTCGCCCCTGCAACAAACATGGTATTATCAATACTGCCCCATTTCCGGGAAACATCAAGAACATGCTCAAACAGTCGCGTCCCGTCCTGATTGTAATACTGAAAATCATCGGCTCCCCTGTTGGAGGTCAGTGCCAGTACTATGATCCATTTGCCGCTGTATGACAGGAAGGGGGTGACAGAATCCTCTCCCATATATGGTGCAACGGTAACTGCATCACAATCCATATGCTCAAAAAAAGCTCTGGCATACATTTTTGAAGTGTTACCGATATCTCCTCTTTTTGCATCAGCTATAATAAATATATCCGGATAATTTTCCCGGATATATTTTACCGTTTCCCGCAGTGCAAGCCATCCCTCTGCCCCGGCAGATTCATAAAATGCCACATTTGGCTTGTAGGCAACGGCATATTCCTGTGTTGCATCAATGATTCTCCTGTTGAATTCCAGTACGGGATTTTCTGTCCTGAGAAGCGACCCGGGCAATCTCCCGGTTTCGGTATCAAGACCGACACAGAGAAAGGATTTTTTTCTGACAATATTGCTGAAAAGCTGTGAATGGTCCATCCAGGAGGTTTTAAATATTGTTTTCCTTGAGTCTTTCGACATTTTCTGCCATCTGGAGCTTGTCAATGATTTCCCCTATATCACCATCAAGTATGGAAGACAGATTATACATTGTAAGATTTATCCTGTGATCAGTCATCCGGCCCTGAGGATAATTGTATGTACGTATCTTGGCGGATCTGTCGCCGGTTGACACCATAGTCTTCCTCCGGCCCGAGATCTCATCCAGGTATTTCTGGTATTCAAGATTATACAGTCTGGTCCTCAGTTCCTTTAATGCCTTTTCATAATTCTTGATCTGGGATTTTTCATCCTGGCAGGTGACAACTATTCCTGTAGGGACGTGGGTGAGCCTTATTGCCGAATAGGTTGTATTGACCGATTGTCCTCCGGGACCTGATGAACAAAAGGTATCCTTCCGTACATCCTCATTCTTTATTTCAACATCAAATTCCCCGGCTTCGGGAAGCACCACAACCGATGCGGCTGATGTATGAACCCTTCCCTGTGTTTCAGTCTGCGGCACACGCTGAACCCTGTGCACACCCGATTCATATTTCATTATGCCATATACCCCCTCTCCGGAAACAGACATCACTATCTCCTTGTAACCCCCGGCAGTCCCTTCGGTATAACGTATGATTTCAGCTTTCCAGCCATGCATCTCAAAGAAGCGGGTGTACATCCGCAGGAGGTCTCCTGCAAAAATGCTTGCCTCATCCCCTCCGGTTCCTGCCCTTATCTCAATGATTGCATTTTTCCCGTCCTCCGGATCACCGGGAATAAGAAGAATCTTTATTTCTTCCTCCATTTCCGGAATCTGCTCATTCAGCTTTTCATATTCATTCTTTGCCATCTCCCGCATCTCCTCATCCTTTTCGGTAACAAGCATTTCCCTGATGCTGGCAAGATTTGACAGGGCAAGCCTGTATTGTTCGTACGCTTCAATTATGGGCTGAAGATCCTTGTATTCCCTGTTCAGGGCTATATAGCGCTTCATGTCCGAAAGTACCTCCTGACGGGTCAGAAGTTCACTAACCTCGATAAAACGCTGCCTGACACCATCAAGCTTTTCAAGAATAATATTATTGGCCATGGGTTTTCTGTTTCAGGGTGCAAATATAATAAAAAGATAAAAAGCCGCAATGGCCTGAAGGTAATGCATAGACTTAACAGCGAGGTAACTAAGAGGGATATTCATATCTGCCGCTTTCAGACACAATAGTCAGTCTTTTTGTATCCGAAGCTTCACAATGACCGATGATCTGAGCATCCAGGCCGAAAACCGAGGCCGTGCTGATTATTTTATCAGCATTCCCGGGGTCAGTATAAATCTCGAACCTGTGCCCCATGTTAAAGACCTGGTACATTTCCCTCCAATCTGTTCCGCCCTGTTCGTGTATCATCCTGAAAAGCGGGGGAAGCGGGAAAAGATTATTTTTTACAACATGCATATTATCAATAAAATGCAATATCTTGGTTTGTCCGCCACCCGAACAATGAATCATTCCGTGGATCTCACGGCGCATGGATTCCAGCAGCTCCCGGATTACGGGTGCATAGGTCCTTGTTGGTGAGAGTACCAGTTTTCCGGCATTTAAGACGCTGCCTTCAACAGGATCGGTCAGCTTCAGTCTTCCGGTATAAAAAAGATCCTCCGCTAATCCTGTATCATAGCTTTCCGGGTAGCTTTCCGCCAGATATGACCCGAAAACATCATGGCGCGCCGATGTTAGGCCATTGCTTCCCATTCCTCCGTTGTATTCCTTTTCATAGCTTGTTTTGCCGTAAGAGGCCAGACCAACTATGACATCACCGGGCCGGATATTATGATTTGAAATCACATCCTCCCTTTTCATACGGGTAATCACCGTTGAATCCACAACAATTGTGCGGACCAGATCTCCCAGATCCGCCGTCTCCCCGCCTGTTGACCATATCCCTATTCCCAGTGTCCGCAAATCCTCAAGCACCTCTTCCATTCCGCCGATAATGGCCGAAATCACTTCCCCCGGTATCAGGTTCCTGTTTCTTCCTATTGTGGAGGAGACAAGTATGTTGTCAGCTGCTCCGATACACAGGAGATCATCAAGATTCATTACAACGGCATCCCGGGCTATTCCTTTCCAGACTGACATATCGCCCGTTTCCTTCCAGTAAACATATGCAAGCGATGATTTTGTTCCCGCTCCGTCGGCATGCATCACATTGCAATATTCCGGATCGCCTCCGAGAATATCGGGTACTATTTTACAGAAAGCTTTCGGAAAGAGTCCTTTGTCGACATTTCTTATGGCTGCGTGTACATCTTCTTTCTGTGAGGAAACACCACGCAGATCGTATTTCGATTTCCTGGTCATTGTCCGGAATTATCATTTTCACTTATCCGTCGCCGGTCCTGAGGCTGGCATATAATCCGTCCTCAGCACCCTGAACTCGGTCCGGCGGTTGATCTGATGGGCAATTTCCCTTTGCTCTTCACTTGGAAGTGACTCAATATACTGTTCGGAGAGTAATGTACCTGTTTTGAGGAAGGGTGATTGCTCAGAGATTTCCTCATCCACCACTTTCGGACTTGATTCTCCGTATCCCTTTGCCAGGAGCCTTCCCGGATCAATATCCTTTCCGATAAGATACTCAACAACTGACTGGGCGCGTTTTTGTGACAGTTCAAGATTATATTCCTCCGTATCGCGCGAGTCGGTATGCGACATCAGTTCAATCGTAATGCTCGGATTATCATTGAGTGTTTCAACCAGTTTGTCAAGCGACACCATTGATTCGGGTCTGAGATCCCATTTGCCGAAATCGTAGAAAATGTTCGGAAGCTCCACGGGCCGGTCAATTGCGGTAAGAAGAATGGTAACCATGAAATCGCGGCTCTTTTCCTGTCCCTTGGTTGTCTCCTTCTCCTTTCCGTTGAGGAATCCGTTTTTGGATGCCAGGAAAATGTAATCCACGTCTGACTTAAGGGCAAACCTGAAATCGCCGCCTTCACCCGTTTCTGCCTGAAGGTTGGATCCGTCACTGGCTATAAGCTGAATTGTTGATCCCTGGATCGGGGCCCCTGTCTTTTCATCTTTCACCAGACCTGTTACATTGAATTTCAGGGGAGGAAATTCAAATGAATAGAGTTCATCATTTCCCCTGCCCTTGCGGGTTGAACTGAACATTCCCTTTTCGTTCCCGTCTTCAAAGATAATCCCGAAATCATCAGCCGGACTGTTTATCGGGGCTTTCATATTCTGAACCGACCATGAGCCGTCGGGTTGTGCACTTGCCCTGAATATATCGAGCCCTCCCATTCCTATATGGCCATCGGATGAAAAATAAAGGGTCGTCTCATCCCTCAGACCGGGGAAAAGTTCATCTCCTGCAGTATTTATATCCGGTCCCAGGTTAACCGGATCCGACCATGACTGTCCTTCCCCGGTGCGGGTTACCTTCCATATATCCTTTCCTCCGAATCCCCCGGGCATGTCCGAAACAAAATAAAGCGTCAGTCCGTCGGGTGACAGGGCCGGATGAGCAGTAACAAGTGTGTCGGGAATAATTTCCAGCTTCTCAGGTTTGCTCCAGCTGTCCCCCGTTCTTTTGGAATGCATTATCACACAACCTTTTTTCTCCCGTTTGCCTGCCTCGCACCTGGTAAAATACATTTCCCTGTAATCAGAAGTGACACAGGGTGTACCGTCTTCAAATTCACTGTTTACACCTTCAAGAGGCACGGGAATGCTCCATTTGGATTTTTTGTCAAGACGGCTTACAAAAATATCGGTAAAACCCTGTCCGGTCGCACCGTGTATTTTATTACCCGTTGCACCATCCCTTGATGAGGTAAAATAAACGACACCGAAATCATCCCTGCCATATGCCGGACTGAAATCTGCGTAACGGGAATTAAGATCCTTCAGTTCTTCAACAATATATGGTTCCGGGTTTCTTTGCCATTCAAGAGCAAGCTCGCAGGCCCTTATCTCCTGGTCAGCCCTTGCATCAGCCGGGGCAACCTGCTTGTATGTTCTGAATTCTTCAATAGCCTGCTGGTATTTGCCGTTCTTTTTCAGGGTCGAGGCCAGCCAGAACTGGGCCTCGGGTCTTGAATAAGCCGACCTTACGGCCAGCTTGTACCATGTTTCGGCATTACGGGGATCATTGACCCTGCGATAACACTCAGCTATCATGAAAATATATTCTTCCCTTGACTCCTTGTCAGACTTTTTAGTCTTGGAGTATGTATTCTTGAATTCATCTATGGCATCAAAATATTCACCCGCATTATATGCATCATAGGCCCTTTCATGCCTTCTCTTCTGGGCGGCAGTGTCCTGGAATGCAAACAATACAAGCAAAATATAAAGGGCAACAAACCTTTTCATGATATCCGTAGCGATTTGACCATAAAAATAATTAAATTAATCGGATGGATGTTAATTACAAACGGCAGGGACAAATAATTATTATAATTTGCATGCCACCCCGGAAACACCTTTCCCCTAATCCCCCGTGCCGCAGGTGATCCGGGGGGATCCCGGCGGATTATTCAGCATGATTCTCCCTATCTTGTAAAAAGCAGTTCCCTGTATTTTGGAAGGGGCCATATTTCATCATCAACAACAAGTTCAAGCCTGTCGATGTGATACCTTATTTCATCAAGCCAGGGCTTGACCTTTTCCTCGTACATCAATGCCTTCCGGTATGAGTCCTCAACAACATTGGCCTTTTTCCTTTCCTCTATCATCTCAAGGACTTTTCTCCTTATTTCTGAAATATGGCCGGAAATAGTGATTATCATTTCCTTGTCGGCAGCAGCCATCTTTTCATATTCCCCGTCACCGAATACTTCCTTCAGGCCTTTTACATTTTCCAGCAACCTGTTCATATAAGTTATGGCAGTTGGTACTATATGGTTTATTGCCAGATCACCCAGTACCCTTGCTTCAATTTGTATCTTTTTCGTGAATTTTTCATATTCAACCTCACAGCGGCTTTCAATCTCCTTTTCGGTAAAAATACCGGATTCCGTAAATATCCTTTTCCCCTCCGGATCCATATAACATCTGATTGAAGAAGGAATGCTTTCAATATTGCACAAGCCCCTTCTTGCAGCTTCTTCATGCCATTCCCTGCTGTAATTGTCTCCTTCAAACAAAACTTTCCGCGAAGCCTGAATATATTTTTTAATAACCTGGAAAATAGCCTCATCCTTGTTTCTTCCCTGTTTTATGATCTGATCAACCTCTTTCCTGAAATTCCTGAGCTGATATGCCACGGCAGAATTAAGAGCTATCATTGCGGCACCGCAGTTTGCCGAGGATCCCACAGCCCTGAATTCAAATCTGTTCCCTGTAAATGCAAAGGGCGAGGTTCGGTTACGGTCGGTATTGTCAAGCAGAATCTCAGGAATCTTGCCAATACCAAGCTTCAGCTCGGTCTTTTGTTCAGGAGTCATCTTCCTGTCTGTCACCTTACTGACCAGCTCGTCAAGAATGCTGATCAGATATGATCCGAGGAAAACCGAAATGATTGCCGGCGGGGCTTCATTGCTGCCGAGACGGTGTGAATTGGATTCATTCATTACGGACGCGCGCAAAATATCATTGCTGTCATGGACAGCCTTGATAACATTAACAAGAAAGGTCAGGAACTGGAGGTTTGATTTTGGATTCTTCCCCGGTGAAAGAAGGTTTATTCCGGTATTGGTAGCCATTGACCAGTTATTGTGTTTTCCTGATCCGTTTATGCCCGCAAATGGTTTTTCATGAAACAGTACCCTGAAACGGTGCCTTCGGGCAATCCGTCTCATTACATCCATCAGCAGCTGATTGTGATCAACGGCAAGATTGGCTTCCTCATATATGGGGGCACATTCAAACTGATTGGGAGCAACCTCATTATGACGCGTTTTTATTGGAATCCCCAGTTTATGGGCTTCGCATTCAAAATCCTTGATAAAGCACATCACTCTTTCAGGTATCGATCCGAAATAATGATCGGACAGCTGCTGGTTCTTTGATGACTGCAGCCCCATAAGGGTGCGGTCGGCCAGCACAAGATCTGGACGTGCCGTATACAGGGCTTCATCCACAAGAAAATATTCCTGTTCCAGTCCGAGTGTGGCAATAACCTTGTTCACATCCTTGTCAAAATACTGACATACCTCCACAGCTGCCCTGTCAAGTTCAGTCAGGGCTTTAAGCAATGGAGCCTTGTAATCGAGAGCTTCACCGGTATAGGATACAAAAATAGTAGGGATGCAAAGGGTTGTGTCAACAATGAAAACCGGTGAAGAAACATCCCATGCGGTATAGCCACGCGCTTCAAATGTATTTCTTATTCCGCCACTGGGAAAGTTTGATGCATCGGGCTCAGACTGAACCAGGACCTCACCTGAGAAATTTTCCACCATATGACCGTTGTCTCCCTGTTCAATAAATCCGTCATGCTTCTCGGCTGTTCCGCCTGTAAGTGGATGAAACCAGTGAGTGAAATGTGTAACACCATTTTCAAGGGCCCAGGCCTTGAGGCCGATAGCAACCTGCTCAGCTTCCTGCCTTGAAAGTGATTTGCCCTCAGTGACAGCTTTTTTTACAAACCTGAAAGCCTCTTTTGAAAGATAGTGTTCCATCTGATGCATGTTAAATACACTGGAACCAAAATATCTCGAGACATCCTTTGCGGGAGCCTGCGTCACCAAAGGTTCTCTCCTGAACACTTCCTTTAATGCACTGAATCTTAAATCTGCCATTTTATTAAAAATTTTCTGCGCAAAAATATAAATATTCCAACACACCCCCTTATTTTTGATTATATTTTTGATTTTTTCCGGTTCTTACGGATCGACCCCCCTGTTTTGAAAGGGGTTTATGTAAATATTTCAGCATTTCTGCTCATGACAGTCCTGTCAGTTTACATGAATATTTCAGAAACCGTATCTGTTTCATGCCGGAAACCTGCCCATATTACCAGGAAACTTCGTGAAAAAGAAGGAAGCAACAGTATCACCGGGAGCCCCTGGCAGGTGTTTACGGGAAGAAGATTCTGCCGTCTTAATAATATATTAATGTACTGCGCTTTATAATGAAGAATAAGATTCTTCTTATTCTGTTGAAAATAAAATCAGTGAGTAGTATTCAAACGTTTATTTTGTTGAATTTTATTATATTTGTCGCCTGTATTTAAAAAAATCATTATTACTTAATCCATAAACAGCATACCTAATGTCAGCTATTCAGTTTTTAAGGGAAAAAGCAGGTGTCTTTGTTGCAGTAGTAATCGGGCTTGCCCTTTTACTTTTCATCGTCAGTGATTTTTTCGGAGGCGGGAGAGGACAAAGACTACAGGCAAAGAAATATTACCAGATAGGAGAAATTGCGGGTGAATATATTTCATATCAGGATTTTGACACAAGGGTTCAGTCAATGCTCGAGATATACAAATTATCCGGCTCAGCCTCAATTGATGAGGCTACAACCGAATCGGTAAGGGAGCAGGTGTGGCAGCAAATGGTAAGAGAACATATCCAGGACAGGCAGTACAACAAACTCGGGATAGGGGTCAGTACTGAAGAGACTGAAGAAATGGTACTTGGAAACGATCCTCATCCCATAGTAAGACAGTTGTTTACTGATCAGTCAACCGGCATTTTCAACAAATCATTCCTGGTGAACTTCCTGAAACAGACAGAACTGGATGAAACTGCAAACCGGTACTGGTTATTCTTTGAGGATGAAATAGTCAATGAGCGAATGAATTCAAAATACAACAATCTTGTTTCAAAAGGATTATATGTAACATCCCGTCAGGCTGAATTTGACAGGCTGGTATCTGCTTCCACCGTGGATTTCAGCTATATAATGAAAAATTATGCTCTTGTTCCCGATTCACTGATCAGTATTTCAAAATCTGAAACCGAATCATATTATTCAAAACACAAGGGAAGATACCAGAGAAATGCACTCAGGGATATTGAATATGTTGCATTCAGCATAGAACCTTCAGAAGAGGATATCGGCCTTACTGAAGAATGGATAACAAAAACCCGTGAAGAATTTGCGGAAGCTGCTGATCCGGTTCAGTTCATTAACCTGACTGCTGATTCGAGATATAATGGATTTTTCGTTCCCATTGGCGAAGTGCCCGAGAACCTGAGGGATTTTGTCAGAAAGGAGAACAGGGATGAAATCTTCGGTCCCTATGAGGAAGACGGGTCCTTCAAAATAGCCAGGCTGATTGAAGCAGCCGACAGGCCTGATTCGGTTCATGCAAGACATATTCTCATCTCCCCGGATCAGACAAGGGATATTGCAGGGACAAGAGCCGTAGCCGACAGTCTTGTCAGGCTTATAAAATCGGGTACCAGGTTTGAAGTTCTGGCAATGACCAATTCAGACGATCAGGGTTCGGCCCAGATCGGGGGCGACCTTGGCTGGTTCAGTGAAGGGATGATGATCACTCCCTTTAATGATGCCTGTTTTACGGCAAGGAAGGGAGAAGTATTAACAACTGAAACCAATTATGGCATACACATTATTGAAATTCTCGATAAATCAAGAAATACAAGAAAATACAATATTGGTGTGATTGACAGGAAAATAATGCCCGGTTCATCCACAAACCAGAGAATTTACAGTGTTGCCAGCCAGTTTGCAGGTACAAACAATACCCTTGAAAAGTTCAACAACGCCATTTCAGAAATGGGACTTAAGAAGCTTATGGCCAATGATGTTTCACCCCAGCAAAAAACACTTCCCGGACTTGAAAACCCGAGAAGCCTTATCATGTCCCTGTTTTCTGCGAAAGAAGGACAGATCATCCTGGACAACAATCAACAGGCAATCTTTGAACTGGGAGATGACTATGTTGTTGCTTTCTGCACAAGGGTACAGGAAGAAGGCACAGCCCCCCTCAGTGCAGTTGAAACTGAAATAAAACTCGATCTTATAAGAAACAAAAAGGCAGATATCATTTCCAGGGAATTTGCAGAAATAAATCCCGGAAAGGACAAGAGTCTGGATGAACTCGCAAATGCCATGGGCCTGACTGTGCAGGAAGCCACGGAAATCAATTTCAGATCCTATTCGGTTCCCGGTGCCGGCGCGGAACCTGCACTTGTTGCAGCAGCATCGGCAGAAAAGCATGGAGTTGTGGCCGGACCGGTCAAAGGCAATAATGGTGTTTTCATGTTTTTCGTCAATGGCGTTACATCATCTGAAGGACAGGACCTGAAACAGGTTCAGGAAAATATGCTGATTTCATATCAGATGAGAGGCGGTTATGAAGCCTATGAAGCACTCCGCAGATCAGCTTCAATCATTGATAAAAGATATAAATTCTATTAGGAGATCTGTTTCCTGTTTTTTGTTTAACTG
This sequence comes from uncultured Rikenellaceae bacterium, assembly GCA_964522415.1. Taxonomy (GTDB): domain Bacteria; phylum Bacteroidota; class Bacteroidia; order Bacteroidales; family VadinHA17; genus LD21. The sequence goes on along the minus strand of CAZFVQ010000024.1, from coordinate 573 downwards.
TGGTTCATGCTTCCCCTGAAAAAATTTTCCAGGCATGAACTCTTTTCTCCGGCATTCCGCAGGACAGGAATGTCCTCAACAAAGAAAAATGCAAAAAGCCCCGGATTGCTCCGGGGCTTTGCTTTTAAAGTCGGCGACTACCTGCTCTCCCGCGATTGCAGTACCATCGGCGTTGACGGGCTTAACTTCTCTGTTCGGAATGGGAAGAGGTGGATCCCCGCCGCTATAGTCACCTTAAGGTCATGAATATTGTTGACATATGGCAAAAGTTAGTAGAATGTACTCTGAAAGCATTCGGGTAATTAGTACTGCTCAGCTTTGACGTTACCGTCTTTACACCTGCAGCCTATCAACGTCGTAGTCTTCAACGACCCTCAAAGGAGATCTCATCTTGAGATGAGCTTCGCACTTAGATGCTTTCAGTGCTTATCTCTTCCAGACGTAGCTACCCTGCGGTGCGGCTGGCGCCACAACAGGTACACTAGAGGTCTGTCCAACACGGTCCTCTCGTACTAGTATCAGGTTCTCTCAAATCTCCTACGCCCACAACAGATAGGGACCGAACTGTCTCAC
>CAZFVQ010000023.1:49881-57917 GCA_964522415.1 uncultured Rikenellaceae bacterium | reverse complement strand
AAAGATAAACAAGCTTTTTGATATTGTCAAGTTATATTATGAACGATATACTAGTAATACTAAATTATACCGTCGGGCCGTCAGGTGGTAAGATGAGCCTTAAACCCCCTATTTTCAGCATAAACACTTAATTTTGATAAAAATAATGTCCAGGCACATTCTATCATATCATAGGATTATTGTTAATGTCAGTGACATAAATGTTCAAAAAATCATAGAAAATCTTAATTTTACCCAAAAATTTCATGTAACTTTCTATAGTTTCCGGCAAAAAAGGGACAGTCTGAGTTAATAAAAGATATTGCAAAGTTCGGTTTGGAAAACGACCAGGAAAAGCTATTGTCGGTACTTAACGAACTCATTGAGCATTCCAAAAAAAGCAAGAAATTAAATTTTGCTCTTCAACTTCAATCTATTTTAAAGGATTCTATTAAGGTGCAAAAGACCAGCGGATTGACAAAAATTGATCCCGAACTATACTTCCAAAAGGCAGAAGACAGAGAGGTAATGACCTTATTATCGAAAAACTAACATCAGATTATTCCTTTGAGAATCTTATATGCTTAGCAATTTATGTAATCTCACATTTACAGCTATTTTGAGCGTACAATGTTCTGATTCAAGAGCTGTTTTAGAGATATTAAAACTTATCTTTTGGCAGTTACTTAGTATCTTCGTTTTATTATAATGATCTGTGACTTGTTTCTGAAATATTGAGCAATAATGTTCAAATTAGTGTATTTTTAAATCAGGAATTTTAATTAACAGTCAGCCGCGATGAAAAATACCAAATCCATTTATGCAGTAGTTGCAATTGTTCTGTTTTCTTTCTTGACAGGCAACAATATTGCCAATGCCCAGAGACTGAAACCGGGTCCCCAGGATCTTTCATTCTTCTCAAAAGCGGATGAGACAGATCAGCCTTATGCAATCTATATTCCGCAGAATTTTGATGAATCGAAAAAATATCCACTGGTGGTTTTTCTCCATGGAGCATGGTCGAATCACCGTCTTGGCCTCAGAAGGGTTTTTGGCCAGGGAAATCTCCCCGTAACCGATCTGAACAAACCGGATAATGTACAGCGGGAAAGTGATCTCGAGGCGTCAAGATATTTTCCCCGGCTGAAGGATACTGACTATATCGTCGCTGCCCCTTATGCAAGGGGAACAGCCGGATACCAGGGTATTCCCGAGGAGGATGTGTATGAGATGCTCGATGATATAAAAAGCCGTTTTCTTATTGATGAGGACCGGGTATACCTGACAGGTCTTTCAATGGGAGGGGGCGGTACCATCTGGCTGGGACTGAGCCGGCCGGATATATGGGCTGCAATAGCTCCCTGCTGTCCCGCTTCGCCGGACGGATCAGCTGAAATAGCATGCAATGCCTTCAATCTTCCGGTTCATCTCTTTGTGGGGGATGAAGATTTTCTGTATAAATCAGTACTGGAATGGAAGACGAAATTTGAAACCCATACTTCACGCTTTGACTATGCCGAATATCCGGGAGTAGGACACAACAGCTGGGATTATGCATATAAGGACGGATTTATATTTGAATGGTTCTCCCAGTTCAAAAGGGATATGTTCCCGGAAGAGCTGAAGTTTGCAACGCGATGGTTTAAATACAACAAGGCATACTGGATAAAACTGGATAATTTTACGCCGGGAACGCTTACCACCGTTAATGCCAGATTTACCGGAGCTAATGCCATCGAGATACAGACAGATAATCTTGAAGCTTTTAGCCTGAACCTGGCGGGACATCGCCTTTTCAATCCTTCAAAAAGACTTGCAGTGAGAATCGACGGTAAGGCTTTTAATGTCAGCACCGGAGACGGGGTGTCATTTATGAAGGTCAATGGCAACTGGACAAACAGGAAATTTATTCCTCAGCTTACGTCAAAACGGCAGGGAGCCGAAGGACCATTAAGTACTGCCGTGAGCAGCAATCATATTTATGTTTATGGAACGGGAGGAAATCCTTCTCAGGAAGAACTTGCGGCCAGAAGAGCTCTCGCTGCCTCTGCTGCCGACTGGTCGGGAATGGGCGGAAGGATAATGGTGTTTCCAAGGGTGCTTTCAGATAAGGAATTAAGGGAGAGTGATTTTGATAACTGCAATATCATTCTTTTCGGTACAAGGGAAAATAATTTGCTGATTGAAAAGCTTGCCGACAGACTTCCTTTTCATTTGAATGATGACGTTAAGGATCACGGACTTGTGTATGTGTTCCCGCTGAATAACCGCTACGTTCTTGTAAACTCCGGACTTCCCTGGTGGACAAGTCCCGGGAAAGGACCGGGACAGGGCGGCATGGCATTTATGGGATCAAAGATCGATATGCTGAAAAATTTTAAGGATTTTATTCTGTTTAAGGATAGTCCGGCTAATATTATTTCAGAGGGTTACTTTGACAATAACTGGAAACTGCCGGCCGATGCCGGATCAGCATTGAAAAATTCGGGTGTTATCAGGGTGAAATGATTCCGGAGTTATTTATTACTTACTTACTTGTTTACCACAATAGTGCGTTATGTTTTCATAAATAACTAAGTAACAATATATTATCAAATGAATATTTTGATAAAATATTCATTATCAAATATATACATTTAGTTAATCAACAAATTTAAAAGTTTGACGAACTATTATTATTTTCAGTACAGTATGTATATTACAATACAGCATATATATAAACATACAGCAAAACGCATGATCCGTAGAAAGATCCATTCCGTTTTTATTTTACTGGCACTTCTGGTTATTTGTAATTCTTTGCAGGCCAGGGTGATCAGGGTCTATGTTATGAGGACAGAACCTTATATGGAGGGGAAGGTCTTTGGAAATGCAGGTTCCTATGTTAAGATAAGGGGTCAGATCTATGGTGAAGTGGATCCGGATGATCCTCACAACAGCATGATACAGGATATTCAGCTGGCTCCAAAAAACAAGGACGGCAATGTTGAATATATTTCCGATTACATAATAATCCGTCCTGCCGACATGTCGAAAAGCAATGGTCTTCTCTTTCTGAGTCTTCCCAACAGGGGAAATGCTTTTGATGCTGATTCCCTGCTGCTGAGCAGAGGTTATATCTATGCCTGGTGTGCATGGCAGGGTGATGTTCTCAAAGGCAATGACCGCCTTCTCATGAGAGTGCCCTATGCGGGAGCCGGCGGTGATGAGATCTCGGGTATTCATCGCACTGAATATCAGGTGAACACATCAACCAAAACATTAAACCTGGGCAGCGGGACCTTCACAGGCACTTCTCACCACAGCTATGAAACAGTCAATCATGATAATTCGGATTTCACACTGACAAAACGGGTTCTTGAACAGGATGAACGGATACAGGTACCAAACAGCGACTGGTCATTCTCAGACTGTACATACCGGCGTTTTCCGGGAGCCCCGGATGAGAAGAAGATTTCCCTTAAAGATGAATTTCAGCCCGGATTCATTTATGAGCTGATATATGAAGCAAAAAATCCTCTTGTACTCGGACTGGGTTTTGCTGCAATACGCGATTTCGCTTCTTTTATCAGGTATGAAACGAAAGACACGGCAGATTTTCCCAACCCTCTGTATGCTGAAAAGGATTTTTCAAATCCGGTGAAGGCGGCAATCATGCAGGGAGTATCACAATGTAGCAATTTCAGCCGTACATTCTTATTTTTTGGTTTTAACCAGGATGAACAGGGCCGGCAGGTATTTGACGGACTTAATGCACATATCGGAGTTCGTCGCATTGCATTGAATATCAGATTTGCAAGACCGGGAGGCGTGGGGATCCAGCATGAAGATCATTTGTTTCCCGGAAATGATCCTCCTTTTTCGTGGAGTACGGAATCTGACCCGGTTTCAGGAATAAGGGGAGGGATTCTTGAAAAATGTCTTGAAACGGGAACTTGTCCGAAAATAATGCAGACACTCAGTTCAAGCGAATACTGGCAGTCGCGGGCCTCCCTCACGACTACCGATTCATACGGCACCAGGGACCTGGATATCCCGGAGAATGTAAGGATATACCTGTTTTCAGGAACCCAGCATTCACCTGCCGATGCTGCCGATCAGATGAGCGGGTTCAGGACCAACCCCAATTCTTTTGCACCCTACCATCGTGCCCTGCTTGTTGCTTTGGAAAAATGGGTGCTTGAAGGTATTGAACCACCTGCGAGCGCTTATCCCACAATTGCTTCGGGAACCCTTGTTCTGCCTGACAGGGAGAGTACGGGCTGGCCTGATATCCCGGGAATTCCATATAACGGCAGGGCAAATGAGCTGCCTTTGCTTGATTACGGACCATTGTACGACAATCGGAATGTGTCGGGTATACTTACGCAGGAACCGCCTGCTGCCGGGTCGGATCAGCTTTACAGGACGCTGGTGCCTGCCGTTGACAGGGACGGTAATGAGATAGCCGGAATAAGAAGTATTAATGTCAGGGTGCCTGTCGGAACCTATACCGGATGGGCAATCAGAAGGGAAGGTTATGGCCGGGGGGATCTGTCGTCATTGAATGGTATGTTCATTCCATTCAGGATTAACAAAGAAGAAAGGAAAATATCAAAAGATCCGAGATCATCCTTTTACGAAAGATATGGGAAAGAGGAAAGGTATTTGAAGGCTGTCAGACAGGCAGCTGAGGATCTGGTAAGGGAAGGTTTTCTGCTGCCTGAAGATGCTGATACTGAAATAGCACGGGCGGAACAAAATATTCCCTGAGGCCTCATCCGGCATTTTTGCTAATTTTGCTGTCAATTACTGTGGTCTGATGAATATTATTCTGCTTGGAACTGCACATCCCTACAGAGGAGGACTGGCTTCGTACAATGAACGTCTTGTCCGGCAATTTGTGTCTGAAGGCAATGAAGCCTGGATAATTACATTTACATTGCAGTACCCGGAGATTTTCTTCCCCGGCAAAACACAGTTCACCGATAATCCGGCACCGGAAGGTATCGGAATAATCCGCATGCTGAATTCCGTTAATCCCTTCAGCTGGATAAAGACGGGATACAGGATAAAAAAAGAAAATCCTGATATACTGCTCATCAAATACTGGCAGCCATTTATGGCGCCATGCTTCGGTACTGTTGCCAGAATTGCAGGCAGACAGGGAACAAAGGTTATCTGCATTTTCGACAATGTGATTCCGCATGAGAAGAAAGTATTTGACAGACTGCTTACAGGGTATTTTGTCCGCAGCATTGATGGTGCCATTGTAATGTCACGAAGTGTCGGAGAGGATCTTGAACAGTTCCGGACAAATATTCCGCTTGTTTATAATCCTCATCCTCTTTTTGACAATTATGGCGATATTGTTCCCCGGAAAGATGCACTCGGGAGACTTGGTCTGCCTGAAGACTATTCATATCTGCTGTTTTTTGGATTCATCAGGGCATACAAGGGTCTTGATATTCTTTTAAAAGCTTTCGGAGACAGACGTTTGAGAGATATGAAACTCAGACTGCTGGTAGCCGGCGAGTTTTATGAAAATGATCAGCCATACAGGAAACTGGTGAGTGATGACGGTATGGAGAATGATGTGATATTTTTTGACCGTTTTATCAGGGAAGATGAGGTCTCCCTGTTCTTCAGTGCCGCAGACCTTGTTGTCCAGCCTTACAGGAGTGCCACCCAGAGCGGTGTGACACAGATTGCCTATCATTTCGGGAAACCAATGATTGTAACAGATGTCGGCGGACTGGGAGAGATAGTTGCAGATGGCAAATGCGGATATGTTGTCAGACCTGAACCTGAAGATGTTGCAGAGGCAATTCTTGATTATTTCAGCAATAAACGACAATCTCATTTCACCGAAGGGGTGAAAAATGAAAGATCAAGATTTACATGGGACAAGTTAACAGCATCAATACTTAAGGTGTATAAAATGATATTGAATAATTAAATAACAGTATATGATCTTTCGAAGCAAAGCCCCTCTGCGGCTTGGTCTGGCAGGCGGGGGCAGTGATGTTTCACCATATTCGGAGATGTATGGCGGTGCCGTACTCAATGCAACAATTGATCAGTATGCATACTGCACCATCGAAGAAAATGGTTCCGGACTGGTAACCCTCATGGCTGCAGATCTGGACCAGCAAAAAGAGTATCCCGCATCATTGAATCTGCCGGTTGACGGCAGTCTCGACCTGCACAAGGGGGTTTACAACAGGATAGTGCAAAAATTTGGTATCACTAAGCCGCTTTCATTCAAAATGACAACATGGTGCGATGTGCCGCCCGGAAGCGGTCTGGGAACATCTTCCACCATGGTGGTGGCCATTGTAAAGGCATTTGCCGAATGGCTCAACCTGCCGCTGGGAGATTATGACACAGCCTGGCTTGCCTATCAGATTGAAAGAACAGATCTTGGCCTCAGTGGCGGAAAGCAGGATCAGTACGCGGCTACTTTCGGAGGATTCAATTTTATCGAATTCACAAAGGATGAAAGGGTTATTGTCAATCCGCTCAGAATGAAAAGATGGATCACCGATGAGCTGGAGGCCTCTATGGTATTGTTTTATACCGGGGAATCAAGATCGTCTGACAGGATAATACGGGAACAGCAGGATAATACCAGGGAGGGGAAGCAGTTTCCTCTTGAAGCCACTCACAGGATAAAGGAGAATTCATATCTTATGAAGGAACTGTTGCTTAAGGGTGAGATAGTCCGCTTTGCCAGAACCCTTGGAACAGAATGGGAGAACAAGAAAAAAATGGCCTTGTCGATTTCCAACCGGAAAATTGACAGTATCTATCAGGCCGCAATGGATGCGGGCGCATACGGAGGAAAGGTATCCGGGGCAGGAGGGGGGGGATTCATGTTTTTCATGACCGATCCTACACGGAGATTTGCCCTGCTAAACTCACTGGAACACTTTAATGGCAAAGTCGTGAATTTTCATTTCAGTGAGAACGGATGCCAGGGATGGAAAATAAAGGGATGATGATGAGAGAATCAAAATTCAATTTATTCTTATCCGGATGGAAGTGATAATACTGGCAGGGGGATTCGGGACACGCCTGAGGGATGTGATACAGGATATTCCCAAACCAATGGCGCCGGTTGCAGGCAGGCCTTTCCTATATTATATCCTTGACTGGATCAGGCGGTATCCGGTTCATAAGATCATCATTTCCGCGGGCTACAGAGCAGAGGCCATAAGGGATCATTTCGGCAGCCGGGTTTTTGAAATACCCATTGAATATGTGATTGAGGAAAAACCGCTTGGCACCGGCGGAGCAGTGAAGTACGCATTTCAGAAAACGAATGGAAAGGATGTCATTGTATTGAACGGTGACACATGGTTTCCGCTTGATCTTTGCAGACTGACGGGATTTCATTCTTCTGAAGACAGTCTGTTAACCCTGGCCTTGAAGAGAATGTTTGATTCTGACAGGTATGGCACGGTGAGCCTGGAAGGAAATACGGTTCTTAAATTCAATGAAAAGAAACATTTTGAGGAAGGCCTGATAAACGGGGGAATATATGTTATTAACAGGAAGTTTGTTGAATCATGGCAGATGCCGGAGCTGTTCTCACTCGAGAAGGATATCCTGGAAAGGAATGCCGGAAAATCCTTCATGAAAGGGATGATCTTTGATGCTCCTTTCCTTGACATAGGTATTCCTGAAGATTATGAAAAGGCAGAAGATATCCTTGTGAAACATTTTTTAAAATAGGAAGGCGCCTTCTTTTCAAAGCTTGTCAGACCTTACATTAATATGAAAAAAGCTCTATTTCTGGATCGTGACGGGGTGATCAATGTTGATAAGGCTTATGTTTTCAGAATTGATGATTTTGAATTCATTCCCGGGATTTTTGAACTGTGCAGGAAATACCGGTCCGAAGGATATCTGATAATTGTGATAACAAACCAGGCCGGTATTGCGAGGGGATTATATACTGAAAAGGATTTTGAAGAGCTGACGCTCTGGATGACGGATCAGTTCAGGGACAGGGGCATTGAAATAGCGAAAGTATATCATTGTCCCCATCATCCGTATTTTACCGGACCCTGTGA
>CAZFVQ010000023.1:0-49781 GCA_964522415.1 uncultured Rikenellaceae bacterium | reverse complement strand
AAATAGCGAAAGTATATCATTGTCCCCATCATCCGTATTTTACCGGACCCTGTGACTGCCGGAAACCCGAACCCGGAATGTTGCTTCATGCTGTCAGGGATTTTGATCTGGATATCTCACAATGTGTTCTTATAGGAGATAAGGAATCCGATCTTGAAGCAGGAAGAAGAGCAGGAATAAAGGCAGAAAACCTGCATCTGTTTGTTTGATATAATGCTTCTTTCAGGAAGAATCATTGCTGTCGCCACAAAGTCGTTATGTTTTCCGGGGAAAAACAACTATAGATTTACTTTGTCTTTTAACAGATAACGGTTTCTTTCGGATGAAGTCCTGTTGATCAGCTCTCCAAGGAATCCGGTCAGGAAGAGAATAAATCCAATTACCATGACTGTCAGTGCAATATAAAAATATGCACTGTCAGTAACAAGCGGAGCCCTTAATCCGCGGCTGACAAATACAAGTTTTCTTATTCCGAGATATGCTGCCATTACCAGTCCGATCAGGAACATGATCGTTCCGAGGGATCCGAACAGGTGCATTGGATTTTTTCCGAAACGGGTTATGAATCCGATAGTAAGCAGATCAAGATAACCTTTTATGAATCTGCCGGGACCATATTTGGTGTCGCCGTATTTCCTTGGCCTGTGTTCAACAATTTTTTCCCCTATTTCCCTGAATCCTGCCTCTTTGGCGAGTATCGGAATATAGCGGTGCATTTCGCCATACACTTCAATGCTTTTGATAACGTCATTGCGATAAGCCTTCAGTCCGCAGTTGAAATCATGAAGGCGTATCCCGGAGGCCAGTCTGGCAGTTCCGTTATATATCCGGCTGGTATAGCGTTTTATGAAAGGATCATATCTCTTTTTCTTCCAGCCTGAAACAAGATCATATCCGTCTTCCTTTATCATTCGGATGAGTTCCGGAATTTCATCGGGACTGTCCTGGAGATCCGCATCCATTGTAATGACAACATCCCCGGAGGCTTCCGCGAAACCGGTATGAAGAGCTGCAGCCTTTCCGTAATTCCTTCTGAACCTTATGCCTTTAATAAACTTCTTCTCTGCGGCAAGCTCACTGATCCTGGTCCATGATGAATCGGAACTGCCGTCATCAATAATTATTATCTCAAATAAAATGTTTGTCCGCTTGCAGACTTTCTCAATCCATTCCGTCAGTTCTGAAATGGATTCCTCTTCATTGTAAAGCGGTATGATAACCGATAGATCCATCTGAAATACGTTCAAAAATTAATTAATGGTTGTGTCAATAAGCGGATTGCCTTCCTTTTTGACAAAAGCAGCAACGATAAGTGACATAACCAGTCCCTGTATCATGGCTCCGAAAATGCCCATAAGAGCTATTATTGGCGGCTTCAACAATTTTGCCTGAACCTTCATTCCTGCATCAACCGCCTCTGCGGGAACCCTTTTCTCCAGCATCTGTTCTTCGGCAAATGCCAGTTGTTTGTCAATAAGGTCCGGATCTATCCAGGCATAGAGGATGTATGAAAATACAGCAATAATTATTGCGTAATAGACAAAAATTATCATTCCTGCTCCCAGGGCCTGAGAGTAACTGATATTCCCGTATCTGTAATTATCGCGATAGGATTTCAGGAGAAAATAAAGAATTACTATCTGTATCAGCATGAATACCCAGCCTTGTACTTTGTTGAAGGTGAGATCGAAAAAATAGATCACAAGGGTATAAACAATTCCGATAAGAGCAAAGATCACTCCGTTTGTAATATTTGCTTTCCAGGGGTTTACATTTTGATCCATCGTTTGTGCTTTAATTTGATTTATTAAATGAAATGCATTTTGTCATTGTCAGTCTGAATTGACGGGGGAAGAGCGTTCCGGTCGCCGTTAATTTAAACAAACTTACATAAAAATATAATTTATACATACATTACAGAAAAATGAAAACACTGTTACATCTTATCCGCAACAGCTTATCCATTCGGAGAGACAGTATAAATATTTTGAAGATAATCTTAATTATTGTATTTTTGTGCCGGGTAAGTCTTATACGACCAGCTCCTGCTGAACTCCCCCAGGATCGGAAGATAGCAAGGGCAGGCAGTTGTAGCGGTGCGATATAAGTAGCTTACCCTTCTTTTTAATTGCCTGAAATGAATTAATATGTTATTGCGAATTTATCCCGAAAATCCTAATGTGCGTTACATCAGGAAGGTTGCGGATGTGCTGGAAGCGGGGGGTATAGTTATTTATCCGACCGATACGGTTTATGCCATGGGTTGCGATATTAAGGCCCATAAGGCAATTGAAAAAATTGCACGGCTGAAAGGAATGAATCCCGACAATCCCGATCTTTCCATTATATTCCGCGACATGAGTCAGCTGTCCGAGTACACTGTAATACGTGACGACAATATTTTCAGGCTTCTGAAACGGAACCTTCCGGGACCATTTACTTTTATTGTTAAGGCAAATAATCAGATACCCAGAATGTTCAAAAATAAAAAGAAGACAGTGGGTATCCGCATCCCTGAAAGCAAAATCCTTCATGAGATAATCAAGGAACTGGGGCGTCCTATTGTTACTACCTCGGTACATGATCCGGATGAGATAATTGAATATACCACCGAACCGGAGCTTATCTGGGAAAAATACCGGGATTTCGCCGATATCATAATCAATGGCGGATACGGTAATAATGAGGCATCAACGATTGTTGACTGTACCGGAGATGAAATTATGATTGTAAGACAGGGTCTGGGTGAGATTGAGTGGTAATCGTCGATGGCGGATTTGCCTGGTGGTGACTGGTGATTGGTGGCGATCGGTGATTGGTGAGGAGAGTAGAAAAATCATTATTTCCGGTAAAAATTTCCTGTAAAAAGTACCAGTACTGAAAGGATTTCCAGCCGGCCCAGCAGCATAATAAATGAGAAAAACCACTTGCCGGCTGCAGGAAGGGACGAGTAGGTTGATCCCGGTCCAAATGTTCCGGGAGCCGGACCAATATTCCCAAGCATTGCGGCAGAGGTGCTGAAGGCGGTTATCAGATCATAGCCCATTAGCGAAACGACAAAGGCTGCAATACAGATTATCACAAGATATAGTACAATAAATACAAGCAGATTGTATATAAGCCCTCTGGGTATTACCTTCCCGTCAAGTCTTACCGGGATAACGGCATCAGGATGCACCAGCCGTTTCATCTCATGACGAGTGTTTATCCCTGCAATCAGGATTCTTGTTATTTTGAGACTTCCGCTGGCCGAGCCGGAAGTTCCTCCGGTGAACATAAGAAGAAAAATTATCAGTGTAAGGAAACCGCCCCAAAGGTTATAGTCGGCATTGTAGAATCCTGTTGTGCTTATTGTGGATATAGCCTGAAATGCTCCCTGAATCAGTGATTTGCCGGCAGGATAAATATTTTTTGTCCAAAGTCCGAGGAATAATGCAAGGATGAATACAAGACAAAGGATTACATAGAATCTGAATTCATCACTGGAACTTATTTTCCTGAAATTCCTTTTGTATCCGAAGTAAACGAGTGAGAGATTGGTTCCGGCAAGGAACATGAATATTGTTATTACAGTAAGGATATAGGGTGATCCGATGCCGGCAAGACTGTCTTTCATGGGAGAAAAGCCTCCTGTTGACAGGGTTGACAGGGATATGCAAAGAGCGTCAGGGATATTCATTCCCCCTGCAATCAGCATAATTGTTTCAGCAAGGGTCAGTATAACATAAACAGAAATAAGCATTTTAAAAGTTTCCCCGGTGCGGGGGTGAATCCTGCCGGAAGCCTGGGCGGTAAAGTCGCTTATTGTCAGCTGTATATTAACTGCTTTCACAACAGGAAGAACCGATAATGAAATCAGTATGAATCCCAGTCCACCGATCCACTGACTGAAGCTTCTCCAGAGAACAAGGCCTTTTGGCAGTGCCCCGGGATCCGCCAGCACTGAGGCGCCGGTGGTGGTGAAAGCCGACATTGATTCAAAAAAAGCATCAGTGAAACTTTCAGTGGTAGCAGTGAACAGCCAGGGAAGTGTTCCGAACAGGCTTAATGAAAGCCAGATGCCGGTAGTAATGATATATCCTTCCTTGTAGCCGCTGAGTTTTTCCTCATATCTGAGGGGGGAATAGACCAGAATGCCTGAACCCAGTGTTATTATGGAAGAAAGCAAAAGAGAGCCTGCGGCTGATTCTTTCAGGATAAAGGAAACAGCAGAAGAAAGCAGCATGAAAAATCCTTCTGCAATCAGTGCAATACTGATCACTCTTGTAATAATCCTGAAATTGACCATAATAACTCAGGTGAAGAATTTTATCAGGCGTTCGTAGGCTGACGGCAGGGTGAACACCACCACTTTATCATTGGCTTTTATAATGGTATCACCTGTAGCAATAAATGGTATTCCGTCACGCGTTCCTCCGCCGACAATGGAATCTTCAGGAAAATCAAGACTGCGAAGCGTGCCCCGGGTGATCCTGGCTCCGGAAGGAACAATAAACTCAAGAATTTCAGCATCTGTACCTGCTATATACCTTATCTGGGTTACATTAAGGGATGTGGTGGTATGTCTGAAGATCCTGCCTGCGGCCGACAGCTTCTTGTTAATGATGGTGTCAATCCCGGAATTTCCGGCAAGATTGATGTATTCCATGTTTTCAACTTCCGCAATGGTTTTTCTTACACCCAGCTTTTTTGCAAGGAGACATGACAGAATATTTATTTCGGAACTGTTGGTAACGGCAATAAATGCATCCATCCCGGAAACACCTTCCTGTTCAAGAAGTTCGGCATCCCTGCTGTCGCCATTTATTATAAGTGTGTTATCAAGTATTTCCGCAAGTTCTTCACATCTTGCCGGATCTGAATCGATAAGCTTCACTTCGCAGTTCTTCTGCATGTAAAGAGCTACGTGCTTACCTATTTTACTGCCTCCCAGGATCATGATACTGTTCACTTCATGACTCTCCCTGCCGGAAGTTTTCATCATTTCATGAATGCCTTCACTTGTGGATATGACGAATATGAGATCTCCCGGCATGAACTGTTCATTACCCCTGGGAATGATGGTCATGTCTTTCCGTTTTATGGCAACGGTACGGTATTGGTCGGTTTTATGGGTTAATGATATTTCCCGGAGACTTTTATTTACAATGGGCGCATTTTCGTCGAGACGCTGTAAGAACACCGAAAGCTTTCCTCCTGAAAATTCCATATAATCAGTTTTTCCTGCTTCCTGAAGAAGTCCTAGCACCTCCCTTGCGGCGATAAGTTCCGGATAGATCAGCGAATCAATACCGTGAGTCTTGAAAAAATCAATACTTGAGGATTCCAGGTAATCGAGATTATCGATACGGGCAATTGTTTTTACCGCACCAAGGCGCTTTGCCAGGATAGATGAAACAATATTTGTATCCTCATGGGTTGTCACGGCTATGAAAAGATCAGTCTTTTTCTGCAGAATATCCCGGAGGACCTTGACGGATGTTGATGATCCGTGACAGGTCAGTACATCGAGTGTTGATTCTATTGGTTTGAGTCTTGAATCTTCCTGATCGATCAGAATGATCTCATGATTTTCATTCGAAAGCATCCTTGCAAGATGAGATCCGACTTCACCCGCGCCGGCAATTACTATTCTCATGATAAGTGAATGGAAAAGCAGCACAAAATAAGGTATAATTGGGATAATACTCAAGTCTTCCGGAATATTTATTTGCCTGTATGTCACAGGCTGATGCGGAAAGCTCCGTGGTTTCTTACAAAATGCACGCTGTCAGCATTGAGGGATTTTATACTGAAACGGCCTTGCACATCAGGCGCTATGACCAGTACCCCGGGCCTGATGCCCTCACTGACCCTGTTGTCAGCTACCGGATTTTTACCCCTGAGGATAATAATATCCGGTGCCGGCTTTCCCGGAATTGAATTCGTGATTCTGTCTGTGATCAGAATACTAAGATTATCCGGGTTATTGGGACTGTCCGGGCTTTTCAGATTATCTGACCTTTTGATATTTCCCGGACTACCCGGGTTGTCCGGCCTTCTCAGGTTGTTCCGGCTTTCCAGACTACTCAGACGTTTAATATTGTTAGGTTGGTTCAGATTGTTTGGGTTTTTCAGGTTGTCCTGGCTTTTTATATCCTTTATATACAGTAATTTATTTTCCTCTATCAGGATTTTTGTTTCCTTCAGGCCGGCCATGGCCTTATGCCTGTCCACTTCCTTCAGCGTTTTAAGTGTATCGGCATAGCTGTAAAGATGTTTGCCTGTCCTGATTCCTACCGTGGCGTGGCCCGCTGTGTTGTATACAATGATCTCGCCTGTCCTTCTTACGATTATATCCTGTATTGTGCCGGCCGTAATGAAGAGCAGAAAGAAGACAAGCGGATAGGCTGCCCGGATTGATTTCCTGTCAAGAAGATATTTCAGTAAAAGAAAGAGGGTTATTGAAAGAAGAATGCATTCGGGAATGCTTATCCCGATATTTTCGATTGTTGAAAGAGGAAGAGATGCAGCTCTTTCTGTAAGGATTTCTGTCAGTCCGGTAATGAATTCCAGGAAGCCTCCCGTAATCCGTGAAAGAAACGGAAGAGGATAAAGAAATATCGTCAGGACTCCGGTGACAATGACCAATGATGCCAGGGGAACGATAATGATATTTGACAATATGAACCAGACAGGAAACCTGTTGAACATCATAACGGTAAGGGGAAGTGTACCGGTCTGGGCTATTATTGTGACAGTGGCTGACTGCCATATCATATCGGGAATACGGCGCCTGAAATTTATTTTCAGGTAAAAATCGCGGCAGAAACAGATTATAAAAATCACGGCCGAATAGGAGAGGAGGAATCCGGCATCGAAGATAACCGATGGTCTGATGAGAATCAGCATGAAGGCTGACGCCAGTACGGAATTCACTGAATCCACATCCCTTTTCATTGCTTTTCCCGTCTGAAGGAAGGAATACATTAGAGTAGCCCTGAGAACGGAGGGCGTGAGTCCCGTAACAAAGGCATAAATCCACAGTATGGCCAGGGTGATAATTATCCTGATGGTCTTGAGTTTCCCTTTCAGAAAGAAAAGCATTCTGAAGACGAAAAGACTCAGGATAACTGTGTGAAGTCCTGATACTGCCATGATATGCATTACCCCGGCTTTGATGAAGTGTTGTTTCCGCTCCGGATCCAGAAGGTTCTTTTGTCCCAGTGTCATGGCAGCTACCAGTGCGAGACGCTTTTCACTTATACCCCGTTCACGGTATATGTCAAGTATCTTTTCCCGGATGATCAGTGCGGAATGTTTCAGTTTTCTGCGATCGGGAACCTTATGGGAAATAATATCGGTGCTGTCGGTGAATGAAAGATATCTGATTCCGCGTCTTTCCATATAAAAACTGTAATCAAACTCTGAGGGATTACCCATGTTCCTGATTCGTTCCGGTTTGCATCTGATAATAAATTTATCTCCCGGCAGGAATGAAGGGATCCTGCTTTCTTTCCTGTGGTAGATAAGCAATGATCCCCCGGCAGGTTTCAGGCTGTCGCCATCGGTGATGCCGGTCAGCCTGACAATCATTTTCCAGGTATTCTCCTTTTCTTCAGGGATTTCATCCAGTGTACCTGCAATTATTGCTGTATCAGGAGCAAGAGCGGAGATCCGGCCTTTTTCCAGGGTGTAGAGTATCAGGCCTGCAAGCCACAGGGAAACGCTAAGGGCTGTGCCATATAAAACATTTGTAAGATACCTGTTGAAAAAGAGACTTGTGCAGAAAAGAAGCACGGTGATTGAAGCGGCAACTGCAATAAATGCAGTTCCGGGACATACCCGGAGACCGGTTACTATTCCGGCACACAGGGGTACAATGAGGCGAAGAAAGGGAATCTTCCTGTATAGCACGGCAGCGGACTTAACATATCCTATAAAGGTATGAAAAAGTTCCGTAAGGCAATACAGACAGAACAGGAGTTAAAGCCGGGAAAGTTCCGTAAGGCAATACAGACAGAACAGGAGTTAAAGCCGGGAAAGTTCCGGGAATTGTCAAAGTAACAGAAGCAATGCAGGAGCAGTTTAGTGGACTTTGAGCTTCCGGGCCGGGAGTATGGTCTGGTAATCGGCTTCGAATTTTCCCTTGCTGATGGCGTTGAGTTTTCCGCGTATCAGTTTTTTTCGCAGCGGACTGACCCTGTCGGTAAAGAGAATCCCGTCGAGATGATCATATTCATGCTGGATCACCCTGGCAATAAATCCTTCATATGTTTCATCGTGAAAGACCCAGTCCGGGTCATAGTATTGTATTCTTATGTATCCGTCCCTGCTGACTTCTTCCCTGAGATTGGGAATACTCAGGCAGCCTTCCTTCATCAGTTCAGGATCACCTGATTTCTCTGTGATACGGGCATTAATGAACACTTTTTTAAAATTTGCAAATTCGGGCCTTTCTTCGGCATAAGGCGTCCCGTCTATGATGAACAGCCTGATGGATTTTCCTATCTGCGGAGCAGCCAGACCGACTCCTTCCGATTTATACATCGTTTCGAAAAGATCATCGATCAGCTGCTGAAGTTCAGGATAATCCTTTCCGATGTCTTCTGCTGTCTTCCGGAGTACCGGATGCCCGTATACTACTATTGGATATGTCATTATTCAGAATTTCTTTTTTTTTCGGCGTCAAGGAAGGATTGCAGAATTATTGCAGCACTTATCCTGTCAACCATTCCCTTGTCTCTTCTTCCTTTTTTGTTTATTCCTCCGTCAATCATGCTCTGAAATGCGATCCGGGATGTAAACCTCTCATCGGCCAGATGCACCGGAACTCCCGGAAAGCGTTTTTTAAGCTTTTTTATGAACGGATCAATGTATTTAACGGATTCACTGGGCTTATTGTTCATCTGTACCGGATACCCGACAACAAATGCTTCAATGTCATCTGTTTTCAGGAAATCATTTATGAAATCGTCGAAATCGTCCGTGCTGATACTTTTCAGCGGTGATGCAAAGATTTTCAGCGGATCCGTAACAGCAATCCCCATCCGTTTCCTGCCATAGTCTATTCCGATTATCCTGCCCATAGGTCGCACTTCCGCTACAAAAGTAGAAATATTATTCCATAATTGATATAATACAGGAAGTAACAGTGGCAGGTCTGCGAACCGGAGTCCGATAAAGGGACCGGATAGCGTCGCCCTCTGAACCGGAACCCGGCAGTCTGACCGGGTAGTGTTGCTCTGCGAACTGGAATCCTGCAGAGTGGACGGATAGTGTTGCCCTGCGAACCGGAATCCGGCAGTCTGACCGGATAATGCCACCCTGTGAACCGGAACCAAAAAAGCCATCCCCAGGGGGATGGCTTTTCAGTATATTAAAAAATTTGTTATTCAGCTTTTACATATTCCATTGCTGCAAATCTCTGGTATGACTGATATCTCCATCTGGCATTTTCCTCAGCTTCCCTGAAAAGAATTTCTGCTTCAGCCGGGAAAGATTTTATAAGAGAAGTATAGCGTACTTCCGAGTGGAGGAAATCCTGAAACTTGCTCCAGTCGGGTTCTTTCGAGTCGAGCAGGAAAGGATTTTTTCCTTCTTTCTCAAGAAGGGGATTATACCTGTAGAGATGCCAGTATCCGGATGCCACGGCAGATTTTTCCTGGGCCTGGGTTCTGCCCATCCCTTCCCTTAGTCCGTGATTGATACATGGTGAGTAGGCAATGATAAGTGATGGCCCGGGATAAGCTTCCGCTTCCTTGATGGCCCTCAGGAACTGGGCATTGTTTGCGCCCATGGCTACCTGTGCAACATACACGTATCCGTAGCTCATTGCCATATGTCCGAGATCTTTTTTACGGATCTTCTTGCCGGATGCGGCAAATTTTGCCACTGCTCCTGCAGGTGTTGACTTTGAGGCCTGGCCTCCGGTGTTTGAATACACTTCGGTATCCAGCACAAGGATGTTGATATCTTCTCCGGCGGCAATAACATGATCCAGTCCGCCGTAGCCAATATCATAGGCCCATCCGTCGCCACCGAATACCCAGTGTGATTTCTTGACAAGATATTGTCTGAGGTTCAGTATCTCGGCTGCAACTTCCGACTTATCTTTTTCACAGGCTTCAATGACATTTGCAGAAGCTGTCCTTGAAGCTTCGGCATCATGCATGACAGCAAGCCACTCATTAAAGGCAGCTTTTGTTCCTTCACTGACATTGCCGTTTGATTCCATCATCCTGAGAGCAATCCTTTCCCTCATCTTATCGGAACCAAGCATCAGACCGAAGCCGAATTCTGCATTGTCCTCAAAGAGTGAGTTCGCCCATGCAGGACCATGGCCATGCTTATTAACTGTATAGGGTGTGTTCGGAGCTGCGGCGCCGTATATTGAAGAGCATCCTGTGGCATTGGCAATTATCATCCTGTCGCCGAAGAGCTGGGTAATGGTTTTTATGTAAGGTGTTTCACCGCATCCGGCACATGCACCGGAGAATTCAAACAGGGGCTGTGCAAACTGACTGTTCTTGACATTCTGGAATTTGTCCACCACATTATCCCTGTAGCCCACCTTTTCATGCATGTAGGTCCAGCGCGGACCTTCATCCAGCTGTGTTTCAAACGGCTTCATTATCAGAGCCTTGTTTTTGGAAGGACAAACATCGGCACAGTTGCCACAGCCTGTACAGTCGTAAAGACTTAACTGTATTTTGAATCTGTACTCACCCAGTGATTTGGGAATTCCCTTCAGTGTCTTTGTTCCTGCCGGGGCATTTGCGGCTTCTTCTTCCGTCAGAAGGAAGGGCCGTATGGCTGCATGCGGACAAACATATGAACACTGGTTGCACTGGATACATTCCTCTGCCTGCCATTCCGGCACGTTCACTGCAATACCGCGTTTTTCATAAGCTGTTGTACCGGCAGGAAAAGTACCGTCTTCCCTTCCTACAAATGCACTTACGGGAAGATCATCACCTTTCAGCATGTTGACAGGTTCGGCAAAATCGCGGATGAATTCCGGGATATCACGCTTGTCCTCAGCCTTTTTGATTATGATGTCAGCCCATTCGGCGGGTACTTCAACCTTTTCTACCTGACTGCCCCTGGAAACGGCTTCATAGTTCATCCTGACCACCTCTTCGCCTCTTCTGCCATAGCTGTGGAGAATGGCTTTTTTCATTTCCTCCTCGGCCTTGTCATAGGGAATAACATTGGCAAGTTTGAAAAATGCAGACTGCATAATGGTGTTGGTCCTGCTTCCCAGACCAATTTCCTCAGCTATAAGAGTCGCATTGATAATGTGGAAATTGATTTCATTGACGGCAAGATATTTTTTCATATGGTCGGGAAGGCGGTTTTTGGTTTCTTCCACATCCCAGATGGAGTTAAGGAGAAATGTACCTCCTTTTTTCAGTCCCTTTAGCATGTCGTATTTATCGAGATATGAAGGAACATGACAGGCAACGAAGTCGGGGGTGTTTACATAATAAGGTGATCTTATCGGATTATCCCCGAAGCGGAGATGTGAAATGGTAATCCCTCCCGATTTTTTTGAGTCGTATGCAAAATATGCCTGACAATATTTGTCGGTGCTGTCACCGATTATCTTGATGGAGTTTTTGTTTGCACCAACTGTTCCGTCGGAACCCAGACCGTAGAATTTTGCCGAATAGGTTCCTTTGGGAGCAACGTGTATTTCCGGAAGAAGGGGCAGGGAAGTATGTGTGACATCGTCCACTATACCTACCGTAAACAGGTTTTTGGGCTCAGCAAGCTTCATGTTTTCAAAAACGGCAAGCACCTGTGCCGGTGTGGTGTCTTTTGAACTGAGTCCGTACCGGCCTCCGATTATCAGAGGTCTTTCGGAACGGTTGTAGAACAGATCCCTTATGTCGAGATAAAGAGGTTCTCCCGGTGCCCCCGGTTCTTTTGTCTTGTCGAGGACGGTGATTTTCTTAACTGTTGAAGGGAGTACGTCAAAGAAGTATTTTGAAGAGAAAGGACGATAAAGGTGGACGTTTATCAGGCCCGCTTTTTCTCCTTTTTCTGCAAGGTAATCAATAACTTCCTTGCTTGTTTCCGTTACGGAACCCATGGCTACGATGATATGCTCAGCGTCGGGTGCTCCGTAATATGTGAAAGGCTTGTAATCTTTTCCGGTGATTTTTGAAATATCAGCCATGTAATCATTAACGATATCGGCTATCGGTTCGTAGAATTTATTGATGGATTCCTTCGCCTGGAAGAAAATATCAGGATTCTGAGCCGTTCCCCTTGTTACCGGATGCTCAGGGTTGAGCGCGTTCTTCCGGAATCTTTCCAGGGCTTCAAAATCGACAAGCTTCTTCAGGTCTTCCATTTCCATGAGCCTGACTTTCTGAATTTCGGATGATGTCCTGAATCCGTCAAAGAAATGCATGAAGGGTATTCTTGATTTGATTGCGGAAAGGTGGGCAACACCTGCAAGATCCATTATTTCCTGTACGCTTCCCGTGGCAAGTATTGCAAAGCCTGTCTGGCGTGTGGCATAGATATCGCTGTGGTCACCGAATATTGACAATGCATGTGTAGCAATTGTTCTGGCGCTTACATGAAAAACGCCGGGGAGAAGTTCTGCGGCAATTTTGTACATGTTCGGTATCATGAGGAGCAGTCCCTGTGAAGCCGTGAATGTTGAGCAGAGGGCTCCTGCCTGAAGAGAGCCGTGAACTGCACCGGCAGCTCCACCTTCAGATTGCATTTCAACAACCCTGACCTGTTCCCCGAACATGTTTTTCAATCCGTTGGCCGACCATTCATCAACAAATTCGGCCATCGTGGAAGATGGTGTTATAGGATATATGCAAGCTACCTCGCTGAACATATATGCAATGTGCGACGCGGCCTGATTGCCGTCGCATGTTATAAATTTTCCTGTTCCCATATTTTTTTAGAATAAATTATGTTTGGTTGTTAATTTTTTAACAAAGCTACAAATGTATGGAATTTTATTTGGATTATCCACCATTCATGGAGATCAGGAATTCTTCATTTGACCTGCTCTGCATCAGCCTGTCCCTGAGAAATTCCATTGCCTCAATTGAATTCATGTCGGCAAGGTAATTCCGGAGTACCCATATTTTATGCATGTAATTTTTATTAAGAAGAAGGTCTTCCCGCCGGGTGCTTGAAGCCGGTATGTCAATTGAGGGATAAATTCTCCTGTTTGACAGTTTCCTGTCGAGCTGAAGTTCCATGTTTCCTGTTCCCTTGAATTCTTCAAAAATCACATCATCCATCTTGGAACCGGTTTCCGTCAGAGCGGTTGCAAGAATGGTGAGTGAGCCGCCGTCTTCAATATTACGGGCAGCACCGAAGAATCTTTTCGGTTTATGCAATGCATTTGAATCGACACCTCCTGAGAGGACTTTCCCCGATGCGGGTGCAGTGGTGTTGAATGCCCTGGCAAGCCTGGTAATGGAATCCAGCAATATTACAACATCATGTCCGCATTCAACGAGCCTTTTGGCTTTTTCGAGAACGATATTTGCCACGCGGCAGTGTCTTTCTGCAGGTTCATCAAAAGTTGATGCAATAACCTCGGCCTTTACGTTACGTGCCATGTCGGTCACTTCTTCGGGCCTTTCATCAATAAGCAGGATCATCAGGTAAGCTTCAGGATGATATTTTGCTATGGCATTCGCTATTTCCTGGAGAAGAATGGTTTTTCCGGTTTTTGGCTGAGCCACGATAAGTCCTCTCTGCCCTTTCCCTATCGGTGTGAACATGTCAATCACCCTTGCGGAAAGACTTCCTTCACCCGGAGTGCATAAGGTGAATTTTTCATTGGGGAAAAGGGGAGTCAGGAAATCGAAGGGAACCCTGTCCCTGATGTAATCGGGACTTCTTCCGTTGATCTCATCCACTTTGATAAGCGGGAAATATTTTTCTCCTTCCTTGGGAGGCCTGATTGTTCCCTTGATGGTATCTCCTGTTTTTAATCCGAAAAGTTTTATCTGGGACTGGGAGACATATATATCATCCGGTGAATTGAGGTAATTGTAATCGGGTGATCTGAGAAATCCGTAGCCGTCGGGCATGATCTCAAGAACTCCGGTATTGTAAATTATGCCTTCAAATTCATAGGGTCTTTCCTTTTTTTCTTCTCTTGTGTACACCGGCTGGCTTGCCGCAGGGGCTTCGCCAGGCGTTGCCCTGGAAGCCAGAGTGGCAGCAGTTCCCGTTTTTGCTGTAGCTTTTTCATCACCGGCGGCAGTTCTTGTTTTTGCCTGTGCTGAATCATCTTTGCCGGCAGTCCTGCCATCAGATGTTTCGCGTACAGCTTCCTTTACAGCCTTATCCTGACCGGTATCGCCTTGCTTGCCGGATACGGCTGTTGTTTCTGCTGTTTCTTCGGATAAGGACCCGGACCTGGCGGAAGGAGCTGGTTTTTCTTCCTCCTGTATTTTATTGCTTTCTGAAAACAGTTCCGACTGTTCATGTTTTTCATTTCCGCCCTGTGCGGCAGAAGACCCGGCATCTGCCGGGGATGCTGCAAACGGAGATTCCGGCGGACTCTTGAATACAGGCTTAACGCTTGTTCTCGGCCTTTTCCCCCGCCTTTGATTCATATCACGAACCGGTTCGGGTTTGACCGGGGGAGTTTCTTCCTTCTTTTGAATGGTTTTTGATTCTGTGGAAACGATTGCCTGCTGATCAAGAATTTTGTAAACAAGATCCTGTTTTTTCAGCGACTCAGCTTTTTTAATATTAAGTGTTTTCGCTATTTCCCGTAATTCGGGCAACAGTTTTTTACTTAATTCAAGAATGTCGTACATGTGTAAATAATAATGGTGGAATAATAAAAAATGACCAATTTGATTTTTTTTGGGAACCGTATCAAGAATGATTATGAGCCAGACAGTTAATGCAGCGCTTATATTGCATGTCCTGAAAACCGGTGCAATTATAATAAAAAAGTCCGAATTCTAACAGTTAACGAAATAAAATGCAACGGAAAATATTTATTTGAGTTATTGCTTTGTTGTTCACTAAAAAGCACCGCAATTTATGACATAAAAATGAATTTTCCAAAAAAATTATGTACTATCTGTTGTGTGCATTACTTTTTTTATTAAAATTGTATTTTGAGTACCTGATCCTTTGCAACTAATCCGGAGCTGTAATGCGCCAGCTGAAAATAACCAAACAGGTCACCAATCGTGATACTCCTTCCCTTGACAAATATCTGCAGGAGATTGGCAGGGTTGATCTTATCTCACCGGAAGAGGAGGTCGCGCTGGCCAGAAAGATAAAAGCAGGTGATCCTGAAGCCCTGAAAAAGCTGGTTAATTCAAATCTCCGTTTTGTGGTGTCTGTTGCAAAGCAATATCAGAACCAGGGAATGAGTCTTCCAGACCTTATCAATGAAGGGAATCTGGGACTGATGAAGGCTGCTTCCCGTTTCGACGAAACAAGAGGATTTAAATTCATTTCATATGCGGTGTGGTGGATTCGCCAGGCAATTCTCCAGGCACTTGCAGAACAGTCGAGAATAGTTAGGCTCCCGGTGAACAAGATCGGATCCATCAACAAGATAAACAAGGCAACGATCAGGCTTGAACAGAAATATGAACGTGAGCCTACATCACTGGAAATAGCCGAACTCCTGAAAATGCTTCCCGAGGATGTCAGGGAATCCATCAGGACAAACGGACGGACGGTAAGCATGGACGCACCAATCAGTCCGGATGAGGACAATAACATGTATGATGTTGTCCAGAGTGAAGAAACCGCAAGTCCTGACAAAAACCTTATAAAAGAATCATTGTCATACGAGATAGAACGTGCACTGAACACTCTTTCACCCCGAGAGGCGAAAATCCTGAAATTCTATTTCGGACTTGGAATGAAACATCCGCTGACACTGGAAGAGATAGGTGAAGAACTTCAGCTTACGCGTGAAAGAGTCAGACAGATAAAAGAAAAGGCAATCAAAAGAATTCAGTTTACCACAAGGTGTAAAATTCTCCGTTCCTACCTTGGTTAACAGTTTATCCCTTTTTTTGGCACCACGTTTCCGGAAAGCCTTTGCTCCGGGAAATTACATATGCCTGGGAGCCACATATTCCGGGTCATCATGTTTTCCGGAAAGCCTTTGCTCCGGGAAATCACATATGCCTGGGAGCCACATATTCCGGGTCATCATGTTTTCCGGAAAGCCTTTGCTCCGGGAAATTACATATGCCTGGTCATCACGTTGCCCGGAAGTCATTTTACCCAAATGAAAGCATATTTATCAGGAAACCAAATAATCCGCACTGACAATTATTGAGGAAAATCATATATTTGGGGAAAACAATTTAAAATGAATCATCTTGTATCACCCTCATTGCTGGCAGCCGATTTCGGGAATCTTTCTGAAGATGTTAAGCTTATTAACAGAAGCATGGCCGACTGGATACACTGCGACATCATGGATGGTGTTTTCGTTCCGAACATATCCTTCGGTTTTCCGGTGGTGGAACATGTCAGGAAAATAGCTGAAAAACCACTCGATGTTCATCTGATGATTGTTGATCCCGACAGGTATCTTGTCCGCTGGAAGGAAACGGGTGCAGCCATACTTACGGTTCAGTATGAAGCATGCATTCATCTTCACAGGACTGTCACCGAGATCCGCAGACTCGGCATGAAGGCCGGAGTGGCTGTTAATCCTCATACACCCGTGTCACTGCTGAAGCATATTCTTCACTGTATCGACATGGTATTGATCATGACCGTAAATCCCGGATTCGGGGGACAGGTATTTATTCAGGAGAGCTACGGCAAGATAGCGGAACTGAAAAACATGATCAGAGCCGGGGGACATAAGGTTCTTATTCAGGTGGATGGCGGAATTGACATGACCAATGCGCCGAAACTCGTTGAAACAGGAGCTGATGTGCTGGTTGCGGGAAATACCGTTTTTAGTTCGGAGGATCCGGCAGACAGCATAAGGAAGCTGAAGATGCTGGAGGAATAAGATCCGGTCCTGTATTTCAGACTGCTATGAAGAGAGCCTGTCGATCCTGTTGCTGAGGAATTCAATTATCCTGTCCCTGTCATCAGCCCCGAACCAGGCAATATCTTTATCCCTGTTCCACCATGTCAGCTGCCGTTTTGCATAGCGCCGCGAATTGCGCTTTATAAGCCCGATGGCCTGCTCCCTTGATATCCGTGAAGAAAAGTATTCAAAAAGTTCCCTGTAACCTACGCTGTTCAGGGCATTCAGATCCCTGAGGGGATACAGCTTTTCAGCTTCATCCTCCAGGCCGGCAGCTATCATTTCGTCAACTCTCCGGTTGATCCTTCCGAACAGTTCCTCCCTGGGCCTGTTTATACCGATCCGTATTATCTCAAAACTCCTTGGTTGTTCCTTTCTTGTCAGGAAAACGGAATACGGGCGGCCTGTGCTTTCACATATCTCAAGTGCCCTTATAATTCTTTGGGGATTTTTCAGATCCACCTTTTCATAATAGACCGGATCGAGCATCTTCAGCATCATCCTCAGACCCTCAATGCCCTCCTCCCTGTATTTCTGAACATATTTGTCTCTTACTGCCTGATCAATATC
Organism: uncultured Rikenellaceae bacterium; assembly: GCA_964522415.1. Lineage (GTDB taxonomy): Bacteria > Bacteroidota > Bacteroidia > Bacteroidales > VadinHA17 > LD21. Next base: position 32,206 of record CAZFVQ010000023.1, on the reverse strand, counting down.
CGGAATATCATCTATACCCCTGCAGACTGCATCTATGTATAATCCTGATCCGCCAGTCATTAATACAAAGGGATTTTTTGAGAATAAAGAGGGAAGGAGTCTGAGGACATCTCTTTCATAGAGACTTGCACTGTAATAGTCTTTCACGGACAGGAATCCTATGAAATGATGTCTGATCCTGGAAAGCTGTTCCGTGGAAGGAACGGCTGTTCCGATATTCATTTCCCTGTAAAACTGCCGTGAATCGGCAGAGATTATGTCACAGCAGAAATGTCCGGCAAGATCAATGGAGAGATCCGTCTTCCCGACTCCGGTAGGGCCGAGCAGAACAATAAGAATATTCTTCATGTGTTTTTTCCGGGACGCTTAGTCTTCGTCCCCGTCGTCGATCAGAGCTTCATCATTATCGAAGTCCGGCAGCATGTCATCGTCATCGTCAAGGAACAGGTCATCCATGTCGGGTTCATCATCATCATCATCGTCGTCGGATACAATGATATTCCTGTAAAGTTTCTTTGAACTGCTTCCGAAGACTACCTGTTTGGGAGGAATGCCTTTTGAATTTGAACACACAGGATATTCGCATCCGTCAATTTCATCGGCTTCACCCGTATATTCTATGAAAAGGCTTCTGTCATTGAAAAAATCAAAAACATACAGTAGTTTCTGATTTTTGTGGAAAATAATATCTTCAAGGACAGTATCCTCCATGGTTGATGATCCCGTACCCATGTCGAAAAGCGTAAATTCTTCCTCTTTTTCCCAATTGTCTGCTGCCATGAAGAATGACGCCATCTGTGATTTATCAAATTCAAGTTCCTCCTGGATCAGATTGTGAAAATCCAGCAGGGTCTGTGAGTCAACGAATTCAAATTCTCTCATAAATGACTCATCCTCATCCGATAAAACGACAAATTTATATACCATAATCGTTGTTAAAATGATGGTGCAAGATAATATTTTTTATATTACAATAATCCCCGGGGATTATTTTTTAAAAGAAATTCAATTGTATCCAATCCGTCTGCATAATCCCATAAAACAGGCATCTGCGATCTTCCAAAAGGAATATGTCCGTGACCTGCCACACACTGGATTTTATCCCTGCGGGCACTGATCCATGACTGAAGTTCTTTGCCGGAGCCGTAAAAGGAATAGTTGAGTACCGAAACCGGAGATGACAATGAATCATCTTCCTTCAGCAGAAGAAATCCGGTATCCATGAATTCTTCCCTGTTCACGAGAAAAACCGCCTTGTAAAAATCATAATTGCCGGCGTATTTACTATGATTCCCCGTTGAGGAAAAGCTTTCCCATTCCGGTATTATGTTTCTGATATCATATCCGGCAGGCAGACAGATCTTGGAAACATTTCTGCATCCAAGTCCGAAATATGAGAAAACATCATTCCCAAGCTCCCTTAGTTCTCCGCTGTTTTCCGTACCGTCAATTATTGCAATGCTGTTCCTGTTCCTGCGGATGATGTGGGGATATTTCCCGAAATAATATTCAAAGTACCGGGAACTGTTATCGGAGCCGGTTGCAATGACCATTTCAAAATCACTGATCCGGTCTTCAGTCAGTGAAATCATTGTGCTGAATGCCGGATTGAGGGAAATGACAATATCTGCGATCAGTCCGATCAGATCGGAATCCTTTGAGCTTTTTTTTGCAATGATCCGGTTTCCCGATATGAGTATGCACAGGAAATCATGAAATCCTGCCAGCGGTATATTGCCTGCCATCACAACACCGACACCGGCCGGAGGGATTTTATTGTCAAGAGCAGGGTAAGCCGAACACCAGTTACTGAGCCTGTCATAATCAAGTTCACCGGCTATGGCACTGACAGCCAGTCTTACATTGGCAGGTGTGAACCAGGGATTTTTAAATTGTTGTTCTTCAGTGAGTTCATTGAGTCGGGTACTGTGTTTCGTTTGTTTTCCGGCAAGTGCATTACGCAGTGATTCACCAAGAGATGCAAAAGTTTCTATTCTTTCGGCAAGTTTCATGATTCAGTGATTGACCGGCAAATTTACTGAAATATAAAAGCTGATCCCATTTAGAGACCAGCTTTATCATTTTAATTCTTCCGGTAAGATTACTACGTAGCAGAGTGTTTCGGAAGAATTTGTCACGGAAGGATTTGATTCAGCGAAGTTTATTCCGGAGAACTGGTTTTTGTTTCAGTTGGTGTGAAATTTACCGGAACCATGTACCATACCGGAACTGCAATACCATTCTGCTTTCCGGGCCTGAAGGCAGGAAGTGATGATACAACCCTTACTGCCTCAGCATCCAGTTCCTGATCAACTCCTCTCAGAACAGTTATCCTGTCAACGGAACCTGTTGTGTTTACACAGAATCTTACAATAACCCTGCCGTCAATAATGTTTTCCCCGGTCCTTGCGGGATATCTGAGATTATCAGCCAGGTACTGGAGAAGGGCTGCATCGCCCCCTGGGAATAAAGGCATTTCCTCGACCACCACAAAGGGTTCATCTGATCCCGGAGCAGGTGGCGGAGGGGGAGGAGGCGGCAGGGATGCCCCTGATTTATCCGCAAGTGCAAATGTAATCGGAACCATATACCAGACCGGTACTGCAACACCGTTCTGTTTTCCGGGTTCAAAGTTCGGGATGGTGTTCATAACCCTCAGTGCTTCATTGTCCAGAAGCGGATCAACACCTTTCAGAACTGTAAAATCAGAAACCGAGCCGTCTTCCCGTACCATGAAGCGTATTATAACCCTTCCCGATATGTTCTGATCCTTTGCTTCCTTCGGGTAGCTGGTGTTTTCAGCAATATGTTTCAGCAGGGCTGCATCCCCTCCCGGGAACAGAGGCATTTGCTCAACAACAACATATGCATCGCCTTCAATGACAGGGGCTTTTGCTGCGATTGCGGTTGCAGCCTGTTCAGCAGTCTGCAGACCGGCAGGTGTTACACTGCCCGAGAATGAGTCAAAGGATTGCTTTGAACAGGTGGAGATTATCAATATCAGAAAAATTATTACCGGCACTACCATCATTATTTTCAGGTGTGCCAGTTTGCCGGTGCGTTTTTTTGTCATCATGATAATTCGTTTTTTTATAAGTGTAGGATGTGAAAATTTGTTTGCAGAACTGAAGACCTTTGTCCGGAAAACCTGATCAAGAATCAGTCCCTGGTAGCTGACCGGCGAAATCCCGGAACTGAGACATTCATCATCAGCCTGGAATTCATGAACCGCTTTTAAGGACCTGTTGAACAGATATACAAAGGGATTAAACCACTGGAAAAGCTTGATCAGCTCCATGAAAAGGATGTCGTAGAAATGACCTCTTTCGAGATGCTTTTGCTCATGCCTGATAATCTCCTCTTCCTCTCCGCTGCCGGACAGCTCATCAATAAATATATGTCCGAATGCCGTGAAGCCTGTAACTTTCTTACCTGTAAGCCTGATTATTTTATTCCCCTTTTTCTTCTTTCTGATGATCAGGAAAAGGAGCTGAAGCATTTCTGAAATAAGTTTCAGGGCAAGAATAACAACTCCGGTTAAATAGAGGATATTCAATGCATTGAGGATATTGATGGAGGAAGGGATTTTCCCGCCGGCTTCAGCAGCTTCAGGGTTTACATTCAGCATGATCCCGCTGAGATCTATTCCGGGAAACTGTATTTCGGGAGTCTGTTTCATGGGAATGATGATGACCGGAAGGATGAGGGATGCAGCCAGCGACATCTGCAGGAACAGCCTGTTGCGCCTGTACAGGGTGTCCCTGTCCAGGAAAATAATATAGAACAGATAGAAAGTTGCAAGACAGAATGCAGCTTTAATCATATATAACAAAAGTGGAATCATCGGTTTATAGTTTATTATTAACGATCAGATTACCTGTCCCGGATTATCGGGATCTTGTCCTGGTTTATCGGGATCTTGTCCCGGATTATCGGGATCTTGTCCCGGATTATCGGGAACCTGCCCCGGTTCATCGGGTACCTGTTCCAATCTGTTTCGTGGTCGTTTCATTTTATAGGCTTTTGTTTTTTAACTTCATTTTCCATAATCTTCATTATCTCTTCCATATCCCTGAGGGATATATGTTTTTCCCGGGCAAAAAAACTGACCATCTTGCCGAAGGAATTGGAGAAATAATCTTTAACGAATGAACTCATGTGGAATTTTGAATATTCTTCCTTTGACACGAGCGGGAAATATTCATGTGTCCTGCCATAGGCTGTGTAGTCAACAAATCCTTTGCTCTGTAGTATCCTGACAATTGTGCTGACTGTATTATATGCAGGTTTCGGATCATCAAAATGTTCCAGAATGTCTTTTACAAATCCTTTTTCCAGCTTCCACAGTACCTGCATTACTTGTTCTTCTGCCCTTGTTAATTCTCTCATGTTAAGTTGTTTATGGTCTGACTACCGGTTTATATTATAAATTGAATTTTCTTCCTCCGGGAAATAATTATTTGTTGCTTTTTCAAATATACAACGAAGAACTTAGTTATGCAACTAAATTGTTAAGTATTTGATAAAAATATTTCACGGGATACTATAATTATTATTTATTTTTTTACAATAGTTCGTTAAATTTTTGAGTTTGTTGATTCTCACCGGATCTATGTATTTGAATATAAGTGATTTATGAAGTTGCTATTACTTGATATTATATTGGTGCTTAGTTATTTATGAAAGTATAACGGACTATTATTCTTCAAAAGCGGTGTTATTTTAAAAAGTGTCCGGGATCAGCTATTCTTAAAAATGTGTACTTTTATTTTGTTTTTTAAAATTGAGTCAGGCTTTCATTTTAGTCCGTTATGAAGAAAGGTGTTGCGAAGGATAATCTGAGGATTGCCCTCCGGGCGATCAGATCGAATAAATTAAGAACGATTCTGACCATATGTATAATTGCTTTCGGGATAATGGCCCTGATAGGTATTCTCACGGCAATTGATGCCATCAAAAATTCGCTTACTGATCAGTTCACCATGATGGGTGCCAACTCATTCAGTATATCCGCAAGGGGAATGACCGTTCAGGTGGGGAATGACCGTATACGGACAAGAAATTATTCCCGTATTTCCTACAGGCAGGCAATGGAATTCAAATCCCGGTTTACAGAACCAGCATGGGTGTCGGTATCATTCCGGGCGACTGACATGGCAACGGTGAAATCCGCAAGGGAGGAAACCAATCCCACTATCGGGATTATGGGGGTTGACGAGAATTATTTAACGGTAGCGGGTTATGAAATAGAAACGGGCAGGGATTTTACGGCAGAGGAATTAAAGCTGAGCAGGCGAATCATTCTGCTTAGTTCGGGAATTGCCGCCGATCTGTTCCCGACCGGTGTTGATCCGCTGGGACAGGAGGTTTCTATTACAGGATTGAAGATGAAGGTTGTGGGAATTCTGAAGAGTAAGGGAGCCAGTCTGACGAGTGATGACAATATCTGTTTTATTCCGATAAGCACGGCAAGGCAGTATTTTTCCCGTCCGAATCTGAATTTCCGCATCAATGTGATGCCGATGAATCCTGTTGATCTTGATGTGATGGCAGGTGAGGCGGAAGCTGTTTTCAGAACCGTGCGCAACCTGGATCCCAGGGATGAAACGGATTTCAATATTTCGAAAAGTGACTCCATTGTGGCACTTCTGCTGAAGAACATAAAATTCATTACTCTCGCTGCAACACTGATAGGTGTCATAACACTTTTCGGAGCCGCGGTGGGTCTGATGAATATCATGCTTGTCTCGGTAACGGAACGCACCCGGGAGATTGGTGTGAGAAAAGCAGTGGGAGCCAAGCCGTCCACCATAAAATACCAGTTTCTTTTTGAATCGGTTATGATCGGCCAGTTGGGCGGACTCTTTGGCATAACACTGGGTATCATCATCGGAAACCTTGTTGCTTCTGCCCTGAATTCTCACTTCATAATACCCTGGCTCTGGGTATTGCTGGGGGTGGTAGTATGTTTTGTCGTCGGAGTGGTGTCGGGTTATGCACCGGCAGTAAAGGCAGCCGGTATTGATCCCATTGAGGCTTTGCGCTATGAATAAAAAACCGGGGCACTGTTTCCAGTACCCCGGCTTTATGGTTATAGAGCATTGCATGCAGGACCATCAGTTCAGGTCTCACATGTGAATCCTCTGTTTATTTCATCAGTAAGGGAATCAGTTCGACAACCCTGCATGAATATGCCCATTCGTTATCGTACCATGCCATCACCTTGATCATTTTTCCGTTCACCATTGTGCTGAGAGCATCAAAGATTGCTGATGCCTCCGTATGGATCACGTCAACGGAAACGATGGGTTCCTCTGTATATTCGAGAATACCTTTCATCGGTCCTTCAGCGGCTTTTTTCATTGCTGCATTTATCTCTTCCTTCGTCACTTCCTTTTTCAGAACAGCAACAAGGTCAACAAGTGAACCCGTGGGGGTGGGGACTCTCACTGAAACACCATCCAGTTTCCCGGCAAGTTCCGGAATGACTTTTCCTACTGCCTTGGCTGCACCGGTAGTTGTCGGGATCTGCGATACGGCAGCAGATCTTGCCCGCCTGAGGTCCCTGTGCGGCTGATCGAGTATCCTCTGGTCGTTGGTATATGAATGAATTGTTGTCATGTAACCGGATTCGATCCCGAATGAGTCATTAAGGACTTTTGCAACGGGAGCAAGGCAGTTGGTGGTGCAGGAAGCATTGGAAACACACTGATGTTCCGACTTCAGGTGGTCATCATTGACACCCAGAACTATCATTGCATCGATGGTATCCTTGGCGGGAACCGTAAGCAGGACTTTCTTTGCTCCGTTCTTCAGATGATCGCCATAGCCGCCTTTCGGACTTTCTTTCGAGGTAAAGATACCGGTTGACTCAACGACAACATCCGGCGTCTTGCTCCACTTAATGTCAGCAGGATTCCTTTCCGCAGTGACTTTAACCTTAACACCGTTTACAATAATATTATCGTCATCGCAGGTAACTCCCGGGTATCTGCCCTGGGTTGAGTCGTATTTCAGAAGATGAGCCAGCGTCCTGGTATCTGTGATATCGTTTATACCGACGATCTCAATATCATTTCTTTCAAGGGCAATTTTTAACACATTGCGTCCTATTCTGCCAAAGCCGTTTATGGCTACTTTGATTTTTGACATAATTTTATAATTAATTTGGTGAATAATTCAAATCCGGGCACAAAAATAATAATTTCTGAAAGATCAGCAACTGATATTTAGGATGTGCCTAAGCTTTTTTTCTCCGGAAGATATTTGAAATCCTGTAATCCTCGGGATGGAGCGGGTCAACAATTATTCCGAATCTGTAACTTACAAAAATAGAAAAGAATATAGCCTTATTGTCTTCACTGGCCATTATTGGCATTTTCTTTGGGAAAGCATTTATCTGGCTTCCTATTTCTATTGCATGAATTACCTTGTCCTGACGGCTGTATTCAAAATTGAACCCTCCCTTTGCATAAAGACCGGGAATGGCTTTTATTTCATTGAGTCCCTTGGAAAAAGCTGCCTTACTGTATATCATTGAGGGATCATGGAATGTGAGATCAAATTTCTCATCCCTTATCTCAAATTCATTAAGGACTCCGCCTACGGGATATAAAACCCTGTAGTATATTGGCTTGTACAATCCGATCACCGGTCCGCCGGAAATGAAATACCTGACAGCCACTCCCCCGGCATCTTCCTTGGAGAACATTTCATGCTGGTGACCAATTCCTCCCCTGATAAATATCACGTTGTTCTTCTTCCCGAAAACAAATGATCCCTGTGTGTAGGGATTGCTGATCTTGTATTCCTTGGGATGCTTCAGGGTTCCCATATCAAATTCCAGCAGCCTCTTGTTGCGGTAATCCTTTCTTCTTCCTTCCCGGTAACCAATTCCCAGTCCATCCGAATTAATGGATACTCCGAAAGATCTTTCATTGCGGAAAAACACCCTTGGCTGCAGATCAATTTCTCCCTGTCCGTAAAGCAATGTTGCTACGGAGAAGAGAATAGAAACCATGATAAGAAGCTTTTTCATTGTAAATGCTGCTTACAGGAGGGAGTGATATGCAATGTGGCTTATAGTAAAACTATATCAGACCTTTTCTCCCGGCTGTTCCGTTTCAGATTTGCTGTATGCAGGGCATACTTTACTGTTACATGATCCTAAAACAAAAACAGTAACAACAAATAAAACCAATATTACAGCAATTTTCCTCATAATGAAAACCATATTATAGTGTACAAAATTACGATTTTACATTAATAAACAATATTCGTGCCCGGATATTGTTCATTAAATCGTTTATACCAGTAAGTTTTATTTAATCGTATTGTATTGCTTAAAACGAATTATTACAAAAAAAGTTTATTTTTCTGAATAATAAACGGAAATCTCATAAGTTTTATTAGATTGTGAATAAATAATGAACGGAAAGAATTATCTCACTGATGAATTTGCAACTTTTTGCATCGTGAAATGTTTATATTGACAAACAGTTTGCGGAAAGGACAGCATCCGCTTACTTTTGTCTGTAAATGTTACATGATAATGATCTTATGTCAGGAGGGATTATAAATTATTTAATCATCAGTATATTATTAATCATGAGTGCTGAATCATATTCACAGGAAAAGCTTCCTTTCAACATACTCACCAGAACAGAATCGGCAGTGATTGACAGGAAGGGAACAGAGAGGCCTTTTACCGGGAAATACAACGATCACCGGGAAAATGGCACTTATGTCTGTAAAAAATGCGGAGCAGCGCTGTACCATTCTTCCGACAAATTTGTTTCCGGATGCGGATGGCCCAGCTTCGACGATGAAATTAAAGGCGCTGTAAAAAGAACAGCGGATGCCGACGGCATCAGGACAGAAATTACCTGTTCCTCCTGCGGGGCGCATCTCGGACATGTTTTCAGCGGTGAAGGAATGACTCCGAAAAATCTCAGACATTGTGTCAATTCCCTTTCCCTGGATTTTGTTCCGGCAAACCTTGAAAACGGAAGATACGGAACTGCCATATTTGCCGGGGGATGTTTCTGGGGAGTGGAGTATTTCATGCAGAAAGCTCCGGGAGTGGTGTCTGCAGTATCGGGATATACGGGAGGACATGCAAAGGATCCTTCCTACAGGGAGGTTTGTACCGGGAATACAGGTCATGCCGAGGCGGTCAGGGTCATTTATGATCCTGAAAAGACAAGTTATGAAAGCCTCCTCAGACTTTTTCTTGAAATACATGATCCCACACAGTCAGGGGGACAGGGACCGGATATTGGTGACCAGTACCGTTCGGAAATATTTTACATGAACGAGGAACAGAAAAAAATTGCAGAGAAAAATCTTAAAATACTGGCTGACAAGGGCTACAAGACAGCAACTGCTCTCAGCAGGGCAGGTGAATTCTATGATGCGGAAAAGTATCACCAGGATTATTATTTCCTGAATGGTAAATTACCTTATTGCCACAGCTATACAAAAAGATTTTGATTAAAATATTTTCCTGCCGCCTTATCCGGAATCAGTTTGTTTTGACTGCCCTAAGCAGGCCCAACTTGTCTTGGCTGTCCTACGCAGGTTCAACTTGTCTTGGCTGTCCCGACCAGGCTCAGAAAGAAATTTTACAAAACTTTTTTGACGGGATAATTATTAATTCAATTAACTTTAGCACTTTTAATTGATTCCTTCCCGCAACATGATCTTTCGTAAGAAAACACAGAGGACTTCTGTTTCCCGCAAGACTAAATTATGGTTTTTTATTTCCGGCCTGGTTGTTTTCGCCCTGCTGGCATTTTCCTATAAAAAAGCAATAAAGCTCACGTCAACCGACAATTTCTGCGCTTCCTGCCATGTGCATCCGGATGCAGACCGGAACTGGAAGCTGTCAACACACTACAACAACAATTCAGGAGTGGTAGTGCATTGTGTTGATTGTCATCTTCCGCCTGAAGGTCAGGGTTATTTCTTTGCAAAGGCAAAGACCGGCCTGAAGGATCTTTATGGTTATGTTTTCAAGGATACAGCAGATATAGACTGGGGAAGCAAGAAGCTCCTGGAGAATGCCAGGAAGCATGTTTATGAGAGTTCGTGCATTAAATGCCATGAAAATCTCTATCCGGCCACTCTTTCCGTAAACGGAGGGAATGCCCATCTCCTTTATGAAACCAGCAAGGATCCCGTCCACTGTCTGAATTGTCATCTCAATGTCGGTCATTATGACAAAAATGCAGCCCTGCATGCTCCCGATTCAAGTTTTGGCATTACTGTAAGCTCAACCGAACCTCCCTTCGCAGAAGCTGCTAAGGTTGAAAGATTTGAAAATTATACTGAAATGATTCCCGGGACAAGGGTGTCATTTGAAATGGTAGCCCTTCCCGGCGGAAAGTTCAAAATGGGATCTGATGAAAATGAGCCTTTCCGTAATGATGATGAGGGACCGGTGAGGGAAGTAAGCCTTTCACCATTCTGGATTGGCAAAGTGGAAGTTACATGGGATGAATACCTGGCTTTCTTCAGGGAAACAAGTTCCCAGGGAAGAACCGAAGGTCAGGTCGTGACCACCGGAAAGACCGATGCAATAAGTGGAGCCACGCCTCCCTGGGGAGCACCCGATCAGGGCTGGGGAAAGGGATCAAGGCCGGCAATAACCATGACATGGCATGCAGCCAATGTATATTGCCAGTGGCTGTCACAGGTAACCGGGAAAAAATACAGGCTGCCTACGGAAGCTGAATGGGAATACGCCTGCAGGGGCGGAACGGAAACAGCATATTTTTTCGAGGGAAATCCGAAAAAATTCACTTCAAAAGGATTCCTGAGAAAATTCATCAGTCCGGATACAGCAAATATTGCTTCATCGGTAGTCTATCAGGTGAACAGTTTAGCCAAAACCCAGGAACCGTCCTTTGTCAGGCCCAATCCCTTTGGCCTGCTGAACATGCTGGGAAATGTGGCGGAATTCTGCCTGGATTACTACTCTGCCGGTTATTATGCGACTGATTCGGTAAGAGTCAACCCGGCAGGTCCGGAAAAGGGAAAGGAGCATGTCATCAGGGGCGGATCATTCAGAAGTGATGCAAAGGATGTCCGAAGTGCCGCACGCGATTTCACCCGGACAAACGCATGGCTCGTAACCGATCCGCAGATGCCTAAAAGCATATGGTGGTATTCTGATTGTATTGACGTGGGATTCAGGGTTGTATGCGAGACCGACACTCTTCCCGGCAATTAATGTCTGAATGTTAAATTTCAATAAACATGGATAATATAAACAGAAGAAATTTCATCGGGAAAGCGGCAATTGCCGGATTTGGTGTTGCCGGAGCCGGTGCCGGAGCCGGTGCAATCCTGTCTGCCTGCAGCAGAAAAAAAACGGATAACAGGGAAGCAGGACTTCCGCCTATACTGAAAGGTGCTCCGAGAGGAAAGAAACTGAGGGCCGGGCTTGTTGGGGCAGGGGCAAGGGGAACCGGGGCTGCCATTAATTTCATCAGTTCAGGTCCTGATCTTGAAATAATAGCACTGGCAGATGTTTTCCAGGACAAGATTGATGCCTGCCGGGAAAGATTTGCTTCATTCAATCTTCCCATTCCTGAAGAAAACTGTTTCGCAGGTTTTGACGGATATAAAAAGCTGATGGCTATTCCCGAAGTGGATGTTGTCCTGCTGGTGACACCTCCCCGTTTCCGTCCGGATCATTTTCTTGAGGCTGTCCTTACCAACAAGCATGTCTTCCTGGAAAAACCCCTGGCAGTTGATCCGGTTGGCATCAGATCCATTATTACCTCCGCAAAGAAAGCCAGTGCACTTGGTCTGAATGTGATTACCGGTACCCAGCGCAGACATCAGGAGGATTATATTGAAACCTATAAACAGGTTGCATCGGGTGCAATAGGTACCATCACATCAGCAAAGGCTTTCTGGAACCAGGATCATGTATGGTTCAGGGAGCGTGAACCGGACTGGGACGACATGACTTATATGCTGAGGAACTGGAATAATTTCTGCTGGCTCTGCGGTGATCATATTCTCGACACACACGTTCATAATATTGACGTGATCAACTGGTTTCTGGGGAAATATCCGGAAAGAGCCGTTGGCTACGGAGGAAGGGCCAGGAGGGTGACAGGTGACCAGTATGACTTTTTCAGTATTGATTTTGACTACGGCAACGGAGTCAGTTCACACAGCATGTGCAGACAGATTGACAGCTGTGCCAATGCAACAGGCGAGCTGATAATGGGAACGGAAGGTTATACGAACTGTCAGAACACCATATGGGATCTCAGGGGAAATATCAGATGGCAGTTTGAATATCCGAAGGATGAAAACGGCAATCCCATGAACCAGCCTGTCATCCCTCCGTATGTTCAGGAGCATATGCATCTGGTATATGCCATCAGAACCGGAGATTACATCAATGAGGCAGAACAGACTGCACTGTCAACTCTGACGGCCATCATGGGCAGGACTGCAGCCTATACCGGACGGGCAGTCACATGGGATGAGATACTGAAATCAGACATGTTCCTGGGTCCTTCAAAACTTGAATTCGGGAAAGTGGATATGGAGTTTGAGACACCCGTCCCGGGTACTCCCGTTATTACAACAGTAAAACCGGCCTATAAGGGCCAGATAATATAATTATATGTCAGGTAAAACATCCAGAAGAAAATTTATAAGGCGTTCGGCTGCAATAGCTGCCGGTGCTTTCGTGATCCCGGAAATAATTCCTTCCTCTGTAATGGGTATGGGAGGAATGAAGCCTCCGTCGGACCGTGTGGTAATCGGTGCAATAGGTACAGGATCACAGGGAATGTCCAATATGAGAGACTTCCTGAGACTGAAGAATGAAGTCCGCTTTGTGGCCGTTTGTGATGTTGATTCACTCAGGCTGGGCAAGGCAAAAGAGGTTGTGGATGCGGCAAACAATAGCAATGATTGCCGTACCTACGCGGATTTCAGGGAATTCCTTGAGAAAGAAACCCTCGATGCAGTTTCAATAGCCCTGCCGGATCACTGGCACGGGATAATCTATACTGCGGCAGTGAACAGGAAACTGAATGTGTACGGTGAGAAACCGGTATGCCGGACCATCAGTGACGGTCAGGCAATAGTTGCTGCAGTCCGGCGGAACAACATTATCTGGCAGACAGGCAGCTGGCAGAGATCAGAGGCCAATTTTCACAGGGGAGCCGAACTGGCCATCAACGGCAGAGCCGGTAAAATTTCACGGATTGTAGTGGGACTGCCTGACGGAGGAAGAAGTATAGGCACGCCGCCGGTGATGAATCCTCCTGCGGAACTGGACTGGGACATGTGGCTTGGTCCTGCACGGAAAGTGCCGTACCGGGGAGTCTCTCACTGGGACTGGCGCTGGATTCTTGATTATTCAGGAGGTCAGCTCACTGACTGGGCCGGACATCATATTGATATAGCAAACTGGGGTGCCGGACTGGAACATACGGGTCCTGTGGAGATTTCCGGCTTCGGAGTATATCCTCCCGAAGGTATTTATGATGCACCCGTGGAATATGATTTCACCTGTAAATATGCCAACGGTATCGAAATGAGGGTTGCCAATGCCTCCCGACTTGAACATGGCATGGGGACAACATGGTATGGTGACCTGGGCTGGATACACACCGACAGGGGAAATGTTCTTACTGCTTCTGATCCTGAAATACTGAGGGAAGTAATTGCGGAAGATGAAATACACCTTTACAAGAGTGAAAATCACTGGCAGAATTTTGTTGATTCGCTAAGATCGGGTAAGCAGGCTGTTTCACCGGTCGACTCGGCATACAGGGCAATATCCGTTGCATTGCTCGGCGAAATTGCAATGAGCACGGGAGAAACAATAAAGTGGGATCCGGAAAAGGAAGAAATAATCGGAAATCCCCGGGCAGCCCGGCTGTTAAACCGGCCCTACCGCAAACCCTGGTCATTACCGGGAGAATAAAACCTTAACAGAATAAAACCTTAACAGAATAAAACCTTAACAGAATAAATTCCCGGTTTTGTAAAATAAAAACAGCTTAAATGCAGAACAAAATAAATCGGCAACACTATATTACCCGGAAACAGTATAAATCCAAAAAGATGAAACGACCATGTAAAGTTTTTACACACACGGGTATGACTTTAGATTCATGGGAGTTCCATCTGACCATTAAAATTAAATTATAGACAGATGAAACGAAACCATATATTTTTCCTTCAGACGGCTTTTCTTTTTACTGCAGTTTTAATGCTTACCGTCAGCTCCTGCAGGCAAAAAGCCCCATACAAAGCTTTGGTCATTGGCGGACAGACGGAATATGACAGGGAAACAGCTTCACAGACTGTTAAAGAGATACTGGACGCCAGCGGTCTGTTTTCAACGGATATTTCAGGACTCAGTCCGGATTTTTCGAAATATGATTTAATAGCTGTCGCTTACCGGGGAGATGCATGGCCGGAAAATCCCTACGGAATTTTCACGGATTACCTGAACAACGGGGGAGGCCTGCTGCTTTATTATCCGAAAGCTTATCCCGGGGAAACTTCTTCCTCTATCACTTCCCGGCGTCATACTTTTGATATAAGGACTGTGACGGCGGATCATCCGGTCACCGCCGGGCTGCCGGTACACTGGCTTCAGCCGGAGGATGTCATTGCACCGGGACCGCTGCTGCCGGGCAGCAATGTACAGGTCCTTGCCACGGCATTTTCCGATACTGCCTCCGGTGGTTCAGGCCGGGCAGAGCCGGTTCTTCTGACTGCCAGGGAAGGCCAGGGAAGAATTTTTGCCACGATGATCGGATTCCCGGGGGGAGAGCAGGACCAGGCTGTGCACAGTACAGGCTTTATTGCAACATTGCAGCGGGGTGCCGAATGGGCTGCATCAGGAAATGTGACGCAGACAGTTCCGGCTGATTTTCCCACTGCCGCGGCAGCCGTTACAAGAAGCAGCTTCAGGGAAACAGGCACCGCTGAAGCTTTCAGAATGATTGCTGATTATGATATCGGGAAAAGTACCAGATATTATACACATATTCAGCAACAGATTCGTAAAACTGCAGGAGATCAGAAAAAACTATCCGCACTTGAGAAGGAAATGGTGAAAATTCTGAAAAGCCCTGCGGCAACTGTTGAGGCTAAAAAACTTATGCTCAGGGAACTGAGCTGGATGGGATCGGATTATTGTATCAGTGCCGTAAAACGGCTTCTGACAGTGCCTGAACTGAAGGATGAAGCTGAATTTGCACTGGAAAGACTTGGTGAATGAGAGTAAATCCTGTTTTTTCCCTGGTAATACCCGTATTCAATGAAGAAAAGCTGATTGATGAGCTGGTCAGGCGCACTATACCGGCTATCGAATCATTTACAGCCGACTATGAAGTGATATTTGTCGATGACGGAAGCACTGATAAAAGTGCAGAGATGATTCTTCTTCACAGGGAAAAAAACAAAAAAATAAAACTTCTTTCACTTTCAAGAAATTTTGGTCATCAGGCAGCCTATACTGCCGGCCTGGAATATTCCACCGGAGATATTGCGGGAATGATGGATGGTGATCTGCAGGACCCCCCCGAGATACTCGGGGATATGTACAATAAGATGAGAGAGGAAGATCTGGAGGTCGTGTCAGGAATAAGAAGCGGGAGAAAAGGGAGCAGGGGACGGAATCTCATATCAGGAATTTTCCATTTCCTGTTCCGGCATGCTGGTAATCTTGAGAACATTGAGAATTCCGGCAATTTTTCCATTATGAAAAGGATTGCACTTGATGCTGTGCTGTCGATGAGGGAAAAAGTGCGCTATCTTCCCGGTTTGAGGAGTATTGCAGGCTTCAGACAGGGATATGTTGAATACGTGAGGGATGACCGTTACGGGGGAAAGCCAAAAATGACATTCAAAAATCTCTTCCGGCTGGCTGGTGATGCAATATTTTCATTTTCAAATTTACCCGTCAGGATCTGTCTTGTTCTGGGAATGACGGGAACAGTGATCTTTTTCGGGGCCGGTATTTACGTCCTTGTTGCAAAGATTACAGGAGCAGCAATTCCCGGATGGTCATCCACACTGCTCAGCCTCTATTTCCTGGGATCAATACAGCTTGTGTTCCTTGGAATACTGGGAGAATATATCTACAGAAACTACAAGGAATCCCAAAACCGGCCAATTTATTTCGCAAGAAAATTCTACGATGAATACGATGAAAATGAAGAGGGATGATGAAAAAAACAATGTGGAAAAATATCTTCTTCATTGCCTCGGTACTGTATCTCATCCTGATGCTGTTCCTGAGCAGGGATGCCGGAATATCATGTGATGACAATCTTCATTATGACCATTCGGTTGATGTTTATAATTATTTTGCCACTCACGGCAGTGACAGATCGGCACTTGAAACACCTGTCACACATCTGAAATATTACGGACAGGCCTTTGACAATGCAGTGACATTCCTCATAAAATGGTTTGATATTGAAGATGTTTACAGCTTCAGACATTTTATGAGCTCCCTGTCAGGATGGCTTGCGGTCTTTATAACGGCACTATTCGGAATATGGATATCAGGTTACAGGACAGGCCTGCTCATCCTTTTTCTTTATGCCGTTTCCCCGACATTCACGGGTCATTCAATGAATAATCTCAAGGACATACCCTTTGCCCTTGCTTATATTGCCGGTATCTTTTTTACCCTGAAACTGCTGGTGGGTAAAAACAAAATGTCGTGGAAAATTATTGCAGCACTAATAATCAGCATAGGATTTGCAATAGGTATCAGACCGGTGGGGATACTCCTGATCTGCTATCTTTTCCTTTTCTGGTTTATTTTACGCCTGCCGTATCTGTACCGGAACGGTGATAATAATATTCGTTCCGGGAATTTTTTCCCGGAACTGATGGTCCTGGTATTCATTTCCGCTGCGGGATTCTTTCTGGGAACATTGCTGTGGCCCTATGCCCTGCAGGCACCTGTTAAAAATGTGCTTCAGTCATATCATTTCATGTCTCATTTTCCCGGTACTTTCCGTCAGATCTTTGAAGGGAGCAATGAATGGTCCGACTTCATGCCCTGGTATTTCATCCCCAAATCAATGCTGATAACAATTCCGTTGATTGTACTGGCCGGGTCGGCCTTCTTTCTGATTTTTGCCCGACGGGCAGCCGGTTCGGGAAAACTTCCCCTTTACCTGATAATTATTTTTACGATCCTGTTTCCGCTGATTTTCGTGATAGTCAAACAATCGAATCTCTACAGTTCCTGGAGACAGTTCCTTTTTCTGTATCCCCCCTTGATACTTATAGCTGCTTCCGGACTGAATTATCTTTATGAAGCCGTTCCGGGTAAATATTCCGGATGGCTGATCACGGCACTGATCATGCTCATGAGTGTCCATCCGGTAAGTTACATGATAAGGAACCATCCCTATGAATACATGTATTTCAATCAGTTTACGGGCGGACTGAAAGGTGCGTACGGCAATTATGAAACGGATTATTACTATGTAAGCCAGACTGAAGCTTCCGAATGGCTTATTTCCTATCTGAATGAAAAAGGTATCGATTCTGCGCTTGTGGGTGCAACATATCCTGTAAAATGGCAGTTCCGGAAATTTCCCGGAATAAAAACCTTTTATTTCAGGCATGAGGAAAGAAGCCGGTACAACTGGGATTATGCAATAATAACCAACCGCTACATCCATCCCTTTCAGCTGAAGAATGGCATATGGCCGCCTACTGATGCATTGCATACAATATATTCCGACGGTGTTCCGATTGGCATTGTTGTTGAGCGGAAAAACAAGGATGATTTTTACGGATACAGGGCCCTTGAGGAGAACCGGCCGGCAGATGCGGTCAGGCATTTTGAAACTGCCCTGAGATTCTTTGATAAAGATGAAATGATTTTTTATAATTTTGCAAGAGCTTTGTATGATGAGGGATATTACGAAAGGGCAGATTCAGTATTGAAAAAAGGTCTGGAAATAAATCCTTACTGTGAGCCGATACTGATGTACCTGGGGAATATCGCAAAATACCGGGGTAATGCGGATGAGGCCCTTAAATATTATGAAAATCTGGTAAACTACAACAGGAAATATTTTCAGGCCTGGGTTGAAATGGCGGAATTGTTTTCAGACAGGGACAATCCGCGGGCAAGAAAGCTCTTAAGGGACTGCCTCCGGTTAAATCCCCGGTACAGGCCGGCAATTATTGCCCTGGCAGATACTTACAGGGAAGAAGATCCCGAAAGAGCGAAAAGATATTATGAAATGGCTGAAACAATTAAATAATTTAAATACATCTGTTATGAAAAAAGCATTATTAACACTCTCTCTGGTAATCTTATTTGTATTTGGCAGCTTAACTCCCGTATTTTCTCAGGATCAGCCTCAGCCTCAAAAGGACACTGTCAATATTGATACTGATGCAAAACCCACCACTTATTATGATATTGAAGATGAGTATGCTTCGAAGGTGGGTAAGGAAAAGGGCAGTGGTGCAACAATTGCAATTATTTCCGGAGCAGTGGTTGTTGCCGGAGCTATTGCATACTTCCTGCTGAGAAAGAAGAAATAAAGACCTCTATATCTCTGTCCAGATATTTCCCTGTGCGTTGGAATTGACAACCGCATGAATGAATTTCATGCCTCTCACGCCTTCATGCACTGTCGGGAATTCACCGGGAACGAATTTTTCACCGCGGATCGATTTTGCAGCACCCTTGTATATATTCGCAAGGGCATCATATATTCCTTCGGGATGCCCGGCAGGCATTGTATGGCTTTCCTCGGCCATTCTTTCGTTGTAGGCATGTGCGGGCTTATATGTCCTGACCGGTTCGGTATCACTGAACATGTAGAGATAGTTCGGATTCTCCTGTCCCCACCTCAGACTTGCCTTTGATCCGTAAACAGAAATGACAATATCATTTTCGAGTCCGCCGCAAACCTGACTTGCACGGATAACGCCCTTCAGCTTGTTGTTGAAACGCAGAAGCACGGTCCCGTCAAGATCAAGTTCTATATCTTCCTTCACCGGATTCAGATCAGACAATATCTCTTTTATTTCCAGTCCTGTAGTATATTCTATCAGATTGAAGGCATGAACGCCGATATCTCCCATGCAGCTGCTGACGCCGGCATTTTTCGGATCAAGTCTCCATACTCCGGTTATCCTGCTTTCCGCACCATGAATGATGGCATTGATCCATCCCTGGTAATACTGGGCATCTATTCGCTGGATGGTTCCCAATACGCCTTTTGAAATCAGTTCCCTCATCTGCCTTACCATAGGATATCCGGTATAGGTATGGGCAAGCGCGAAAGTAAGTCCGGTTTTTTTAACAAGCTCTTCCAGCTCAACAGCTTCTTCCACAGTCATGGTCATGGGTTTTTCACAAACCAGGTGAAAGCCATTGGAAAGAAATGCCTTTGCCTGTGGGTAGTGAAGCAAATTCGGTGTGACTATTGAAACAATCCTGATCCTTTCATTCTCAGGTTTTGCAAGCTCGCCCGCTATCATGGCATCAACGCTGTCATAGCAGCGTTCGGGTACTATTCCTTCCCTGGCAGCAGATTCCCTGTTTCTTTCAGGATTACTGCTGAAAACACCACCGACGAGTTCATAATCGTTACAGATTCTTGCAGCCCGGCGATGAGCATCTCCTATAAATGCTCCTGTGCCGCCGCCTATCATACCCATTTTGATTTTTTTAGTCATTTCACGGTTTGTTTTATGGAAGGAAGGAACCCGTATCTGCTCCGGCAGAATACAGGTTCCATCCTTGTTTAATTAATTCTTAAAATATTTTTATCTGTCTGTAATTTATTTTTAATGCCAGGATTCCCTGTCCCGGTTTATCGGAAATCTGTCCCGGTTTATCGGAAATCTGTCCCGGTTTATCGGGAACCTGTCCCGGTTTATCGGGAACCTGTCCCGGTTTATCGGGAGACTGACCACCTTTTCAAAGCAGTAGCATTGATAGTGGCAGACTCATTTTTCAAAAGCTGAATCAAAAGCGATATCCGAAGGGGGGAAATCGATTGATTTTACAAAATCACATGCTTCTCTTGCTCCGAATTCGCGGTCCATTCCGCTGTCTTCCCATTCAATTGACAGAGGGCCATCGTAACCGATTCTGTTCAGGGCCCTGATGATCTCCTCAAAATCTATATTGCCGCGGCCGGGACTCCTGAAATCCCAGTAACGGCCCTTGGTGCCGAATTCCGTATGTCCGCCGAAAACACCTGCCTCACAGGGTATGTCTGACCATCCGACATCCTTCATGTGGACATGAAAGATCCGCTCACTGAAAGTATAAATGAATCCGACATAGTCAACTCCCTGGTATCCGAAATGGGAGGGGTCGTAGTTGAATCCGAAGGCAGGATGATCATTCAGGACTGCCAGGGCCCTCCTTGCTGATGCAATATCAAATGCTATCTCCGTCGGATGAACCTCAAGGGCAAAGCGGATACCGAGTTTCTGGTATGCATCCAGAATTGGTTTCCAGAGTTCTGCAAATTCCCTGAAACCATTTTCAATCATTTCCGGGGGATTGGCAGGAAAGGAATATGCCAGATGCCACACAGGACTTCCCGTAAAGCCGTTAACAACGGATACGCCAAGACGCTTTGCAGCCTCAGCCGTTCTGATCATCTCTTCGGCCGCACGCTTTCTCACACCGTCCTGCTCACCGTCTCCCCATACATAGGGCGGGAGAATATTTTTGTGCCGTTCATCAATCCTGTCGGCAACCGCCTGGCCGACAAGATGATTTGATATGGCAAAGAGCTTAAGGTCATATTTCTCAAGAAGTTCGCGCTTTGCCCTGCAATAGGCATCATCTGCCTTGTTTACTTCAAAATGATCTCCCCAGCATGCCAGTTCCAGTCCGTCATAACCGAATGACCTGGCTTTCTCGCATACTTTTTCCAGGGGAAGATCTGCCCACTGGCCCGTGAATAAAGTTACCGGTCTGCTCATAGTATTAATATTTTATGTGGATTTTATGATGTTGCTGCCTGGTGATGTTATGCTCATCCATGTCCGGATTTGTGACAGTGACGGCCGTACAGGGGATGCAGGAAATACATTGTCCGGGTTTCATCAGGGTTATCATTTGTATCATGCTAATATAAGAAAATCCTGCTCATGGAGCCGTAAGCATTATGAAGAATTTCTTTTCTTTGTAGTGAATCCGTAAAATTTAATAAATGAAATCTATATCAGATATCCTGCTTCAAAGAAAAACCATTCGGAAATATTCGGCAAAGCCGCTTGACGACAGTCTTCTTAACAATCTTCTGGAAAAGGGCTGCAGGGCATCAAATACCGGTAACATGCAGGTTTACAGTGTAATCATAACAAGGGATGCAAATATGAAAAAGGATCTCCTGCCCCTGCACTTCAATCAGGCAATGGTTACTGAAGCACCTGTTTTACTGACTTTTTGTGCCGATTTCAACAGATTCAGCAAATGGTGCCGCCTGAACAATGCCGAACCGGGATATGATAATTTCCTTTCCTTTCTCACGGCTGCAACTGATGCGCTTCTTGTTGCCCAGACCGTATGCATTGCCGCAGAATCCGAAGGCCTTGGTATTTGCTATCTTGGAACCACAACCTATATGGCTGACAAAATCATTGAAGTGCTGGAACTTCCACCGGGAGTTGTTCCTGTTACGGCAATAACCCTGGGATGGCCGGATGAAGATCCTGAACAGCCCGACAGACTGCCTCTGGATGCAATCATACACAACGAGGTGTACCGGGATTATACAGAGCAGGACATAAAAGCATTTTACCGGGAAAAGGAAGAGAGGGAGGATTCCCGTACTTTTATCAAAGAAAATAATAAGACTACACTTGCACAGGTGTTTACAGATGTCAGATATAAAAAAGACGATAATATCTATTTTTCAAAAGTAATGATTAAGGTACTGGAGGACCAGGGATTTATGAATCAATGATAAATGTCGCGGAAGCAGGCCCACCAGGATCAGGTCCCGAAACTGATATCAAGTTCCCCGGCGATGGAGTGCAGATCATTCTCAATGGCAGGAACGAGTTCAATCCCTTCCCTTCTCAGTCTTTCCTCCGTTTCCCTTTCCGGATCACCCGGGATAAGCACACGGTCCTGGCCTTCCACGGGTTTTGAAGAACGAAACGTTTCAATCCATTCATCCATGGCTGCCTTGAATTCAGCAGCAGGCCGGAAGGCATCTATTCTGACAGCACCGAAGAAATGGCCGGTACCCTCACCCGTCCTCCCTTCAGGTACGGGCAGGTATGCCACGCTCGGAGGCACGAATGGCCCGAAACCGGCTCCGCTGAAGAGAGAAGAAAATATATCGACAATAGCCGAAAGGCAGTAACCCTTGTGACTTCCGTGCAGTCTGTCGCCTCCCAGAGTCAGCATTGATCCCCCTTCTTTCAGGATTGAGGGATCATCCGAAGGATTGCCTGATTTATCCTGAACAAAGCCGAAAGCAACTTTTTCACCTTTTTTCTCAGCCACGGCAAGCTTCCCCCTGGCTATGGGTGTTGTTGCAAAATCTGCAACAAAAGGCGGCTGATGCAGAGCCGGAACCGCAACGGCAACGGGATTGGTTCCCATCATCCTGCTGACCGAGAATGTGGGGGCGACAAGGGGATTGGCATTGGTAAGGCATATTCCGGCCATATCTTCCTTCAGGGCCATCATTGCATAATAACCCGCAATGCCGAAATGGTTGGAATTGCGGGTTGCAACCCATCCTGTTCCGGCAGTCCCTGCCTTTTCAATTGCAATCTTCATGGATTTCTCAGCTGCCAGCATTCCTGCTCCGTTGTCTCCGTCCACCACGGCAGTACCCGGTGATTCGTGAACTATCCTGATGACGGGTGTGACATTCAGTCTGCCGGCTTTCCATAATTCGTAATATTCCCTGATCCTTATCATCCCGTGAGAGGGATGACCGCGAAGTTCCGCGGCAATGAACACAGCAGCAATTGATTCCGAATGTTCTTCACTATGTCCCATTTTCATGAAAACATTCTTTGTGAAATCAAAAAGGTAGTCGTGGCTATACATATAAGAGGTATTATTTTTTCACTCTCACCGGATAAGCCGGTCGTAGCGGCTTTTCCTGCGGATTCTTTTCAAGTTCCTTCAGAATGATCTCTATTGCCTTGTCAAGCTGCGGATCCTTACCCTGAAGGATTTCTGAAGGCAGTTGTTCAACTTCAACATCCGGCGGCACCCCGACATTTTCAACTATAAAGCCGTCTTCAGTCCAGATGGCCAGATTAGGAGCGGTAACAGATCCTCCGTCCATGAGTTCCGGAAATCCCAGAGTTCCTACCAGTCCTCCCCAGGTACGGGTCCCGACCAGTGTTCCGACATTGAATTTTCTGAACATCCAGGGGAGCATGTCTCCTCCGGATCCGGCAGATTCATTGATGATCATGACCTTTGGACCCTGTATTGAAGCGTTTGGTGATTTCAGGTCATTGCCGTAGCGCATGTTCCAGTATGACTGAAGGGGACGCATTAGAATATCTATGTAATAGTCGGCCAGGAGTCCCCCGCCATTGAATCTCTCATCAATGATCAAAGCCTGCCTGTCGGCCTGCGGGAAGAAATATCTTTTGAAATATTCATGACCCGCTGTTGAAGTATTGGGAACGTAAACATATGCGATCCTGCCATTTCCGGCTTCGGTCACTTTCCTGAGATTTCCCTCAACCCAGTCACGGTTTCGCAGAGCTGCCTCGTTTCCCACAGGCACAACCTTAATTATTCTTGATCCTGAGTAATCGGGTCCGGCACCAATAGTCAGCTCAGTAATTTTCCCGTCGGTATTTTCGAAAAAGCTGAAAATATTCTGATCAGCTGTAAGATCTTTTCCATTAACAGCCAGAATATAATCACCCTGTCTGACGTTGAGACCGGGTTCGGTAAGAGGTGATTTCAGTTCAGGATTCCAGTTCAGTCCGCCATAGATTTTTTCCAGCCGGTATCTGTTGTTGGAAATACTGAAATCTGCTCCGAGGAGTCCCACCCCGATTCTTTTCGGATTCCCGGGTCTGTCTCCGCCCCCGACATGGTGATGTCCCACGGCCAGTTCGCTGCACATCCACTGGATCACTCTGTTGAGGTCACTGCGGCAGCTGAGCTCAGGGAGAAACTGTGAATACTTGATTTTCATCGCATCCCAGTCGGCTCCATGCATTCCCGGATCATAGAAATAATCGCGGTTGATCCGCCAGGCTTCATAAAAAATCTGTGGCCATTCCGTGGCAGGATCTGTTTTGACCGACATGCTTCCAGTGTTCAGTATGCCTTTTCCTGCTTCGGGCTTTTTCCCGGCTGATGTAATCCCTGTGACCTGACCCCTGGTGTACAGCATCTTTTTTCTGTCGGCAGAAATAATAAAGTTGTCGGCTTCCATTATTTCACTGTCTTTTCGTTCTTTCAGGTCATATTTACGGAGGGTGCCTGAAGAAAACCTGCCGACAGGTCTTGATATATAATAGATTTCCCCGCTTTCGCCGGCGCTCAGATTTGAGTAATTGCCTGCACTTAGCGGGATGCTTACTATCCTTTTCCCTATCCCTTCAATATCGATCTTCAGTGCTGAAGATGCTGTTCCGGAAGACGGAGTGATTCCCGTATCCCTTTTCCTTTTCCCATCGGTTTTCCCGGATGCTGCTTCTTCCGTTTTCTTTGCCGCGACAGGCTCTTCATCGCTTTCCTTCATTAAGGGAGAAAGGCTGTCTTTCTGCAGTGTTACAAGATAAATGGATGAGGACATTCTCATGTCCTGATTTGAAAGATCGAACCAGTTGACAACCGGGCCCGCATCGGTGGATGCAAGAAAATAAAGATATTTCCCGGCCGGATCAAAAACGGGTTCCGATGCATCACTCATACCGTCGGATACCGGAAATGATTTCTGCATGTCCACGGAATACAGATAAACGACCTTGAAATAGGTGTCGGTTACCTTTGTATAGGAAATCCATTTTGAATCAGAAGACCAGTCACTGATTATTCTCCGGAATGCTCCGGGCGAATTGAGGTCATCCGAATCAATTTTCCTGACCATTCCCGTATTGATGTCGGCTATGTAAAGACTTTTACTGTTGTCAGTATAGCATATCTTTTTACAGTCGGGTGACCAGGAAGGGAAGGCATAAAAGCCGGACCCCTGCGCTTTGATAATTTTAGGAGATCCCTTGCCGTCCTGGGAAATGATATGAAGTTCGTATTCCCCTGAGGCATCAGAGAAATATGCAATGGATTTTCCGTCGGGCGACCAGGAGGGATATTTTTCATGTATTCCGGGTGTTGAGGTAATATTCCTGGGATCGCCTTTTTCAGCTGGCAGGGTGATGATATCGCCCCTGTAACCAAACACTGCCCTTGCACCCGTAGGTGAAATATCCATGCTCCTGATGTATGAACCGGCCTGAACATATCTCGGACGAAGTTCCTGAAGATCTGCTGCTATTCCGATTTTAAGACGTTCCGGATTCCCGGTGGCAGGATTGAATACATGGAGGTATCCGGCCTGCTCAAAAATTATTCTGTTATTTCCTGCTGTTGCTTTCAAAATGGGGAAATCGCTGAATGAAGTCAGGGATCTGAGCTCTTTCCCGGCGGGATCATAGGAAAACAGATTGAATTCCCCGTTTCTGTCGCTGATAAAAAAGACAGTGTTCCCTATCCACATCGGATCTGCATCATTGCATCCGCCTGCCGGCTGAGGGATTTTCTCCACGGAATGGTCGGAAAATGAATAGATCCATATTTTCGAGTTTCTGCCTCCCCGGTAATTTTTCCATTGCTGGTAAGCCGGTGTGACGGGGGTGTAAGCGAAGAATTTCCCGTCAGGAGAATAAGAAGCGGAATATCCTGCCGGTATCTCCAGTTTTTCAGGATATCCTCCGGTGACCGGAATGGTGAAAAACTGACTTTGGGCTCCGGTGGCTGAAGAGCGCGTGGAAGTGAATAATACATTCCGCCCGTCAGGTGTGAATCCTCTTACCATATCGCTGCCCGGATGCCAGGTCAGCCTTTCCGGAACACCGCCTCCGGAGGGGATGATATATACATCGGTATTGCCGTCGTACTGGGCACTGAAAGCAATCAGACTGCCGTCGGGCGAGAAATACGGATCGGATTCTATTCCCTCATCCACTGTCAGTCTCCGGGGATCTGATCCGTCTGATCCGGCTATCCAGAGATCCTCGGCGTAGATGAAAGCAATATTTTTCTCACTTATGGCCGGCTGGGAAATCATTCTTGTGTCTTTTACATTTATTCCCGCAAGAGTCAATGTGCCTGCAGGGAACAGTAATGACACACAAAATAACAGTGATGCGGTTCTTGTCATGGTTCCGGGATTTATACTATGGTTCAGTGATTATTCCTGTCTTCTTGCAACATGACTGACTGCGGCCTGCTGTGTGGGAGTGATGGTAAGATCATTGATGCAGACATGAGCAGGGAGTGTTGTGCAGTAATATATTACTTCGGCAATGTCATCAGCGGTCAGGGCGTCAACTCCCTCGTATACCGACCTGGCTTTTGCCTTGTCACCCTTGAAGCGGACAAGTGAAAATTCCGTTTCAGCCATGCCCGGGGCAATGTTTGTCACTTTAATATTATGTTTGACAAGATCTATTCTCATCGCCCTGGAAAGTGTATTGACGGCACTTTTTGTTGCACAGTACACGTTGCCGTTTTCATAGATATCAGTACCTGCTATTGATGAAATATTGAAGATGTGTCCGCTTCCCCTTGCAATCATATAGGGAGTTACGGCCCTGGTGATGTAAAGAAGACCCTTGACATTGGTATCAACCATTCTGTCCCAGTCGTCGACATTGGCTTCATAAATATGTGATAGTCCGACTGCCAGGCCGGCATTGTTCACAAGAATGTCAATGTTTTTCCATTTATCAGGCATAGCCTCAATAGCAGCTTCTGCTTCATATCTTTTTCTGACATCAAAATTAAGAGTCAGAATTTCGGTATTAAATTGCGAAAGTTCTTTAATCACTTCATCCAGTCGCTCTTTCCTCCTGCCGGTGATAATGATATTATATCCGTTCGAGGCAAATTTTTTTGCTATTGCCCTGCCGAATCCGGCCGTGGCACCTGTGATCATTATTATCCTGTCCATGGGTTTTGGTTATTATTGTTTCTGTAAAAATAGAAATAATTTGAATCTTTGTCTTTTATTGCTGAATGAATATGATGAAAACCGGTACTGACGAAAGGAACCAGGAAATAATGGAAATGTTTGATTCAATCGCTTTCCGTTATGATTTTATCAATCACCTTCTTTCGTTCGGAATTGACAGGATCTGGAGAAAAAGGGCGATAAGAGCCATTTCCCGGATATGTTCAGATGCCGGGAGGATTCTTGATGTTGCAAGTGGAACAGGCGATCTTGCCATAGCAGCAATGAGAATAGATCCTCATCATGTGACCGGAATTGATATTTCGGAAAAGATGCTTCAGGAAGGCAGGGAGAAGATAAAAAGACTTTCATTGCAGGACAGGATAGATCTGCTTCAGGGTGATTCACAAAAAATTGAGTTTGATGATGATACATTCGATGTTGTGATGGTGGCATTCGGAGTCAGGAATTTTTCCGATCCGCTGAAAGGGCTTTCGGAAATGTACAGGGTACTCAGAAAGAAAGGAGCCGTGATGGTGCTGGAGTTTTCAATGCCTTCAGGTGTTCCGTTCAGGCAGTTGTATCGTTTCTATTTCCTGAGAATTCTCCCGGTGATCGGAAAATTGTTTTCCAGAAATGATTTTGCCTACACATATCTTCCGGGGTCGGTTATGGGATTTCCTGTCGGTAAACATTTTATTGATCTGATGGAAAAGGCCGGATTCAGCTCCGTAAAACAGGAAAAACTAAGCGGGGGAATTGCAAGTATTTATACCGGACTGAAATTTTAGATACAATATTTTTTGACTCCTGCAGTTTATTATTTTGAGAAATCCAATAATTATCAATCCGGTTTGAAAAAAGGGAGTCTGCATAATTTTCTTGGTCTGGCTCTGCTGGTGATCAGCTTAACTGCAACGGCACAGAAGCAGAAACCGAAAAATGAATCATGGTATGATGAGAAATTGCTTCATTTTGGTTTTAGTATAGGTTTTAATACAATGGATTTCAGAATCACTCCGTCGCAGGATTATTTGGAGAAGGATTTCCTTTATCCTGAAGTAAGCCGCCTTAATCCCGGAATAAATATACAGATTGTCACTGATCTCAGAACGGGAAGATACTGGGATCTGAGATTTCTTCCGGGTGTTTCCTTCGGGCAAAGAAATGTAAGGTATTATAAAATTCCCAGAGAGAATGAGGATGGTGATCCCGAGCTTTTTAATGTGAGGCAGAGGCTTGAATCAGCCTATCTGGAATTTCCGCTTCTTCTGAAATACAAGGGGGAAAGGCTGAACAATGTGAGACCCTATGTTATCGGAGGCTTGAATTTCCGCTATGACCTTGCGGCAAGGAAGGAGTTCCGTGAAGAAGAACCTGCAAAACCTGTGTCTGTGTTTATCAAGCTGAAAAAACCGGATCTCTATTATGAAACAGGTGCGGGACTTGATTTTTACCTCCGCTATTTCAAGCTTTCGGTTGAGCTTAAAATGTCAAACGGACTGACGAACATAATTGCCAGTGAGGGCGAGACACGACATCCGGAATTCAGGAATGCAATAGAGAAAATGAAATCGCAGATCTGGATACTTGCCTTTCATTTTGAATAAAAACCTGGGGGATTTCGTTTGCCGGCTTTCGTAAACCGGGAATTTCTTCAGCTTTCTTTATTTCCCGTTCAGTTTATTCCTGGTGAATTCAGAGAAAATAACCGATGCAGCCATTCCTACATTCAGAGATTCTATTCCTGGAGCAGGCACGCCTTTGGAAGGAATCGTTATTTTATCAGTAATATATGGAGCCAGCTCAGCTGAGATTCCCCGGGATTCGTTTCCAAAGAAAATGATGCCCCTTTTTTCAGGTTCCCTGGAATATATTGAGTTGCCGTCAAGCGTTGCCCCGAAAATTTTTATTCCGTCCCTGAGGGCTTTCCGGAAAAGAGAATGAAGATCGGTATAAACGACCCTTACATGGAGAATTGCTCCCATGCTTGCCTGTATTACCCTGGGATTGAAAACATCCACACAGTTCTCCGAGCAGTATATGCTTTTGATCCCGAACCAGGCTGCTGCCCTTATTATGGTACCGAGATTGCCCGGATCCTGTATGAAGTCAAGCGCAACGCTCAGTCCTTTCCCCGGGTCTGAAGGATCTGTTTTTATTTCCGGTATCTCCACAATTGCCAGTACGTTGTGCGGTGTTTTCATCGAAGAAATTCTTTTAAGCTCTTCATGGCTGCATGGAATGATTTCATCAATTTCCTGCTTTTGCCGGGCAGGAAGTGAATTCAGAAATTCAGGCATGGCTACAAGTGTTTTCAGGGATTGTCCTGCAGAAAGGAATTCCCTGACAAGCTTGTCGCCTTCTATTGTGAAAAGTCTGTGTTCCTCCCTTGCCTTCTTTTTCTGAAGGGATACAATAAAACTGATCTTTTTTTTGCTTAACACCTCAGGATAGCTTTTATGTGATAATATTCAGCAGGTTCTCCTGCTTACATTTTCGCCGGAGCGATTCCGTAAATATTATTATTGATATATTTGTTCACTTATGCATGATACAAAATTTGAAAAAAAATACATCAAATAAAAATACATATACGGCAGGATTAATACTGTCTGTTCTGACGGTGGTCCTGCTGCTCTCTTCCTGTCATCCCACCAGATACGTTCCCCGGGATGCGAGCCTCCTGGATAAAAACCATATTTCAATAAACAGGGAGGGCATGAACAGGAAAGCCATCGAGCCATATATCAAGCAGAAACCGAACAAGAGGATTTTCGGTATGCGCTTTCACCTGGGACTGTATAATCTGTCCAATGTCAGAAAAGAGGGATGGCCTCACTCGTGGCTCAGGAAAATAGGAGAGGAGCCGGTGATTTATGATCCCTATTTAACAGGGAAATCGGTTGAACAGATTCAGAACTACGTGGCATCAAAGGGTTATTTTGATGCAAGGGTGACTGATACTGTCAGTACGGAGAAACAGAAATCGGAAGTATTTTACAATATCGCTCTTAAATCGCCCTACAGGATCCGCAATCTGTATTATGAATTTGCAGATTCCCTCATAGGAAGCTGGTTTTATTTTGATTCACTGAACTGCCAGATAGTGAGGGATACACGTTATGATGTTGATGTTCTTCAGGCTGAACAGCTGAGATTTGAAAAGTTTATAAAGGACAGGGGCTTTTACGGATTTTCGCGGGAACATATTTATTTCAGGGTTGACAGTACCATTGGCAACAGACAGGTTGATATTTATTATGGTATCAGACAGTTTACCCGTATCGATGAAAACAACAGGACTTCAACGCTTCCTCATTCCCTGTACCGCATAAGGAATGTGTATATCTATCCCGATTTTGTCCCCAGGGATGCTCTTGAGAAGGGTGAGGCATATATCAGTAGCCTGGACACCACGGAATACGGAGGTTATTATTTCATCTCTCCCGGTAAAAAACCGGACATCAGGTATGACCTGCTTATTCAGTCATTGTACCTGACTCCCGGTTCAATGTTCAGTCTGACAAACACGGAGCAGACCCAGTCTCATTTGCTGGGTCTGAAAACATACAGGCTTGTAAACATATTTTATACCGAATTTCCCGGAGACGTTTATGATCAGGGGGAAGAACTCAGGCTTGACTGTAACATCCAGCTGACCCTTCTGAGTCAGCAATCCTACAGGGTGGAGCTTGAAGGAACTCATTCCGACGGAATGGGGGGGGCACTGAACCTTGTCTATCAGAATCAAAACCTTTTCAGGGGTGCTGAACTTTTCAGTCTGAAACTGAAGGGAGCCTATGAAACCCTGTCACAGGATACCATGATGCATTCCCTCGAATACGGAGCCGAGACAAGTCTGAGGTTTCCGAAATTCATCCTTCCTTTTCTCAGGACTGAAGGATTTATCAAGAAATATAATCCTACCACGACTCTCCTGGCTGCATACAATTACCAGAAGATGCCGTTTTATACCAGGAAAATGGCAAATGCCACATTCGGCTATAACTGGAACAGCAATGCTTATACGAGCCATATAGTAAATCCCCTTCAGCTTAACATAGTAATGCTTGATACCATTGATCCGGCATTCAGGGAAAGAATAGAATCATCATCATACCTGGCCTACAGTTACAGGGATGTTACTATTCTGGGAAGTAGTTATTCCCTTATATTCAGTAATCAGACCATAAAACGGTCGAGGGATTTCTGGTTTTTCCGGTTTAATGCAGAAACATCGGGTAATCTGCTGGGATTCATCAGTAACCTGGCCGGACAGGACAAAAAGGACGGCAGCTATAATGTGTTTGGCCGTCCTTTCGCGCAGTACCTGAGGGCAGACCTTGACCTGAGGTATAATCTGATAATTAATGATTTGAGTTCAATTGTGTACCGGGCATTCATAGGAGCGGGAATTCCATATGGAAATTCGCAGGCAATTCCTTTTGAAAAACAGTATTTCGGGGGAGGAGCCAACGGGATCAGGGCGTGGCAGGTGAGAACGCTTGGTCCGGGTTCCCATGTACCCGACCGCAGCAGTTTCCTTAACCAGACAGCCGACATCAAGCTGGAGACAAATATTGAATACCGCTTCAAACTGTTCTGGATACTCGAAAGTGCATTTTTCCTGGATGCCGGAAATATATGGTCATATAAGGATAATTTAATTGAAGGGGCACAGTTTCATTTCAGGAATGTGATGAAGGATATGGCCGTGGGAACAGGAGTGGGACTGAGATTCAATCTCGATTTTGTGCTTATAAGGGCTGATGCCGGAATTAAACTGCGTGATCCCTCCCTGCCCGCCGGTTCAAAATGGATCAGCAACTGGAAGGATTATTCGGACAAAACCGAGGGTGGCAGAATTTTTTCTTTTGTCCTTGGAATCGGATATCCCTTCTGATAAATCCTGATTTTACTGAGTACAGTTTCCGGTCCCTGCTCCGCAGATACTTGTTTTCTTCCCGCTTCCAGTTTTCCGGTCCCTGCTCCGCAGATACTTGTTTTCTTCCCGCTTCCAGTTTTCCGGT
>CAZFVQ010000022.1:0-60245 GCA_964522415.1 uncultured Rikenellaceae bacterium | reverse complement strand
TAGCTTATGCTTTATACTACACATTCATTGGATACAAACATAGGGACTTTGAGAAATCGTGACGCTGAGCATGGCGGTATAACCTTTAAATCAATTCATGAAGAAAAATACTTGAATGGCCATGATGGTGTCTTCCATGACGGGGTTATTCCCGATGGAGTATTTCAGCCAGGAACATTGATAAAAGATGTTAATGGGGGTCCTGATATTGATGTTTCAGACATGACTTTCCAGCAGGCGGTAGATGCAGGTATCGTTGATCCGGTTCATGCTTCAACATGGAATAGTCGTACTTATGAATGGGCCACATTCACACTCAACGACGACTGGTTTAGCGAAGTTAAATACATTGGGATTCGCCAGATTTCGTTAGGCTATAACGTTCCCAGAAATATTACAAAAAAATTAGGGGTTTCCAATATGCGTGTAGCTATCGAAGCCCAAAATGTGGGATATCTGTATAATTCGTTGCCCAATAATTTGAATCCTCAAAGTTTTGGGGGAAGTGCAAACAATACGTTTATGGAAAGATTGCTGACACCTTATGTAGGGAGTTATAATTTTTCATTAAGATTTGATTTATAATTTTTTAAACTATGAATAAGAAAATATTAATATCATTGTCATTCCTTGTAATGACAGTTATATCGTGCGACAAAGAAAAGTTTGCAGAGTTAAATACAAATCCTTCAGCTATTAGCACTCCTAACGTTCCTTTTTTGTTCAGTACGGCAGTGTCATCAATGAACAACGGGGCGTATGATGAATGGTTTCGTGATAACGATAAGTATTTACTGGTGTGGCCGCAAATAAATTCAGGAACTCAAACTACATTCGTTCGTATAGGTGAGAGTTTTAATGTTATGAACAGGGATGCAGGGACTAATCCCAGATTTAGTGGCTATATGAATGTTCTTGTATATGCCCGGGAAATTTGGGATATAATAGACAATAGAATGTCTGAGAACGAGAGGGCAGCGCATCAGTGTATTCGTGCAGCCGTTTACCCGCTCCTAATTCAAAAGGCTTTAAAAATGACCGATACGCAAGGATCCATGCCATATACTGAGGCAGGCTTTGCGAGATATACCAATCCTATGCAGTTAACACCGAAATATGATACGCAAGAAGAACTTTTCAAACTATGGGATAGCGAGTTGAAAGCCGCTTTTGAAATATTGAATAATCCGCCTGCTAATCAATTGCTTCTTGGAAAAAATGACTGGGTATATGGTGGAACTGCAACTGCTTGGGAAAAATGGGCAAAACTTACCAATACCATAAGGTTGAGGATAGCTGCACGGTGGTATCTGCAAGATCCGGCCAAAGCAAAAGCGATTGTTGAGGAGGTGTGGAACTCCGGTGTATACATGAGTGAAATAGAGGATGATTATGTGCATTTTACCGGTAGGACCAGCGATGGTTTGGACGGTAATAGTACAGCCAGATGGTGGGGGTATGGAAATAAAATGTTTATAGATTTTCTTAGAGAAAACAGAGATCCGAGATTGCGTTGGTTTTTTGAAAAAAATCGGTGGAGTTCAAGTGTAATAAAGGCTTTTCTTGTAACAGGTAGGCCTATTCCTGAAGTGATGCTACCATATATTGAAGTATCAGAAGACGGAACTGATTTTGAGTGGATAAACGATGGTGAACCATGGGGAAGATATCATGGTATACCTTGTATCATAGGCGATCTTATGACTCAGGAAGAGAGGGATTATTATTTGGCGGTCGGGCAATACCAGATTCCAGAGATTATGGAAAGTAATGTTACTTTTATGCCCTGGAGTGTAGCCAGTACTGCTTTTATTACCCCTCGTCAGACAAGTGGATTTAATACTTATCCGGATATAATTATTAATACAGACGGCAGAGGACAATTGCCGCCACCAATAACCACACAGAGCGAGTATCATTATAGAGGACGTTTTGTAATGGCCGCAGAGTCATGGTATTTATTTGCAGAGTTTAAGGTACTGGGAGCCAATATTTCTGAAGATGCCAATGTTTTGTTCCATAAAGCCATTGAAAGGTCTGTAAGATCTCATAATCAGACAGCATCTGATCACAATACCGGTTATTACAGAACAACAAATCTTGACCCCTACTCGGTCGTAACTTCGCTTGGTCTGGGAGGAACTGCCGCTGATGGCACAGCTGAAATTACTGCCTTGTTGACGAAGCCGGCTTACAATTTGACAGGCGATCAGTTAAAAGATCTGGAAAAAATATATGTAAATATGCTGACTCATTATAACCAAACGCCTACCGAGATTTTCGTTACATCACGCAGAAGCGGCGTTCCGAAATTAGGCAGTACAATAGGATTTCCATATACGCCATTCTCTACTTTTACAAATTTTAAAGTACCGAGGCGTTTGAATGTTGATGAACCCAGCGGTGAAAACATTAATGCGCCTAACATCCGGCAGGCTATGGCAGAAATGGGGTTTGATTTTAATATTTCAGAAGATCTGGAAAAATTGAACGCACAACGTGTATGGTATGATAAGCCGGCTCCTGACTGGGGAGAAGGACCAATCATAAAATAGCGTTTTTTTAATATTCAGAAAATCCAATGATCAGACAGACGATTATTGGATTTTCTTTCCTCCAAAACATTACCGCTTCAATGGGCATCCCATATATGTCCGAAATTAATTGTTATCTTTTATTTTTTTGTTAAAATTTTAATTTACAAATATATGAATAAGTTATGTGTTTTTTTGGTTGTGTTCTCATTTATTTCTGCATGCTCTCCCAGAATGGCAAAAACAAAGAGTCCGGTACCGGAACCAGTAGTTTTGGCTTATATATACAGGTTTAATGAAGAACCTATTGATCCAACCTATATTACGCATATCAACTATGCTTTTGGTCATGTTAATGATAGTTTTAATGGTGTGCGTATTAATAATGAAGACAATCTCAGAAGAGTTGTAAGACTGAAAGAGCAAAAGCTGGGGATAAAGGTTCTCATTTCAATAGGAGGCTGGGGGAGTGGACGCTTTAGTGAAATGGCAGCAGAAGATCATCTTCGCAAAGCATTTGCTGCTGATTGCAAGCGTGTTGTGGAGCAATTTGGTTTGGATGGTATTGATTTGGATTGGGAATATCCGACACAAAGCGCAGGAGGATTAATATCGTATTCGCCTGATGATACAAAAAATTTTACCTTGTTGTGCCGTGACATCCGTAAGGAAATAGGAAATGAAAAATTATTAACATTCGCTTCGTCTAACACTGCAAGATATGTTAACTGGAAGACTGCTGTACCTTTTCTTGATTTTATCAATATCATGTCTTATGATCTGGAAAATAAGGGATCGCAGGAACGTGGAGAACCGGTTCTGCATCATTCAGGTCTTTACCGTTCACAGTATACACACAGATCAACGGTTGAAGAGGGGGTGAACGCTCATCTCAAAGCCGGTATACCCCCGCACAAACTTGTATTGGGTATTGCTTTTGCAAGCAAAGGGCCTTTCAGGGGGCTTCGCTACGACAATCTTGATGAAAATGCTGATAACTATACAATACAATGGGATGACGTTGCAAAAGCTGCATGGTTATCCAGCAAGGACGGTAATTATCTGCAAACGTATGAAGACACACGTTCTATTGCTAATAAATGTGAATTTTTACACAGTAAAGGCCTGCGGGGAGCTATGTACTGGCAGTATTCCTCAGATGTGAGGGGGGATTTGAGAAAAGCCGTTTATGAAGGAGTGATGAGTAAAAAATAGTTAATCCAAATTATTACATCGAAAAATATTTAAGCAATGAAAAAATTGAATTTATTTTTAATAGCATTTTTGCCTTTTTGTATTTCATGTTCGTCATCCAGAAATATAGCGTATACCACGGATAATGTATCGAAACAATATTTACCTGCAGGTTATGAACCGGTGGTTATTGCTTATTGGATGGGAAGGGGACCGCTTCCCGATCCGACTTATGTTACAATCTTCAATTATGCTTTTGGTCATGTAAACAATACTTTTAACGGGATACGCATTAATAATGAAGACCAATTGATGGCACTTTCCAATCTTAAAAAACAAAAGCCTGATCTGAAAGTAATTATTTCCATAGGAGGTTGGGGAAGCGGCCGCTTCAGCGAGATGGCAGCCAACGATAACAATCGCAGGTCATTTGTTGCCGATTGTAAACGTGTTATGGATCAGTTTAATCTTGACGGTATCGATCTCGACTGGGAATACCCTACTCAAACCGCAGGAGGGAAAATATCAGCATCACCTGAAGATACTGATAACTTCACAAAGTTAATGAGCGAGATTCGTAATATTATTGGCAAAGACAAACTGTTGACTTTTGCTTCGGTATTTTCAGCTAAATATGTTGATTTTAAAGCAATAGAACCTATTGTTGACTTTATAAATATCATGACTTATGATATGGGTATGCCCCCGTTATCCCATCACAATGCACTTTTCCCCTCTGAATTAACCAGAACGGGAGCTTCGTGTGAAGAATCAGTGAATGCACATATCAATGCAGGAATACCTCCTCACAAGTTGGTATTGGGTTTGCCGTTTTATGGAAAAACTCCATCGGGAACAGTTCCCCGTTTTTGGGAAATTCGCAATCAAAGAGAGTTTGCTGAGCAATGGGATGATGTGGCAAAAGTCCCTTATATGACCAGGCGTAATCCTGAAACCAATATCTCTGAATTTGTAATCACATATGAAAACCCCCGTTCCACAGCTCTTAAATGTGAATGGCTGAAAGAGAGAGGACTGCGTGGCGCCATGTATTGGGAGTATTCTCAGGACGATTATTTGGGTACTTTGCAGAAGACTGTTTACACCAGGGTTATGGGTAATTAATATTATAAGCCGGGTAGGGATAAAACAAATTCATCCCAAATCTTCAAAAAACGTATATGACAATCTCTGTTTATATCTAATCAATTAAATCTCAATTATCTATGAAACGTCTTTTTATAACTTTTTTGAGTGTCTGTTTTTTACAGATTTCTTTTGGGCAGGGAACAAATATTGACGATGTTCTGCCGGTACGTGGCCTAGCCATTGGTGCGCCATCAGTTCAGGGACTGGATTTGTTCCTGAATTTTATTGAGGAAGAGTTGGCTCCGGCACATGTTAACATGCTTGTAATACGCGTGGACTGGAACTATGCATATGAAAGTCATCCGGAGCTTAGAGGCGACAATCCGCTTACAAGAGCTGATATCACAAAAATTGCAAACCTCTGTAAAAAGTATAACATTACTGTGGCTCCTCAAATTAATTTACTGGGGCATCAGGGAGGGAAAAGAAAGCTCAACCTGTTACGCGAATATCCAGAATTTGAGGAATCACCGCATATAATAGAAGCCCCCTCAAATACTTATGCTGACGGTTTGTATCAAAGGAGTTATTGTCCGCTTCATCCTGATGTACACAAAGTTGTATTTGCAGTGATTGACGAATTACTGGATGCTTTTAATGCTGAATGGTTTCATGCAGGAATGGATGAAGTCTTTCACCTTGGTGATGAAAGATGTCCGCGATGCCGGGGCCTGGACAAAGCGGAACTTTTTGCAAACGAAGTAAATAAAATTCGTGATCATCTGGCATTAAAAAGCCGCAGACTTATGATTTGGGGCGACCGTATGCTTGATGGGAGAATGACAGGTGTAGGTGCCTGGGAAGGCAGCTTTAACAACACACATCGCTCAATAGATATGGTTTACAAAGATGTTTTTATTTGTGATTGGCATTATGAGCGTCCTGACCTGACAAGTGTACTTTTTGCAGCCAAAGGCTTTGACGTGGTTACCTGTCCTTGGCGAACACAGGAATATGCTGCAGTACAGTTCAAAAACATGATTGATTTTCGTCAGCAATCGTCCAGTGTCATGGGCCCGCATTTCCAAGGAATCATAGCAACAGTATGGTCAGGTGCTGATGATTTTCTGAAGGCTTATTATGATCCTGCTACATACGTGTCTGCGCCTGTAGATGCGGACCAGAGAACCCGGAGCAGAGGAGGTGATTCAAGAACATTGAAGCTTTTGTTGGAAGAATTTAAAAAATTGAATTAGTCTTTGCCCAGCTTTATGTACGGCTTACTGGAAGGTTTAATATGCATCTATACTTCATTATTGAAAACGAGACTTGTAAAGAGTTGGCTTACCAATTAAATATTTTTTAAGATATGAAAATTAAAACAAAAATATTACTGATATTCAGTATTTTAAACTTTTTTTTCATTAACGCAATCTATGCTCATGGGTCAATTGGTCAGACCGAAATTACCCAATGGCAGTATGGAAAAAAAGGGGCTGTATCCATTACTTACGACGACGGAACAATTAATCAGTTTCGTGTAGCAGTTCCTATTATGAACAGGTTAGGCCTTCCCGGCACATTTTACATTATTACCGGGTCTATACCTGGGTCAAAATATGTAGGAAAATTTTTAGGAAGACCTGTAGGGAAGATTATAGAAGAAGCCAAAACCATACCCACAAATGCGGATAATGTGTTTGAAAGAGCTTCAGCAGCCAGATTTTCGGGATATAAAGGCACCGGAAGTTATTTTACCCGTGCAGGAGCAGCAATAGATGCTCACAGAATGGAAGAGGCTATCGGCATAATTGATGGTCTTTACAAAAGAATTGCTGCCGGGGAATTTGAGCCTGAAATTACGGGAACCGGACGACGTACAAATACGGCAGATGTTCTTACATGGGATATGATTAAAACCCATGCCGTGGAAGGTCATGAATTTGCAAGCCACATGATAACTCATCCGTATATGTGTGCTCTTGACGACGCCAATATTAAATATGAGCTTGAAAAAAGCCGTAGAGAAATATTAAAAAGAATCGGAATCAGGCATACGGTTTCGGCAGAACTTCCTTACGGAACCCAAAATGACAGAGCTTTACAGGCGGCTCTTAAATTATATCCGGTAACAAGGAACAGAATAGCTGAAGATTATGTGCTCGAGTTGCACCGTCCAAGCCGTCAAACACCTGTAAATTCAGATTTTGAATATGTTTTTTGGGAACGTGGAATTATTTCAAATACAAGTCTTGACGAAATGAATGGATGGGTTGATGTAACCGCAGAGAATAACAATATTTGGCTTGTAACCGTGATTCACGGCATTGACGGTATTGGATGGGAAGCTATAACAGCTCAGGATATTAACGCCCACTTTTCACATATCAAGTCGAGAGAAGATGATGTTTGGGTTGCAACGTTCGCGGATGCCGCAAGATATATTAAACAAAGAATGAATGCGAAAGTAAGCTTCTCGCTGAAAGAAGAAAAAATC
Organism: uncultured Rikenellaceae bacterium; assembly: GCA_964522415.1. Taxonomy (GTDB): domain Bacteria; phylum Bacteroidota; class Bacteroidia; order Bacteroidales; family VadinHA17; genus LD21. The sequence continues at coordinate 52,931 of CAZFVQ010000022.1, read as the reverse complement.
AATGTTAAACTTACTCATCCGCTTAATAAACGAATATATGACATTCCTCTTACCCTTAAAACGTATGTAAATCCTGAGTGGAGAGCAGTTGATGTAAAGCAGGGCAATTCTGTTTTAAGAGTTGATGTTCAACATGTAGAAGGTGAAGCATATATTTTGTATCAGGCAATGCCCGGAAAAGGAACTATTGTTTTAACTGCTGCAAATACCTGATAAACATAAAAGAATTTTAAAGTCAAATAAATAAGAATTCAATGAAAAGCAATATAAAATATGATTTTACCCAACGTAATGAAGCCATAGATATTTTAAGGGCTTTGACAGTATTGTTAATGATCTTTGTCAACGATTTTTGGTCGGTAAGAGGAGTTCCGGGATGGATGAAACATGCTGCACGGGGCGAGGATTTTCTTGGTTTGGCCGATGTTGTTTATCCTGTTTTCCTGTTTGTGGTAGGGATGTCAATACCATTTGCCATTGAAAACAGGTACAGAAAAGGATTTTCTGAGCGAAGCATTGTGTTGCATTTTTTTTCACGCACTTTTGCCCTGCTCATTATGGGAGCCTTTACCGAACAAAGCCTGTCACGTTTAGCACCCGGCGTCCCGATAGGTATGCCTCTTTTTAAAGTTCTCATGGTAGTGGGATTTTTTCTGATCTGGAATACCTATCCCAGGACAGATAAACCGGTACGGCATCTTTATTCAGGACTGCAGATAGCCGGGGTTATTCTTCTTGTATGGCTGGCCTTTATTTTTCGTGATATCCGTACTGTAAACAATGAAGAAGTCATAGGATATTTCAGAGGAAATTATGGTATACTGGGAGGAATCGGATGGTCTTATCTGGTTTGTGCTTTTGTGTATTTTTTTATTCGCAATAATATTCCAAAATTATCCCTGATCTGGCTGGGTTTTTTCCTGTTTACTATAGCAAGGAGCAGTCCGCCCCAATGGATTCCAAGACAGCCTCATATAATAAATGACCTTATGGGGATAGCGCGTATTGGTTCCACAACTGTTCTCACTTTGGGAGGTGTCTTGTTTTCACTTTTAATAGTCAAATATTCACAGCTTGCAGTCCGGAAAAAGGTTATTTATCTGATTACTCTTATAGGTGTTGTGTTGATTGCTGCAGTTGTATCCCACCAGTTTTGGATTGTTTCCAAACTCGGCGCCACTCCTACATGGGTATTGTATTGTACTGCAATTATCATAGGAACTTATGGCTTGTTACATTGGGCAGTAGCCAAAGGTAAGGCAAAATGGTTCAATATAATTAAAGCCGGTGGAACAGCTACGCTTTCATGTTATGTAATGCCATACTTACTGCAAAGCGTATTTCACAGATATGTGCCCATTCTTACGCAGGACAATTATTATAAATTTATAGATTTTATACTGCCGCAGTCAATGCAGACAGATATGGCATATATGTACAGTGGCCTGATAAAGTGTTTTGTGTGGGCTCTTCTGTGTATATGGTTAACTGCCTTACTGGAGCGGTTCAAAATTAAATTGAAGATATAATAACGGAAACTCCGCTTTGTCCGCCAAATGGAATGCCGGTAATGCAATACCTGCCTCTGAATGTATTGCGGGTGCCGGACAGGCAGGCCCGGGTCCGTTTCGTGGCCCGGGCACAAATTCATTTTACGGGATTTTTCTTCCCGTTCCGGCAATGAATATATCCATTCCGGAAAGTCTGTCCCTGAGGTAATAAAGCTGATCGAGATTTATAATACCGATTACATACTTATAGTTCAGGCTTTTAAAATCTTCAGATATTGTATCAAAGCGAAACAGATCCAGGTCCTTTGCATCTGAATACCTGAGATATATTTCCAGTTTGTGGTCACGGGTATAATTCGTTACCGCTCCCTGTGCCCATTTTTTGTATTCATACCTGTAACCGAATGAATTGGCTGAAATGTCAGAAAGAACTGCGCTGCCTGTGGGATGACCACCTGCACCCTTCCCGCTGAAAAACTGCTTATCGGCAAAGGCTGCTTCTGCAATTATTCCATTATATTCATTGTCAACATAATATAAATGCTTATCGGTACTTATGAATCTGGGCAGGACATAACTTGTTATGGTGTTGTCATTCACTTTGGCAGCATAGGACAATAGTTTGATTTTTAGTCCTTTTTCCCTGGCATACCTGATATCGTTGCGCGATATTGAACTGATGCCATAGTTGAATACTTCCCCGGGGTTCAGTATCAGTCCATAGGCGTGGCCCGTGATAATGCATATCTTATATTTCGCATCATAGCCTTCAACATCAAGACGGGGGTCAGATTCTGCAAATCCTTTTGCTTTTGCATCATTCAGTGCATCATTATAATCAATATCTTCAGTGAACATCCTGGTGAGAATGTAATTTGTGGTTCCGTTCAGTATTCCCCTTACAGAATGAAGAAGCTCATTGTCATAATATTCTTCAAGATTCCTGATTATGGGTATGCTTGCCCCGGCACTTGCTTCATACAAAACCGATACACCGTATTTTTCCTGCATTTCAACCAGTTCCCCGAAATGATCTGCAACCATCAGCTTATTGGCTGTAACCACATTTTTGCCTTTTCTGATGGCAGCCGAAACAATACTGAAGGCTTCATCGGCATCATCAATCAGTTCAACAACAAGATTGATAGATTCATTGTTGAGGATGTCATTCCTGTCGAAGGTGAAATATGACATCGGGATCCTTCGTTCTTTCTCCCTGTCCCTGACACATATTTTAACAATATCGGCCCTTAAGCTGCTGCTGGCATTAAGGACGTCATGCAATCCCTGCCCGACGCAGCCATAGCCAAATAATCCTATTCTTAGTTTTTCCCTTGTCATTCTGCTGTTTTTTATCTGTGTTTTCCCAGAATCTCCTGACTACATCCGTTACTTTTTCTGTTTCAATCAGGAAACCATCATGTCCGTAAAATGAATCTATTTCAACGTATTTTGCTTTTTCCGCATTTTCAGCTATAAGTTTCTGATCAGCAGTTGGAAACAGAAGATCTGATCCAATCCCGACGCATAGTATTTCAGCTTTAATACTTTTCAGGGCCTTCGGTATTCCCCCCCTGCCTCTGCCTATATTGTGGGTATCGGACAGGCAGGTAAGGGTCCAGTAGGAATACGGATTAAACCTTCTGACAAGCTTCTCTCCCTGGTAAGCCTGGTAGGAAGCCGCTTTGAATGAAGTCAGTTTTTCGTCATCCTCTTCCTGCTGGGTAGTGTTGTAGGCTTCTGCCGTTCTGTAGCTTAAAAGTGCAACTGATCTGGCAGCCTTCAGTCCTTTTCTACCGCCTTCCGGATCATTTGCAGTGAAGGAATCGTCAGCCTCCATTGCCAGTCTCATTGATTCACTGAAAGCCAGGGCCCAGGGAGATTGTCTTGCGCCGGATGCAAGAATTATGAGTCTCCGGATCAGTCCGGGCCGCATGACAGAATACTCGAGAGCCTGGAATCCTCCTATTGACGCTCCGATAACTGTGTGAATACTCTTTATGCCGAGATGCAGCCTCAGTATTTCATGAACATTTACAATATCCCTTACGGTAATCAGCGGAAAATCCCTCAGCCAAGGTCTGCCTGTTTCAGGATTTACTGATGCGGGTCCGGTTGTTCCGTAGCAGGAGCCGAGTACATTGGCACATACAATAAAATATTTTTCAGTGTCAAACAGGCGGTTTTCTCCAACCATTCCGGGCCACCAGGCTTTGATGTCGGAATTTGCGGTAAGGGCATGGCAGACCCATATAACATTATCGGCTTTCTCATTCAGCCTGCCATATGTATGATAGGCGATTTCCAGTCCGGTTAGAAAACTTCCGCTTTCCGTCCTGAAAGGTTCGGTGTGTCTGTAGGTTTTCATTGTATCTGTTTAAAGGCACGGCTGAAGTCATCAATGATGTCATCTATATGTTCGATGCCCACGGACACCCTGAAAAGGCCCGGGTCAATACCTGCAGCGGACTGTTCTTCAGGCGACAGCTGGGAATGCGTTGTTGCGGAAGGCTGGATGATGAGAGTCCTGGTATCACCAACATTCGCCAGATGGCTTACAAGGCTGAGATGTTCAGCAAGTTTTACTGCCTTTTCCTTTTCAAGTCTGAGAACAAAGCTCAGGACACCGCCTGCCCCGTTCGGAAGATATTTCTGTGCCAGGTGATAGTTCTTATCTCCCGGAAGTCCCGGGTAATTCACTTTTTCCACAACAGGCTGTTCAAGCAGCCATCGGGCAAGTGCCTGTGTATTTTGAACAATTCTTTCCATGCGGAGTGACAGTGTCTCGATTCCCTGGAGCAGCAGAAAAGAATTAAAGGGACTTATGGAGGAACCAAGATCCCGCAGGTTTTCAACCCTCGCCCTGACAATAAATGCAATATTTTCTGTTCCTGATGGCGATGAGAATTTTTCACCGAAAACAATTCCGTGATAAGCTTCTGAAGGTTCGGTAAAAGCCGGAAACTTTCCGTTCAGCCAGTTGAAATTGCCTGCGTCAACGATGATGCCTCCCATACTGTTTCCATGACCTCCGATCCATTTTGTTGCCGATGCTGTTACAATATTGGCACCATGGTCAACCGGCCGGCAGAGATAGCCTCCGGCACCAAAGGTATTATCCACGATCAGAGGTGTCGCATGTTTTTCTGCCAGTCTGGCAAATGCTTCGAAGTCCGGTATGTCAAATCCGGGATTGCCGATCGTTTCGAGATAGACAGCTTTGGTACTGCTGTCAATCAGTTTTTCAAATGAGGAGGGATCAAGATCTTTTGCAAAACGGCATTCAATGCCAAACCTGGCAAATGTAACCTTGAACTGGTTATAAGTACCGCCATACAGGAATGGGGAGCTGATGAAATTATCCCCGTGTTGTAAAATCGCGGAAAGGGCAGTAAACTGGGCCGCATGTCCGGATGCAACAGCCAGTGCTGCTACACCTCCTTCAAGGGCTGCAATTCGTTTTTCCAGTATTTCAGTTGTGGGGTTATTGATTCTGGTATAGATATTTCCTGCTTCCTCAAGACTGAAAAGATCAGCAGCATGTTTTGCATTTCTGAAAATATATGATGTGGTCTGATAGATTGGTACTGCCCTGGAAAGAGTATCACTGTCAGGCTGATGTCCGGCATGAACCTGTAATGTTTCGAATTTCGGGTTATTATTTTTCATTTTTAATGAATTGTTTGATTTTGAATACGATATAATATATTAAAATGGAAATCCGACAATCATAATTGATGTTGCCCGGCTGAGTATTTTAGAGTTCCGTTATAAAACGGAAATCTACCGGCGCATGCACATAGGCATGAGCGGCATGATAAGATTGTTGCTGAACAGATGGAAAGCAGAGAAGGATCTTTCAGGAAATGAAAGAAATGATGGAAATGAAATAAATAGTGGAAATGAAAGAAATAAAAAAAGAAATAAAAGAAATAATTGAGATAAAAGGGATTCCCAGCCTGAAATATTATATGATACAGTTATATCATTCATGACTTATCTCCTGCCGCATAATATCCGGCTGATGATGTAAACAGTGGATAATCATCTTTTGTTCGCGTTTTGTATTAAAATCAGCATTTTTTTATCATTTATACCAGAACCTGCCTGTAATTCCCCTGAAAGCCGGTAAAACCGGTAAAGCCGGTAAAACCGGTAAAGCCAGTAAAGCCGGTAAAACCGGTAAAGCCAGTAAAGCCGGTAAAGCCGGTAAAGCCGGTAAAGCCAGTAAAGCCGGTAAAGCCGGTAAAGCCGGTAAAGCCGGTAAAGCCGGTAAAGCCGGTAAAACCGGTAAAGCCGGTAAAACCGGTAAAGCCGGTAAAGCCGGTAAAGCCGGAATATCAAAAGGATACAGGTTTGCAGTTTCTGCCCCAAGTTTTTAAAGACAATGAAATTGTAATTGTTTTTCATCCTTTTGTGAAAATTGTTACTTTTACCACTCCAGTTTTTGTCATTCTGAAACTTAACCTATGCAAAAGGCAAACGATTTTCTTATTATGCTGGATGGATACATTGGGGGACATCCATGGTTTGTAATTTTATTACTCGGAACCGGAATTTTTTTCACCCTGTATCTTAAATTTCCCCAGTTCAGATATTTCAGGCATGCCATTGATGTTGTAAAAGGCAAATATGACCATCATCTTGATATAGGAGACACTTCTCATTTTCAGGCACTGGCAACAGCACTTTCGGGTACTGTGGGTACCGGAAACATTGCAGGCGTTGCCCTGGCAATACATCTGGGAGGACCGGCAGCATTGTTCTGGATGCTTGTCACGGCAGCCATTGGCATGTGTACAAAGATGGCAGAAGTACTTATTTCTCATAAATACAGGGATGTATTGCCTGACGGAACAGTATCGGGCGGTCCCATGTACTACATGAAGAAAAGACTGAATATCACAACAAAAAATGGCAGGGTCATTAAAACCGGAGCTGTCATGGGGACATTCTTTGCCGCAGCCACAGTTCTCTCTTCATTTGGTACCGGAAGTCTTCCCCAGATAAACAGCATCTCGAATTCAATATTTACAACATTCGGTATAAAGCATATTATTACCGGAGCTGTTCTTTCGCTTGTACTTGCCCTGATAATCATCGGCGGAATAAAGCGTATAGCCAAAGTTACCGAGAAGCTTGTTCCGGGAATGGCGGTTTTCTACTTCATTGGTGCAATCTGCGTTATTGTTACCAACTATCAGAACATCATACCATCCATAATTTCACTTTTCTCCACGGTATTTACCGGAACAGCAGCTACTGGCGGATTCATGGGAGCAACAATTGCATTTGCAATAAACAGGGGTGTTAATCGTGGCTTGTTTTCAAACGAGGCCGGACAGGGTTCGGCTCCGATAGCCCACTCTTCCGCACGTGCACCTGAACCGGTGTCGGAAGGTATGGTCGCAATCCTTGAACCATTCATCGATACGATAATTATTTGCATGCTGACCGGCCTTGTCATACTTTCTTCGGGGGTATGGACTGAAAAGATAGAAAATCAGTTTCAGAGTGCCGATATGATTTTTCTCGACAGGGTTTATGATGAAAATGATCCGGCAGAGAAACAGATGCTCAATGAATTTGTTGTTCATGGCAGGTCATTGCCTCTGTTCTCCGGCCGGCTTGATGTTTCAGATGGTGAAATAAGCACGCCGGTCACCCTTATATGTTCAAGATCGGTAGCGGAGGATTATACGGTATATATGAACAAGCTGCCCTTCACGGGAACAATTGATGTGGAAGAAGGAAAATGGCAGCCCGAAGCTTCATCCCTGACCATGACAGGTAAATCACTTATTCACAGTGCCCCGTTGACAACAATAGCCTTTGAGCGCAGTTTTCTGGGAAAATGGGGAAGATATACCGTATCAATAGGATTATTGTTGTTTGCATTCTCCACAGCCATAGCATGGTCATACTATGGAGACAGGGCCCTGACATATCTTGTGGGACCGAAATATGTTATCTACTACAGGATATTCTATGTAATTGCATTTTTCATAGCTTCATTTACAGATACCACAATAGTCTGGACCGTTTCATATATCACGATTGTTTTTATGGCGGCTCCGAACCTGATCGGGCTCTGGTTGCTCAGAAAGGAGATTAAAAGTACCATTGCCGAATACTGGGAAGGATTTTCCGTCACACATCCGGATGACAGAATGTCGAAGAAATACCTCAGGAAGGGAAGATTATAGCAGTATTAATTCCTTGTTCTGACTCAGGATTTATTTCTCCGTAATGGCATCATATACCGATTGCAGAATCTCTGTTCTGATATTCAGGTCATACAGCCGGTTGTTGTTTCTCGTGGGGTAAACCCTGTTGCACAGAAAGACATAGCTTATTTCTTTTTCGGGATCAACCCACACAAATGTTCCGGTATAGCCTGAATGTCCGAAGCTTCCGGCTGAAGCTCCGCTTGTGGGATAAGTATCTTCCTGCGGGAGTTCTGAATTGTTGAGCAGGGGCTTGTCAAATCCCAGTCCGCGGCGGTTGTTGTTTTCCGGGAACTGAACAGCTGTGTATTTAAGCATTACATCCCTTCCTATCAGCTGTTCCCCGCCATATTCACCCATACGGCGATAGAGCTCCATCAGCTTCAGAAGATCGTTTGCCGTGGCAAACAGTCCGGCATGTCCCGAAATTCCGCCAAGCATTGCAGCATTTTCATCATGAACGGTTCCCTGTAATTGCTGAAATCTGAAAAAGGTATCATTCTCAGTGGGTACTATCCTGCTGAGCGGGTATTTCAGATAAGGATTGAAAACGATATCATGGGCGCCTATTTTGCTGTAAACTCTCCTGGTGACAAAATCCGGCCAGTTCTCCCCTGAAAGGTTTGTGACTATTTCCGGTGTCAGGATGAATGTCAGATCCGAGTAAACATATTTCTTTTCACCAAGGCGGGTGTTTTTTATCTCATTTAACATTTTTGTTTTGAAATTCCGGTTTATATACAGCCTGTCCGAAATTTTCACCGGGAATTTTTCCGATGGTACAAACCTGATCGTATTTTTCCTGTAGATTGAATCCTTTTTAATCGTGTTTCTCCAGGGAACGATGGAAGGGGTCAGTCCGGCCTGGTGTGCCAGAAGATCCTTCATAAGCAGCCCTCCCTTGTCCGAACGGCTGAATTCCGGAATGTAGTCACCAAGTTTTCCTTCGGTTGAGAATTTGCCTTCAGTATCCAGAATCATGAGTCCGGGAAGAGAGGATGATATTTTTGTAACTGAAGCAAGATCAAACAGATCACCCTTTTCCACTTTAACCCGCTTGTCGTAGGTCTGATATCCGTAGGTCTTGTGAAAAACAACAATCCCTTTTCTCGCGACTATCACTTCACAGCCCGGATATGCCTGTGCTGCCAGACCGGTTTCTGCCAGGGAATCTATACGGGCATGGAGCAGGGCGGAGGAGAGACCGGCATTTTCAGGAAATCCGTACTGCAGTCTCAGTCTGCCGGTGGTCTTCAGACCGAATCCTTCCGGCCATCTGTCATTTATTGTCACCGGAAGAGTCCCGGCAGCCCCTGTACCTCCGAAAATCAGCTGGGCCGAAAGGTCTTCCGTATATTCATTTTTTTCATAGGCAAGAATAAGTCCGTCAGCATTCTGTAATGCTTCAAGCTTTTTAAGCGCATAGGGATTCCCGAAATGTACTGCCACGGTTTTATTCGAGGCAACAAGCTTTTCAAGAAAAGCGGGCAGATGGCCGTCTGTGCCGGAATCAGTCCGGGACTGTCCGGACTGTCCGGACTGTCCTGACTGTCCGCCGTTGTCGTAAATCCCTGCAAGTACGATATCATATTGTGAAAGAGTATCCAGTATCCTGTCTGCCTGCTCATGATCTGCCGGATCGACCCGGAAAGCGGATATTCTTGTGTAATCTCCCGCCCTTTCCTGAAATTTGCTCAGACCATTGTTTCCAACGGAAAGAACAGCTATCCTGGCATTATCAAGATTTTTTACCGGGAGAATGTTATTCTCATTTTTCAGAAGGGTAAGCGAAGATGCATAAAGATCCCTCACAAGAGCCCTGGCTGCAGGAGGCATTATTTCTTCAGAAATATTTTCGGTATCAATTTCCTCCAGGCGGTTTAATCCTGACCAGTATTTGGCAGCCAGGACCTTACGACACATCTCATCGATCATTTCAGGACTTAGCTCCTTTGTTTCGATTTTCCCGGCTATGGAGGCAATGGCTTTTTCAGGCTCATTTATATATTTCAGTATATCGATTTCCGGGGCCGGGGTACGGGCCTTCGTTTCTCCTGTCACTGTAAAATCATTTATTCCTTTTATGCTCATTATTCCATTTTTCTGCAGGCCTTTCATATACATGCCTGCTATATCTGCCGCCCTTCCGGGATTTTCACCGAATGACCGGAAATTAATGACGGAATTCCCCGGATGGTCATTTGGACCAGCTGAGGAAGGTGCAAGATTGATATTGATTCCGGCTCTTTTAAATTGTCCTGCAACTGCTTTTCCCATCTCATAAATCAGGGAATCATTTTCCAGTGAGCCAAGGGTAAGCTGACAGGGAAATTTTTCTATTCCTGACAGTCTTATGCCAGGTCCCGTTTCGCTGTCAGTCATGATAAAAAGAGGGACTTTTGATATTTCCTGATAGTAATTAATCATTTCAGCCTGCCTGACGGGTTCACCCCCGGAAAATATAAGTCCTCCGATACCCTGATTCCTGATCATGTCAGTCAGCCGGGCCTCATGCTCCAGGTCACCGTTTGCACAGGCAGCAACCCAGATAAGCTGTCCGGCCTTTTGCTCAGCCGACATGGATTTCATTACTGAATCAACCCAGTGGTGATCCAGGTACTTTAAAAATGAAGGGTCTCCGTTCCGGGCGCCAAGATTAAAAACCGATATCATGACAGACATCAGAACCAGTATTCGCTTTTTCAGGTAATGCATTGTTTTTAACTGTTTTTGATAATTATACTTATCCCGGATTTCAGCTTATGAGTTCCGGGTATTTTGTTCTCTGAAAAATAATGACTGATCCCCTGTCCGGAGGCGGATTCCGCGGGAGGATCTCCCTGTGTGATTTTCCCTTCGGATTCCCGCAAGTATTATTTTCCGGAAAAACTTAAACTGACTGCAAAAGTAAGGCAAATAAATTGTTTGTCCTTAAACTGAAGTCAAATTTAAAAGTACCGGAAGTCTGGTCAATAATTATTATATTTCAATCCCAAAAAAAATGCGGATGAAAGCCTGTTTTTTCAAAGCACTGACTTTTTTAGTTATTCTTTTTGTTCTGAATGAATCAGCGGCATTAACCCAACCTGTTGAAAAATTACAGTCCATTGCTTCTGAGAGGTTAAAAAAGTGGGAGAATCCACTGGTTTCATGGCAGCATATTGCTGTGCCGGATCTGGATTCCCTGAAGATCATAGGGGAGGAGAATAGGGTTTTACTTTTTTTTAACCCCGGCCTGTCGTATTATCCCTTCAGGGAAGAGAGTTGTAATCTGTTCAGAGAATCCCTGAAGAAATCTCTCGGACGAAAATTCAGGAATTATAATATCGGGATTTTTACCAATAATTATGAACTGGATCAGCTGGTTCCGAACTTATTCAGAAAATCAACAGCTTCTGACCAGTCAAGGCTTCCGGCTTTCCGCGAACGGGATGACAGGCGTATGCTGCTGAGAAATACTGACAGGGTTTATCCGGGCAGGGGACTTTACGGAAATTCAATCGCTCTCTGGCACAGTCATGGCTATTATTATGAAATGGATCTTGACAGATGGGAGTTTCAGCGGGCAAAATTGTTTGGCACGGTTGAGGATATAACGGTTATGGGCTATGTGGTACCCTATCTTGCACGCATGCTGGAAAATGCGGGAGCAACGGTTTTTCTTCCAAGGGAAAGGGATATTCAGATAAATGAGGTGATAGTGGATAATGACTTCTCTGACGGCAGGTCGGAACTCTTTTTATTACCGGATCCTGAAATAGAAAGGGTGAATACAGGTTTTCTTCTTACAGATACCCTTTTCTCCGGATTCAACCCTTTCAGGCATGGTACCTCACTACGTATAAAAAAAGATTCAGCAGTATATATTCCTGATATCCCCGAAAACGGATCCTATGCGGTGTATGTTTCTTATCCCCTTATGAAGGACAACTGCAGATCGGTACTGTATACGGTAAATCATACGGGCGGGAGTACCGGATTCATGATAAACCAGACCATGGGAGGCGCAACATGGATATACCTCGGGACATTTGTTTTCAAAAAGGGAAAAAATGTTGCGGAAGGATCAGTGAGCGTGAAGAGTGCAGGCAATGACGGCGGACCGGTTGCGCTGGATGCTGTGAAATTCGGGGGAGGTATGGGAAATGTTGCCCGGAAACCATCGGCTGAGATTATAAAAAACCTGCAGTCAGCAGCTGAGCAGACTTCCGGATCCGTTCACCGTGATTACCCCGGGGATGACTCCCGTTTTGAATGGAAAACAAGCGGAAAACCGCGCTTCCTGGAAGGGGCAAGATATTATCTTCAGTATGCAGGCATGCCGGATACTCTGGTTTACAGTCCCAATGCCTACAGGAATGATTATAACGACGACTACCAGTCGAGAAGCCTCTGGGTTAATTACCTTATGGCAGAACCTTTTCCTGATGATGTTAATACTCAGGAAAAAGGTCTCGGAATCCCTCTTGACCTTTCGCTTGCATTTCATACGGATGCGGGTGTGACTCCGGGGGATTCGATAATAGGTACCCTTGCCATCTATTCCACAGCATCGGATAATGGTCTGTTTCCTGACGGAACTTCCAGGCTGGCCAGCCGGGATCTCAGTGATATTATTCAAACTCAGATAGTTGAAGATATCAGGAGGATATACAATCCGGAATGGACCCGAAGAGGCCTCTGGGACAGGTCATATTACGAGGCACGCAAACCCAATGTGCCTGCCATGCTTCTTGAACTGTTGTCGCATCAGAACCTGGCGGATCTGAAATACGGTCTCGATCCGAAATTCCGTTTTGATGTGAGCCGCGCTGTTTACAAGGGGATTCTGAAATATCTTGCCCATAGCGAAGGACGTGATTATGTGGTTCAGCCACTGCCCGTGACGGATTTTGCAATTATGCCTGTCAGCGGCAAAACCATCAGACTATCATGGAAACCCGCAACTGATGAAAGCGAACCTGCTTCAGCACCTGACCGGTATGTGGTCTATAAGCGGACAGGGGATAAAGGATTTGATAACGGTACTGTAACAGACAGAACTTTTTGTGAATTGGAGATTGATTCCTTTAATACTGTTTATGGCTTCAAGGTAACGGCAGTAAATGACGGGGGGGAAAGCTTTGATTCCGAAATTCTTTCTGTGGGAATCAGTGAGAACAGCACCAGCACCAGCACCAGCAACAGCACTGTCCTGATAGTAAACGGTTTTGACCGTGTTTCCGGTCCTGCATGGTTTGACAACGGAAGTCAGGCAGGGATTGCATGGTGGAAAGACAGGGGGGTGGCGGATCACTATGACTTCATCACTATTGGCGATCAGCATGATTTTAGCAGAAATAATCCATGGCTTGATGATGATTCGCCCGGATGGGGAGCTTCATATTCGGATATTGCAGGAACTGTTATTGCAGGAAACACCTTTGACTACCCTTATATTCACGGTAAGGCTGTAATGGAAGCAGGATATTCCTTCTATTCGGTCTCAGGAGCATACTTCTGCTCACCGGACATGCCTGTTTCAGATTTTAAAATCGTTGATCTTATTTTCGGGGAACAGAAATCCACAGCTTTTTTCGGCGACACTTCAAGGATGCGTTTCAGCATCTATACTCCGGAATTCATGAGCAGGATAAGGGAAATCACTGCTTCCGGGACAAGCCTGTTTATGTCAGGGTCATATGTGGGATCCGATCTGCTGGCTTATAATGATTCCACGGCCATGAAATTTGCCGGCGAATATCTTCATTTTATGCCGCGAACCGGTCACGCGGCCAGGACAGGGGAGTCGTATGCCACGGATTATGCAAAGCCATATTTCAGAGGATCATTCCGTTTCAACACGGATTTGTCTCGTAGCATTTATCAGGTGGAAGCACCCGATGCGATTGAACCACACGGGAAGGGTTCGGTATGTGCTTTCAGATACAGTGAATCAAATGCTTCTGCCGGTGTGATATGTGAAGGCGATTACAATACCGTGATCCTGGGCTTTCCGTTTGAAACAATTGTCAGTGAGGAAGAACGTGCTTCACTGATGAAACAGATACTTAACTTTTTAGAAAAATAATTCACGGATGGAAAAAAATCTGACTTGTTTTATTCGCTTTTCAGACAGGGAATCTGTTGCGCAGACCATTAGCGCTTTTAAGGACCCGGTTATGGTGAAGGAGATTGTAATTGTCGGGGGGGATGACACTTATACCCTTCCTGAAGGCATGGATATATCATTTCTGAAATCTGAGGGTTTTGCTTCTTCAGCAACTGTAAGGAAGATGGGTGCCATGGCGAAGACCCCCTTCGTGCTTGTTTATTCCGGTTTATCTGCTCCGGACCCGGGGAAGTACACACTGAACAGGATGATACAGGCATGCAGGGACACGGAAGCCGGCATGATCTATTCAGATTATTATGAAAGGAAGAATAATACTATTTCAGCTCATCCCCTTATTGACTATCAGGAAGGAAGTCTGAGAGATGATTTTAATTTCGGATCGATGGTTCTTTATGACGGTTCTGCATTCAGGGATGCATGTGCCAGAATGGAAAGGGATTATAAGTTTGCAGGATTCTATGATCTGAGATTGAAAATATCACAGAATCACCCTGTTCTTCATCTGCCTGAATATCTTTATACTGTGGAAGAAACCGATAAGAGGAAATCAGGAGACAAACAGCATGATTATGTTGATCCCCGGAACAGGGCCGTACAGATAGAAATGGAATTTGCCTGTACTGATCATCTCAGGAAAATAAACGCCTGGCTCAAACCGGTTTTTGATAAAATAAGTTTCAATGAGCCGGAATTTGAAAATGAGGCTTCCGTAATAATACCTGTCAGAAACCGGGTAAAAACCATCGGTGATGCCATAGATTCCGTACTGAGCCAGGAAGCCCCCTTCAGTTTCAATCTGATTATTGTTGACAATCATTCGACTGACGGGACAACCGATGCTATTGAATCATTTGCACGGAAAGATAAAAGGCTTATCCATCATATTCCGGACAGAAAGGACCTTGGGATAGGAGGATGCTGGAATGAAGGCATTTATCATCCGAAATGCGGGAAATTTTCAATTCAGCTCGACAGTGATGATCTTTATATTGACAACAGGGTTATTGTGAGAATTGTTGATTCATTTTACAGTCAGCAGTGCGCAATGGTGATAGGATCATATCAGATGGTGAATTTTGATCTTGAGGAAATACCACCCGGACTGATTGATCACAGTGAATGGACTCCTGAAAACGGGAGGAATAATGCCTTGCGTATCAACGGACTGGGAGCCCCGAGAGCATTTTATACTCCGGTAATCCGAAGTATAGGAATCCCTGACGTGAGCTATGGAGAGGATTATGCAGCAGGACTGGCTGTAAGCCGTAATTATCAGATAGGAAGAATTTATGAATCCTTGTATCTGTGCAGAAGATGGGAGGGGAATACCGACGCGGCACTCGATGTTGTCAGGACAAATGCAAATAATTTATACAAGGACAGAATCAGGACTATGGAGCTGATGGCGAGGAGGAAGCTGATTGAGAAAACGAAATAGATTGTTATAACGATCAATATAAACAGAATTCAGGCGAGTGTGCAATAATTCATTTTCGAAGAATATTTCTGAATTTTTCATGGCCCAGATGGGTGAATGGGAGTTGGCAGCAGGGAATTTCCGTCAGCTGGAAAAGGTAAAAACACGACATCTTCTTTTCAGCGGTTTTGAAGTGCTTGTCCAGTTCAATCCGGAAAGACTGAAATCAACCGCAGCAAAAACAGATTCGGATTCAATCCAGGCAAGACCCTGCTTCCTGTGTGAAAAAAACAGGCCTCCGCAGCAAAGAGGAATTCCCTTTGACGATCAGTTCACCGTACTGGTTAATCCCTATCCGATATTAAGAAGGCATCTGACTATTGTTTCACGTGATCACGTTGAACAGAGGATCATCAATAGTTTCGGCAGAATGCTTTCCATAGCCGCTGCCCTGCCTGACTATATTGTTTTTTACAATGGTCCG
The DNA here is from genome assembly GCA_964522415.1 of uncultured Rikenellaceae bacterium. Classification (GTDB taxonomy): domain Bacteria; phylum Bacteroidota; class Bacteroidia; order Bacteroidales; family VadinHA17; genus LD21. The sequence goes on along the minus strand of CAZFVQ010000022.1, from coordinate 37,177 downwards.
CAATGTGGTGCGTCAGCTCCTGATCACCTTCATTTCCAGGCAATCAGCAGGGGATCCTTGCCTATTGAAAAAGATTATGAATCGCAGCAGTTCACACACAGGGTATTATCCGGACACGGATACGAAATATTGAACTGGACCGGCTATCTTAGAGGAATAATTACCCTTGCAGGCAGGGAAAAGAAAACCCTGGAAAGCCTGTTTGAGTCAGTTTATGAAAGCCTCAGGCTTTTTAATACAAGGAAAGCAGGGTCGGGCCAGGGGTATGGGGACGGGACAGGATCTCTGCCGGGAACAGGACTTCAGCCGGGAGCAGTATCTCAGCCGGAACCAGGAGGGCAGTCCCGTAACAGCGAAGCGGAACCGATGATGAACATACTTGTATACCGGACAGGTGAAACCCTGAATGTTCACATAATTCCCCGGAAACAACACCGTCCCCGGCAGTTTTATGCATCCGGCAGGGATAAAATAACAATCAGTCCTGCTTCAGTTGATCTGGGAGGACTGGTGATCACCCCCAGGGAAGAAGATTTTAACAGGGTCACTGAGGATGATATTGCAGATATTTTCAGACAGGTATGTCTGGAAGAAGAAGAATTGCACAGGATGATAAATAAATTAAAATGAACAGCGAAAAAATATCAGAAATTCATGCCGGTATATTATCTGCCCGGGAGATACATTTTACTCTGAACGGGAAATATGTATCAGATCCGGATGATCTTATGTTGTCCGGGAAATGCAGGGCATTTTATCGCAATAATACAATTGTTTTAATTTCAGAAGATAAAGAGATAAGCCGGCCGGATCAGATCATTCTGAGGGCAGCCGGAGATGACGAATCATTTACTCTTCACGATGTAGTGATAGGTATAGAATTTCACTGGCAGCGTACAGAAGACCAGGTTTTTAAGGGAGGTCTGAGATTTATTGCCGAAGAATATAAAATCACTGCCGTCAATCTGATACACACCGAGGAATACCTGAAAAGCGTGATCTCTTCCGAAATGAAGGCCAGTTCATCAAAAGAGCTTCTCAAAGCCCATGCAGTGATCTCGAGAAGCTGGCTTCTCGCCCAGATTGAAAAGAGCAGGATGAGCAGGGGGGATAGTGCCTCAAACCCTACTGAGTTTATCAGCGATACGGAAATAACAAGATGGTACGACAGGGAGGATCACCTGAACTATGATATATGTGCTGATGATCATTGTCAGAGGTATCAGGGCATTACACGGGCAGCTTCGCCTGTTGTTACAGCGGCGGTTGAAGAAACCGGCGGGGAAGTGCTTGTGTACGACGACAAAATTTGTGATACCAGATACTCCAAATGTTGCGGCGGAATGACGGAGTTGTTTGAAAATGTATGGGGACCGGTGAGTCATCCGTATCTGCAGAGCATCATGGATAGTCCTGTTTCTCCGTCGGGATACGATCCGGCCCTGGGAAAAAACGAAAATGCATTGAACTGGATAGGGAGCACTCCTGATGTATTCTGCAACACATCCGACAAGACTATTCTAAACCAGGTACTTAATGACTATGACCTGGAAACCATGGATTTTTTCAGATGGAAAGTGACATATGACCAGGCAGAGCTCAGTGATATCATCAGCAAAAGAACCGGTATCTCTTTTGGAACGGTGACCGGACTGATACCTCTTGAGAGGGGCAGCTCGGGACGGATAACACGATTGAAGATTGAAGGGACGCAGAAAAGCATGATAATCGGAAAGGAGCTGGAGATCAGGAAAGCATTGTCAAAAACCCACCTTTACAGTTCCTGTTTCCATGTGGAAAAAACAGATAGCGGCAAAGGGACGACTTTTATCCTTCGCGGTGCCGGCTGGGGCCACGGGGCGGGACTGTGCCAGATTGGTGCGGCAGTAATGGCTTCAAGGGGATACAGCTACGATGAAATCCTGAAGCACTATTTCAGGGGTGCAGAACTTAAAAAAATATATTAAACAGAACGGCAGACACTGATAACATTCAGGGCGGCCGGGTCCGGCGGTTCTGAGGAATTAAAAACAAATAAACCATGAACAAGAGAAGCTTCGTAATACTGGCATGTATCTTTCTGCTGGGCCCTGTGTCAGGCCAGTCATGGATCAGAATCAATCAATTGGGATATCTTCCCCGGTCTGTGAAAGTTGCTGTTTATATTTCGACGAATGATCTTTCAGCTAAAAATTTTACCGTTCACAATGCCCTTACCGGTGCCGTGGTATTCAGGAGTAAAGCCCGGCAGTATTCAGGAGAGGAGTGGGGCATGAGATCGGCAGCAAGACTTGATTTTTCGGAGCTCGAAAGTCCCGGCGGCTATTTCATACGCTTCGGAAACACCGAATCCGGGACCTTCAGTATATCTCCCGGTGTTTACAGGGGAACGGCCGATTTTCTGCTTAAATACATGAGGCAGCAGAGATGCGGATATAATCCCTTTTATGCTGATTCCTGCCATACCCATGATGCCATCATTGTTGACCATCCGGAAAAATCGGGACAACGCATTGATGTTACCGGAGGATGGCATGATGCTACGGATTATCTTCAGTACACATGTACATCGGCGAATGCCGTTTACCAGATGCTTTTTGCATACAGGAGAAACCCCAGGGTATTCGGCGACAGCTTTGATGCGTCAGGAAATCCCGGCAGCAATGGTATTCCCGACATACTTGACGAGGCAAGGTGGGGAATTGACTGGCTGCTCAAAATGAATCCCGACAGCGGCGAGATGTACAATCAGATTGCGGATGACAGGGATCATGCGGGGTTCCGGCTGCCGGCAGATGACAAGGCTTCCTATGACCTGGGAGTTCACCGGCCGGTTTATTTTGTGACAGGAAAATCACAGGGACTATCCAGATACAAGAACCGAACCACAGGTGTTTCATCCACAGCCGGGAAATTTGCATCGGCATTTGCCATCGGGGCAGATGTTTTCGGGGAGACAGACAGGGAGTTTGCAGCCGGGCTCCGGAAAAAAGCTGAAGAAGCCTGGAAATTCGCTCTTACAGATCCCGGGACGACACAAACAGCATGCGTGGTGTCGCCATATTTCTATGAAGAGGATAATTATGTTGATGATCTTGAACTGGCAGCATGGGAATTATTCAGTCTGACAGGGGATTCCGCATATCTGATCCAGGCTGATTACTGGGGAACACTTGAGAGAATTTCTCCATGGATAGAAATGGATACTGCCCGCCATTACCAGTTTTACCCTTTTGTCAACCTCGGTCATGCCGGTCTTGCGAAATCCGGAACACAGTATTCCGGCAAATTTCTTTCATTCATGAGACGCGGCCTGCAGATCCTGGAAGATCGCAAAAAAAATGACCCTTTCAGAATAAAAATACCTTTTATCTGGTGTTCAAATAATTATATCACAGCCGCCCTCACCCAGTACAGGATCTATTCCGAAGCATCGGGCGACAGTCGTTTCGCCGAGACTGAAGCTGCTCACCGCGACTGGCTCTTTGGCTGCAATCCCTGGGGCACTTCAATGATAACCGGTCTTCCCGAAGGAGGTGATTACCCCCGTTATCCTCATGCTTCAGTGACTGTGCTGACCGGAGAAATTCCTCCCGGCGGACTTGTTGACGGACCTGTTTACAGGAGAATTTATGATCAGCAGATAGGATTGACCCTTACACGTCCCGATCCCTATATTCCCTTCCAGAACGGGAAAGCTCTCTATCATGATGACATAGGGGACTATAGTTCAAACGAACCAACCATGGATGGTACGGCGGATCTCACAATATATATGTCGGCACTTGAGAATGAAGGACTCAGACAAGGGGGAAGTATCCGGGAAGAACTTATTGATGATCATGGCGCAATAATAAGGAAAAACAACAGGAAGGAAATTTATCTGCTTTTTTCAGCCGATGAGCATAATGACGGATTCGGTCATATTCTTGATGTTCTTTCAAAAACAGGTTCCGGTGCCTCTTTTTTCCTGACGGGAAATTTCCTCAGGAATCCGGGAAATGAGAAATATCTGCGCCGTATCATTGCCGATGGCCATTTTGCAGGACCACATTCCGACAGGCACCTGCTTTATACCTCATGGGAAAAGAGGGATTCACTGCTGGTTGACAGGGAGCAGTTTGTCAGTGACCTCAGGGCAAACTATGCAGAGCTGGCAAAAAGGAAGGCAGGAAAACCGGAAACATTGTATTTCCTTCCGCCCTATGAATGGTATAATTCCGCAGTTGCACACTGGACTTCTTCCCTTGGGGCCAGACTGATCAATTTCACTCCCGGAACGGGTACAAATGCAGATTATACAACACCTGACATGAAGAATTACAGATCGTCGGATGAATTGCTCGAAGGTCTGATACGATTTGAAGCCGCTGATCCCGCGGGACTCAGGGGGGCAATGATCCTGATTCATCCGGGCACTCATGCTGACAGGACTGATAAGTTATATTTAAAGCTTGAGGAAATAATCAGTTTATTTTCTGCAAAAGGATATATATTTAAAAGCTTATAAAGCCGTATTTATGGAACGAAAAACCTACCGTTCACCATGGGCATGGGTACCAAGCCTTTACTTTTTTCAGGGTGTACCCTACAGTATTGTAATGATCACCTCGGGTCTTATTTACAAAACCATGGGTATTTCCATTGCTTCACTTGCATTCTGGACCAGCCTTCTTTATCTGCCCTGGGCAATAAAACCCCTGTGGAGCCCTTATATCGATGTTGTTTCAACCAAGCGAAACTGGGTGGTCTGGACACAGCTTCTTCTCGGTGTTGCATTTATCGGGGCGGGTATGGCAATGCCCGTTTCCTTCTTTTATCCCGTTACTCTCGCAATTTTTGCAATTATTGCATTTGCTTCCGCCAGTCATGATATAGCTGCCGACGGGTTTTACATGTATGCCCTTGATCAGCACAAGCAATCCTTTTTTGTCGGCATCCGGTCCACATTCTACCGTTTTGCAATGCTGACGGCTCTTGGCCTGGTTCCTGTTATAGCAGGAATGGTTCAGAAAAATACCGGACTGGAATCTGTTACGTTTGAAGCCGTTTCGGTACCTGCTGAGGAATATCAGCCTTTTGATCCTTCTGTCATCGTCATTGAGGAATCAGCCGGAGAGCCCGGAATCCTGCTTTTCCCGCAAAACCTGCAGATACCAATGTTCAGCGCAGGTCAGTCTGAACAGGATTCGGCAGTTGTATACATTGCCCTGTCTGCTCCCCCGGCTCATGGAAAGACCGTGGTTGTAAATGCTTCCCGCAATACAGGCAGCAAGGATATCGATATTGCCGCAAACCAGACAGGAAGATATGAATTCACGGATTCAAACTGGAACAAGCCGGTATCCCTTACCCTGAAAGTTAACAGGAATCTTGATGAAAGAACTTCTGCCGGATTTCTTGTGACAGCCGGGAATATAGCTTTCAGCTGGATGGTTGCACTCGGGATAATAGGAGTGCTATTGTTGCTGCTGGCTGTATACAACAAGTTTCTGCTGCCCTATCCCCCTGAGAATAATAACAGGGAAAAGATCGGCTGGGCAGTTTACAAGGATGTTTTTGTATCCTTTTTTACCAAACCGGGTATCATTCCTGCCCTGATTTTCCTTCTCTTTTACCGCCTTGGTGAATCCCAGCTGGTTAAGGTCGCAACGCCCTTCCTGGTGGATGCCAGAAGTTCGGGAGGCATCGGACTTACGTCGGCAGAATACGGAATAGCCTACGGAACCATAGGAATGCTCTGTCTTACAATCGGAGGAATCCTGGGAGGAATAGCTGCTGCAAAATATGGATTGAAGCGGCTTATATGGATTATGGCAATTTCCATAAACCTGCCTGATGCCGTTTATATATATCTGGCATATCAGCAGCCAATGCCGGGAAATTTCACCATTTACCTGGCAATTGCGCTTGAACAGTTCGGATACGGATTCGGATTTGTTGCATACACGCTTTTTATGCTCTATTTTGTGGGAGAGAGTCGTTATAAAACAGCAGAGTATGCGATAGCCACCTCTTTGATGGCACTGGGTATGATGCTTCCGGGAATGATTTCCGGAGCGGTTCAGGAATTACTCGGGTATCAGCATTTCTTTATTTATGTATTAATTTGTACGATCCCGGGAATGCTTGTTATTAAATTCCTTAAAATTGATCCCTCCTTCGGGATAAAAAAGAAAGAATAAGATGAAACTGGATTCACTAAGGGCCGGACTGAAAGGAGACATGTTTACTGACCGTAAGCACAGGATCCTTTATGCTACCGATGGTTCGGCATACAGGGAACTGCCCAAAGCTGTCGTACGCCCGAAAGACAAGGATGATATCAGAAAAGTTATTGCCTTTGCCAGAGCCATAAAAGGTTCAGTCATTCCCAGGGGCGCAGGTACTTCACTTGCCGGACAGGTCGTGGGTCCCGGCATCGTTCTCGATGTCTCAAAATACATGAACAGGATTATTGAAATAAATCCTGAAGAAAAATGGGTGATTGTTGAACCGGGTGTGGTTCTTACAGCCCTCAACAGGAAACTGGCAGCCCACGGACTGATGTTCGGGCCGGAAACATCCACAGCCGACTGGTGTACGCTGGGCGGAATGCTTGGCAACAATTCCTGCGGGGCACATTCGCTTATCTATGGAAGTGTCAGGGATCATATTCTCGAGGCGGATGTTATTTTGTCTGACGGAACCGAAACCACATTCAGGGCGCTGACAAAGAAAGAATTCCATGATAAATGTTCTGAGGAAACTGATTCGCTTGAACGGTCAATCTACAGGTTTATTAGGGATATTCTCTCCGATCCGGGCAACCAGGAGGAAATACGTGCCCAGTATCCCCATCCCGGAGTCAGGCGCAGGAATAATGGTTATGCTCTTGATTCCCTTCTTGAAACGGATCCGTTTTCCAAAAATGGAGAAAAAATCAATCTGTGCAGATTACTTGCAGGATCAGAAGGAACCCTTGCCTTTACCACAAGGATGAAACTTAACCTTATTCCTGTGGAAAGCAGGAAAACAGGACTTATCACTGCGCATTTCATGAGCCTGGAAGAGGCAGTCAGGGCAAATAACCTGATCCTGAAGCATGAACCTGCTGCAATAGAGATGATTGATGACTTTATTGTGGAATGTACAAAGGACAATATTGAACAAAGCAGAAACAGGTTCTTTATCAGGGAGAATCCTAAAATCATACTTATCGTTGAGTTGCTGAAAAATTCTGAAAAAGAGCTGAAGAAATGTGCTTCCGATATTGAAAAGGAACTGAGGGCTGCCGGCTACGGCTATCATTTTCCCCTGTATACGGATGCAGAGGAAATAAAAAGGATCTGGGATTTAAGAAAAGCCGGACTCGGAGTCCTTTTGATCATCCCGGGAGAAAAGCGCAGTGTTCAGGTGATTGAGGATACGGCAGTCCTTCCGGAATATTTTCCTGAATATATTGAAGAATTCCAGCAGATTCTGAAGAAATATAATCTGAACTGTGCCTATTATGCGCATATAGCAACGGGAGAACTTCATCTGAGTCCGCTGCTCGACCTGAAAGATCCTGCTGACGTGAAAATATACCGCAACCTTGGAAGGGATGTGGCTCAGCTTGTCAAGAAATACAGAGGTTCCCTCAGCGGGGAACATGGCGACGGAAGGTTAAGGGGGGAATTTATTCCCCTGATGCTCGGGGATCATATCTATAATATCCTGAGGAAACTGAAAAGGACCTGGGATCCGGAAAATGTTCTCAATCCGGGTAAAATCGTTGACGTCCCGCCGATGCATACAAGTCTGAGATACCGCACGGGTGAGCATATTGAAGCCCTTGACTCCATATTCGGCTTCCCCGACAAAGGCACGATTCTGAGTGCTGCGGAAAAATGCAGCGGATCAGGTGATTGCCGGAAGAGTCCGATGATTGGCGGAACAATGTGTCCGACATTTATGGCAACGGAAGATGAGGATAAATCCACCAGGGGAAGAGCCAATATTCTGCGGGAGTTCCTTACCCGTTCCACAAGGAAGCATCCGTATAATCACCGGGAGATATGGCAGGTGATGGATCTTTGTCTTTCCTGCAAGGCCTGCAAATCGGAATGTCCGTCAAATGTTGACATGACGAAACTCAAGGCAGAATTCCTGAGTCATTATTACAGACTGCACGGGATTCCCGTAAGGACACTTCTTGTTGGCTGGCTGCCCAGGATAAACAGGTTTGGTCATGCAATATGGCCCCTGACCAATTTTATTATGCGTCAGTCCTTCTTTAAAAAGCTTATCGGCTTTACAGCCGACAGGACGCTTCCGCCGCTTTCCAAGATCACTCTGAGGACATGGGCTGAAAAGTGCCAGACCAGTTCCCGGCATATGAAGAATCCCCTGGGCAAGGTCTTTCTTTTTGCAGATGAATTCACCAATTACAATGAAAGCGATATAGGGATCAAAGCCATTATTCTTCTTGAAACTCTTGGATACCAGGTTGAGGTGCCTGCCCATGCCGAGAGCGGCAGGACTTTCCTATCCAAGGGCCTGTTGAAAAGTGCCAGGAAAATTGCAGATAAGAATGTACGGATGCTGAAGGATATAGTTACTGAAAAAACACCTCTTGTCGGCATCGAGCCGTCAGCAATTCTGACTTTCAGGGATGAATATCCCGATCTTCTGAACGGAGAAATCCATGATGCTGCAGTAAGACTCGGGAAAGATGCCATTATGATTGAGGAATTCATCTGCAGGGAATATGACAAGGGCAAAATAACTCCGAAACAATTTGTTCGGGATCCGCTTTCGGTCAAACTGCATGGCCATTGTCAGCAAAAAGCCATTGCTTCAACATCTTTTACAAAAAAAATGCTGTCAATACCCGAAAATTTTGAAGTTGAGGAGATCCCAAGCGGATGCTGCGGAATGGCGGGATCATTCGGTTATGAAAAGGAACATCATAAGCTGAGCATGAAGATAGGGGAGATGGTTCTTTTCCCGGCAGTAAGGGCTGCATCTGAAGGTACTGTTATTGCCGCCCCCGGAACATCCTGCAGATGCCAGATCTTTGACGGAACAGGAAAAAAGGCTCTTCATCCCGTGGAAATAATGTATGATGCCCTGGTAAGATGATCAGTGCTTCCGGTGAACGTCAGACAGGAAGTCTGCTGCCCGGAAAATATAATATGGAGATTCAGAACATGACAAATGTTGAGCTGACATTTCAGAAACGTTCGGGAAGAACGGAATTTTCAACAAAAACACCTTACCTGATTGTTGATAATTTTCCTTCCCTGGGTCTGCTTACTTCGCTGAGATTCCTTGAATGGGTTTCGGAGAATCCCGAAGGACTGATCAGTCTGCCAACAGGAAAGACACCGGAATATTTCCTGAAGTGGACGCAGCGATTCCTTGAGGGTTGGAACAGGCCGGAGAACAGGCGGATCATGGAAGAAAATGGCTTTAATATCAGGAAGAAGCCTGTGATGAAAAAACTTCGCTTTGTTCAGATGGATGAGTTTTATCCCATTGATCCGGGACAGCATAACAGTTTTTACAATTATGTTCTCAATTTCTACATAAAAGGATTTGGCCTTGATCCTGCCGGAGCCCTGCTTATGAATTCCGATGAGATTCAGCTGGCTGAAGGATTGAATTATTCCCGGGTATTTCCCGATAACCGGATAGATCTTTCCCTTAGGAACAGGGAAGCTCTGACAGCGCACGAAAAAATTCAGCAGACCTCACTGTTCAGAATAGATAAGTGGTGTATGGAATATGAAAACCGTATCAGGGAATCAGGAGGGATAGGCTTTTTCCTGGGAGGGATAGGTCCTGACGGAAGTATTGCATTCAATTCACGGGGGAGCGACCATAATTCAACCACGAGGCTCACGGCTACCAATTTCGAATCACAGGCTGCCGCTGCCGGAGATCTCGGAGGCATCGAGATTTCAAGGAACAGGCTGGTACTGACCATTGGTCTGGGAACACTGACTTATAACCGGCATTGCACAGCGATAGTCTTTGCAGCCGGTGAATCCAAGGCCCACATTATAAAAAATGCCCTTGAAAATGAACCGGATAATCTTTATCCGGCAACAGTTTTACAGAGACTGGAAAATGCCCGTTTTTATCTCACCGGGGGGGCTGCAGTGCAGCTTCGCGACAGTATAGAAAATTATTACCGGCAGGGGGAATGGACTTTTGAAAAGACAGAAAGAGCAGTTTCCGACCTGTGCCGGAAGATAGATAAATATGCACATAAGCTGGAATTGAGTGATCTTCAGAACGATGAATTCTGTTCGCTTATTCCTGATCTGAGCCTCAGGGCTGTTCATGATGTGATCGAAGCAACAAAAAAGAAGATTGACAGGGGGAATATAAGGGAGCAGGAACAGGTTTTCCTTCATACCGGACCTCATCACGATGATATAATGCTCGGGATATTTCCCTGTATCATTTCACAGCTGCGCGTCCGTTCGAATAAATTCCATTTTGCTGTTCTTACTTCAGGATTTACTGCCGTAACAAATGAGATGCTGGAGAATCTGCTCGTCGAAACCCTGAAACATATAGAACAGGGAAAGATACAGATGCTTGCCTATCCCGATTTTTTTGAAAAAGGCTACAAGTACAAGTTTGACAAGGATGTAAATCATTATCTCAACAAGGTGGCTGACCGTGATGAAAAAGGTAAGCTCCGGGGTATTTGTCACCGGATAACAAGAGTAATGGTCGGTATATACAATCTTAAATCGGGGGAAGAGCTTGTGAACCAGTTACAGGCGAATGTGGAGACTCTGAGAAACAGCTACAGCGGAGAAAAGAATCCTCCGGATATTCAGAAACTGAAGGGGATGCTCAGGGAATTTGAAGAAGAACTCGTTTGGGCTCATTATGGTGTGAGAGTTAAAAACATTGAACATCTGAGGCTTGGATTTTATACGGGAGACATATTCACATCGCAGCCACAGAAAACGAGGGATGTGATGCCGATACTGAAAATGTTCAGGAAAATACAGCCTACAGTGATCAGCCTTGCCTTTGATCCTGAAGGATCCGGTCCTGACACACACTATAAGGTTCTCCAGACAATTGCTCATGCTCTTATTCAATGGAAAAAGGAGAAAGACCTGAAGGATCTGAGAATCATTGGTTACAGGAATGTATGGTTCAGGTTCCATCCCGCCGAAGCCAATGTTTTTACACCTGTATCACTTAATTCAATGGCTGTCCTTGACTGGTCATTCAGGAACTGCTATATCAGCCAGGTGAATGCTTCCTTTCCGAGTTATGAGCTTGACGGGCCTTTCAGCGACCTGTCGCGGCAGATATGGGTTGAGCAGTTTAAAAGGGTTCAGCTGATACTGGGAAAAGACTTTTTCTATGATAATGAAAGTCCTAAGATACGGGCCACTCACGGTATGATTTTTTACAGGGAAATGAGTATTGATGAATTCCTGGTGCATGCCCGCGAACTTGAAAAAAGCACAGAAGGGGATTCCCGGAACTGGCATTGAAGCACGCATCTGTCCTGTCATCAGGCAACTGCCCGCCCTGGCATTGAAGCAGCATCTGCCCTGACGTTGAAGCACCAGTCTGTCAATCATTATTTATAGAGAAGGTATTTCTCAGCTTTCTTTCTGAAGCGGGGAACATCCCCGTTCCATAGTTCCAGGAGAGAACTTACCTGCCAGGTTTTGAGAAATTCCGTCCTTACCCTGTCGGTTCCGCATACCTTATCGAACATATCCAGGCGTGACGGATCGCATAATCTGAAAATATCCTTGTCCGGCCATAATTTACGGACTTCCTGCAGAAAATAAAATTGCAGAAGCGTCAGGGGAGCTGATTTGGGATCGCTTAGATGTATCTGAACTCCATGTACCATATTGCCTTGTGATACACTGTAATATGGTTTATAATGAAGAGGGCGGAATCTCACTCCCGGCAGGGAAAGTGCATTCAGTCCTGCAGCAAGTGAATCGGCATCGATCCATTCGGCTGCAATAAGCTGGAACGGCATGGTATAACCCACACCAATACTGACAGTGTATAATTCTCCGAGTATTCCCGTTGCAGGGTAAAACAGGGCTGTCTGTGCATGCGGGATGTGAGGCGAGGAGGCTACCCAGGGCAGACCTGTTTCTTCAAAAAGCATATCCCTTTTCCAGCCCTTCATTTTTATTACTTCCAGTCTGCATTTAATACCGTTTTTAAGCAGACCTTCCCCGTTCAGAAACCCGGCCAGTTCACCGACTGTCAGTCCATGGATGTAGGGTATGGGATACTGGCTCACGAAAGATGTAAATCCGGGCCGGACAAGAGGTCCTTCCATCCTGATTCCTCCGAGCGGATTCGGCCTGTCAAGAACAACAAAGGGGATATTGTTCTCAGCCGCAGCTTCCATCGCCAGTCCAAGTGTACTAATATATGTATATGACCTTGATCCGATATCCTGAATATCATAAACAAGTATATCAATATCACGGAGCATTTCAGGTGTCGGTTTTTTTGTTTCCCCGTACAGGCTGTACACCGCGATACCCGTGACAGGATCCTTAGCCGAAGCAATTGTTTCTCCTGCCGTAAATTCGCCGCGTACACCATGTTCCGGTCCGTATAGAGCAGTAAGCTTTACCCCCGGGGCATTGTACAAAATATCGGCAGCTGACTGCAGATCCCTGTCAACACCTGTGGGATTTGTAATCAGTCCGACCCTTTTGCCTTTCAGTATTCTGAAATTATCCCTGACAAGAGCTTCCAGGCCGGTCTCTACATACCGGCAGTCCATGGCATCTTCTTCATGGCGGTAATTCACGACGGTTCCGGCGGCAGCGCACTGATTGCACGGGACGATTCCGGTACCCTGATTGCACGGGACGATTCCGGTACCCTGATTGCACGGGGCGGTTCCGGCAGGCAGGCAGTTCAGGACACCCCCCTGAAAACCAAGGATCACCGTTATCAGAACAATTCTTAAAGCAGGCATGTGTTTTATTTTTTATGTTGAACTATAAATGTAGATAAAAATCGAAAAAAATGACTCCCATAATTCACCGGATTACTGTTTTCCGGAAGGTGACAGTTACTTTGCATTGTCAACAACCTGTTTAAAACTCAGTGGTTTGTTAAATTTTTGAGTTTGTTGATTTCTGTCAAATGTATATATTTGATTATGAATGTTATATTAAAAATGCCGTTCATTTGATAATCTATTGTTAATTAGCGATCTATGAAAACATAACAGACTATTATAAAACTGATAAAAATGTTTAATTGAATATGTTGTGTATTCATAGTAATTATCTTTTCAATTTAATAAGTTTGCACGATATTTACCATTTTGATAATTTATGAAAAGCTTTTTCCGGATTATTTTGATTATCCTGTTCATTTCCGGATGCAGACCGGCCGAAGTTCCGGTAAGCCTTCAGAATGAAATAGATTCCATCGTGTTTCAGCATATTCCAGATAAACGTGAAGCTGTGGGCAACTTAAAACTGGAAATACTGAAAGACCGAAGTCTGCTGATAAAAGGCGAAACCAGTCTTGCTGCACTGAAGTCTGAAATTCTTGAACATCTTGAACAGTCGGGAACAGCTTATACTGACAGTATCAAAATCCTTCCTGACGGATCGGAAACAAATAAAATATGGGGCATTGTATCTGTCTCCATCGCCAATCTGAAAAAGGATCCTTCACACTCAAGTGAGCTGGCTTCCCAGGCAGTAATGGGAACTCCGGTGAGGATTCTCAAAAGGGAGGGAGGCTGGCTGCTGATCCAGACACCTGATCATTATCTTGGATGGACCACGCGCAGCAGTATCAGCGCCATGGATGAAACAGAATTTCAGGAATGGAAGGAATCAGATCGCCTGATCTTTACTTCAAAATCGGGAGATATACTTTCGGAAGAAAACGGAAGGGAAGTTGTGTCGGATGTGGTGACCGGAGTTATTGTAAAAAGGATTTCTGCCGGGAGAGATTATTACACGGTTGAGCTTACTGATGGCAGAAGGGGACGAATGAACAGGAAAGATGCTGCTGATTTTGCACATTGGTCCCGGACCATAGCACCTGAAGCAGATAAGCTGATAAGTTTTGCAGAATCCCTTGCCGGTATTTCATACCTGTGGGGCGGAACTTCAACAAAACTCCTTGACTGCAGCGGATTCGTGAAAATCATCTATTTTACCGGCGGTATAATCCTTGCCAGGGATGCATCCCAGCAGTTTCGTTACGGAGATGAGGTCGATATTTCGTCTTCCTATGAAGCACTTCAGCCGGGAGATCTTCTGTTTTTCGGATCGGTTAATGATAAGGGAGAAAAAAGGATCACCCATACAGGGATGTATATCGGAGACAATGAATTTATTCATTCCTCAGTAGGAAGCGGAATGGTGGCAAACAACAGTCTCGATCCGGCCGGGAGCAATTATGACAGCTACCTGGTCAGCATACTGCAGGGGGCAAGAAGGATATTGGGGACCCGATCAGGAAAGGGTCTTGAACATATTTCACAAAATAACTGGTATAAATGAAAAAACGCGATTTTATCAAGTATGGCGGGTTACTGACGGGTGCAATGATAAGCGGTACCCTTCCTTCCTGCGGAAATACTACGGAAAGGAGGATCGGAAAAAGATCCCTGAAGGGCAGTCCGATAAAGCTGAAATATAAGCCCTACACCCTTCAGCTCAGACATGTATTTGCACTTGCCGCCGGATCAAGGACAACCACTCCCGTGGTGCTTACACAGCTGGAATGTGACGGATTCACCGGTTACGGGGAAGCATCAATGCCTCCATATCTTGGAGAAAGTCATGAAAGTGTTCAGAAATTCCTTTCCGGGGTTAATATGGAACAATTCAATGACCCCTTTCTGATGGAGGATATTCTTGAATATATTGATGGAATAGCTCCGGGCAACTATGCTGCCAAGGCCTCGCTGGACATTGCCCTTCATGATCTTGTGGGAAAGATTATCGGTCAGCCCTGGTACAAAATCTGGGGACTCAATCCTGAAAAGGCACCGTACACAAGTTTTACCATAGGTGACGATACATCTGATGTGGTAAGAGAGAAAGTTGCAGAGGCCGAACCTTACAAGATACTGAAAGTCAAGCTGGGCCTGGGCAATGACAAAAATATAATAGAAACTATCAGATCGGTTTCGGATAAGCCCATCGGCGTTGATGTCAACCAGGGCTGGACGGACAAGAATTATGCTCTTGAGATGGCTCACTGGCTGAAAGAGCAGAATGTAATTTATCTGGAACAACCCATGCCCAAAACCATGACTGAAGAAACAGGCTGGCTTACACAGAATTCACCTCTTCCGGTGATTGCAGATGAAGCGTTTCAGACAAAGGATGACCTGTTTAAGGTTAAGGATTTCTATGACGGAATCAATATCAAGCTGATGAAATGCGGTGGCATGAGTGCCGGATATAAGCTGGCTGTGATGGCCCGGGCAATGGGAATGAAAATAATGGTTGGCTGCATGACCGAAACGTCCTGTGCCATTTCTGCGGCTGCACAGTTTTCTCCGCTGGTCGACTGGGTTGATCTGGATGGCAATTTGTTGATAAGCAATGATATATATGACGGTGTCACCGTGGAGGACGGCAGGATCACTCTGAAGGACAGGCCGGGGATAGGTATTGTGGAACTCTGATATTAATCCAGAACAGTCAATAAATGGCAAAAAGTACCGGAAGGCTGGTTTCTCTTGATATTTTCCGTGGGATGACAATAGCCTTCATGATAATAGTTAATACTCCCGGCAGCTGGGATTATGTCTATCCTCCGCTTCGTCATGCTGCCTGGCACGGTTGTACCCCGACAGACCTCGTTTTTCCGTTCTTCCTGTTTATAGTAGGAGTTTCCCTCTGGTTTTCAATGAAAAAATACGGCCAGGAATTAAACAGCCGTTCATTACTGAGGATAATCAGGCGCACAGTGACTATTTTTGCGCTTGGAATCTTCCTTACGATATTTCCTCATTTTGTGAGGGATTATTCAAGTCTGAGGATAATGGGTGTGCTTCAGCGAATTGCACTTGCATACTGCCTGGGAGCCATAATATGTCTTTCTGTTAACAGGAATTACCTGTGGATAGTGATTGCCGTGATCCTTCTTTCATACTGGGCGATCCTTGCTTTTGCCGGTGGCGCTGATCCCTACAGCCTGGAAAGTAATTTTGCACTGAAGGTTGATGTGGCTGTTCTGGGAAAAAATCACCTGTACAAGGGCTATGGCATCCCATTCGATCCGGAAGGTCTTTTCAGCACTTTGCCTGCAGTCTGTACAGTACTGATCGGTTATTATGCCGGCGAACTGCTGGGCAGGGGAGCTGCCGGCTGGGACAAGGTTGTGAAGCTTTTGTTGCTGGGTGCTTCATCGGCAGGACTCGGACTACTATGGAGCATAGTTTTTCCGCTTAACAAACCTCTGTGGACAAGCTCCTATGTCCTCTATACGGCAGGAATTGCCATGGGAGTCCTTGCACTGATCTACCTGATTGCGGATGTATGGAAATTGCGGAAATGGGGTGTGTTTTTCCTGGTTTTCGGAACAAATGCCCTGTTTTCATACTTTCTTGCAGGGATCTGGACAAAAACGATGCTTGCTGTAAAATTAAATTCCGGCGGACAGGAAATGAACCTTTATAACTGGATTTGGGAAAAAATCTGTGTTCCTGTTGCCGGCAATATGAACGGAAGTCTTATGTTTGCGCTTTTGCAGGTTTTACTCGTCTGGATTATCGCGTTGATACTATACAGAAAGAAGATTATGATTCGTTTATAATGTTGCAACGCAGAGACTTGCTTCTGCTGCTGGGGAAGTGTATTTACAGGCAGCAGCTCCGACAGGAAGCAACTCCGTGAGGAAAAAGTTTCAGCAGGCAACAGCCCCCGGGGGGGGAAGCAGCTCTGAAGGGAACGATGCTGACGGAGGCAGCACCGGCAGGCAAGCAAGCAAGAGCTCAGACTGGAAACACCACCTGCAGGAAAAAGTTTCGGCAGGCAACAGCCCCGGGGGGAAGCAGCTCTGAAGAGAACGATGCTGACGGAGGCAGCACCGGCAGGTGCAGCAGCTCCGGCTGACAAAAAAAGGATACTGACTGATATAAAAATACTTAAGGAATGGATGTGATAAGCATAGTATCGCAAGGATACAAGGAATATACCGGACATGAAGTGACAAGGACAGAACCTCTGCCCAGATCGGGATCGGACAGGATGTATTTCCGTATATATGACGGGGAAAAGACCGTGATCGGAACATATAACAGAGACCGTGAAGAAAATGATGCTTTTGTTGGTTTTACGAAACATTTTCTTCTCAAACAACTGCCTGTCCCTGAGGTTTTTTCTTATACGCCGGAAAATTTTATTTATTTCCAGAGAGATCTGGGTGACCTGAATCTGTATACCTGGCTGCACGGCAGGCCGGATATATCGGATTTCAATGATGAGACAAAGCAGCTCTATAAAAAAATTCTTGATAAACTGATTCTCTTTCAGACCAGGGGAATTGACGGACTGAATCTTGATCTCTGCTATCCGCATAAGAGTTTTGACCGCCAGTCGATGATGTGGGATATGAATTATTACAAGTACATGCTCCTGAAGCTGCTTGCAGTACCTTTCCGGGAACGCTTTCTGGAACAGGATTTCAACAGTCTGGCCGATTATCTTCTGGAAACCGGACAGAAATACTTCCTTTACCGGGATTTTCAGACGGCGAATATCATGCTGACTGACAATGAACCCTGGTTTATCGATTACCAGGGAGGGAGAAAAGGTGCTCCTCAATATGATCTGGCTTCACTGCTTTACGATGCAAAAATCCCGATGAAACAGGAGAACCGGGATGAAATGGCAGAGTATTTTCTTGAAAAATTCTGTATTGCAACAAATGAGGATAAGAAAAAATTCAGGGGCTATTACTCAGGATTCAGTATGATCCGGCTCATGCAGGCCCTGGGGGCATTTGGCTTCAGGGGTCTTTATGAAAAGAAGCCCACTTTTACGGAAACACTGGTTCCCGCAGTGATCCTTCTGCAGGATATTGCAGCAAAAGCGGAGGAACACATCAGGCTTCCTGAATTATACGGAGCCATCGCCGCAACTTCAAAAACATCCCTTTTCAGTACGCTCAAAGCAAAAAAATAATGATTTCCGGATGATGAAAGCAATGATCCTCTCTGCCGGAAAAGGAACAAGACTGGGAAAGATCACCGAAACAATTCCCAAGGTTCTTGTTGATATCAACGGAAAGAGTCTCCTCAGACGGGCTGTGGAAAAGTGCGTGTCCCACGGATTTGACGATATCATAATAAATGTCCACCATTTTGCTGATATGGTTGAACAGGAGATCGGACGGCTGAGAGAGGATGGTTTCAGAATAAGTATCTCGGATGAAAGAGAAGAACTTCTCGACACCGGAGGAGGTCTGTACAAGGCCCGTCATTTCTTTGACGGGAAACCCTTTCTTCTGTACAATGCTGATATAATTACCGACTTTGATCTGGAATTACTGCTGGATTATCATCTGGAAAAAGGAGGACTGGCAACACTGGCTGTCAGGCACAGGCCCGGGAAACGCTTCCTGCTTACTGATGAGGAAGGACTGCTCTGCGGATGGTGCAATATCCAAACAGGGGAAACGATTATATCCCGGGGTACAGTGGAAAACCTGTCAGAAATCGCATTTTCATCCATGGCAGTAATTGATCCGGAAATCTTCAATTATATGTCTGAAGGAGTGTATTCAATGACACCACTCTACCTGAAACTGGCATCCGATAGAAATATCTATACCCTGCTTTCCGATTCGGGATACTGGTTCAATGCCGGAACTCCCGAAATACTTGAGGAAGTAAGGAGAGTTCTGGATTAAACCCCGGTATTACACTCCGGTATTACACTCCGGTCTTACACTCCGGTCTTACACTCGGGTATTACACAACAAGCTTTTATTATGCAGTAAGCTTTTACTATACAGTAAACTTTTACTATACCGCAAGCTTTTATTATACGGTAAGTTTTTACTATACCGTAAACTTATATTTCAGCTGTCCCGTTCCTTCCTGTTCTGTGTAATCCGGGTCAGGATCAGGCCGGTAAGAACAGTAGCCAGTGTTCCTATCAGGGTGTACCAGGTCCATGCAATCGAGGTGAAAATTATGATGTAGACCATAACTGCAATACCGGTCAGAAAAGCAGGAACTGCCTGTTTTATCTGTGGTTTTTTGAAAAGGACCCCCAGGATGAAAGTACCCAGCAAGCCTCCGTATGTAAATGAAGCAATGGACAATGCCAGTTCTACGACAACCGCGGAACTTTTCATGAAGGAGACGGCTGATACCACAAGCAGAAGACACCATATTCCGGTTATAATCCTGGAAATCAATATTTCATTGTCGGGATTCAGCTTCTTGTAATATGGCATTACATAATCGTACATGGTTGTCGAACCCAGTGCCGTGATAGAACTTGAAAGAGTTGACATAGCTGCAGCAAACAGGGCTGCAATGATGAAGCCGGACAGTCCTGTCGGTATTTCTTCAATAATAAATTTCGGGAATACTTCATCGGATCTGATATCGGCGCCACCGTAGAAAACATAAAGCAGAGTACCAAGGAAAAGAAAGAGGGCAAACTGGGCTATTATGATTCCTCCGGTTGTTACCAGGGCTTTCCGGCTTGCTTTTAATGTTCCGGTAGCAAGAAGTCTCTGGATAATCAGCTGGTCAATTCCGTGTGACGCCATTGAAAGGAACATTCCTCCAAGTATACTGGCAATAAAGGTATAGGGTGTGGAGAAAAATCCTTTTAATCCTCCTGAAAATGAGAAATTGAATATATGGTATTTTCCGGCTGCTGCTGCTGTTTCAATTCCTCCAGCCATTCCGCCCGTTAACTTGTTGCTGACGATGACTATCGCAATAACTGCTCCTGTGATATAAATAAACAGCTGCACCATTTCCATCCATACAACGGATTTTAATCCTCCCAGGAATGTGTAACTGTAGGTTACCAGCGCAATCAGGATTATTGAAAAGACATATATCCATTCATTTGAAAGGCTTTCGCCGATAAATGTTCCCTTAAGTATCAGGGCAAGAGGTATGGCCGTTGCAAAAAGTCTTACACCGTCGGCAGCCAGTCTTGTTAACATAAAAACACCCGAAGCCAGGTTTTTCATTGGAGTGCCGAAGCGGTTTGCCAGAAATGTATATGCAGTTCCCAGTTCACCCTTGAAATAGGAAGGCAGGATTATCCAGGCAACAACGATTCTTCCAAGGAAATAACCTATAGTCAGCTGAAGAAAATTGAAGTTTGTAAGATATGCTAATCCGGGAATGCTGATGAAGGTCAGTGTACTGGTTTCTGTGGCAACTATTGAAAAGCAAACCACCCACCATGAAATCTTTCGTCCTCCCAGAAAATAATCCCTGGATGAAGTTTGTTTTCCTGCAAGCCTTATTCCGAATAATGTAATGCCGACCATGTACACAATGACGATCAGCGCATCAATGATTGTAAAATTCATATTGCTGTTAGTGTTGAATTATTTATAGAAAGGTTTGTTGTGATTTGCTACTGTACTGAAATATATATTGTTTTTACTGTTTGCCTGAACCCAGATTTGGGTTATGTTCCGTAAGATAATTTTCCAGACCCTGTTTGTCAAGTATCTTCCTGGTATCATCCCAGCTGACATAATCTTTTGTTTTAAGTGATTCAAGAATCCGGATTATCGAAAGGGGAACCTCCGCTGTTTCCCCGGCCTCCTGACCTGAAATATAATTTATTGAATCAAAGAGCACTGCATTTATTTCGTTAAAAGTAATAGGCTCATGGTAACCATATTTTTCTATCCATTCCTTTTGTGAGATGGTGTCGTTCACATGACTCATTATCAGGTATGTGGCTCGTCCGATCAATTTAAGGTTGCTGGGATTAAGGGTAGTCATGGTATTACCGATGATTCGTCCCAGTATTGCCATAACACCTGTTGAATGGGCATTAAGCAGCATTTTCAGTGCAATCTGTTTTCTCAGTGTTATTGGATCAGGAAAGGAGGGAAGAGTAATTTCCACCTCTATATCGGGAATAAAGCTCTTGCTGTTTTTAACCTTCCGCTCTTCAGACACTGAAATTATTGCCACACGGCCTCCCTTTTCCCTGAAAAGACCGGCAAATTTCCTGAATTCCGATTCAGGATCATTTATCTCATCCAGTTCATTATCGATACATACAATAACTCCCAGATCGCCGGCTGAAGGACCCCTGTTTTCAATATTCCGGGATGTGAAAGAAAGATCGTACAATTCCTTCTGGTCGTTTCCGGCATTTTCAAGACTTTTCAATGCCACCTCTTTAAGATATGGATCATCAATCCTTTCCCTGAAGGGCCTTTCATAGAAAGACTTTTCTAGACCCCTGAAATCCCTGCCAAGAAAGTTAAACCATGCTTCCCCGGTATTCTTCCCTTTAGCCCAAACCTGTATCCAGGATTTTCTGCTCCGGCTTTTTATTGTGTCAAGAGGAAAAAGTCTGAAGGTAGGACTCCGTTCGGTGATGTCAATAAAAACCGTAACAAGGGCTTCGTTTGCCAGATATGTAGCGAAACGCCCTTTGCTGTAAGTTTCTGCTTCAGCTTCTGTCAGGCTGCAAAGAGAAGCAACGGTTTTGTCTACACTTTCCTTAACTGCACTGAATGAGGCAATTCTTTTCTGAAGCGTTATTTCATCACTGAAGCCGATTGAGGACAGTTCACTTTTGCTTAGATAATTCCCCAGGAACCTGTATAATCCTTCTTCAAGTATTGAACCAAGAACGAAAATCTCGCTTGAGGTGGCCTGCATCCTTGTTGAACCTGTTATTGACTGTGGTCCTGTGGTAAGATTCAGTTTTGTGATAGCAGGATTTTCAATTACTTTCCTGCTGCGCTCAAAAGGAATCAGGAGCTCGTCAGGATTGTTGTATACAAAATAAAGGTTACGACGGGCTTCTTCAGACTTTTCTGCTGTCAGCTCCCCGTACTGATCCAGTGCTTTCAGGATGGTTCCGATCACTGATGAAGTCTCTCCGCCTTCTGTTACACAGAATACCACATCCCCCTTTTCTATGCCCCTGTCAAGGAGCTGGAGGCTGCCTATGAGCTGAAGATCTTCGAAACCTTCCAGTGAACTAATCAGAGCCCTGTCTGCCCCGGTCATTTCTCCGATGAGATAATCCTCTATGTTCCCCGGAATATGATCCCTGACTTTTTCCCATAAGTTGCTTTTCTTCATTTTCCGCCAAAAAGGTCTCCAGAAAGAGCTTTCCATCTGTTTAGCAAGCCGGCCCGTTGACCCGCAGCCATAGTAGTATATTTTCCGGCCTTCCTTTATTGCCCTGTATATCGCATCGGCAGCCTGCTCACTAAGCCGGATTTCATCTGCCAGCTCCCGGGTCATAAGTGTAATATCTTCATCCACAGAAAGGAGCATCTGCAGACCTTTTACTGTATTTTCTTTTATACTGGCACTGAGGTTCCATGTTTTGGGATGTCTCTGTTCAGTTAGAAGGGAAAAAAGGTGAAATTGTTTTTTATTTTCCACATAGTCAAGCGACTGTTCTGAAGGTTTTATTTTCAGATAATTTCTTGTTAAATCCATGGTTAAGTTTGTTTTATTTCTTCTGAAACGGGTTATCCAATGATTCCGGGCAGCGCCTGCTACGGCCGGACAATTTCTTCATCTCTTTTCCTGTATAAATATCTTCCCTAAAGTAACCATTTTTTTATTTCTCTTTCAAATTGATGATTCTGTCTCAGATTCATTTTATGAGAATCAATTTTTAGAAAGTTTTTGAAAACGGCTTAATATGATACGCAGTTCATCCGGTTTATCTGTAACATCAGTTTTTCCAGAATGATCCTGAGAGAAGATGAAAAGTGTATTTACTATCAGTCTTTCCAGAATGACCTTGAGAGCAGAATGAAAAGGGTATTTACTTCCAGTCTTCCGGTAATCATCAGGATACAGAAAAATATCTTGTTGAAATCAGTCATATGCGAATAGGTGAACACCGGACCGACTGTTCCCAGCCCGGGACCGGTATTTCCCAGTGAAGCGGCAACAGCACCGGCTGAAGTCATGGGATCGGTTCCGGTGAAAGTAACAAGCATAGTTCCCGAAACGAAAAGGAATATGTAAATCAGAATAAATGAAAAGACAGAAATTATGCTTTTTTCACTCAGTGTGTTGCCGTGAAGCTTTATCTGTGTCACTGCGTTCGGGTGAGTGAGCCTGATGAATATATTTCTGATGCTTTTTAGCAGGACCAGGTGTCTGGCCATCTTTATTCCCCCGGTGGTTGATCCTGTGGATGCTCCGGAAAACAGTAGTATAAAAATCAGAAAAATGCCGGCATTCGGCCAGTTAAGATAATCGGTTGTTGTAAAGCCACTTGTTGTTATTATTGATATGGTCTGAAAAAATCCCTGTCTGAATGCAAGTTCAAAGGAATCAGTTGTAGTCCCGAAAAGAATAAGAGTAGCCACTGTTCCTGACAGCAGTATCACTGCCAGATAAAACCAGAATTCATCATTGCGGCTTATCTTTTTGAAATGCAGTTTTAGGGCATGATAATAAATTACAAAGCTTACTCCCCCGAACAGCATGAAAAGGGCCATGATATATTGACTGTATGGTGAATATCCCATAATACTCGTATTCTTTACAGAAAAGCCTCCGGTTGCTATTGTACTGAAGGAATGACAAATGCTTTCAAAGAGGTTCATGTCGCCTGCTGAAAGCAATACTATCTGTAGAGCTGTAAGTCCCAGATATATGTAAAGAAGTCTGAATCCTACGGACTTGGTTTTGGGGGCTATTTTTTCCCTTATGGAAGATTCCCTGCTTAAAAGCTGATGTGCAGATATTCCAAGTGCCGGGAGAACAATGATAACCAGAAGGATGATTCCAAGTCCTCCTGCCCAGTGTGTGAGCGCCCTGTAAAAATTTATTGAATATGGCAGTGCTTCAACGTTTGCTATGACCGTGGAACCTGTGGTTGTAATTCCGGAAGTGGATTCAAATAAAGCATCTGTGAACCTCGGTATTGTCCGGCTGAAAATAAAGGGAAGGGTGCCAAACAATGAAAATATTACCCATGACAGCGCTACGGACAGGAATCCCTCCCTGATATTTATTTTCCTGACGGGACTGTTTTTTATTATGAGGAAAAATGCCGATGACAATGATATTGTAATAATTGCCGGCCAGACAAAAGGCAGGGGTGATTCATGATAAACCAATGCCACGGGAATACAAACCAGGAATACAAAAGTCTCTATGAGAAGATTTGTACTCAGTATCCTTATTATTGCCGGAGGATGTATGTATCTCATGTCAGACTCCAGAAACTGCTGACAAAGATAATCACTTATAGTATCAAGATTTAATCGGGGACAAAAATCAGCATGATGTGTATGACTGATAAACCAGTGCTGATTGGTCAATTATAAATCCTATATTTGAAACCCTGTGATTGTTGATCACAGGATAATATGAACCGGAATGATTACACCTTAAAAATTTAATTCAGATATGGGGAAAGTATTGGTTATTGGTGCAGGAGGAGTAGGTACGGTTGTTATCCATAAGATGGCAGCTCTTCCTGATGTTTTTACTGAGATACTGCTTGCAAGCCGGACCAGGTCCAAATGTGATGCCATTGCGGAAAAGGTTGGCAGTGATCGGATTAAAACGGCGGCAATTGATGCCGATAATGTTCCTGAACTGGTAAAATTGATTAAATCGTTCAGACCTGACATAGTGGTTAATGTTGCATTGCCTTACCAGGATCTTCATATCATGGATGCCTGTCTGGAAACAGGCGTGGCTTATCTGGATACCGCGAACTACGAGCCTCTGGATGAAGCGAAATTCGAGTACAGCTGGCAGTGGGCATATAATGACAGATACAGGGATGCCGGGATTACCGCAATACTTGGTTGTGGTTTTGATCCGGGCGTTACATCGGTATTCACGGCCTATGCAGCAAAACATCATTTCGATGAACTGCATTATCTTGATATTGTTGACTGTAACGCCGGTGATCACGGAAAACCATTTGCAACAAATTTCAATCCTGAAATAAACATAAGGGAGGTCACCCAGAAGGGTAAATACTGGGAAGACGGAAAGTGGATTTACACAAAACCCCATGAAATTCATAAACCACTCACTTATCCCGGAATAGGACCGAGGGAGTCATATCTGATATATCATGAAGAACTGGAATCACTTGTAAAAAATTTCCCCACACTCAGGCGTGCAAGGTTCTGGATGACATTCGGACAGGAATATCTGACTCACCTGAGGGTGATCCAGAATATCGGAATGGCGGGTATTGAACCTATCATGTTTGATGGAAGGGAAATTGTTCCCATCAGGTTTCTGAAAGCCGTATTGCCCGACCCGGGTGACCTGGGAGAGAATTATAAGGGATGGACATCTATCGGCTGCAGGATAAGAGGTGTTAAGGACGGGAAGGCAAGAACATATTATGTTTACAATAACTGCAGTCATGAGGTCGCATTCCGGGAAACCGGAACACAGGCCGTGAGCTATACAACGGGTGTCCCTGCAACAATCGGGGCAATGATGTACCTGAAAGGTATCTGGAAGAAAGCCGGGGTTTTCAATGTTGAAGAATTTGATCCTGATCCTTTTATGGAAGAGCTTAATAAGCTCGGACTGCCATGGGTGGAACTGTACGATGTTGACCTGGAGCTGTAGAGGCTGTTATCGTGCTGTTACTGAAAACAGGGGCAATGCTTTGAAAGAATACGGCAATGCTTTGAAAGAATACAACAATGTTTTGAAAGATTACTGAAATGCCGCACGGCGGACTTATGGCTATAACATTTTAAGTATATGCAAATCAATTATGATATATTGCCATCCCCCTGTTTTATTATGGAAGAGGAACGCTTCCGCAGGAATCTTTCGCTCATCAGAAAGGTTGCTGAAGAATCAGGGGCTGAAATCATTCTTGCATTCAAGGGATTTGCAATGTGGGGCGTGTTTGATATTGCAAGGGAATATATTTCGGGAGCTGCAGCAAGCTCTGTGGATGAAGCACGTCTTTGTTTTGAGGAGATAGGGTCTCCCGCGCATACTTATTCTGTTGTTTACAGGGAAGAGGAATTTGATTCAATACTTAAGTACAGTTCGCATATAACTTTTAACTCGGTTCAGCAGTACAGGAAATATTATGACAGGCTGAATAAACATTCTCCGGTCATATCACCGGGTCTGAGAATAAATCCTGAATTTTCCGAGATCAGTTACAGTCTTTACAATCCCTGTTCTCCCGGCTCCCGGCTCGGGGTCCGTGCAGAGGATCTGGAGGGTGGCATGCCTGAAGGCATTGAAGGCTTGCATTTTCATGTACTGTTTGAGTCAGATTCATATGCTCTTGAAAAACTGCTTGATGCAGTTGAAAGCAAGTTCGGGAAGTTTTTCCACCGGCTGAAATGGATTAACATGGGAGGCGGACACCTTATCACGGGAAAAGGATATGACACGCTTCATCTCATTGAGCTGATACGGAATTTCAGGAAAAGGACGGGATTGCATGTGGTACTTGAACCCGGAAGTGCCTTTGCCTGGGAAACGGGTGAACTGGTGGCAACAGTGGAGGACATAGTGGAAAACCAGGGTATATCCACTGCCATTCTGGATGTTTCCTTTACAGCCCATATGCCTGATTGTCTGGAAATGCCTTACAAGCCAAAAATCCTCAATGCCACCGATCCGGTTCCCGGGAAACCGCTATACAGAATGGGCGGAAACTCCTGCCTTTCTGGTGATTATATGGGAGACTGGTCATTTGACAGGGAGCTTAAGCCGGGCGACAGGATAGTTTTCCTTGATATGATTCATTATACAATGGTCAAGACCACTACCTTCAACGGAGTGCATCATCCCTCGATAGCTGTCTGGACACGTGAAGGAAAATTCCGGCTGTTAAGGGAATTCGGTTATGAGGATTATAAGAACCGGCTCTCCTGATTTGTATCCGGTTCCGCGATTCTGTGGCAGCCCGGTTCCATGGTTTAGCGGACTTCCGGTTCTCTGATCCGGGACAGAAATCCCTGAGAATTTTGACTTTTATACCTATTGGTCAATCACACCTGATCCTGTCACTTCATCGCCGTCATACCATGCTGCAAACTGGCCGGGAGTTATGCTGCGCTGCAATCTGTCGAAAATTACATACATGCCCTCTTTTCTCATGAACAGCCGGGCATGCTGAAGAGGCTGACGGTAACGTATCCTTACCATACAGTCGCGTATCCCGCCATTATTCATGGCAAGATCACTGCGGATCCAGTGAATCTCACCGGCCCTTACAAACAACCCTTTACGAAAAAGGCCGGGATGTGATTGCCCTTCACCCACATAGAGAATATTGTTATCAGTATCAGTTCCGATAACAAAAAGCGGCTCCCTGTGTCCTCCAATGTTTATACCCTTTCTCTGGCCAATGGTGAAAAAGTGTGCACCATGGTGATTGCCTATGATCGTTCCGGACAGATTACCGGGCTGATGGGGGGAGGATATTCTTATCAGTTCATTATCCGTTATCGTTTCATCCGGAAAACCTGAAGGCCATGATGGGAAAACAGAGTTTTTATCAATTTCAATAACCGGTCCGGTACTTGACTTAAGTTTTTGCTGAAGGAAAACAGGCAGATGTACCTTCCCGATAAAACAAATGCCCTGGGAATCCTTGC
Organism: uncultured Rikenellaceae bacterium; assembly: GCA_964522415.1. Lineage (GTDB taxonomy): Bacteria > Bacteroidota > Bacteroidia > Bacteroidales > VadinHA17 > LD21. The sequence goes on along the minus strand of CAZFVQ010000022.1, from coordinate 9,391 downwards.
GGCGGGCTGTCGGCAGTCTGAGTCCTGCAGCCAAGGCTCTTACTTCCTCCTTGGTGAGATTCCCCAGGGGAAATAAAGTTTCAGCAAGCTGTTCCTGACTTATCTGGCATAAAAAATAACTCTGGTCCTTGTTTTTATCCTTTCCGCTCAGCAATCTGTGAATGATTCCGGATTCCGTACCGATATCATCTTTTCTGCAGTAATGTCCGGTTGCAATAAAATCGGCACCAAGCTTTTTTGCCTCCACTGCAAATGAGTCGAACTTTATTTCCCTGTTGCACAGAATATCCGGATTGGGTGTTCTCCCTTTCCCGTATTCTGAAAACATGTAGTCGACCACTCTCTTTTTATAAGCCTCGCTCAGATCGACCATGTGAAAAGGTATTCCGGCCTTTTTTGCCACCATTTCCGCGAACATCAGATCATCTTCCCAGTGACAGTCGCTCTGAAGCAATCCGGTTGTGTCGTGCCAGTTCCTCATGAAAAGTCCCGTGACATCATATCCCTGTTCCCTGAGCAGACAGGCGGCAACACTCGAATCAACCCCTCCCGATAATCCTATTACTACTCTCTTTTTCACCCGGCAAAGATATGAAAAAGTCACCTTTTCATTTTGATACGCTGTATTACTGATGCAATAATATTATTTCCATATCCCATGCTCAGCATAAAATTCAGTACCTTTATTTCGTGAATTCAGGCACCCTGACCATATACAGCGCTTCGGCAGGATCGGGAAAGACATTTCAGCTTACCCGTATCTTTCTCACCCATATCTTCCGGTCACGTTACAATTACCGTAAGATACTTGGCGTGACATTTACCAATAAGGCGACTGCCGAGATGAAGAACAGGATTCTTGATCAGCTTTACCGTCTGGCGAATGGTGAAGAATCCGAATATCTTACGGATCTCGCCAGGGATACCGGTAAAAGCGTGAACCAAATAAGGAGTGAAGCTGCCGTACTGCTTTCTGCCATTCTTCAGGATTTTTCAAGGTTTTCAATTTCCACGATTGATACCTTTTTTCAGAAGGTGATCCGTTCCTTTGCCAGGGAAAGCGGACTACAGTCGGGATACAATGTTGAGCTGGACCATAGCATCATACTGTCTGCAGCAATAGACAAAATGATAGCTTCTTCGGCAGCTGACCGGGAATTGAAGGAATGGCTGACGGAATATGTACTGAAAAATCTTGAAGAGGAAAAGTCATGGAACCTCAAAGGTGAGATCACCAGGCTGGCAGAGGAGCTGTTCAGGGAAAAGTTTAAAACATTGCCGGAAAATGAAAGGAAAAAACTTGAAAATAAAGATTATCTGCGCGGTTATATTCAGAAGATCAGAGATATAATCACATCCATTGACAAAGATGTCAGGGATTTCGGAAGCCAGCTTCAGGATTTCCGGATGCGCTTCAGTCTTACTGATGATATGTTCTATCAGAAATCAAGAGGAGTCCCGGGTTTCATAAAAACAATGTTGGAAGGACAAATTAAACTGCCCAACAGCTATGTAAGGCAGATTCTGGATGACAAGCCCAAATGGTCGTCAAAGGATCCCTCCCCCCAGCTGTTAAATGCCATTGACGCAGGCCTGCATAAAACACTGACTGAAGCAATTGCATACTGTATTAATAATTATCCTCGTTATCAGACAGCAAAGGCTGTCTCTGCAAAAATCTATACTCTCGGGATCCTTTCGGATGTGCTGGTTCAGGTCCGCAAAGCGGCCTCGGATGAAAACAGTTTTCTCATATCCGATGCCGGTGAACTTCTGAGCCTGATTACGGAAGGTGACCAGGCGCCATTCATTTACGAAAAGATTGGCAATGCCTTCGAGAATTTCATGATAGACGAGTTTCAGGACACATCATATCTTCAATGGAAAAATTTTCAACCCCTCATTGCAGAAAGCATGGGCAGGGGATGTGATAATCTTATAGTGGGTGATATTAAACAGTCAATTTACAGGTGGCGCAACAGTGACTGGCAGATACTGGCTGATCTTCAGAGTAAAAAGCCTGACAATGAGCGTATTTTAAAAAGATCACTGGAAAATAACTGGAGGAGCCGTTCAGGGATCATTAAGTTTAACAATACTCTTTTTTCGCTTGTTCCCCTGCAGACAGACCGGTTTTTTTCTGAAGAAGATCTGGAATCGGATTTGAAAAGCCTTTATGAGGGGGCGGTTCAATCTGATCCGGGTATAAGGGGGGGTGGATATGTACGGCTTGAATTCAGTGATATAAAAGATTCTGCCGGAGATAATACGGATAACGGCGACCGGCAGAAATCATTAAAGACCTGGAAATTGGTAATAACGGAAAAAATACCACAGGTTATTGAATTGTTCCAGGACCATGGTTACCAGGCCCGGGATATAGGCATTATTGTAAGAGAGGGCAGGGAAGGAGAGGAGATTGTGAGGAAAATAATAGAATACAGCAGCAACTGTCCGCCGGAGAAGAAACAGAAATATAATTACAATGTTGTCTCCGATGATTCACTTGCATTGTCATCTTCCTACGCAATAACATTTATTATGGCAGTTCTGAAAGTGCTGCACGATCCCGGGGACATGATCAGCCGGGCCGAAATGTTCAGATTTTTTATGTTATTGCATAGGAAGGAAAGGGCAGAGGAAATCAGTTTGTATAAGGAATTGTTGACGGAAGAAACAACCGGTCTGCTGCCTGAAGGATACGACCGTTTCCTTGCCCGGATACGGAACCGTCCCCTGTTTGAGGTGACGGAAAATATCATCTCATTCTTTGGCCTTGGTGATTATCCTGAAAATGTACCTTACCTGCAAACATTCCAGGATCTGGTTCTGAATTTTTCCCGCAGCAGGACTTCCGATACGGATGCTTTTCTGGAATGGTGGAAGACCGGCAGGGGGAAAAGGTCAATATCCCTTCCCTCCGGTCAGAACAGTATGAGGGTATTAACGATCCACAAGTCAAAGGGTCTTGAATTTCCCGTGGTGATTCTTCCGTTTCTCACATGGAACATTGATCATATGGCAGGCAAGCAGCCCGTATTATGGGTCAGACCCGAAGTGCCTCCGTTCAACGAGGTGGAAATGATTCCTGTAAATTACAGCAGTGCCCTTTCAGATACTTTTTTCGCGGAGGATTATTTCAGGGAAAAATATTACTCCTGCATTGACAATATCAATCTGTTGTATGTAGCCATGACCAGGGCCAGAGACGCCATTTATGGATTCGCACCGCGTATGACCGCCGGGAAAATATCATCGGTTTCCTCCATACTGGGGAAGGCCCTGGAATCTGACGATAATCCTGCCGGGGAAAAGGGTATTGTCCCGGGGAAATATTTCAATAAAGAGGATGGAGTGTTTGAATACGGAACCATTCCCGGAACGGATCATATTGTGGAGATGAACGAAACCGTGACAACGGAAAACTACAGGGTTAACAATAAGCCGGAATCGCTCAGGCTGAGACTGCATGGTGTTAACTACCTCACACCATCCGGAAAGGATAAGATGAGAAAGATCGATTACGGAAACCTCATTCATGAAGCTTTTGAAGGAATAGATACTCCCGCTGATATACCGGTAGTATTGGGCAAACTTATGAGGGAAGGAAAGATTACTGATTCAGAATCCCTGATACTGGAGGAAAAACTCAGTGAACTGATTAATTCACCGCAAGTATCCGACTGGTTTTTACCCGGACTCAAAGTGTTGAAGGAATCAGAAATACTTAGTCCCTCCGGTGATACGCGCCGCCCCGACAGAGTGATAATTGAGGCTGACAAGGCTGTTGTCATAGATTACAAATCAGGCGGGGAACACGGCAGGCACGCCATGCAGATGCGCGAATACAGGAAACTGCTTTCTGAAATGGGATACAGCAGTATTGAGTCCTTCCTGTGGTATATCGATAAAAACAGGATTGTCAGGGTATCATGAGGGATACAGTAAGGCAGACGGGCAATTATCCCTGGGATCACAACCGCAGGTTTAATGCATATTCTGAATATTTCAGGAAACTTTTCGGCGAACGGGTTCAGAAAGTATCTGTGAATGCCGGATTTACCTGTCCTAACAGGGATGGTACCCTAAGTACGGGCGGATGTACTTTCTGTACCAATGATGCTTTCAGCCCGTCATACTGTAAAGCGGAAAAATCCGTGACTGCGCAGATCACCGAGGGAATTGCCTTTCATGAAAAAAGATACAGAAGGGTTTCATCATATCTTGCATATTTCCAGTCATATTCAAATACCTATGCATCCCTGGAAAAACTTGCGGATTTATACGGGGACGCTTTGAAGCATCCGGGGATCAGGGGAATTATCATAGGAACAAGGCCCGACTGTATTGATGAGGAAAAACTTGACTATCTCAGGGAATTGTCCCGCAAACACTATGTTGCGGTCGAATACGGTATTGAAAGCTGTTACGACAACACTCTTCGCAGGATAAACAGGGCACATACTTTTGAAGATGCCGTGAATGCCGTGAAACTGACTTCTGCTTACGGTATCAGCACCGGGGCACATTTCATATTCGGACTCCCGGGAGAGAGCAGGGATGAGATGCTGGCAGAAGCAGATATAATTTCCGGATTACCCCTTACCACAGTTAAATTCCATCAGCTGCAGATCATAAAAGGAACGGCCCTTGAGAAGGAATATCTGGCTGATTCTTCCGGATTTCAGCTTTTCAGCTGGGAGGAGTATCTGGATTTTATTGTAACCTTCCTTGAGAGCCTGAATCCGCGTATTGTGGTGGAACGCTTTACCGGTGAAGCTCCTCCGCGCTTTCTTGCGGTTTCACTATGGGGGAAAAAGCGCAGTGACCAGATAAGCGGACTGATAGAAAGGAGACTCGAAGAACTTGATACCTGGCAGGGAAGGTTATATAAAGAGTAATTCTGACATGAAATATTATTCAGGATCCCTGTATCCGGACGAGAGCCTGATAATGTGGATTCCTGGTTATGCGGATTCCTGGTTATGTGGAATCCTGATTGTCCGGAATGAGGGAGATTGTCCTGCACCGAAGGAATAATTTGAGATAATTATGAATTTTTAGTATTTTTTAATTTTTGAAACTGATGCTGATGATATTGTATAACTAATTTAAAATCATTCTTATGGCCCTCAACATAAAAGTATTATTCAGGCAGAATTGGATTCTTAAATCCTTGTTGGTTCTTGTTTTTCTTGCGTTTCATGTAAATAATCTGACGGCACAGCTTACTGTTTCGGAAGAGGAATGGGTGATTCCAACATATCTGGCAGCTCCATCCAATAAGAATCCCATTTTTTATAACAATGAGACCCATCAGGGAGCTGCCAGGCATGTCTATCCCTACGCAATGAATGATACTTACCTGAATCAGAGGGTTGACAAGGCATATAAAGCCCTGGTGCTCGAGAATGAGTATATAAAATTATGCGTCACTCCCGAAATAGGGGGCAAATTATATTATGCCACAGACAAGACCAATGGATACAATTTCATTTATAAAAACGACGTGGTTAAACCTTCAAACATCGGCATGCTCGGTGCCTGGGTTTCGGGAGGCATAGAATGGTGTGTGCTGCATCATCACAGGGCTTCAACTTTTTTGCCCATGGATTATGAACTTGTTGAAAATGCAGACGGGAGCAAAACAATCTATATAGGTGAGACTGAACCTCGTCATCAGATCAGGTGGACCATTGGCATCACTTCGTTTCCGGGGAAATCCTATTTCCGGGCAGAACTGAAGATCCATAATCCGACACCCTTTATTCATTCATTCCTTTACTGGGCGAATGTAGCCGTTCACACCAACAAGGATCTTCAGGTTATTTTTCCTCCCAGTGTTCAGTTTGCAACCTATCACGCAAAGAATGATTTTACACACTGGCCGGTATCAACGGAAGTTTATCAGAGACAGGATTTTACAAAGGGTGTGGATATAAGCTGGTGGATAAATTCCGTTAATGCCAATTCATATTTCGCACATGATCTGAAGGAAGATTTCATGGGTTCATACGATCATGGCAAACAGAGCGGCACGGTCCACATCGGTGATCACAACATAGTAAAGGGAGCAAAACTGTGGGAATGGGGATCGGGTCCGCGCGGACAGGCTACGGAAGCACGGCTGACAGAAAATGCAGGACCCTATGTGGAGATAATGACAGGTGCTTTTTCCGACAATCAGCCTGATTACAGCTGGATAAAGCCCTATGAAGTAAAAATCAGTCAGCAATACTGGTATCCTGTAAAAGATATTCAGGGTTTTAAAAATGCAAATCTCAATGGTGCAGTTAATCTTGAATCCAGGGAGAAAAATACTGTGTTTCTTGCTTATTATTCCACAGGAAAAGTAAACAGGGCAAGGATCATTTTAAAAAACAGGGATAATATTGTATTCGAAAAGTTCACGGAAATTTCTCCTGCCAGGACATTCACGCAAACAGTGAAAATAGACGGTCCGTACAAACTGACGGATCTTTATACCGAGATGACTGACTCAGAGACCGGGGAAATGCTTGTTTCCTACCGGCCTGAGGAAAAAGAATATCAGGAGAAGCTTCCCGGCATTGTTGAAGCTCCTCCTGCTCCGAAAGATATTGCAACAGTTGAGGAGGTTTTTCTTACCGGGAAACGTCTTGAACAGTTTCATAACTCGAGATATGATCCGATGGATTACTATGAGGAAGCTCTCAGTCGTGACCCCGGTGACATCCGCACGAATACGGCAGCAGGAAATATCTGTCTTAAAAATGGTGATTACCATAATGCCAGAAAATACCTGGGAAGGGCAATAAAAAGACTGACAAAGGATTATACACGACCGGTGGATTGTGAAGCTCTTTATCTTCAGGGTCTGGTTTTAAAAGCACTGGACCTGTATGATGAAGCGGTTGATACTCTTTACAGGGCTTCGTGGGATTATGAGTTCCATACAGCTTCCTTTCTTGAGCTTGCAAGGATATCTGTGTCCTGGGGTGATCTGGAAAAAGCCCTGGATCAGATAAATGAATCACTTGCCACCAATACCAGGAATAACAGTTCAATATCCCTCAAGGCATCCATTCTGAGGAAGATGGGTGATTACACGGCTGCAGCGGCTGTCCTGGAACAGATCCTGCAAACTGATCCCCTGGATTTCAGGGCTGCAAACGAATCTTATCTTATTGCAAAAGAGTCAGGAGACACAGAAAAGGCTGAAAGGGAACTTGCTTCTTTAAACAGGAAAATGAGAAATTTTGATCAGAATTATCTTGAGATTGCAACAGGATATATAAAGGACGGATTAATGGATGAAGCAGAGGACCTCCTTTTGCGTTTCAACGGAAAAAATCCCATTATCAGTTATTATCTTGGTTACCTGGCTGATAAGAAGGGAGATAAAACTCTTGCAGAGAAATATTTCAGGGAAGGATCGGCACAGCCGGAAGATTATTGTTTTCCTTTCCGCCTTGAAACGATCAAAGTCCTTGAAACAGTACTTAAATATAATCCCGCTGACGGAAAAGCACATTATTACCTTGGAAACATTTTTTATCACCGTAACCAGCGTGACAGGGCAATAGCCCAATGGGAGACGTCCGTCAGCCATGCGCCCGGACTGGCGGTTGCCTACCGCAATCTCGGCTGGGGATATTACAATCACCTTGGCGATGGATTCAAGGCTATAAATGCATACGAAAAGGCAATTGAACTGAGAAAGGACGAAGCTATTTATTATGAAGAGCTTGATAATCTTTATGAAATGAGCAATGCCAGTATTGCAAGAAGACTGAAATTGTTTGAAGGAAGCAATGAGGCAGTTTCCGGGAGGGATGATGCATTCGCCAGGCAGATAGCGGTGCTTACGCTTGGAGGACAGGCCGGTAAGGCTGTTGAGTATCTTGGCGGAAAGGAATTCAGCTACCGTGAGGGAAGCGGAAGGGTGAGAGACATCATTATAGATGCCCATCTGATGCTCGGTATAAAATTCATGGAAGAGAAAAATTACCACAAAGCACTGGATAATTTTAATCTTGCACAGGTACCCGAGGAAGAAGCCAGCGGCAGCAGGGCAGGAAACAGGAATATCCAGGTTCATTATTTTTTGGGTCTGGCCAATGAAGCACTGGGAAATAAATCGAGCGCACGAAAACACTTTGCAACATGTGCAGGTCTGAGTTCTCCCGGTTCTGCATATATAAGCTATTACCGGGGAATGAGCAATATTAAACTTGGTAAGAAAAATGAAGCAATGGGAATATTTAATTCAATGCTTGCCGAAGCAGACAGGCAGCTGAACCGGCCGGCAGCGTCAGATGATTTCTTCGCAAAATTCGGACAACGTGAAGCTGAAAATGCCATATTGTCAAATATTTATTTATTAAAAGGCCTTGGATACAAAGGACTTGGCAATACAGATCAGGCCGCTGAAAATCTCAGAAAGGCAGTTGACCTGTCAGAGAGTAATCTGTGGGCCAAATCGGAATTAAAGCGTCTGAATTCAGCTTATTAAGGCATTACTTGAACTGCCAATGGATGGCTCTGAAATTTATAATGGTGATGGCTTGCCGGAACAATCCCCACGCCATTATTGGAGAAGCGCAAACAGGCGATAACCGGGGTGAATTTCGGACTTGTTGAATTGTTAATTCACATTATAACTAGAATGTTAGCAGAACTTCTACGATAAAACTGAAAATAAATACACTATATTTGTATTGTTATGGATCTTAATGAAATAAATAACAGCATTATAGATTACCTCAAGCCATATAATCCTGAACGGATTGGCATTTTCGGTTCTTTTGCCAGGCGGGATTTTACCCCAGCGAGCGATATAGATATTCTTGTGAAATTCCATGAAACCATTTCACTGTTTGATCTTGCAAAAATACACAGGGAACTGTCACAAATCCTGGGTAGAGAGATTGACCTTATAACTGAAACTTCATTGAAAAATGAAAAGTTAAGGAACTACATTTATAAAGATCTGAAGATCATTTTTGAATGAAAGATGACAAAATCTATATTGAGCATATCCTCAGGAGTATTGACAGGATAAATTCCTATCTCGAAGGTAAAGACTATCTGTTTTTCTCAAAAGACTTTTTAACTCAGGATGCCGTCATACGCCAGCTTGAAATCATCGGTGAAGCCGCCAGGCATGTATCCGTAGAATTGAGAGATAGTAACCCAGGAGTGCCATGGTCCGACATGGTAGGCATGAGAAATATTTTAATTCATGATTATATAGATGTTGACACGGATATTATTTGGAAAACTGTTTCAAAGAGTCTGCCAGAACTCCAAAAGATGCTTGAAACTCTTAACTGGCATATGTGAGTCTTGACTGTGATGATTACGGGGCAAGGTTTTACGACCCAGCTATCGGGAGGTGGCATTCGGTGGA